>NZ_JBHTZI010000005.1:0-208838 GCF_042790355.1 Rhodococcus sp. NPDC056743 | reverse complement strand
GTGAACCCCGGAACATCGACCGGATGCTCGGTCGTCACGGGCGGAGGAGTGATCTCCGGACCCGTCGGCGGCTTCGCAGTACCGGTCACCTTGTTGTTGATCAACGTGCCACCGGCAACACCGGCATTGACCTTCACCTGATACGTCAGAACAACCGACTTACCAGCCTCGAGAACACCAGTCCAGGAGAGCGTCGTGCCCTCGAGAATCGGAGCCGTCGCGTCGACACCATCGACAACAGCCTTCAGCGAACCGTCCACCACAGCAGCGTTGTCGAGAACCTTCGACAGATCATCGGTCAACACAACCGGATCAAGCGTCGTGTTACCCGTATTGGCACCGGTCACCGAGTACGTGATCACCGAACCAGCAGCAACATTCGAACCCGACACCGGATCAGCAGTCTTCGCGACAGTGAACCCCGGAACATCGACCGGATGCTCGGTCGTCACGGGCGGAGGAGTGATCTCCGGACCCGTCGGCGGCTTCGCAGTACCGGTCACCTTGTTGGTGATCAACACCCCACCAGCAACACCGTCGTTGACCTTCACCTGATACGTCAGAACAACCGACTTACCCGGCTCGAGAGCACCCGACCAGGAGAGCGTGGTGTCCGACAAGGTCGGAACAGCCACATCGACACCGTCGACAGTCGCCTTCGCCGAACCATCCACCAACACCGCATTGTCGAGAACCTTCGACAGATCATCGGAGATAGCGACCGGATCAAGAGTCGTGTTACCCGTATTGGCACCGGTCACTGTGTAGGTGATCGTCTGACCGGCAACAACATTCGAACCCGACACCGGATCAGCAGTCTTCGCGACCGTGAACCCCGGAACCTGAACCGGATGCGTCGTGCACAGCTGCGTCGCCGGATCACACACCTCCGGAGGATCAACCGGCGGAGTCGTACCCGGAACAACGAAGTTCAGCACCGTATTGTCGGCATTCGCCGCAACACGATCGGCGTCAGCCTTGATCTTCGCCGTGTACGTCACCGTCTTCGTCTCGCCGGCAGCCAATGTTCCCGTCACCGAGAAACCATCGGTGCCGACCATCGCCGCAGCCAACGGATCCTGCGCAGACAAGCTGCCCGCAACCAGATCAGCATCATCGAGCAGACCACGCAGATCATCGAAGTACGCAACCTCACCCGCACCGTTACCGGTGTTCGTAAACGTCAACGTGTACGCGATGTCCTGACCGGCAACAACATTCGTTCCCGAAGCCGGATCAGAAGACTTCACCACAGCAATCTTCGGAGACACCACCGGATGCGTCGTGCACAGCTGCGTCGCCGGATCACACACCTCCGGAGGATCAACCGGCGGAGTCGTACCCGGAACAACGAAGTTGTTCACGAACACACCACCGACAACATCGGCATTGACCTTCACCGTGTACGTGACCGTCTTGCTTTCGCCGGCCGCGAGGGTTCCCGTCACCGAGAAACCATCAGTGCCCGACATCGTCGCAGCCAGCGGAGCCTCAGCAGTCAAACCACTCAAGGCACCCTTGTCCACGACCTGACGCAGATCATCGAAGTACGCGACCTCACCCGCACCGTTACCGGTGTTCGTGAACGTGAGCGTGTACTTGATGTCCTGACCGGCAACAACATTCGTTCCCGACGCCGGATCAGAAGACTTCACCACAGCAATCTTCGGAGAGACCACCGGATGCGTCGTGCACAGCTGCGTCGCCGGATCACACACCTCCGGAGGATCAACCGGCGGAGTCGTACCCGGAACAACGAAGTTCAGCACCGTATTGTCGGCATTCGCCGCAACACGATCGGCGTCAGCCTTGATCTTCGCCGTGTACGTCACCGTCTTCGTCTCGCCGGCAGCCAATGTTCCCGTCACCGAGAAACCATCGCTGCCGACCATCGCCGCAGCCAACGGATCCTGCGCAGACAAGCTGCCCGCAACCAGATCAGCATCATCGAGCAGACCACGCAGATCATCGAAGTACGCAACCTCACCCGCACCATTACCGGTATTCGTAAACGTCAACGTGTACGCGATGTCCTGACCGGCAACAACATTCGTTCCCGACGCCGGATCAGAAGACTTCACCACAGCAATCTTCGGAGACACCACCGGATGCGTCGTGCACAGCTGCGTCGCCGGATCACACACCTCCGGAGGATCAACCGGCGGAGTCGTACCCGGAACAACGAAGTTGTTCACGAACACACCACCGACAACATCGGCATTGACCTTCACCGTGTACGTGACCGTCTTCGTCTCGCCGGCAGCCAACGTTCCCGTCACCGAGAAACCATCAGTACCGACCATCGTCGCAGCCAGCGGAGCCTGAGCAGTCAAACCACTCAAAGCACCCTTGTCCACGACCTGACGCAGATCATCGAAGTACGCAACCTCACCCGCGCCATTACCGGTATTCGTAAACGTGAGCGTGTACGCGATGTCCTGACCGGCAACAACATTCGTTCCCGAAGCCGGATCAGAAGACTTCACCACAGCAATCTTCGGAGAGACCACCGGATGCTCCGTCGTCACAGGCGGAGGAGTGATCTCCGGACTCGTCGGCGGCTTCGCAGTACCGGTGACCTTGTTGTTGATCAACACCCCACCAGCAACACCGTCGTTGACCTTCACCTGATACGTCAGAACAACCGACGTACCGGCATCCAACGAACCCGACCAGGACAACGTCGTACCCGAAACAGTCGGATCGGCAACAGCAGCACCGTCGACAGTCGCCTTCAACGAACCGGGAACAACAGCAGCATTGTCGAGGACCGCACCCAGATCATCGGAGATAGCGACCGGATCAAGCGTCGTGTTACCCGTATTGGAACCGGTCACCGTGTAGGTGATCGTCTGACCGGAAGCAACATTCGTTCCCGACACCGGATCAGCAGTCTTGGAGACCGTGAACCCCGGAACCTGAACCGGATGCGTCGTGCACAGCTGCGTCGCCGGATCACACACCTCCGGAGGATCAACCGGCGGAGTCGTACCCGGAACAACGAAGTTGTTCACGAACACACCACCGACAACATCGGCATTGACCTTCACCGTGTACGTGACCGTCTTCGTCTCGCCGGCAGCCAACGTTCCCGTCACCGAGAAACCATCGCTGCCCGACATCGCCGTCTGCAACGGAGCCTCAGCAGTCAAACCACTCAAGGCACCCTTGTCCACGACCTGACGCAGATCATCGAAGTACGCAACCTCACCCGCACCGTTACCGGTGTTCGTGAACGTCAACGTGTACTTGATGTCCTGACCGGCAACAACATTCGAACCCGACGCCGGATCAGAAGACTTCACCACAGCAATCTTCGGAGACACCACCGGATGCTCGGTCGTGACCGGCGGAGGAGTGATCTCCGGACCCGTCGGCGGCTTCGCAGTACCGGTCACCTTGTTGGTGATCAACACCCCACCAGCAACACCGGCATTGACCTTCACCTGATACGTCAGAACAACCGACTTACCCGGCTCCAGAACACCAGTCCACGAGAGCGTCGTACCCGAGAGAATCGGAGCCGTCGCGTCGACACCATCGACAACTGCCTTCAGCGAACCGTCCACCAACACAGCGTTGTCGAGAACCTTCGACAGATCATCGGTAAACACAACAGGATTGAGCGTTGTCTTACCGGTGTTCGTACCCGTTACGGTGTACGTGATCGTCTGACCAGCATTGACACCGGTACCCGAGGCCGGATCGGCAGTCTTCGCGACAGTGAAACCTGGAACAGAGTGATTCGTCTCCACTGGCGGAGGAGTGATGTCCGGACCTGTCGGCGGCTTTGCAGTACCGGTGACCTTGTTGTTCAGAACCGTGCCGGCGGCAACGCCGTCGTTGACCTTCACCTCGTAGGTGAGGACAACCGACTTGCCGGCTTCGAGAACACCAGTCCACGAGAGCGTGGTGCCCGACAGAGTCGGAGCAGCAACAGGAGCACCGTCGACGGTCGCCTTCAGCGAACCAGGAACGACAGCAGCATTATTGAGAACCGCACCCAAATCGTCATTGATCCTTACCGGATCAAGCTTCGTCTTGCCGGTGTTGGTGCCGGTGACGGTGTACTTGATCGACTCGCCGGCCTGAACCGTCGAACCGGAAACCGGATCGGCAGTCTTTGCCAAGGTGAAGCCGGGAACCGAGTGATTCGTCTCCACCGGCGGAGGAGTGATGTCCGGACCCGTCGGCGGCTTCGCAGTACCCGTGACCTTGTTGTTCAGAACCGTGCCAGCCGCAACTCCGGCATTGACCTTCACCTGGTAAGTCAGAACAACAGACTTACCGGCCTCGAGATTCGCGGACCACGACAAAGTGCTGCCCGACAGAGTCGGAGCAGCAACAGGAGCACCGTCGATGGTCGCCTTCAGCGAACCGGGAACGACAGCAGCATTATTGAGAACCGCACTCAGATCGTCTTTGATCGTCGCGGGAGTTAGAGCCGTCTTGCCGGTGTTGGTACCGGTGACGGAGTAAGTAATGGTGTCGCCGGCCTGAACCGTCGAACCGGAAGCCGGATTGGCAGTCTTCGTCAACGTGAAACCAGGCATGGGATGTGTCGTGCAGAGATTAGTTGCAGGATCACATGTTGTGGGAGGAGTTGTAGTCCCCGGAACCAGATAGTTGTTCAGGACTTTGTTTCCACCGTCTTTGACCGTAACGGTGTATGTGACTGTCCCTTTGCCTCCCGCAGGCAAGGTGCCGCCGACCTTGATCTTGTCGGTGCCGTTCAATGCGGCGGTGAGTCCGCCGGTTGCTGCCCCGAGCGCGACAGTTCCGTCATCGATGACGTCGGCGAGGTAGTCCGTGTAGTCGATCGTCGCCGGAGCAGTTCCGGGATTCTCGAAGTTGAGGGTGTAGGTAATCGTGTTGCCGATGTTGACCGTCTCACCGGTAGGTGGTGACGACGACTTCTTCACGAGGACCGGGGTGTTGATGATCTTGCAGTATGCGTTGTCCCCCGGCGCCAATGCCGTCTGCGCGACTCCACCAACTTGAAGGTTCTGGGCAACACCGTTGACCTGGCAGTCCCACTTCGTCGCGTAGTTCGCGGTCTTGGTCGCCGAGGTAGTGGGCTTCTCCCAGAACGTGACAGGAGTGGGCGACGTGTCAGCAAGCAGCATCCGCCATCCGGTGGAAGCTGTCGTATCCGTTGCTCCGGTTTCGGTGCTCTTCAGTACCTGTCCACTCGCGGCATCAGCATCGGCGAAAGTACCTGTGCTCGTTCCGATCGTGAAGTCGTCACCGGGGCTGACCCGAGTGAGTTCCTTGTCGATCTTGACCCTGGGCAGCAAGATACCGAAGGCAACACCCTGTCGGGACGTGTCAGCTGTGGTGTTTCCGAAAGTGCCCGCGAAGGAAGTCGGCGCTGTCGCAGCCAGCACCACCGCTCCAGGCGAGTAATTCTTACTGACGTTGTTGTCCCACCATGAATCGCATCGAACCGAAGTTGTACCTACCCCGGTCAGGCCATCGGCTCCGCCGACAATGCCGTTGCATGCCCGAATCGGCGGCCAATTGGGATCTCCGGATACACCCATGGTGCGATCGATCAGGCGAAAGTTCTTGTCCGACTGAAAGGACAGGAATTCTTTGTTGTTTGCCGCAACAGGGTCTGTCGATTCGGCATCCGCGACAACAAGTCCGTAGTTGTTGACAGCGCCGTTCGGCCCATTCATGACGATATTGTCGAGCTTGACCGTTCCGCCTGACTGGACCCGATTCCCCCCACTCATTGTTGGAACCGTTTGATACAGAGCAGGTTTGACCGCCGACGGCACACCACTGTAGGCGACGTCTCCGAGCGCTGAAAGGCTCTTCAATGCCGGCAGCGGGTACGCAGCAACACCCGTGTGCGGCTTCGTCGTGGAACCGTCAATCGAGTTGACCAGCTTGGCGTTGAAGCTGATGGAGTAGATATCCGTCAGCTTGACCGTCATCGGCTGCCCAGCTGCCGACGTTGCGGCGGCCTGGTTGAACGTCGACATGTCGATCCAGCAGATGTTCTGCGAGAGATTGCCGGTGTTGGGTGCGCTGAACGCACAGCCCGTCGGCGGTTGTTCATCCGGAAGAACAGCGGCGCGAGCCGGAGCCTGAGCCTGAACGGGACCGCCGAGCGTCGCGGCCGGCTGCGCAGAGGCAACTACTGCCGTCGCTCCGGAGATACCGAGAATCATCGCGATGGTGGTCCACACCACCGTCCACGCTCGCACCCAGGGCGGCAGCCCCGCGGTGAATATGGCCGACCTTGTCGGCGGTAAGTCGTTAGGCATTTCTTACTCCCCAGGATGTGCCTGATCGATATTGGGTGGACGGAGATGCGAGAGCGATGGCGCGAACTCCCGTTTGATCGGTTGGTTCGGGTCGGTGCGCCGGTTTTCGGCTGATCGACCTCATACCGGACGCTGTTGCCGGTCCTGCCATTCGAGCTCCTCTTCGGGTAACACCTGCGTGTTGGAAGAGCCGTCCTGTGCAGGACTTTGGCCCTCGAAATCCGTGCAAATCGAGAGCAATCTTCCAGTTATCTCGCTCAAGATAACAGATAACCGGGAGCTTGCCCAGCGAAAGAGGGACAAAGCAGACCGATTGACGCTTTCGTTCGGAGATCGAACAAGGCGCACTAGTGAGATTTGGCCAATCGGACAATCTGACTAAAACGGGCTGCCACTAGGTCGGACGCGACTCGAAGCGATATTGCGGCTCGATAGACAGGGTCCCCGAAATGCACGGGCGTGTGCTCGAACTGAACAAATGACCAAAATTCATAGTCCCTGTTGGGCTGTCCACAGCGAGAGAACTTCGATCCGAAATACCCGCAATCGACCATTGATCGCTTCGCCCGTTCGAACACGCGAGAACCAGATGAACGATCACGCTCATTTAAGTCAAGATTGTGGGTAACAAAGAGAGGAGAAGCCCCGATAGACGGAGTTGAGGACTCAAAACGTCACTCACGCGAGCCGGTAGCCATCCAAGAAGACAAAACTTTAGGTCCGTTTTGTGAATATTTCCAGATGGGATTTCAGCTAATTTTCCACCCCAGCTACCATCTAACCTCGCCTAGCTAGCAGAGCGTTCAACGATTTTGGTTACCGTTCCACTGAATTTCACATAGCCAATGAGCTACATACGGACTAATCGACCACGCAACGTCTAGGCGCAGAAATGGACCCTCAGGTGCCGAATAGTCAAAGGGCCCGAAAAGAACGCAGAGACGGAAGCTCAGTCGCAGAAACTAGCTGCTGCCGAGCCCCACGCTGTTGGAGTAACGACCGAAGTCACCCTGCGCACCGCTGTAGACATTGATGTCGGTGTTGCCGACGATCCCCGGTATGCGTCCGGTGCTCGTGTACTGCCAGAAAGTCCAATTCGACCATCCACCAGGCAAGGGTCCCGGAGCACTCTGACCGTTGTAGTCGGCTATCCAAAGCGGATAGTTGTTGAACTCCGTGGTGTTCGCCATCTGCGTCCGCCAGAAGTTGGGGTACGTGTAGATGATCGGCTGCCGTCCGGTCAACGCCTGGACTGTGTTCAGATAGCGGTGCGTCCAGTCGATCACCTGTGCTGCCGGCAAGCCCTTCGAGTCTTCGAGATCGAGGACGGGAGGCAAATCACCAGGACCGTTGATACCGAGGACCATTGCCGCGTAGAACGCCGCCTGAGCTTCCGGGGACTGGCGCACATCCGCGTAGTGATAGGCACCGCGCGCGACGCCCGCAACACGCATGCGTAGACAATCCTGAACGAAATAGGGATTTACGTAGTTCAGTGATTCCGTCGCTTTGACCATCGCGAACTCGTGGCCCGACGCCCGTACCTGGAACCAGTCGATTCCGGTTCCGTCCACATGCTGCCAAGACGAAACGTCCGGCCCACGGGGAGCATCCGCCGAAGCGAGACCAGGGGCCGTCAATGCAACGGCGGCAGCCATCACGATCGGAGTTAGTTTGCCTAAGGTCCTGACGCAGCGTCGCTCGGCCATTCCCCGAGCGTAGGGACCGCTGCCGGATTTGTCTGTTGTTTCACCAACTATTCAGACTTTGGTCATCCCAACCAATCGAGAACCGCTGCCGCTGTCCAGGATTGCTGCATGCTGCCCAACGGTTCACCGGTAAAGGGTTCGTAATACTCGGCAAAACTACCGTCACTGGCCTGCCTAAGCCCCTCGGCCCGGAGTACATACGATCGTTCTGCCCATCCACGACGCGCAAATGCCCACGAGAACAGCCAGGTGATCACCGGCCAGACAGGGCCGCGCCAGTACTCGCGCGGACGGAAATCACCGGACACCGGAGAAGTAGACGGCGGCACGGCAAATCTCATATCCGGATGCCCACAGAACTTCGGACCCTCGAATGTTCGCAACAGCGCACGTTCGGCATCGCGGCTGAGCCCACCACACAGTAACGGCGCAAACATCGCGATAGTCTCCGTATTCACCCAACGCCCGGTGCGGAGATCAAAATCCTTTGCAGCGCCAGTTCTTTCGTCAGTCGTCGCAATGACACCGCGACGGAACCGATCTGCCCAACCACGCAGATCTCGCACATCGGAGTTCGGCCTCGAATGCTCTTCGCCGATAGTCGCCAGGACATCGCACGCCATGGAGAAGACAGCTGAGACAAATACGTCCTCGACTGCAAAACTCATTGCGGTAGAAAGCTGTTGGTCGTCATAGCGGACCGATTTCATTTCTTCGAGCAGCCACAGATAGCGATCGTATTCGTGATCCTTGGGACGCTGCGTCAGATCCGTCACGACAGCGAGGTCAGCTCGCTGGTACGCAGGAACCTGTCCCGCAACAACATTCCCGTACGCCGCGTCCCAACGTGGAGAGTTGTCCATCCCCGATTCCCAACCGTGAAAGAGCGCAATCCGTCCATTACCGTCGAGATCTCGCGCCTCGGCAAGCCAGCGATGCCACCGAACCAGATCATTCCACCGACGATCCAAGAACTCCTCGGCAATCGATCGCGTCGTACGACCGTGACGACGTGAGTGGTCGAGGATTCGTTGCACGGCAATCGCGTGCACCGGAGGCTGGGTAATCCCGGATGTCGCCGTACCTACCGGCGCATGTGCAGCCAACGCATTGACGTCCCAACGCGTCGGGCCGGGAAAATAGCCGTCGACGCCGTTTGCAAAAACGATGTGCGGGATCATTCCGTTTTTCCACTGCGCGTCGAGCAAGGTATCGAGCTCGACGACGGCTCGTTCAACACTCAACGGCGCTAATCCGACAGCAACAAACGCCGCGTCCCAACTCCACATATGTGGATAAAGCTTGGGAGCAGCGCTAGTCATCGTGCCCAGATCATTACCGCGGAGCAGATATGCGGCTCGGGCAGCGAGCTGTGTCGGGGTGAATCCACGGTCGGCCATAGAAGTCTATTTTGCGTCGAATACGGCTTCGGCGCTCATCGGAGTGGCGCGGTGAGTCCTTCTAGCGACCACTTTGCTGGTATTCCTACGGGAAGAAGTTACAAATCTGACAAGGCGGTTACGGGTCATGGGCATCAAAGAAGAGTCAGCGGAGCGCGAGCGCAAGACCTTGCGGTACTCGCTGATGGTTGCGTCAGCCTTGGCAGTCATGGCCGCGGTGTGGGGATGGGTTTCGCAGTCTCAGGTAATTCTGCTCGACGGTGTCTATGCATTGATCGGCATGGTCCTGACCTGGATGTCGCTGCGCGTCTCCCGGATCGCGGATTCAGGCCCGACGGCGCGCTTTCCGTTCGGCAAGGAAGCACTGATTCCGGTGGTGATCGCAATTCAGGGCATGGCGTTGTTGGCAACGCTCGCGTACGCCGGCGTGGAGGCCGTTCGGGTCATTCTGGCCGGCGGAGCCGATGTCACCGCCGGGTCGCTCGCAGCATACGGCGCGATAAGCGCGGCAGTGTCAGTCGCGATCTGGCGCTATGTCGGTAAGGCCGACCGCACGTCGGATCTCCTGGTTGCCGAGGCCAGACAGTGGGGCGCGTCGGCCGCCTTCAGTGCGCTGGTCGCCGTCGGCGCTGTTGTTGCAATGATCCTGGGGCGCACCGATTTCTCCGACGCCGATCGATACGTCGACTCGGTGCTCGTACTGATCGGTTGTGCGATGCTGGTCCCACAGCCCTTGGCGCTGTTGCGAACTGCTCTGGTGGAACTGCTCGAAGGTGCTCCCAGCCAACAGGTTCAGGCGCATGTTCACGACGCAATCGCAGCTGTTCGCGATGAATTCGATTTGGATGAACCAGCCCTGACGATGAGCAAGGTCGGCCGCAAGCTGTACATCGAAGCCATGTTCATGGTCCCTCCCCACACATGGGAGATCGACGACGAAGACGCGGTCCGGCGCACATTCGCCAAACACCTCGCTGACCTGCCGTACGAACCGTGGCTCAACATCGAACTGACCACCGACCCCGCCTTGATGCTGTAGACCCATCACAGTCCGTTCGACGCGAAAGTCTCACGGACCCAGAAGTTTTCCTTGACTCGAAAAGATGTTCGAGTATAGTAGAACCAGGGGAGGGGTTCTCGATGACAACAAGCACTTTCAGTTCGGATACGTGTAGTGACGCCACCGCTGCTGTTGTCAGCGGTCCTGCCGGCGACATCCGGCAACGGCTGTGGAAGCTCTCCCGGGTCGAAGTGCGTGCCGTTGCAATCATCACCTCCGCGGAAATCCTTCGCCTGGAAGCGATCCGAGTCGCCGCTGTTGACGAATTAGCACTTCAGCCTGATGAGCAAGTGCTGTGTTATCGAGGTGTAGGTCGATGGTTGGTGGCCAACACCATGCTTCAGAACGCTGCCGGGAATCGTATCGCGGCCCTGGGTAAGGCATTGCGGGCGTTCCCCGAAATTACTGCTCAATTCGACGCCGGGGATCTGTCCTTCGAACATGCCGCGTTGATCGTGGCATTTTGCGAATCTCCACCAAAAGGGATGCCGGAGAACGCTTTACCACACTGCCTGAAAACACTGCTCGCTGCAGCTTCCGGCGTCGAAGCCACAACCACCAAACTGCGCTACGCCATAGCTTTTCTCGAGCGGATCTTCGAATCCGAAGATATTCCGCCCGCTGAAGACACCGATCGCAACGAACTGCGCATCGCGCCGACGCTCAACGGGCGGGTCGTGATCAAAGGCGATTTCGACGCGCTCACTGGCGAAATGCTGCTATCTGCGCTCTCGGGATTGTCGATGCCCAGACCGGCCACCGACGGGACGCCTGATCAGCGGTCAGCCGCCAAACGCACCGCCGACGCCCTCACCGAACTTATCCGCCGGTACCTCGACAACGCCGCTACCGGTGTTGACGGTGGGCAACGTCCACACCTGAATGTCCATATCGCTGCCAAGGATCTTGCGGAGCATCGCGAATGCGCCACCAAGGCGACATCCGGCGACACTGATCCCGTCCTCGACTACGACGACCTCGATGTGGGGCACATGCCCTGGCTCGGACCGTTGAGTATCAGCCGCACCCAAATGCTGGCGTGTGACTGCATCCTCTCCATGGTGCTACTCGACGGCAACGGAGCACCCCTCGACGTCAGCCCCACCAAACGCCTCGTCACCGCGGCCCAACGCACCGCGCTTATCGCTCGAGACAAAGGCTGCGCCTTCCCCACCTGCGACGCCGTCCCAGCCTGGTGCGACGCCCACCACATAAAACCGTGGTCAAACGGCGGACCGACTGTGATGGACAACCTCACGCTGCTCTGCCGGCACCATCACACCCTGATGCACCGCAAAACGGGATTCGTCGGACGCTGGGAAATCAAGATGGGTGACGATCACAAACCCTGGTTCATCCCACCACCAAGCATCGACCCGAAACAACGGCCCCGCCGCACCACACTGCGGAGTTAGTTGCCTGCCCATTCGAGGAGCGCGTCGGCCGTCCAGGTGTTTATCACCCGATCTGCGTCGACGCCGCACTTCTCGGCGCGCTCGCAACCGTAACCCTGCCAGGCCAATTGGCCCGGAGCATGGGCGTCGGTGTCGATAGAGAACAGGCAGTCGAGATCGAGCGCCAACTCGATCAAACGCGAAGGCGGGTCACGACGCTCCGGTCGAGAGTTGATCTCCACAGCGGTACCGGATTCTCGGCAAGCCTCGAAGACTTTCTCGGCGTCGAACTGCGACTCGGGACGGGTTCCGCGAGCACCCTCGACCAGACGCCCAGTGCAGTGGCCGAGAATATCCACCCGCGGATTACGCACCGCAGCAAGCATTCTGCGCGTCATGGCTTCGCGTTCGGACCGCAGCTTGGAATGCACGCTCGCAACTACGATGTCGAGTTCGTCGAGCAAATCCGGGTCCTGATCGAGGGAGCCGTCTTCGAGGATGTCGACCTCGATTCCCGTGAGGATGCGGAAGGGCGCCAGTTCCGCGTTCAATCCGGCAATGACGTCGAGTTGAGCTCGCAAACGATCGGCGGACAGTCCGTTGGCGACCGTCAGACGGGGTGAGTGATCGGTGAGCGCGCAGTAATCGTGGCCCAATGCGGCAGCTCGGCGCATCATCTCCTCGATCGGGCTGCCGCCGTCGGACCAGTCGGAGTGGGTGTGCAGATCGCCGCGCAAAGCCTGCCGCAGTGGACCGTCGCCGATAGGTTGAGCCTGCCCCCGCAACTCGGCGAGGTACGCGGGAACACCGTCGTACGACTGGGCGATGATCGTCGCCGTTTTGGGCCCGATACCGGTGAGGGCTTTCCAACTGTCGGCCTTGCGGCGCGATTCCTTCTCTTCGTCCGACAGCCCTGTGAAGACCTCAGCGGCTCGCCGGTATGCCTTCACTCGGTGCGTTTCGGCACGCGATCGTTCGAGCCAGTAGGCGATCTCCCGAAGTGCTTCATCCGGTTCCATGGGTCCACTGTTCTCCATGAGACCACTGTTCCGTCAGCAGCGGCTCGCGGCAACCCCTGATCGACTTACGCTGTAGTTATGGACGATGCGGGCGCACGATTCTCCACCGCACGAGTGGCACGACTGGCGACGGCCGATACCAACGGCGTTCCCCACATCGTGCCGCTCGTGTTTGTTGTTGTCGGCAGCACCGTCTACTCGTGCGTCGACCACAAGCCGAAAACCACAACCTCACTTCGACGGCTGAAAAATATTGCCGCGACGGGACACGTCAGCCTGCTGGTCGATCACTACGACGACGACTGGTCGCAGCTGTGGTGGGTACGCGCGGATGGTGATGCCGAAATTTTGGAGCCGGGAACCGACGAGGCGGAGAGCGCGATCGACGCTCTGGCTTTGAAATACCCTCACTACGTTGACACCCGCCCGAACGGCCAGGTGATCGCGGTACGCGACGTCCGATGGTCCTGCTGGGAATCGCTGCCGAACAACGGCATTGACACATCAGATCGCGACACATCACAACCACATCGCGTCGTGTCGCTCTCCCACGTCAACGACCCCGCATCCACGCCGATATTTCCCGGCGACCCGGAGTTCACCCTCGAAACCGCCACCACCGTCGAAGCTGACGGCTATTACCTGCAGTACGTCAAGCAGGGTGAACACACCGGAACACATTGGGGCGCACCGGCACATTTCGAACTCGGCGGACTGACCGCAGATCAATTGGATGCTGCTGACCTGTACCTGCCCGCAGTGAAGATCGATATCCGGGAGAAGTCTGCCCGAAATCCCGACTACATTCTCACGGTTGACGATCTGGTCGAATGGGAATCCCGGCACGGACGGATACCGGACGGCGCAGCGGTGATCTTGTGGACCGGCTGGGAGTCCCGTTGGGGCACAGATCTGTACGCGAACATCGACGGCTCCGGCATTCATCAACCAGGCTTCGGCGTCGACGCCGTTCACTGGCTCCTGGATTCCGGACGGTTGGGCCGGCGCGGCGCCCTTGGTACCGACACCTTCGGACCCGACGCCGGTTGCGACGAGCGCTATGCGGTCTCCACTCTGCTGTACGGCGCCCACCGCATCAGCCTGGAGAATCTCGCCAACCTGAGCGCGCTCCCCATCACCGGTGCGCACGTACTGGTGGGAGGCACTGTCAATCGGGGCGGTTCTGGATCACCGGCCACGGTATATGCACTGATCTGACGCCGTTTGCGACACTTACCGACACCCCGTCGACATGTTCCCGACAGGGTGTCGATATGATTACGACACAGCGTCGTAATAGTCGTAATCACCGTCGGCCATGCCGCCGGCACACACTTCGGAGGCATCATGTTTCTGGCCGTGCGCGAACTGCTGTTCGCGCGAAATCGATTTTTGCTGATGGGAGCGGTGATCGCCCTCATCTCGATCCTGATGGTGATCATGGCCGGACTGTCTTCCGGCCTCGTCAACGACGGCGTATCCGGCCTGCAACGCACACCGGCGCAAGCGTTTGCCTTTGCCGAAGGCACCAAATCCGATTCCGCATTCAGCCGTTCGGTGGTCACCGAAGAACAGGCGCAGGCCTGGCGTGAGCGGCCGGACGTAGCCAATGCGGCTCTGTTCGGAAACATGATCGTGAATGCAAAAACTCAGAACGGCACTCCCGTCGATCTCACACTCTTCGGGATCGAGCCAGGCTCGTTCCTGGAACCGGCGGCTGCGGAAGGTACGGCACTGAGCGGCGAGAACACCGTCATCGTCAGTAACAGCGCCCGCGACGAGGGGGTGGAACTCGGTGATACCGTGACCGTCGACCGTCTCGGCACGGATCTGACCGTGGTCGGATTCACCAGCGAACAAAGGACTTTCGGTCACGTCGACGTCGCGTATGTTCCACTGAGAACCTGGCAGCAGATCCATGCCGGAACAAAGGCAGGTGAAGCGCCGCGCGCCGACGCATACAACGAGGGCAGTGTTGTCGCCATCCAAGGCATCGACGGAGCGCTTCCAGACCTCAGTGCCGGCGATGTGGCTGCAGGAACCGCGTCGAAGACATTGACCGAATCTTTCGAATCCTCACCGGGTTACAGCGCCGAGATGATGACGATGACGATGATCAAGGCCTTCCTTTACGCGATCTCCGCCTTGGTAGTCGGTGCATTCTTCACCATCTGGACGGTGCAGCGCAGCCGTGAAATCGCAGTCATGCGCGCTATGGGAGCATCCACCGGATTCCTGCTGCGCGACGGTCTGATGCAGGCGGTGATCGTCCTCGTTGCGTCCGTATCGACCGGCGTGGTCCTAGGTTTGGGCCTCGGTAGCCTCCTGACCGGATCCGGGATGCCGTTTGCGCTCGAGGCGGGCCCTGTCCTGAGCGGCGCAGTGCTGCTCACTGTCCTCGGCCTGGCCGGTGCCGTCGTTGCAATCGCCCGCATCTCGTCGGTGGACCCCCTTGCCGCACTAGGAGAGAACCGATGACCGTCACAACTACAACACTCGGATTGAATCTTGCTGCGGCGCAACTCTGCTTCGGCGACGGAGACAACAATGTCACCGCACTCGACAACGTGGACTTACAGGTGTTGCCCGGCGAGATCGTTGCCGTCGTCGGGCCGTCCGGTGCCGGCAAATCCAGTCTGCTTGCCGTTGCCGGGGGACTGACAACTCCGACGGGTGGCACCGTAAGCGTGAACGGCACCACCATCACTGGCCTGCCCAAGAAGAAACTGGCCGAGTTCCGCCGCGACAACGTCGGATTCGTGTTCCAATCCGGCAATCTCATCCCGGCGTTGACCGCGACCGATCAGCTGCGCCTGGTCGAGAAGATCACCGGCCGAAAAGGATCGAAGACGCCGGCAGAGTTGCTCGAGGCCGTCGGGATGACCCACCGCGCGAACAAACGACCGGGTCAACTGTCCGGTGGTGAGCGTCAGCGAGTGGGGATTGCCCGCGCCCTGATCAGTGATCCCTCCGTACTGCTGGTGGATGAACCCACCGCAGCGCTCGATCGGCAACGCAGTCACGACATCGTCGAACTACTGGCGCGCGAAACTCATACGAGCGGCGTCGCCACCGTCATGGTCACCCACGATCATGAAGTGCTTCGTCACTGCGATCGAGTTCTGGAGATGATCGACGGGCGCCTGCAGTCGCACTGAGCGATCGCCTGCGCCGCTGCATAACCCACTTGGCCAGAACACCGTGGCTGGGGCTGAATAAATAGACCAGCATGAAGACGATCCCTTGCGTCATCACCACCATGCCGCCGGACGCGGTATCGAGGTAGTAGCTGATGTAGATGCCGGTGATCGCGCACACTGCCGAGATGGCAGGCGCGATCACCAACATCCGCGAAAACCTGTCGGTCAGAAGGTAAGCCGTTGCACCAGGAATGATCAGCATGGCAACCACGAGCACGACGCCGACGGCCTGCAGCGCGACCACGGCGGTGAGCGCCAGAACTCCCAAGAGCAACGCACTGAGTCGCTTGGGTGAGAGCCCGATTGCGTTGGCGTGGACGGGATCGAAGGCAAACAGCGTGAGATCGCGTCGTTTGACCAGCAGGACGCCAAGCGCCAACGCGCCGAGCACGGCCACCTGAAGAAGATCCGACGAACTCACTCCGAGCAGGTTGCCGAAGATGATGTGATTGAGGTCCGTCTGACTCGGCGTGACCGAGATCAACACCAGCCCGAAGGCAAAGAGGGTGGTGAAGACGATCCCGATCGCGGCGTCTTCCTTGACTCGACTGGTGTTGCGTATCAACCCGATCAACGCGACAGCGATCAACCCGAAGATCAGAGCACCGATCGCAAACGGTGCTCCGACGACGTACGCCAGGACCACTCCCGGTAGAACCGCGTGCGACACGGCGTCACCCATGAGCGACCACCCGATCAGCACCAACCAGCAACTGAGCACGCCGCACACCACGGCCGCCACCACGGCAACAGCCAAGGCTCGCACCATGAATCCGTATTCGAGCGGATCGAGAAGTAGTTCCACGATGTTCATCGATCAGGTCCTGTCCATCACGTCGAGGCCGAAGGCGAGGGCGAGGTTCTCGGGCCGAAGCACGGTATCCGGGTCGGAATGGACAAGCACTTTGCGCATGAGGAGTACCGCTTCGTCGCACAGTTTCGGAACCGCATGGAGGTCGTGCGTCGAGACCAGAATCGACCGGCCGTCGGCAGCCAACTCCCGAAGCAGTGTGGAAATAGTTGCCTCGGAACGCTTGTCGACGCCGGCAAAAGGCTCGTCCAGCAACAGGATCGATGCATCCTGAGCGATGCCGCGGGCAACAAACGCGCGTTTCTTCTGTCCACCGGACAACTGCCCGATCTGACGGTCCGCGAATTCCGTCAGTTGCACTCGCTCCAGCGCGTCCGCAACAGCGTCTCGGTCAGCGCGCCGTGGACGTCGGGTGAACCCCATGTGCCCGTACCGGCCCATCATCACCACGTCGCGAACACTGATCGGAAAACTCCAGTCGACGTCCTCGCTCTGCGGAACGTATCCGACGTATCCCTTCTTGCGGGCCGTCACCGCCTCGATGCCCGCGATCCGCACAGAGCCGTTGTCCGGCTTGATCATTCCCATGATCACCTTGAACAACGTCGACTTCCCTGAGCCGTTCATCCCGATCAGACCGCACACACTGCCCGGGTTCAACGTCAAGTCGACGTGCTCGAGCGCCTGCACGTCGCCGTAGTGGACGCTGACGTTCTCGACGCGGATCGCTTCGCTCATGATGCACCTCCGGTGAGGCCGCCGAGGATGACGTCGGTGTCGTGGCGAATCATGTCCAGGTACGTGGGAACCGGGCCGTCTGCTTCGGACAACGAGTCGACGTACAGCGTGCCACCGAATTTTGCTCCCGTTGCGCCGACAACCTGCTGCATCGGGGCGTCCGAGACCGTCGACTCGCAGAACACCGCGGGAACGGCATTTGCCCGAACGAAGTCGATGGCCGCGATGATCTGCTGCGGGGTGGCTTGCTGCTCGGCGTTGACGGGCCAGATGTACGCCTCACTGAGCCCGGCGTCGCGGGTGAGGTAGGAGAACGCTCCCTCGCAGCTCACCAGCGCGCGTTGACCTGCCGGCAGCGTCGCCAGGCCACTCACCAGGCGATCCTGCACCGATTGGAGTTCCGCCTTGTACTTCGCCCCGTTCTCGGCAAACGCCGCAGCGTTGTCGGGATCAAGATCGCTGAACGCCGCCACCATGTTGTCGACGTAAATCTGTGCGTTCAACGGCGACATCCACGCATGCGGATTGGGCTTGCCTGCATAGGCGTCGCCGGCGATGGGAATGCCTTCGACGCCCTCACTCACCACGACGTGTGGCACGTCCAGGCCGTTGACGAACTTGGCGAACCAGGCTTCGAGGTTCATCCCGTTGTCGAGAATCAAATCGGCCTGATTGGCACGACGGATGTCACCGGGAGTCGGTTCGTATCCGTGGATCTCGGCTCCGGCTTTGGTGATCGACTCGACGCGAAGATTGTCACCGGCGACGTTCTGCGCGATATCCGACAAGACCGTGAACGTCGTGAGTACGACTGGGCGGTCGTCGTCGGCGGAGTTCACCGCGGAACATCCCGCAAGGACCATTGCCGCCAGAGCAACAATCCCCAGGCGGCGGAAGCTTTTCGCGTCGCGTGTCGTCATATTCAAACTCTAGTATCAGGCGTGTCAAAGACACAAGTTCGGGTACCCGAACAATTAGGAGTCGTTAAGCTCGGCCCATGCGTCCTACTGCCTTGATCACCGGTTCCAGCCGCGGCCTCGGAGCTGCCATAGCGCGCGAACTCGCACCGACACACGACCTGGTGCTCGGCGCCCGTTCTGCGGCTTCCCTCGAGGCGATCTCCGCCGAGCTGCCCGGTTCCACGCCGTGGCCCGTCGACCTCACCGACTACGACGCCGTCGCAGCATCCGTTCCCACGAATCAGCTGAATGTCCTGGTCCACAATGCCGGTATCGCAGATCTCGGGACCATCGAGGAATCCTCCGTCGATCAGTGGCGGCGCACGTTCGAGGCAAATGTCATCGCCGTAGCCGAACTGACTCGCGTACTGCTCCCCGCTCTGCGTGCCGGCAGCGGTCACGTGGTGCTCATCAACTCCGGAGCCGGACTGCGTGCCAACGCGGGCTGGGGATCGTATGCAGCCAGCAAGTTTGCGCTGCGGGCGTTCGGCGACGCATTGCGGCTCGAGGAACCGTCGCTGCGCGTGACGTCGATTCACCCCGGCCGAATCGACACCGATATGCAGCGCGACATTGTTGCCGAGGAGGGAGGGAGCTACGACCCGAGCAACTTCCTGAAGGCCTCCACCGTGGCACGAGCCGTTCGCACTGCCGTCGAAACTCCCGCCGACGCTCACCCCACGGAGATCGTTCTCCGACCTACCGGCCGGTAAAACGCCAGCTCGACGGTAACGGAATGGTGACGATCGACTCCTCGCTATCGCTTTCTCGCAACGCGCCCCGATACTGACATCAGTTGTAGGACAAGGACGTTGAAAGGTGGAGCGCAATGAATAATCATACGGATAAGCGGGGATTTTCCACTGAACCCTGCCGCGCGCGATACGTCGCCGCAACTCACGGCGCATTGGCGATCGCACGCCCACTGACGCCGGCAGAAATGGGCATCCTGACCGACAGCGGGGGGTGGGGAGGATGAACACCTACGCAGCCGACACCTGGGGAATCCCCAGCCAGACCTTCCTGCAGTGGTACCTCGTCGCCGCCGCAGTCGCTGTTGGGCTTTCTCTCTACAGCCGAATCCTGGCCCGGCGATCGCCAATAGTTGTCGACGCCGTCCGTGCGCCTCTGACACCACCCGAAGTCGGCGCCCTGACCAGTGACTACCAAGCAGTCCTCGCGTCGATGGCAATTCTGCGCAGCGCCGACATGATCACCAGCGCCGGGAAAGCCAGACGAGAACTGAACCAAGCGGACAAGAGCCGCCTGGACTGGTTCACCCGCACTCTCCACGAGCGACTCGGCCGCGGCAAGGTACCGCTACGCCAAGTGCGCCTGCTCGGGCGGATGAACATCGCCCTCGCCCAACTCCGCACGTCACTGATCAATGCCGGGTACTTGCAGCGCCCGCAGAGTGGCCTCGCCGCACTCTTGCGGACCACCCCACTGGTCGCGGTGATCGGCATCGGCGTAGTCCGGTTGATCTTCGGCCTGGCCGGTGGCAAGCCCGTCGGATTCCTGCTCCTGACAATCATCGCGCTTGCAGCACTGATTCCGTTGTTACGCATCAATCGTCGACTCACGGCGCTGGGCGAGAGCGAGTTGCGCCGACTCAAGCACGAGAACTCGTATCTCTCACCGAAACAGCGGCCCTCGTTCACCAGCTACGGGCCTTCTCTCGCCGGGTTGTCGGCAGCTCTGTTCGGTTCCGGCGCACTGGTTCTGATCGATCCGGCCTTGGCAGGCGCTGTTGCAGCGGGCGCCGCCTACAGTCCGGGCGGCGGATCGAGTTCTCACAGTTGCGGCTCGTCCTCGAGTTCGGATGGCGGCAGTGGCGGTGGCAGTAGTTGCGGCGGCGGCGGAGGGTGCGGGGGATGACTCTCCGCGGCATGGGAATCGGATGGCGCCCCGAGATCTCCGGGATCATCGCCCAACTGGAAGACCTTGCATTCTGTGAAGTGATCGCCGAATCCCTCGGCAGTTCGCTACCGCCCGAACTGGAACGTCTCGCTGTTCCGGTTATCCCACACGGCATTTCCCTGTCGCTGGGCGGCGCAGAATCGCTCGAGCCTCGACGCGTCGAGCACCTGGCCCAAGTAGCAGGGCTGCACGCCGTGCCGATGGTCAGTGAGCACATCGCGTTTGTCCGCGCCGGCGGCATCGAAGCGGGGCACCTACTGCCGGTTCCCCGGACCTACGAGGCCCTCGATGTCCTGACACGCAACATCACCCAAGTTCAGGAGAGCATTCCCGTGCCACTCGCGGTGGAGAACATCGCGGCACTCTTCGACTGGCCGGACGACGAACTCACCGAAGGTGAATTTCTGGCGGAACTGATCGAACGCACCGGGGTTCGCTTGGTCCTCGATATCGCGAATGTGTACGCAAACGCGCTCAATCGGAAGCTCGATCCGTGGTCGGAATTATGCCGACTACCCCTGGAGCACATAGCGTATTGCCATATCGCCGGCGGCAGTGTGCACGACGGAAAATACCACGACACTCACACCGATCCCGTTCCCGATCAGGTCGTGGAACTGCTCGCGCAATTCACAGCGGCCGGGCACCACCCCGCGATCATGCTCGAGCGAGACGGCAATTACCCACCAGCACACCAACTTCTTAGCGAACTGGACGCCATATCCGATGCTGCCGGACTCCGCCGCATCACCGCGAACACTGACTGGTCACGCACATGAGCAGCCTCGCAGCGCGTCAAGAAGCTCTGGTGCGCGCCCTGGTCGCGGGCGGTGAACTGCCGCCGGGTTTCGACACCGAGGACGCTGCCGTGGTCTCAGCGGCTCTGATCCGCAAGCGTGCCGGCGAAGTGGCGCACCACCTTCCGATGGTGCGCCACACTCTCGGCGATCGTTATCTCGCGTTGTTCACAGCGTGGGCGGATGAACGGCCGAAGACGTCGTCTCAGGCGGACGCCCAGGCTTTTGTCGCCCATCTCCAAGGCACCGGCGAACTGCCTCGCCTGCCCTGGTATCGGCGGCTATCAGGTCAGTGACACAACAGCTTCACTGGTGTACATGAGGAAGGTCATCGACTCCTGGAAGTACAGTTCCACCGATTCCGCGTCGTGTGACAGATAGCCGATCGACAGATCCTGCCCGATATGCAACTCGTAATCGCCACCGCGCGTGGACATCAGGAATGCACCGTCGATTGCCGGAGCCCAGATGATGTCGCCGTCGAGCACCCGCCTGATGTGCTCGCGAATCGGGTAGCCGTGGTCGGAGGTTTCGTTGATCTGCGTGAACGCATCTGCGTTGAGCAGCAACGAATACGGGCCGTTGACACCGGCCAGACGCAACGCCGTGAGGGCCTGGCTGATGGCCTCCGGGTAGTCCTTGGCGTCGGCGGGCAGCTCGAGTTCCGGGTTGGAACCACTCGCGCGCACACCCGTGATGTTCGCGGCCGGGTATCCCTCGAACACGGCCCGATCCTCGGCAAACGCGATCTTCTGCGCGGCATCCTTGACGGGCTGCCAATCCGAATCCTTTGCGCCACGCTCGACGTCGTCGATTGCCTGGCGGCTGACGGTGAACGGCACCCGCAGTTCGATGATCGGCTGCGACTGGCGAGCGTGTGCGATCACCCCGTCAGCGAGTGAACTGATCGGAACCTGATGACCCAACGCAACACAGGCAAGATCGTCACCCGACGGCCCCTCGACGTCGACAACCCGGCGGCCGGCGACGTGACGCTTGAAGGTGCGGCTGGCCTCTTCTTCGATCTCGGCCCAGGCGGCTGCCGAAATGGGTGCTAAGTCGCGGTGCAGGTTTGTCATTGCCGGTCACTCCTTTTGAGGCTGCCGATTCCGAGAGAACCGTCAGAGGTGGGCGCTGCGAACGTCGCTTCGGGAACAAGCCTGGATGGCAGACCCGGGGGAGCGTCGAGAAAATCCGCCGTCGGAACGAAGAAATTGATTCCGGTGACGGCAGTCGAGAAATCGAGAATGCGGTCGTAGTTGCCGACGGGATTCCCGATGAACATGTTGCGGAGCATCTGCTCGGTGACCGTCGGCGAGGCCGAGTAACCGATGAAGTACGTGCCCATCTCCGCCGAGCCGACATGACCGAACGGCATGTTGTCACGCAGAATCTGAATCTGCTCACCGGATTCGTCCTCGATCACGGTGAGGGCGGTATGCGCGTTGGCAGGTTTGGTGTCGTCGTCCATCTCGAGATCTTCGAGCTTGGAGCGTCCGATGACGTTCTCCTGCTCCTCGACGGGCAGTGCGTTCCACTCCGACATGTCGTGAAGATACTTCTGGACGATGACGTAACTGCTCCCCACGAACTCGGGATCCTCGTCGCCGACAGTGACAGCGACGTAAGCATCCTGCCCGGACGGGTTCTCGGTGCCGTCCACGAATCCCATCAGGTCGCGCTGCTCGAAGTACTTGAATCCGTGCACCTCGTCGATCACGGATGCTGCCCCCGCCAACCTCGTTGTCACGACCGAAGCGAACTCGAAGCACAGATCCATCTGACGGGCCCGAATGTGGAACAGCAGATCCCCTGGCGTGCGCGGGGCGTGGTGCTTGTCACCGGTCAACTCGACAAACGGGTGCAATTCCGCAGGCCGCGGGCCGTCGAAGAGTCGGTCCCACGCGTCCGAACCGATGCCGACCACCGTGGCCAAGCCACCGGCGGGAACCCGGAATCCGATGGATCGCTGCAGGCCGGAAATATCCGCCAGCACGTCGTGAACTGCCTGCTCACCACCCTCGTCGATGGTGAAAACCAGGAAGATAGCAGCTTCCGTGAGCGGCGTCAGCAGTGGTTGGGGTACCGCAGGCAGGTTTGTCCCGGCTCTCTCGGCCTCGTCGATCGCACTCGTTTCCGCCATGCAGACCAGTATGGCCGATTTGGGCACTCCCGGCAGCGGTAGTCGAGAAGTCGCGAATTACGGCGTCGCCGCCTCCGCACCCGCATCGAAGCCCGCCGGAATCTCGTAGATCCGCCCGTCGAAACCAGCACGATAAAGATGCCCGGCCGCAAATCCGGAATTGCTGCGCCCGTAGGTCAACACGCTCGATGCCTGCAATCCGGTGGTGAGTGCGCAGTACTGACCCGGACCGTCGATGCGCCACACCTCACCACTGATGTCCGTGGGCACGATGGCACGGTCTCGTGAATCCAACGTCAAACCATCTGGAGCAGAGAATGTTTCGAGTCCTCCGAGATCGACCAGCGACTCAGAATAGGACGGATTGTCGACGGAGATGCGGCTCACCCCCGGATTGGCGAACGTACGCGAGACGTAGAGCCACCGATTGTCGGAACTCAGCGCGGCGCCGTTAGCACTCGGGAACGTCGCCCACGCCGGGTCGACGCCGCCACCTGGGCTGACCTTTCCGATCAGCGAGCCGAAATCGTTGGTGGCATAAATCGTTCCGTCGTGTGCAACGGCAAGGCCGTTTGCAGCGCTCAGACCCCCGGCGATGGGTGTCACGGCGCCTGAGTTCACATCGACCCGCGCCACCGACGCCGCTCGCGTCAGATCCCCGATCAGCACGCTCACGTTTGCTCCGGTCCCCACGAGCAACGAGCCGTCCGTATCCCAGGCCAACGCACCCGCACCGCCGGGAACCGTCGCAATCGGAACAGCCGCCTGACCAGGGCCGTCGACACGAAAGATGCGCCCGCTCACCAAATCTGTTGCGTACAGGCGTCCTTGTCCGTCCACGGTGACGCCCTCCAGGGCGGCTCCCGGAATTTGCGCGCTGAGAATCGCAGGTGACGATCCCGGACAGAGGGGAGCGGCCTCGGCGCCGGACACCCCCAGCGCCAGAAGCGAACCGGCAACCAGAGCGCCGGTGATACCTACCCGAATACCGCGATCGAAGATCCTGGTCCGCATCTGGGCAACGCTAGACCTTCTGCCTGATTTCGCCTAGAGACCCTGAAGGAACGAGATCAAAAGTTCATTGACCTCATCCGCGCACTCCTGCTGCACGAAGTGCCCGGCACCGCCCAGAAGATGCACCCCCCGCAAGTCAGGCACAGTGTTCTTCATACGGTCCAGCGCTTGGGGACCGCTCATCGTGATGACCGGATCCTCGGCGCCGGCGATGAAGAGCGTCGGAACTTCGATGTGCGCGCCGTCCAGATCTGCATTGCGCGCCCAGTTGGCGTCGTACGCCCGGTACCAGTTCAATCCACCGGTAAATCCTGTTGCAGCAAAAGTCTTTACGTAAACATCGAAGTCCTCTTCGGTGAGCCACGACCACGGCAACGCCGGCGCCTCGGGAAGTACGTCCAAGTAGCCGT
The DNA here is from genome assembly GCF_042790355.1 of Rhodococcus sp. NPDC056743. NCBI lineage: Bacteria > Bacillati > Actinomycetota > Actinomycetes > Mycobacteriales > Nocardiaceae > Rhodococcus > Rhodococcus sp. NPDC056743. The sequence continues at coordinate 183,989 of NZ_JBHTZI010000005.1, read as the reverse complement.
TTCCCTCGGACGGGTGATCCCAGACATCGAGATATCGGTAGGCGCCGGACAACGCGTGAAAGAGTCGCTGCAGGAATTCGCGCGGATGGGCGTCCAGCTCACGCTCTGCCACACCCGGTTCTTGGAAGTAGTGGATATGCAGAAAGTGTTTGCGCGCCATAGCGGCGTAGATGGTCGACGGCTTGGCCGGAAACCGGTCCGGTGCATAGGGAACCGCCAACGAGACCAGTCCCGCAACACGATCCGGGTAGCGCAGAGCGGTGGTCCACGCGGCCGGCGCCCCGAAATCGTGACCGACGAACACGGCTTTGTCGATTCCGAGAGCGTCGAGCAGGGCGATCATGCGGGCGGCAACCGCGTCGTTGGTGTACTCGTCGACGGAATCCGGGCGGGTGGTTCCGCCGTAACCGGGCATGTCGAGCGCAATCGCCCGAAAGCCCGCTTCCGCCAACGCTGCCGACTGATGCCGATAGCTGTACCCGAGGCCGGGAAAGCCGTGGCACATCACGACAGTTGGTCCTGATCCTGAATCGTTTACCTGCCAACGAAATCCGTCGACGTCAATCGTCCTGACCGTCATGTCAGCCGGTGATCATGTCTTCCTGGTTCCAGAACGCTCGCATCGAAAGGATCTTGCCGTCGTCGTCGAAGGTCATGACGTCGATGGGTGCGATGGTCAGCGTCTGCTCGCCGAGTTTGGTGATCAGCGAGAAGTGGAATGCTGCTTCGTTTCCGGCAATGCGGAGGGTGTGAAGGTGAGCTTCCTGGTCGAAGTTCTCGATCACCGAGTAGAACTCGAGAATGGACTCGCGGGTGGTGCGGACGTCGGTACCAACCGGGTCTTCGACCGTCGCACCCTCGGCATACAGGGCGACAACCTGGGCGGCAGTGCCCGTGGCAACTGTCTCGATGTAGGCGTCGACGGTCTTGCGGATTACCTCTGCTGACGGTGCCATGATCTACCCCTCGTAGTTAGAACAAGTTCTAATTCTGAGGATAACCCAGGGTTCCGCCCTGTGCTCCGTTTTGGTAGTGGCAACTATCAAAACTGCGCACGCGGGCGACTGGTCATAGCAGGCCTGAGAAACGAATCGCCCCACACGGGCGGATCGTGCTCAGCGGTGAGCGCTACCGGTGTCGGCACCTCACCGGCAGGCGCTACCCGATCGACGAAACTCGTGATCGCAGACATCTGAGGGTCAGAAGTGACTTCGGCCAATGCTGCATCGACTTGCGGACGAGCATCGCGAACTGCCGCTATGTACATCTGGACAATCCGGTCGGCAAGAAGGTCGGGGCCCGCCGCCAACGCCGCGTCCGTCAATCTCAGCCGGCCAAGGTGGCCTTTGGCATCGACCTCGACTTCGACTGCCCGATCCGATGCCCGCCCGACCACCCGATCGAGGGCCTCCTGCGCTCGCCGAACCTTCACACCGATATCGTCGAAATTGCCTGCGGTCAAAGGTTTTACCTTTCACTGATTCGGATTAGCGATATCGAGCGGGAAGGGATCTCCACCGACGGCACCCGCCGGGAAACACGGAGACGAGACACTGATGATCAAATCTCCCTTGGTATTTTCAGAGAGGTCGAATGCATAGTCGTCGGATGAGCGAGCGCTCACCGATCGGAGCCCTCCTTCGGCTACCAATGTCTTGAATCCGAGGCCCTGCCAGGCACGGACAAAGATGTCGAAGTATTCGGTCGACTTGCCCCCCGGAATACCGACGATCCAGTACTTGACGATGACGTTCAGTGGCCTGTTCTCGATCGTGTCGTCGTCGATGCAAGGCAGAACAGTTCCATTGCCGAATAACCCGCTGGATGCTTGCGGATGCTGACGAGACAACGCCACATCTTTCGAAGTCCGAGTCAAAGTGTCGCTCAAATATTTGATAATAGCCTGGCGTGCAAGAGGTTCGGTCAAACTACTGTTCACTGATACGCCGGCCATATCGGCTCTCCCGTCGATGTCAAGTTCCTTCGCGCAGCCGGCCAATGTAATCAACATTCCGAGGCAGACTGCAAGCATTTTCACACGGTCACTCATCGCCCACCTCGACACCGGCAATGATCTGCCCCATCGTTTACAGCCCGGCATTCCCAGGGTCCCAGTACCCACCGTGCGAATCTACGTTCCACCCCAACGTATACCACGGCCCTGACACCCCGCCGGAATCAAAAGAGTGCCCCCACCCGTAATTCGATACCGGTTGTGGACCGTGAATAAAGTTGGGAGTAAGGCGAATCGGATCATTCTTGGCAGTAGTCGAGTACACGTGATCGGAGGTCTCTTTCGAAGAAACGCCGGTCAGATTCAGCTCCGACGCCTTGTCCACACCAATTCCCGGACTACCAACCAATACCAATCGATCTGCGTCGAGTGTGTGTTCACCGCTTGCGGCATGACCAATGACCGTAGTTCCGTAACTATGGCCGATCATGGTGTTCAACGACGGCTGACCCTCGTGAGTCGTTCGCAGCCCCTCCTGGAAACGATCCAACTTGGGCGCAGCGTCCTCCGCGAAAACAGATTTGGTCGCATCGGAGGTAACACTCTGCGGTGCGTCGTACCCGTACCACGCAACAACTGAATGAACCTTGTACGGATCGGCCGCCACCGCAGCATCCTTCATTGCTTCGGCACGCGAGACTCCTGTCGCGACGTCCCCGAGATTTGCACCGGTACCCGGTACGAATGTGGTCACCGTATCGGCCACGTCTGGATTCTCGAGCGCAATCACTGCATGCCCGTTGCCGTCGATCAAGGAGAGGAATCGTGGCCGCTCGGAACCTGCGGACAATTGCGCGTCGACATTGTCATAGCCGGCAATCTCGGCACGAATCGTATCGATCTGCTTCGACCAGGATTTTTCGTCGCTGACGGCGCCGTGCGCGGACATCAACAGATCGAGCCGTTGTCGGGCTGCGTCACGCAACTCCTGGAGATGCGCTCGGTTGTAGTGATCTCGATCGATCTGCGGTATGCCGTCACGATTGCCGATCGAATGATCCCAGTCGAAGAGCGCGTCCTTCTCGGCAGGCGAGAGGTTCGCCCACAGTTCATGCAATGCACCCGGTTCACCGGACAACTCCGTCACACCGCGGACGATGTCACTGACCTGCTGACTCAGCCGGCCGCCATTGGGATCTCGCCGAAGAAGATCCAGCTCGGAAACGGCCTCTCGAATTGCCGAGGTTGCTCGACCGTCGTCGTATGCCGCTCGACGCAGAAGCTCCTGGATTCGCTGCTGAAACCAGGCCGCTTTTCCGTTGAGCGAGCCTTGAAGGATCGCCACAGCCACCGCGTTTCCACCCGAAACCTCGGGGGCGTGTACATACCCGTCGTCGGTGACATTCATCGCGGCTCCGGCGACAGCATCGTCGACGACCGAGGCAAGAGCTTCCTTCGTCTGCGACAGTTGCTTCCCGAAACTTGAATACACTCCGGCGATCGCAGTCACCGCCGATTCGACGTGGCTGGCAGAAAGTCGCTCTGCTATCGCCCGGATGGATGCCGCCGAACCACCGTCACCCCGCCAATGCGTCGTCAGATCGTCCCCCCGACGCCCAAAGTCTGCGAGGCAATGGAATGGAGAGCCTTTGCAAATGAACGAAGAGCATCGATATCGACCTGCAACACCATGAACCCCCACTTATGCTGTCGAGCACCCCCGTGCGCGACTCAACATAGCAAGGATCCGACCTGTGCGCCGTTTGGTAGTGGGAACTACCAAACGGCGCACGGGGCCGATGGCCCTCAGTGAGCAGGCAGAAGGGGCGTCTCGTGCGCCGCACCGTCTTCGGCGCCGATCTGGACGATCCGACGCGGAAGGAAAATCGCTGCGATCGCACCGAGAACTGCCGCTGCAGCACCGATCAGGAATGCAATGCGCATCCCTTCGTCGGTGTAGAACACAGCACCCTCCATCGCCATCGCAATGTGCGAGTTCAAAACCGTGAAGGCGATGACGGGAAGCACTGCGGGGAAGATACTCTGGAAAACGGCGACCATACTTGCCGTACTCGCCTGCAACTGCGGCGGAACCGCTTCGATAAGCAGGTTCGGAATCGAGGCGTAGCCCATACCCATACCGGCACCGAAGATTCCGGCAAAGATGATAAGCAGCGGCTTGTTGTCGTGAATGGTCGCCGTCAGGGTGAATCCGACTGCCATCAGCAACATTCCGATGATCATCAACAGACGAGGCCGAATGTTGCGGCCCACGAGGATGCCGACGATCAAACCGCCGACCACGACCATGCCGCCGATAGGCGCCTGGAAGATCGCGAATCCCTCTGCCGTGACACCGAATCCGTATCCCAGCCCGAGAACTGCGGGGGTCATGACCATCATCGGCAGCAGAATCGTGAATACGCCCGAGGCGCCGTAGCAGAACCCGGCACCGACCGCCGTCAGCATCACCGAACGCTTGCCGAAGTAGCGCAGGTCGATCAGCGGCTCACGGATAGCGCGAGCGGAGGCAACCCAGGCCACCAACAGTGCGACACCACCGATCAGATAGGCCAGCGTCGAACCGTTCTTCCACCCCCAGGTCGGGCCGAAGCTGACGCCCACAAGAATTCCTGCGATGCCGGATCCGAGGAGCACAGCGCCGATCAAGTCAACCGACGAGCGCAGTCGCACAGCAGACTCCGCCGTCGAAGCAAAGATCATTCCGCCGAGAATGACCAACCCGACGACGAAGAACCAGAAGATGCTCCGGAAACCGTGATTATCGATCAACCAACCGGTGAGGAACGGCGCCGGGATAGCGATCAGGCCCATGCCGGAGGTTGCAATACTGACTGCCAGCGCAACAGTTTTCGGCGGAAACACGTCTCGGATGAGTGAGTAGCTCAGGAACAGGCATGGCACGAGCAGACCCGTCAGCGAGCGGCCCAGAATCAGGACGGCATAACTCGGCGCTATCGCCGAGATGAAGGATCCGACTGCCGCACCCGCGACCGCCAGGAGCAGGATCTTTCGCTTGCCGTACATGTCTGCAAGCTTGCCCAGCAGCGGAGACGCGACCGCGCCCAGTAGCAGGAACGACGTCAGCAGCCAGGCTCCCTGCGTCGTTTGATAGTGCACCGAAATTGCAGGCAGCGCAGTGGAAATCATCATGTAGCTCACCGCGAGCATTTCGAGCAGTAGAACGATCGACGCCAGCGAGAACACCAGTCGCGGCGTCCACCGCTCCGGATTCGATGTCGGTTCGGACAGATGAGGGGACGAACCGGAGCTGTGGACATCAGACGCCATGGCTGGAGATCCTTTCGGGACACCTGCGAGTTCGATTGACCCCCTGTCGAATAGGGTCGACGGGGGCCTTGCCGGGAAGTGCAGTGGAACGAGCGCTACCGACCTCGGTAACGTGTTATCTGCATCACAGACCTCGCGTCCATCGAGCGCTACGGCATGTTCCGCGGAGCGGGACAATCAGGACAACGACTGACCAGCAGGCGCGGCGACCCCCACAGACGACTGTGCGCCGTTTCGGTAGCGGTAACTACCGGAACGGCGCACGTGCGCAGAGCGCCTACAGAACGATATTCACCATCTTGCCCGGCACGACGATCACCTTGCGGGGTGCATTGCCCTCGAGCAGGGCAACGATCTTCTCGTCGGCCAGCGCGATCTCCTCGACGGCCTTGCGATCCGCGTCGGCCGGAACGCTGATACGGCTACGTACCTTGCCGTTGACCTGGATCGGGTACTCGACGGTGTCTTCGACGAGCCACTTCTCCTCAACGGCCGGGAAGGGCCCATGTGCAAGCGATTCCGTATGACCCAGGCGAGACCACAGCTCCTCCGAGAGGTGCGGAGCCAGGGGAGCGAGCATCAGCACCAGCGGTTCGACGGCGGAGCGCGGAGCGCCACCGGGGAAGGCCTTGGTGAGGTGGTTGTTGTACTCGATCAGCTTGGCGGCCGCCGTGTTGTCGCGCAGCGCGGTGTAATCCTCGCTGACACCGGCGATGGCCTTGTTGAGGGCACGAAGCGTCTCTTCGCCCGGAGCGTCGTCGGTGACACGGGGCTTGCCCGACTCCTCGTCGATGACAACACGCCACACGCGCTGCAGGAATCGCGAAGCACCGACGACATCCTTGGTCGCCCAGGGACGCGAGGTGTCCAGCGGACCCATCGACATCTCGTAGACGCGGAGAGTGTCTGCACCGAATTCGGCGCAAATCTCGTCCGGCGCAACGGCATTCTTCAGGCTCTTGCCCATCTTGCCGTACTCACGGTTGACCTCGGCGCCCTCGTAGAAGTACTTGCCGTCCCGCTCGACAACCTCTTCGGCGGGCACGTAGACGCCGCGGGCATCGGTGTACGCGAATGCCTGGATGTAGCCCTGGTTGTAGAGGCGACGGTACGGCTCGCTCGAGGACACGTAGCCCAGGTCGAAGAGCACCTTGTGCCAGAACCGCGAGTACAGCAGGTGCAGCACTGCGTGCTCGACGCCGCCGACGTACAGGTCGACTCCACCGGGGTCATTGGGGCCGTGCAGCTCCGGACGCGGGCCGGTCCAGTAGGCCTCGTTCTGCGGATCACAGAACGTGTCCTGGTTGGTGGGGTCGATGTAGCGCAGCTGGTACCACGAGCTGCCCGCCCACTGCGGCATGACGTTGGTGTCGCGGTGGTAGGTCTGCAGGCCGTCGCCGAGGTCGAGTTCGACGTTGACCCAGTCGGTTGCCTTGTTGAGCGGGGGAGAGGGCTCGGAGTTGGCGTCGTCCGGATCGAAGGACACGGGTGCGTAGTCCTCGACCTCCGGAAGAACCACGGGCAGAGCCGAATCCGGCAGTGCATGCGCGTTTCCGGCAGCGTCGTACACGATCGGGAAAGGCTCGCCCCAGTAACGCTGACGCGCGAAGAGCCAGTCGCGCAGCTTGTACTGGATGGTGCCCTTGCCGTGGCCGGACTCCTCGAGCTTGCTGATGACGGTGGCCTTGGCCTCCGCCACGTCCAGACCGTCGAGGTAGTCGGAGTTGACCAGTGCGCCGTCGCCGGAGTATGCGGCCTCCGAAACATTGCCGCCGGCAATAACTTCGACGATATCGAGGCCGAAGGCGTTGGCGAACTCCCAGTCACGGTGATCGTGTCCCGGAACGGCCATGATCGCGCCGGTGCCGTAGCCGGTCAGAACGTAGTCGGCGATGAAAACCGGGACCTTGTGGCCGTTGACGGGGTTGATCGCGTAGGAGCCGAGGAAGACACCGGTCTTCTCCTTGTTCTCCTGACGTTCGAGATCCGTCTTCGCAGCGATCGACTTACGGTATGCTGCAACAGCTTCCGCAGGAGTGGTGGCGCCGCCGGTCCAGCGCGCGTCGACGCCTTCTGGCCATTCGTCGGCAACCAGCTTGTCGACCAGATCATGCTCGGGAGCCAGTGTCACGTACGTGGCACCGAAAAGCGTATCGGGACGCGTCGTGAACACATCGATGCCGTAGTCGCCGGCCGCAAAGGTAACCTCGGCGCCGTACGAGCGGCCGATCCAGTTGCGCTGCATGGCCTTGACCTTGTCCGGCCAATCCAGGTACTCGAGATCGTCGACCAGGCGGTCGGAGTACGCGGTGATGCGCATCATCCACTGCTTGAGGTGCTTGCGGAAGACGGGGAAGTTGCCGCGGTCACTACGACCGTCGGCGGTAACCTCTTCGTTGGCCAGCACGGTACCCAGGCCGGGGCACCAGTTGACCATCGAATCGGACTGGTACACAAGGCGGTACGAGTCCACAATCTTGGCCTTCTCGGCGACGTCCAGCGAAGCCCAGTCGCGGCCGTCCTCTACCGCGCGCTCGCCGGACTCGAACTCGGCTTCCAACTCGGAGATACGACGCGCCTTGCCGGCAGCCTTGTCGTACCACGCGCCATGGATCTGCAGGAAGATCCACTGCGTCCAGTGGTAGAAGTCGACGTCCGTCGTCGCCAAGCTACGACGCTCGTCGTGGCCAAGGCCCAGGCGTCGGAGCTGACGCTTCATGTTGGCGATGTTCGCCTCGGTTGTCGTGCGCGGGTGGGTTCCCGTCTGCACGGCGTACTGCTCGGCCGGCAGACCGAAGGCGTCGTAGCCGAGGGTGTGCAGGACGTTGTGGCCGTGCATGCGATGGAAGCGCGCAAAGACGTCGGTGGCGATGTAGCCGAGCGGGTGCCCGACGTGCAGACCCGAACCCGAGGGGTACGGGAACATGTCCTGAACGAAGAGCTTGTCGGCGGGCACGCCGTCGGGGGAGGACAGCGGACCGACCGGATTGGGCGCGTTGAACGTGCCCTCCTCGCTCCAGCGGTCCTGCCAGCGCTGCTCGATCTGGCCGGCAAGCTCCGCGGTGTAGCGGTGCTGCGGGGTGGCGTCGACTGGTGAATCGGGGGACTGCGGAGACTCGGTCACTGTGGTCGCTATCTACTTGGCTGCCGTTGAATACCGTTAACCAGGGTAGAGCCTGCGCCACCCGGGCATACCATCAACTCCACTCGCGCCTATCCTGTATGGGTGATCGTTGTTGCTGTAGTGCTGTTCGTGCTCGCTCTTGCCGTTGGCGGAGTCGCTGTTGCCGGACTGATCGGCAAGCTTCCGCGTAACCGCTGGGCGGGTATCCGGACCCCGGATACGTTGCGAAGCGAAGAATCGTTTGCGCTCGCCAACAAGGTGGCAGGCCCGACGATGGCCGCTGCGGCCGGCCTCCTCGTCCTCGGCGGAATCGCCGCACTGACGATGAGCACCGCCATGGGCCTCGGCATCGCTCTCGTCGCCGTGGTGGGCGCAGTGTTCACCGCTGGTTTCGGCGGCAGCATCGGAGCCCGCGCGGCGGCAGCCCTGCCCGAGCAGAGTGGTTGCGGCAACGACTGCAATTGCGGCCACACTGAAGAACCTGCCCGAGCAGAACCTGCCGCGGAAACCCCCGAAGCCAAGGCAAATGCGGCCGACTGCGGCACCGGTTCCTGCGGTGCCTGCGCGCTCAAGGATGCTTGCCAGCCCACTCATTGATTCACGTGAAACATCGTGTAATTGATCCCGCCGGAGCAGTCTTCGGTCTCCTGATCCCGGTGTTGTGCGCGCTCGGCGGCGTCGTACTCACACAACTGTGGGAACCCCGCCTTCCCGACAAGATCGCCACGCACTGGTCCATGACGTCGGCCGACGGCTTTGCGACGCCCATGACCAGCGCGTGGACGATGGCACTTCTGACGATTCTTTTCGGCGGTGGGCTCTCGGCAATCGCAGCTCTTGCGCCCGCGACGCTGATGATGCGGCGATTCATGATCGTGATCGGCCTGATCGTGGTGGGGATCATCGCCGGCGGTCAGATTGCTGCACTGCACGCTCAACTCGATGTCGTCGACCCGTCGTCCATTCCCGCCCCCATCGGAGCTCTCGCGGCCGGAGCGCTCGTTGGATGCGTCGTCGGCCTGCTCGGAGCGTCGTTGCTACGCGACTATCGCCCGCGCACTACAGCGACCGAAGCTCCGAACCGCGCCCTGCCCCGCGGCAACGCGTCACTGCCCATTACCGACAATGTCGGGTTCTCCACCAAGGGTTCGGTCATCTTCGGGCTGATCATGGTGGCTCCCGGAATCATCCTCGGACTGCTCAGCTCGACCTGGTTCTCGGCGCTGTTCCTCATGCTTGCCGTGTTCTGCGTGACCCTCGTTCGCTTCCGCGTTGTTGTCGACACCACCGAGATCACGGTATTCAACATGGGCATGCCTGCCATGACCTACGGCGTCGACGAGGTTGTCGGAGCCAAGGTCGCGGAGATCAAACCATTTGCGGATTTCGGCGGCTGGGGACTCAAGAGCAAAGGCCGTCGCAACTACGGCATCGTCACTCGCACCGGCCCCGCCGTCGTCATTACCTTTGCGGGCGGCGACAAGCTCACCATCACCACCCCGAAAGCCGACGACATCGCCGGCGCATTGAACAGCCTCGCCGACGCCCTGCGCGGTTAGACGCCCGGAGCGGTTAATCGACCGCACTCGACCCGATCGCTTCCTTCGTCTTCTCGAGATAACCACACGCGGCGCTGCGGGCTCTGTCGACATCTCGGTCCGCGATGGCTGCCGCGACACCGCGGTGATGCAGCGAGGTCAATGACGGCGGGTGCACACCCTCCGTCACGTCGTAGGTGGCGCGGACGGTTTCGAGGATGCCGGCAAACAAGTCCTTCAGAACGGGATTGTGCGCGGCCTCCACAATCGCGATGTGGAAGCCGAGGTCGACGTCGACAAAATCGTCCCCGGCGAGGTCTCGTTTCTCCGCCAGCTCACGCAGGATCCGGACGTCCTCATCCGTTCGCCGTTCACACGCCAATCGGACCGCCTCCATCTCGAGCGCCCGACGCACCTCGAAGACGTACTTCATTTCCTCGACCGCGGCGTGCCGGCCCAACAGTCCGCCGATATCCGTACGCGCGCGGACAAAAGTGCCCGATCCCCGCCGGATCTCGAGAACGCCGGTGGATGTCAGAGTCTTGATTGCCTCACGGACAGTGTTCCGCCCGACGCCCAGGACACTCATCAGTTCCGGCTCCGTCGGGATTCGATTGCCGACGGTCCACGAACCGTCGGCGATCTGCGCACGCATCCACTCGAGGGATTGTTCGTACGCGGATTCTTTACGAACCACAGTTTCCTTGCGAACCACAGTCATCTGTCCATCCTCACAGCATTCGCGCCGTTCGTTCCACTCCCTTAGGATACGTAGGACGACCCATGTATTTTCAGGACGATGCTCATATCCGAGGAGGGGCTTCCCACGTCCACGACAGCACCCACCGCGCCCACCGCCACCCGTCGGACCAACCGGCACTTCTACGGTGTCGGCTACGTCCTCACCGTGATCCTGCTCGGCGCGAATATGCCCACTTCCGTCTACGGGCTCTACCGCAGCGAGTTCGGATTCACGCCGACAATCCAGACGCTCATCTACGGCGTCTACGTCGCCGGGTTGGTGCCGGCCCTGCTGTTCTTCGGTCCACTCTCCGACTTTCTCGGCCGACGCGCCGTGCTCCTGATGTCCCTGGCTTTGAGCGTCGCCGGAACCCTCGTCCTCGCCTTTGCCGACGCCACCGTCTGGCTGTTTCTCGGCCGGATCGCGCAAGGAATTGCTGTGGGCGCGGTCAGCGCGGCCGGCAGTGCGGCGCTCGTGGAACAGGAACCGGCGTTCGATCACCGGCGCGCGGCCCTCGTCTCCACCGTGACGGGTGCGCTCGGCGGCGCACTGGGACCCCTCGTCTCCGGCGCAATCGCGCAGTACCTACCCCAACCACTGCGCCTGCCGTACCTGATTTTCCTTGTCGCGTTTGTTCCCGCCCTGATCGTTCTGTTGCTGCTGCCTCGCGGCACCAGGACCGCTCGTCCGAAGAGCCTGTTCCAGATTCCCCGCGTTCCCGCAGTCATCTCGAGCACGTTCTGGCTCAGTTCACTTGCGGTCGCGCTCTCGTGGGGCGCGGTGGGCCTGTTTCAATCCGTCGTCCCGTCCTGGATGACCAGCCTGCTCGGCATCAACAACCTTCTGCTGGCCGGCGGCGCAGCCGCACTCGTCATGATCTGCTCCGTGATCGCTCAACTCGGCGGCAGCAGAATGGACCCCCTGGCGTCCACCATTGTCGGTCTCGGGATTCTTGCGCTCGGGATGATCGGACTACTTGTTGTCGATATCGTTCCGAGCCTCGCGCTGCTGAGTGTTGTGACCGTTGTGGTCGGCGCCGGGCACGGCTTGGTTTTTGCAGGCGGAATGAAACGAGTCAACGCCGCGGCGCGAGCACACGCCCGCGAAAGCCACGGCGCGATCCTCGCTGCGTTCTTCACCGTCAGTTACGCAGGTCTGGCGATACCGTCCATTCTCGCGGGCATCGCCATCACCATCCAGGGAATGCAGACCGCGATCATCGAACTGTCGATCATCGGAGCACTCTTGTGCCTGGTCGTGATGATCTTCAACGCCCGCGCCGCACGTCGTTATCCTTAGCCAGGTGAAGTTTCTCAGTAGGTTCTACATCGACGGGTTCATCCTCGGCATCATCATCGCCGCAGTGCTCGGAAGTGTGTTTCCGGTATCGGGCACAGCGCAGACCGTGCTCGACTGGGCTACCAAGATCGCCATCGGTTTCCTGTTCCTGCTGTACGGCGCCCGCCTCTCGCCGCAGGAAGCGTGGAAGGGCGTCAAACACTGGCGGCTGCACAGCGTCGTGTTGGCGTCGACGTTCGTCCTGTTCCCGCTGATCGGCCTGGCACTGCGAATCCTGTCGCCGACCCTCATCAGCGATGAGCTGTACACCGGCATCCTCTATATGTGCCTGGTTCCGTCGACGGTTCAGTCGTCGATCGCCTTCACCTCGATTGCCAAGGGAAACGTTGCGGGCGCGATCGTCAGTGCGTCGTTCTCCAACCTGATCGGCGTCTTCATCACACCGCTCCTGGTGGTCTTGCTGATGAACACCACCGGCGAGGCAACCGTCGATTTCTCGTCGATCCTCGACATCGTCGTACAGCTGTTGATCCCCTTCATCGTCGGTCAGCTGATCCGGCCACTGGTAATCGGTTGGCTTCAAAAGTATGCAGAGCCAACAAAATACGTCGACCGCGGATCCATTCTCCTTGTTGTGTTTGCCGCCTTCAGCGAGAGCATGAAGGAGGGCATCTGGAGCACCATCACGATCTGGCAGATCGTGATCCTGACGGTGGTGTGCTGCGTGATCCTGGCAGTAGTGCTTGCGGTGACAACCGTCGCGGGGCGCAGGCTCGGCTTCGATCTACCCGATCAGATCGTCATCATCTTCTGTGGATCGAAGAAATCCTTGGCGACGGGTCTACCGATGGCCGCTGTCCTGTTCGCGGGTCAACCCGTCGGCCTGATCGTGTTGCCGCTGATGATCTTCCATCAAATCCAGCTGATCGTGTGCGCGGCGCTGGCGCAACGCTTCGCGAACCGTGATCCGATCAGTATCGGCTAGATCCAGTATCGGCTAGGTCAGTGCGCCGGCTTGATCAGTTCCGATCGACCTCGATGGGATGAGTGGCCAACATGGCCAGCGGCAAGGGCTGGCGTCGTAGCACCCGGGCCCACACATCGATGCGCGACGGTGTCACGACGTCCGACGGCAAGGAAGCAGTCACCATCCAGTCGTCCCGCTCGAGTTCCGAATCAAGCTGTCCCACAGTCCACCCCGAGTATCCGGCAAAGATACGGATTCCCTCGACCAGCGGAGCAATCACGTCGGGATCGGAATCCAGATCCACCATCACCACCTTGCCGTCGACGCGGCGCAACCCGGCGACACCGTCGATGACGGCCCCGTTGCGCGCCGTGCCCAGGCACAGTGCGGAATCACGTTTCACCGGTCCGCCGACGTACAGGGCAGACGGATTGGCGGTCAGTGGAGCCCATTGCGGAAGGACGTTCTGCACGGCCGTCTCGCTCGGCCGATTGATCACGACGCCAAGACTTCCCGCGTCGTTGTGTTCGATCATGTAGATGACGGTGCGGCGAAACGCAGGTTCGACGAGGTCGGTAGACGACACCAACAAGCTGCCTGGCCCAACCTCGGGTTCGATCCAGGCCATACGGTCTTCGGGTTCTTCTGCGTGCGACACATCTACATCATCTCACTCCAAGCCCGCCATCTCCGCGAGCAAAGCGAGGTGCCGCTCGAAAAGCTCGGCGGGTTCGGTGAAGGTGTCCGATCCGTACTGCCCGAACACCTCGAAGTTCACGGAACCGAACAGCGACACCCACACCAAGGTTCCGCGGGTGATCGCCGCCGGCAGCAATTCGACGCCCAGCTCCGCGCGCACACGTTCGAGATCCGACATCAAGGGTTCACCAACTGCCGCGTCGGCGAACGACGTAAGCGCGCCCGCCCGATAAGCACTGTCGACTATCGCGATCAGCCTGGTAACCACCCGCGTGCCCGGCCCGGTGGTCTGCTCGCCGGGCGCGTTGTAGCCGGGCACCGGGCTGCCGAACAGCAATCCGTATCTGGCGGGTTCGCGTACCGCCCAAGCCCGTACCGTACGACCCAAAGCCAGAAACTGGCCCCGATAGTCTTTTGCTGCAACAGCATTCACTGCAGCATCAACTTCGCCGCCCAACTCGGTGTAAGCATCCACGACAAGAAGGGTGAGCAGTTCGTCACGGCTTGCCACATAACGGTAAACTGCCGAGGATACGACGCCCAGATCGCGCGCCACCGCACGTAGCGACAGAGCCGCGGCTCCGACCGCCGCCAAGTGTTCCCGTCCGATCCGGGTGATGTCCTGCAAGGTCTGTTCGCGCGCACGTTCGCGGGGGGTACCGGCCATGGGGAACAGCTTGCCTCAATTCCGAGAGCAGAGCCAACAAACGAGAGCAATGTAGATAAAAGAGAGCAGTGCTCTTGACATTCCTGTCCACGAGGCGCATCCTAGAAATCGAGAGCAGTGCTCTCTAACTACGAACCTCAGACAGGAGCCATCATGTCGAACCTCGAAATCGTCACCGGCGCAGGACCAGTCGGATCCACCGTGGCGCTACAACTCGCCGAGCATGGCATCAATGTCCGTCTCCTGACCAGATCCGGAAACGGACCCCAGCATCCCCGTATCGAGCGTCGACGCGTCGATGTGTCGGATCGAGAAGCCCTACGTACCGCCGCCGAGGGCGCCACCGCGATCTACCATTGCATTCACGCCGCCTACAACGCCGCAGACTGGGAACGTGAACTGCCCGCAGCAGAAAAAGTCGTCCTCGACGTCGCAGCCTCGCTGAATGCCGTTGTGGTGTTCCCCGAAAGCCTCTACGCCTACAACTCCGATACCGTGATGACGGAATCCGACCCACGCAACGTCACCGGCGGCAAGCGCGGAGTGCGCGCGGCGCTACTGCGAGCCCGCGAAGCCTCTACCACCCCCACCGTCAGCGTAGTGGCGTCGGACTTCTTCGGCCCCTACGTGCGCACAGCTCACGCCGGCGAGCGCGTGGTCCCGAAAGTGATGGCAGGAAAGAAGATTCGGGTGATCGGATCGGCAGATCAGCCGCACTCCTTCACCTACGTGCCCGACCTCGCGGCGGCAATGATCGCCGCGGCACACAATCCGGAACTGTGGAACTCCGTCCTGCACGCGCCCACCGGACCCGCACTCACCCAACGCACCATTGCCGCAGCCTTCGCCGACGCTGCGGGAGCCCCCGCCGCCAAAGTGGGAGTACTCCCGGCCTGGGTTCTCGACACCGTCGGCAAGGTACACGCCGACACCCGCGAACTGGCAGAGATGAATTACCAGTTCACCAAGCCCTTTGTCATGGATTCGACTGCCAGCGAGACCCTCCTCGGACTTACACCGACACCGCTCGATCAAGCAGCGCGCGAGACCGTCGACTGGTGGCGAGCAGAACAGGCCCGCAGCGCGGCAGCCTGAGCACCCACCATTCCGATGACCGGGATTTCCGTCACCACACGCTGCACCAGCTCCCTAGTGTCCACCTCACACCACGCGAAGCACTAGAGAGGTACCTATGCCCACGCTTCTTCGAACGACCACTCTTCCTACCGAGCCGGACCAGATCTGGTCTGTGATCAAAGGATTCGACGAGCTCGCCGCCTGGCACCCGCGCGTGCCACCCTCCGAAATGGAAGAGAACGCAGACCCGACCACACCCGGCGCCGTCCGCCGATTCATCGTCGACGGCAACGTCGTGGCACGTGAAGAGTTGATCGAACATGACGATCGTGGCCGAACCTACAGCTACGAGGTGCTCGACCAACCGCTCGCGGTCGACAATTACATTGCGCGCATCGAAGTAGTGCCGGCTCCTGACGGCTGTGAAGTTCGATGGACCGCCACCTACGACGGAGCCGACGACATCATCCCCGTCGTGGAGAACGCTTTCGGCGACAACGTGTACTTGGTGGGCCTCGAGGCACTGCGAGACCGGTTCGACCGCCGGTAGTTCGGTTCCCGCTAGAGTTTCCCTACATGACCCCAGCCTCGAACCGCCGCGAGGCTTGGTCGCGGACGCTCCACACCGTGCGCGAATCCCCGGGCCTCGGACGGTTGGCGCTTGTCCGGTTCTCGAGCCAGTTCGGCGACGGGTTGTTTCAGGCCGCATTGGGCGGCGCGATCCTGTTCAACCCGGAACGCGAAACGGATCCGGTGGCCATTGCGGCGGGGTTTGCCGTACTGCTGCTGCCCTATTCGATTATCGGACCCTTCGCCGGTGCGCTACTCGATCGCCTCGATCGGCGTCTCGTCCTGCTGTGGGCGAGTGTTCTGCGCGGTCTGCTTATCCTGACGGCCGCCGTTCTGCTCGCTACCGGGGGAGGGGACACGCCGCTGCTGCTGTGTGCGTTGGCCGCGATCGGGGTGAGCCGATTTGTTGGCGCCGGTGTCTCGGCCGCACTACCGAAGGTGGTCCGACAATCCTGGTTGGTGGCCACCAATTCCGTTCTCACAACCGCAGGTTCAGTGGTGTCGGCCCTGGGTGCAACGGCGGCGGTGAGCATTATCGGGATTGTGGGTGCCGGTGATCGCGCCTCCGCGATCGCAACCGCGTGCGCGGCCGTCGGGTCGGCTGTCGCGGCTCTGGCCGCAGCACGGTTCACCGCCAGATCACTTGGCCCTACCAGCTCGGAAAGAACCAGGGCCAGTGCGCTTCATTCCGTCCTGACCGGTCTGAAAACCGGGGCTACCGCCGTCTGGCAAGCCCCCGGCGTCACCACCACGATGCTCGGAATCGGTGCGCACAGAATCTGTTTCGGCATCAACACTCTGATCATGGTGCTGGTACTTCGGGACACGTCGAACGGTTCAGCGCTACCTGGTGGGATGGCGGGGTTCGGTGTTGCCGTGGGCGCTACGGCCATCGGGATGTTGATCGCCGCACTGATCACACCGTTCGTGATTCCGCGGCTCGGTCGCTCTCGAACCGTCACCTACGCACTGACCGCCGCGGTGCTCATCCAACTCGTTTTTGTCACCACGCTGACGCAGGGATCACTCCTGATCGCCGCATTCCTCCTCGGCATTGCCGGTCAAACCGTGAAACTGGCCGGCGACGCCGCGATGCAGATCGACATCGACGACGACCGTCGTGGCCAGGTTTTTGCCTTGCAGGACACCGTGTTCAACGTCGCCTTCATCGGTGCGATCGCCGCCGCGTCGACGGTGATCGCACCCGACGGCAAGAGCATCGGCTTGGCCCTTGCCGGTGCGGGCGTCTACGCCTGCGGACTGTCGGCGGTGCTGATCAACCGCAGAAAACGGGAGAGCTAGGACTGCTGAGCAGCCCACCACTTCAACAGCTCGGCCTCAGCCTCGTTCCGATCGAGGGGACCACGATCGAGACGCAACTCCTTGAGGAAGGTCCACGCCTTACCCACCTGTGGACCGGCCGGAATGTTCAGCAGTTCCATGATGGCGTTGCCGTCGAGGTCCGGACGCACCCGAGCAAGGTCTTCCTGCTCGGCGATGCGGGCGATCCGCTCTTCGATGTCGTCATACGTGGCCTGCAACTGCGCGGCCCGACGCTTGTTGCGGGTGGTGCAGTCGGCGCGCACCAACTTGTGCAACCGGGGGAGCAATTCACCGGCATCGGTGACGTACCGTCGTACGGCAGAGTCGGTCCACTGCCCCTTGCCGTAGCCGTGAAAACGCAAGTGCAAGAACACTAGCTGCGAGATGTCGTCCACCATCTGCTTGGAGAACTTGAGGGCACGCAGACGCTTGCGCACCAACTTGGCACCGACAACCTCGTGGTGATGGAAGCTGACACCGCCGCCGGGCTCGTTGCGCTTGGTATCCGGCTTGCCGATGTCGTGAAGCAGTGCAGCCCAACGCAATACGAGGTCCGGATCGCCGTCCTCGAGGTCGATGGCCTGCTGCAGCACCGTCAGCGAGTGCTGGTAGACGTCCTTGTGCTGGTGATGCTCGTCGATCTCGAGCTTCATCTGCGGGATCTCGGGCAGCACGTAATCAGCCAAGCCGGAATCGACCATGACGTTGATGCCGTCCAGCGGGTACATACCGAGCATGAGCTTGTTGAGCTCGGTCTGCACACGTTCAGCCGTGATCCGCTCGATCTGCGACGCCATGTCCTTGATGGCGTCGAAAACGCGATTGTTCAACGTGAAACCAAGCTGAGACACGAACCGCGCGGCGCGCAGCATCCGCAGTGGATCGTCGTTGAACGAGTTCTCCGGAGCCGACGGCGTATCGAGTTCCCCGGCCAGCAGAGCGTCCATGCCGTTCAGTGGATCGACAAACGTGAACGAACCGTCGGCGCCTATCGCCATAGCCATCGCGTTGACCGTGAAATCGCGCCGCACCAGATCGTCGGCAAGATTCTCGCCGTACCGGACTACCGGATTACGCGACACCCGGTCGTAGGCATCCGCCCGGAACGTCGTGATCTCGATCTCCTGGCCGTCCTTGATGGCGCTGATCGTGCCGAAGTCGATCCCGGTATCCCACTGCTTGTCGACCCAGCCCTTGAGCAGAGCCTGCACCTTCTCGGGGCGCGCGTCCGTCGTGAAATCAAGATCACCGCTGAACCGGCCCAGGATTGTGTCGCGCACGCTGCCACCCACCAGGTACAGCTCGTGGCCGGCCGCTGCGAAGCGCTCACCCAGTGGCGTCAACACATCGGAGAGCGTGCGCAATGTGTTGGAAGCGTCGGCAAGGAGCCGTGCACGGCGATCGGCATCGGAGGTAGGGGCAGTCACGTCGATTGAGCTTACTTAAGGTGCACAAATAGCAGAACGCGCATATCCGCGCATATCAACGCGAGTACCCGGTTTGCGCGGGTTACCGGCCAACTAGTCGATGCCAACTAGTATCGATGAGGTGTCAGGTGCCGAACGAACGAACAGGAGCCGCCGCAACTCGCGGCGCCGTCCTGCCGTCGGCAATCCTGAACGATCCCCGATGCGTACCGTCCGCGAAACTTCAGCAGGCGGACTGGTCGTCGACGGCTGGGGCGGGCCGCCGGAACGCCTGTGTGCTGCACTGATCGGACGAACCGACCGCCGTGGTCGTCTGTTGTGGTCATTGCCCAAAGGACACATCGAGCAAGGCGAGACCGCCGAGCAGACTGCTATGCGTGAGGTCGAGGAAGAAACGGGCATTCAGGGCACCGTCCTCGCGCCACTCGGCAGCATCGACTACTGGTTTGTCACCGAGGGCCGACGCGTCCATAAGACGGTGCACCACTATCTCTTGAGATTCCTCGGCGGCGAACTGTCCGACGAAGACGTCGAGGTCACCGAGGTGGCCTGGGTACCGCTGGCGGAACTGCACTCACGCCTCGCGTACGCCGATGAACGCAAACTGGCAGAACTTGCCGCTCAGATGATCGCCGAGATGCCACAGGCACCCATGCTTCCGAAGGAACCGGACGCAGGATGAAAATGGCTCTACGGCGAGCTGGCATCGCCGCTCTGGTGATGGCCGCTGTCGGTGTGACCGGATCGCTCGGAGCGGGTCCGGCGCACGCACTCCCCACCTCGGGCGACAAACACGTTCAGGCACCGCGCACCAGCACCGACGGCAAGTTCCTCGAGCTGTCCATCGAATCCACGACACCGACCACCATCACGACAACCAGCACTCCCACCGTGGTGGTGAAAGGCACGGTCAAG
This sequence comes from Rhodococcus sp. NPDC056743, assembly GCF_042790355.1. NCBI lineage: Bacteria > Bacillati > Actinomycetota > Actinomycetes > Mycobacteriales > Nocardiaceae > Rhodococcus > Rhodococcus sp. NPDC056743. Next base: position 164,375 of record NZ_JBHTZI010000005.1, on the reverse strand, counting down.
AACGTCGGCGACCGCCCCGTCGAAGACGTCGGAGTTCGGTTGCAACGAGCGCCGGCCATCGACAACGCCGCCGACGTACGCGATGCCCTCGAATTCGACCAAGCCATCTTCGACACGGTCGGCGAGTTCGACACCGTCGCCACCACCCTCGAGCGCGGTGAATCCCGACCGTTCACCCTCTCACTGCCACTGCGCAGCACTACCGAAACCTCACTCGAGATCTCCGAACCCGGCGTCTATCCGATACTTGTCAACGTCAACGGCACCCCCGAATACGGCGGCGCGGCGCGACTCGACGACGCGCGTTTCCTCCTCCCGGTTCTGGGTGTTCCCGGCACGACCGCCACCAGTACGTCAAGCACCTCCGCAAGCACCTCCGCCACAGCCGTCGTGGCGCCCGATACGTCGAATCCCGTCGGCGTGACGATGATGTGGCCGCTCGCTACTGCTCCCAGCCTGGTCGGCGGAATCCCCGGATCCGTCAATGACCCGGTCCGTCTGATCAACGACGACCTCGCCACCGAACTCTCGGACGGCGGACGCCTCGACGCGCTTGTCGACGCCGTCGAAAACGCCACGAAGCCCGAGATCGACGCCGACGACAAGGTGCGGGATTCACTGTGCCTCGCCATCGACCCGGACCTGGTGATCACGGTCGACAACATGACCCGCGGTTACCTGGTCGTCGACAACGCGGCAGACCCCTCGGGCCCCGCCCACGACGGTCGCGGACAGGATGCTGCGTCCAATTGGTTGCAACGAATCAAGACGCTGGCAGCATCGATGTGCACGACATCCGTCCCGTTTGCGCAGGCAGATCTCGCGGCAGTCGGTACCGTCGCCCATCCTGAACTGACGGCGACGGCCATCGACCGACCGGCCGACATCGTCGACAACATTCTCGGTGTGACCTCGCTCCGCAATTTCGTGTGGCCGGATTCCGGCGTCCTCGATTCCGTCACCGTCGACACACTGAGCACCCGGCCGACAACCACCCTCGTCGCGGCCTCGTCCGTGGATTCGAGCGAGGCGCAACTGTCGTCCCGCATCACCGACACCGTCGACGCACTTGCCTTCGACACGGCGGCGGCCGCAGCTTTTGCCGCGACCGGATCCAACCCGTCGACACCGTCGTACATCGACGAGGACACCGCGCCGCAACTCGAAACGGAATCGCGGGTTGCCCGGCGCCAGGACGCACTCGGTGCCATGGCGTGGTCCGCGTTGACTCCCACCGCCGTGCCGCGCAATCAGATTCTGGCGCCGCCGCAACTGTGGAGCGCCGACGCGAACGACGCCGGCGCGATGCTGTCGATGCTCGCCACGCTCATCCGATCCGGCCTGGCGACACCACAGTCCCTTCCGGCGCTGCTCGGGACACAACCAGGCTCCGCCGACACGGCAACTCTCGAATATCCGGAGCGGGCAACTCAGGACGGTCCGCAAACATCCGTCATCGACACCGCACAGGCCCAACTACCGCGGATCGACGCTCTGGAACTCTCACTCGTCGACGACCCGCAGGTTCTACTCACTCCGCGATCCTTCACAGCGCCGCTGCGCGAGGACCTGCTGCGCGCGATGAGTTCTGCCAATCGGCGCGACACCAATATCTTGTCTGTCCGCAACGCCGAACGCGCTGCAAGCATCCGCGCGAGCAACGTGACCACCAGCGTCAACGGCCTCTATCAAGCCGTCAGCGTTGTATCGCCGGGCGGCGTGTACACACTGGCGTCCGGACAAAGCCCGCTGCTCCTCGTGGCTCGCAACGAACTGCCGATCGCCATCAACGTCAACCTGCGGGTGGACGCGCCGCCGGAAATGAAGATCAGTGACATCGGTCCCAAACAATTGCCGCCACGCGGTAGCCGACAATTGACTGTGCCAGCGGAAATGAACGATTCTCGCAAGGTGGTCGTGAACTTCTCGCTCACCACCACCGACGGGTTCCAATTGGGCACGCCGACCAGCGTGACCGTACGGTCGAATGCATACGGTCGTCCGTTGGCCGCTGTGACTGCCACAGCAGGAGGATTGTTGTTGTTCTTGGCCGGACGACGGCTGTGGCATCGATATCGGGGTCAGCCTGACCCAGCTGATGAAGGGTACAAACGTTCATGACCGGGAATCCGCCTGAGGGCAAACGGTCCGCGATCACGCGCCGGAGCACCGCAACCGCGTCACATCCGCGCATGCCACCGTGGGAACGCGGGTACCCGATCCAGCCGGTCAACCCGGACGCACGTTTCGACGACTCACCCACCATGACCATTCCGGTGATCCGCGACTACCCGCGGTACCGAGAAGCGGAAATGGAGTTGGCGGGTCGGACCGTCGCCGAGTCCGGCGAGATCGATCCCGACTCACACGTCGAAGCCGGCGACCGCAAGGAAACCAACTCCCGACTTCTCGCCGCGACGGGTTCCATCGCCATCGCGACGCTCACGAGCCGTATCACGGGATTCGCCAAGCAGCTCATGATCCTGATGGTCCTCGGGCCGGCTATTGCCAGTTCGTTCACCATCGCGAGCCAGATCCCGAACATGATCGCCGAACTGGTCCTCGGCGCAGTTCTGACCGCGATCGTCGTACCCGTCCTGGTCCGGGCCGAACGCGAGGACAAGGACAAGGGCGAAGCCTTCATCCGACGCCTCTTCACGGCAGCTCTTGTCCTTCTCGGCATGGCTGCTCTGCTCGCGACCGTTGCCGCGCCCTTGCTCACCAAATACGTCTTCCTGTCCGAAGACGGCAAGGTCAGCACCGACCTGACGACCGCCCTCTCCTATCTGCTGCTGCCGGCAATCCTGTTCTACGGACTGTCTGCGCTGTTCACGGCGTTCCTCAATACCCGTCAAGTCTTCAAACCCGGCGCCTGGGCGCCGGTGCTCAACAACATGGTCGTCCTCGTGGTGCTCGTGATCTACCGCCTGACTCCGGGTGAGATCTCGCTGGATCCAGTCTCGATGGGTGACGCAAAACTGCTCACTCTCGGTATCGGCATCACCGTCGGCGTCATCGTGCAGGCCGCAAGCCTCATCCCTGCGCTACGACGCGAGAACATCTCCCTCAAGCCTCTCTGGGGTCTCGACGACCGTCTACGTCAGTTCGGCGGTATGGCCGTCGCAATCGTGTTGTACGTCCTGATCAGCCAGATCGGCATGATCTTCGCGACGCGTATTTCCTCGCACGCCGACGAAGCCGGCCCCGCGATCTACAGCCAGGCCTGGCTGCTGCTGCAGTTGCCGTACGGCGTCCTCGGCGTGACGGTTCTGACCGCGATCATGCCGCGTCTGAGCCGCAACGCCGCAGCCGACGACACGCCGGCCGTCGTCGACGACCTCTCCGTCGCGACGCGTCTGACCATGATCACGCTTGTCCCGATCATCATGTTCCTGACCTTCATGGGACCCCAGGTCGGTGAAGCGCTCTACGGCTACGGCCGCTTCGGCCCCGAGCAGGCCGAGCGCCTCGGTACCGCTGTCAGCTGGTCCGCGTTCACCCTGATCCCGTACGCCCTGGTGCTGATCCAACTCCGCGTCTTCTACGCCCGCGAACAAGCGTGGACACCGACGTGGATCGTTCTCGGCATCACCGCTGTGAAGATCGTTTTCTCCGCTCTGGTCCCCCTGGTTGCATCCGATACCGATCAGGTCGTGATCCTGCTCGGTGCGGCCAACGGCCTCGGCTACATCACGGGCGCTGTCATCGGCGGGTACCTCCTGCACCGCAGCCTCGGAAACCTCCAGATGGCCAACGTCGGCAAGACTGTGTGGTCCGTCGTACTCGCCTCTCTGGCCGGTTCACTGACAATGCTTGCTGTCGACCGGGTACTCGGATTCCACAAACTCACCGAGAATCTGGGTGGTCCCGGATCCTTCATTCGCGTAGCTGTCGGCGGCATTCTCATGCTCGCCATCACCTTCACGATCCTGTACTTCAAGAAGATCCCCGAAGTGCGCTCGGTAACGGTTGCCGTCTCCCGCAAGATTCGTTCTGTGTTGGGTCGCCCCGAGCCGGCATCGAAGTCGGCCACCGGTAATGCGGCGCAGCGTGACGACGATGCTGTAACCGAGCTGATCCCGGCCGTGCGAACGGAATCGAACCAGCACGAACGACCAGGTGCGCTGCCGTACCCTGGTCCTGGAACCACAAGGTCGCAACCCGCACAGAATCGGGGATGGGCAACCGAAAGTGAAGGAGCGAGGGTGAGCGACGACAAGGTCTCTGACGACAAGAATGCCGGAACTTCTGCCGTGAAAGAGTCCACGTCGGCCGGGGCGGCGCCTACGGCTGCGCCGCGAGCAGAGGCTCCCCGGAAGCAGTCACCACAGCAGCAAGCGCCGCAGAAGCAAGCACCGCAGCAGGCGCCGCAGACACGTGCACTCAAGCCTGAGCCCCCCAAGGCCGTGCCGAACAAAGCAGTGCCGCCCGCCGGATCTGCCAAGACGCCTCCGGCTGCACCTGCATCCGCACCTGCATCTGCATCCCGGCCCGCTCCCCGCGGACCGAAGCTCATTCCGGGTGCCTCGGTCGCCGGTGGTCGCTACCGTCTGCTCGCGCCGCACGGTGGAACTCGCGGACTGCAGTTCTGGGAAGCACTCGACGTCAAACTCGATCGCGAAGTAGCCCTGACGTTTGTCGACGCGGAACAGCGCGGCGACGACAACGCGCAGTCCGGTCCGCAGGCTGTGCTCTCCCGTACCTTGCGTCTGGGACGAATCAACTCGCCCGGCCTCGCCCGCGTCCTCGACGTCGTTCGTGGCAGCTCGGGCGGCATCGTCGTCGCAGAGTGGACGCCCGGCCGATCACTGCGTGAAATGGCTGAGACGACGCCGTCGCCCATCGGTGCGGCGCGCGCGATCCGCAGCCTCGCAGCTGCTGCCGAGGCAGCTCACCGCTCTGGTGGTGCCTTGTCCATCGATCACCCCGATCGGGTGCGCATCAGCATCAACGGCGACGCCGTACTGGCGTTCCCCGCAACGCTTGCCGACGCGGATTCCACCAGCGACGTTCGTGGTCTGGGCGCCATGCTCTATGCCCTCATCACGGCTCGGTGGCCGCTGGCGGAGCCGTCGGCCGGACCCGTCGGTGGGTTGCTACCGGCCGGCCGCGATGCTTCCGGGAACCCCGTCGAGGTGCGGGGAATCCGTCCCGAGGTGCCGTTCGACATCTCGGCCGTTGCCACGCGCGCCCTGCAGGCAGAGAGCGGAATCCGTACTGCCGCAACGGTGCAACATATTCTCGATCAGGCGTCCGTAGTCAATGACAAGACGGAACTGATTCCGGCCCTACGCCTCGGACATCGCGACCCTGGCAACTCCGGGCATGCTCTGACGGATCCCGAGGCGATCGAAGCCGAGAAAAAGAAGTCGACGCGCATGCTTGCCGCGTTGACTGCGCTGGGCGTCTTCACCGTGATCGTGCTGATCCTGCTCGGCGTGTGGGTGGCCAGCTTCCTGTCCGGTAGCAGTTCCAATACTCCGCTGAGTGAACAGAGCTTCGGCTTGACCACGGAAGCGTCTGCGCCCGAGGAAACTTCGGCGCCCACCCCGCTGGTTGCCACGGCTCCGATCGGTGCGTCCGCAGTGGCTGTGTTCTCACCGCAGGGCACCCCGGATCAGCCCGCTACGGCAAAGAACGCCATCGACGGAAACCCCGCAACGGAGTGGTCCACGGACGCGTACTTCCAGCCCTTCCCGTCGCTGAAGAACGGCGTCGGCCTGATGGTCACGCTGGACGACGCCGCGACTTTGAAGAACGTTGCCATCACGTCCGGTTCGCCGGGTAGCGTCGTAGAAATCCGTTCTGCCCCTTCTGCCGGAACAACTCTCGATCAGACGAAGCAAATCGGGACCGGAACTTTGAAGAACGGTGTAACGGAAATTCCGGTTACCACCGACAGCCCGAGTCAGTACGTTCTCATCTGGATTACCGAACTCAGCACGCAATCCGGACAAAACCAAACAGCCATCTCGGACATAACGTTCAACGCTGCTCGTTAGCCCGTCCCTGACCCCTCCGGAAGCCCCACTCCTGGGCTAACATCCGCCCGTGCACACTTATCGGGGGGGCACCGGGGGCGAGGCAACGGATGTCGAATTACTGACAGCACATGTGGCGGGCGATCCACATGCTTTCCGTGAATTGCTGACCCGGCATCAGGATCATCTCTGGCACGTTGCCCGGCGTACCAGCTATTCGGACGAGGACGCCAGTGATGCCTTGCAAGAAGGCTTGCTGTCCGCGCATCGCAACGCGTCCAAGTTCCGCCGCGATGCCGCGGTGCGGAGTTGGCTGCACGCGATAGTTGTCAACGCGTGCCTGGATCGGATTCGACGAAACAAGTCACGCCAAGCCTTTTCGCTCTCTGCCGACAATGCGGAGGAACCACGCGATTCCCACGATCATGTCGAAGCTGTGGACATGAGGATGACCGTCGATCAAGCTTTGGCGCTTCTGCCACCTGAACAGCGCGCTGCCGTCGTTGCGGTCGACATGGAGGGTTATCCCGTAGCCGAGGCCGCAATTCGGCTGGGCATCCCCGTAGGAACGGTGAAGAGTCGCTGCGCTCGCGCCCGCAAGCGCCTGGCCGGAGAACTGGCCGAGTTCGGTGGCGGCGGGAACCGATCGTGACGTCGGCGCGTCTAATCCTTGTGAGCACCGGAACAGGTGGCCGCGCGCAGAAAGGGGAGGCTCGTGAACGACTCGTACGTTCCCGCCCCACCTTTCTCCGAAGACCTACTGGCCGATCTTCACGGTGATGTTCTCGATCCGGAAACCAGTGCTGCCTTGTGGCTCGTCGTCGAAGAGGACCCGGAAGCACTGGCGTTCATCAGAAACCTCGACAACGTCAGTCATTCACTGCGCACATGGGATGAGCGCTTCGCCGCGCACGAACCCATGCCACCCGAGTTGGCAACTCGCATTCACGCCGTCTTGGATGACGAGTGGGAACAGCAACGCAGTTCCGATTCGACGGTGGTATCCATCAATCGCTCGCGTCGTCGGATATTGATTGGCAGTATTGCTGCAGCTGCCATAGCCGTTGTGGCGGTGTTGATTGCAGTCCGCCCCGCCGAGCCAGATACCGTCGTCACGGCGCAACCGACACCCACCGTCAGCGAGAACCCGGCGCTCGAGAGCTTCCTTGCCTTGATGGGATCCAAAGCTCTCGGACCACTGGAGGATCCACTCGAGCTGGCGGGTTGCCTGCAGGCAAACGGATTTTCCGCAGATGAACCAGTTCTCGGCTCGGGCGAGGTCACCGTCGACGGCAACCCAGCCGTGGTTCTCCTGCTACGCGGTACGCAGCCACGTCAGATCACCATTCTCGCGGTCGGCCCCGATTGCAGAGCCGACAACCCGAACACGTTGTCCGTCAACACTATCGGCTAGTTCATTTCTCGGTCTTCATTTCTCAGCGTTCATTTCTCGGCGTTCATTTCTCGGCGTTCATTTCTCGGCGGCAGGCAGCAACATCGCCAGGATACGTTCGCGGAGCGCTTCCGTATCATCTTCCACCGCAATGAGACTCGAAAACATCGCAGCTCCCGCCGCCATCACGAGCACAGCTTTTGCGTCCAACAATGCACCGTCACGGTCTTCCGAATCTTCCAGAAACAACTGAGTACTCGGCCCACTGAAACCGCGCCACAATTCGTTGCGCAAATCGTCGTGATCGCGCAATGCTGCCAACAGGCCAGGCGCCGCGGCACGAACCTCGGGCCGGGAGAACAACTGCGCGCTACCGGCCACCACCCAGCGGATCCACCCTTCCCGATCCGTTCCCGCGAAAGGCGTCAGATCCGGGGTGGCGCCGAGGATCGATCCGAGAACCAAATGAGCTTTCGACGACCATCGACGCGACATCGACGCCCGACTGACTCCGGCTCGGGCAGCAATCGCGCGCAGGCTCAGTTGCTCCCAACCGACCTCGAGAAGCATGGTTCGGGTGACTTCGAGGACTGTGTCGTCGATGCGTGGGTCTCGGGGGCGACCAGATCCTGTGGTGTTCATCGTCTCGAATTGTCGAACAGATTTGGCGTCGGCGCTATATCGTCATATATACGAGTCCACTGGCACCGTAATGGATCCGCCGAAGCAGGAAGAAGAAAATGACCCCCACGATCTTCGAACCGGCCCGTCTCGGGCCCCTGACCTTGAAGAACCGCATCATCAAAGCCGCCACCTTCGAAGGTGTGATGCCGCGGGGAGCGATCTCCGACGACCTGATCAACTTCCATGCCGAGGTCGCTCGCGGCGGTGCTGCCATGACCACCGTCGCGTACTGCGCCGTCTCACCCAGTGGTCGCGTGCACCGCGACACCCTCGTCATGAACGAAAAGGCACTGCCCGGACTGCGCCGTCTGACCGACACGGTCCACGCCGAAGGAGCACTTGCGGCCGCGCAGATCGGCCACGCCGGACTGGTTGCCAACACCCTCTCCAACAAAACCAAGACCCTGGCTCCGTCGACGCGCTTGAGTCCGCCCGCGATGGGACTCGTCAAGGGAGCAACACTCGCGGAACTCGACGGGGTTGTCGCCGACTACGAGCGCACCGCACGCATTGCCGTCGACGCCGGATTCGACGCCATCGAGGTACACCTCGGCCACAACTATCTGCTCAGTTCGTTCATGAGCCCGAACCTGAACAAACGCCACGATCAATACGGCGGAACCGTCGCCAGGCGTGCCGAATATCCGCGTCGGGTGATCGAAGCCGTCCGGCGGGCAGCCGGACCCTCGGTTGCCGTCACCGCGAAGTTCAACATGTCCGACGGCGTTCCCAAAGGGTTGTGGCTCGATCAGAGTCTGCCCATCGCCAAGATCCTCGAGGTCGACGGCCATCTCGACGCCATGCAATTGACCGGCGGCAGTTCACTTCTCAACGGAATGTACTTCTTCCGCGGCGACGTTCCGATGGCGGAATTTGTTGCGTCCCAGCCCAAACTCGTGGGTTACGGCCTCAAACTGTACGGCCCGACACTCTTTCCGAAGTACCCCTTCGAGGAAGGTTTTTTCCTTCCCTTCGCCCGCCAGTTCCGCGAGGCCCTTAACCTTCCACTTATCCTGCTCGGCGGTATCAATCGCGTCGACACCATCGAGGGCGCACTCGACGAAGGCTTCGAATTTGTAGCCATGGCTCGGGCGCTACTCCGAGATCCACAGTTGATCAACAAGTTTCAGTCGGAATCGGTTTCCGAAGGACTGTGCGTCCACTGCAACAAGTGCATGCCCACCATCTATACCGGCACGCGCTGCGTCGTCCGAGAGGCGCTGCGCCCGGCGACCACGTAGCCCGCAGCTCCCCACTAGGCTGTTCGACAACCGAGCAGCGTACGAAGGGAGTTCACGTGCCACGGATCAACGCCCCCACCGTCGGCGAGCATCGCGCAGCGCAGCGTCATGCACTTCTGAGCGCTGCCCGTGAGGTGCTTGCCGAAGGAACCGCGGACATCCCGTCGTTCGGTGAGATAGCCGCGCGCGCCGGCCTGGCTCGATCCAGCGTCTACCAGTACTTCAACTCCCGGCAGGACCTACTCGACGCACTGGTCGAGGATTCGTTCCCGCGGTGGTCACAGAAGTTGACCAAGGCCATGGCCGAAGCCGACGGGCCGGCCGGTCGCATCCTCGCGTACGTCGACGCCAATCTGACCTTGGCCGCAGATGGCGAGCATGCGATCGCGGCGTCGCTGAGCCAGATTGCATCCGGCCCGAAGTTCGACGAGAAGAGTCGGGCACTGCACGCCGATCTTGTCACTCCGCTGCTGCACACGCTGCAGGAGCTTTCCGCAGGCGACCCGGCCGGTATGGCCGAACTGATCAACGCGGTAGTCCATACCGGCGTCCGGCAGATCGAACGCGGCACCGATCCGGATCTGGTGCGTCGAAATGCGGCCGCCCTGGTGGCGCCGTATGCAGCCGACCCCAGCTGAGCGCCTCGCCACTTTTGCGACGAGCCCGGGAACAACACCCCTTATCCTGGTGTTGATCGGTACGGCTCTCGGGAATCGACGGGCCTGCACTTAACTACTGGAAGGCCCGCATGACCACCCAGCTGGAAAACAAGCCCACGGTCCATGACGTCATCATTGTCGGTTCCGGTCCCGCCGGATACACCGCTGGTGTCTACACCGCGCGTGCTGAACTCCAGCCCCTGCTCTTCGAGGGAACCCAGTTCGGCGGCGCTCTCATGACCACCACCGAGGTCGAGAACTTCCCCGGATTCCGCGAAGGCATCATGGGACCCGACCTCATGGAACAGATGCGTGAGCAGGCTCTGCGCTTCGACACCGACATCCGCACCGAGGACGTCGACGAGATCGACCTGAGCGGCCCGATCAAAACCGTCGTCGCGAACGGCGAAACGTACGCCGCGCACGCGATCATCCTCGCGATGGGCGCCGCAGCGCGCTACCTGGGGATTCCCGGTGAAGAGCGTCTCCTCGGCCGCGGCGTCAGCGCCTGCGCCACGTGCGACGGCTTCTTCTTCCGCGACCAGGACATCGTGGTGGTCGGCGGCGGCGACTCCGCTATGGAAGAAGCAACCTTCCTCACCCGCTTCGCCCGCTCGGTCACCCTCGTGCACCGCCGCGAGGAGTTCCGTGCCTCGCGCATCATGCTCGAGCGCGCCAAGGCCAACGAGAAGATCCGCTTCCTCACCAACGCCGAACCCATCGAAGTTCTGGGCGAGAACAGTGTCACCGGCCTCGTCGTCCGCGACACCGTCACCGGCGAGACCTCCACCCTCGAGATCACCGGCATGTTCGTAGCCATCGGCCACGATCCCCGCAGTGAGCTCGTCAAGGGCCAGGTAGACCTCGACGACGCCGGCTACGTCCGCGTCGCTCCCGGTTCCACCGCAACATCCGTCGACGGCGTCTTCGCGGCCGGCGACCTGGTCGACCACACGTACCGTCAGGCCATCACCGCTGCCGGCACCGGATGCTCCGCTGCGATCGACGCCGAACGCTGGCTCGCCGACCGCGGCGACATCACCGCAAACACCCTCGATGCCGCCGGTCATACCGTCGACGTCGTCGGCGCCCCCTGATCCCCGCTCGTTCACAACCCTCGAGGAGTAACCAGTGTCGAATACCGTCACCATCACCGACGATTCCTTCAAGCAGGACGTCTTGGGCAGCGACAAGCCCGTTCTCGTCGACTTCTGGGCAACCTGGTGCGGCCCGTGCAAGATGGTCGCCCCGGTCCTCGAGGAAATTGCCGGTGAGAACAGCGACAAGCTGACCATCGCCAAGCTCGACATCGACGCCAACCCGGCCGCAGCTCGCGACTTCCAGGTCATGTCGATCCCGACGCTGATCCTGTTCAAGGACGGGCAGCCCGTCAAAACCATCGTCGGCGCAAAGGGCAAGGCTGCGCTGCTCAAGGAACTCTCGGACGTACTCTGAGTACTCTGTGAACGTGGGGGATTCTCGCAATCCCCAGGTTTTCTGAGATAATCGATCGATGTGCCTGATCAGATTCATTTCCAGGCACATCGATCGAATTCTTTTGCCGATCTGAGAGGTTTTCACGCATGCATCGACTCCGACACGGTGATCACGGCCCGGCCGTCGCCGAGATTCGGGGCACATTGACGAAGCTGGGATATCTGCATCACATCCCGTCCAGCATTCGACGTGAAAGCGGCGACGGTGCCCATTGGGTAGCGCCGGACGTCATCTTCGATCATCACCTCGACAGCGCCGTTCGTGCCTTCCAGCAGCAACGTGGGCTGCTTGTGGACGGCATCGTGGGCCCGGCAACGTATCGGTCCATTCGTGAGGCGTCGTACCGCTTGGGCGCCCGCACTCTGATCTACCAGCTGTCCGCCCCGCTGTACGGCGACGACGTGGCAGCTCTGCAGACCAAACTTCAGGATCTCGGCTTCTACTCGGGGCGCGTCGACGGTTTCTTCGGGCCGATGACGCACGAGTCGTTGTCGTCGTTCCAGCGTGAGATCGGCATTGCCGCCGACGGTATCTGCGGCCCCCAGACTCTGCGTTCTCTCGATCTTCTCGGAACTCGTGTCACAGGCGGTTCACCGCACGCGATCAGCGAGGAAGAACTGGTCCGGCGCAAGGGCCCGCAGCTGGGCGGCAAGCGGATCGTCATCGATCCCGGTCTGGGCGGACCGTCCACCGGAGCAATCGTGAACGGTATCTCCGAGTCCGATGTGCTGTGGGATCTTGCGATGCGCCTCGAGGGGCGGATGGCCGCAACCGGAATGGAGACGTTCCTCTCGCGCCCGCACAATGTCGATCCGTCCGAGGCCGATCGCGCATCGACGTCCAACGCGTTCGATGCAGACCTGATGATCTCGCTGCGGTGCGACAGCAATCCCAGCCCGTCGGCAAACGGTGTGGCGAGTTTCCATTTCGGAAATTCACACGGTTCGGTCTCGAAGATCGGTCAGATTCTCACCGGGTTTGTCCAGCGCGAGATCGTTGCCCGAACTCCGTTGCAGGACAACAGGACTCATGGTCGCACGTGGGAATTGCTGCGGTTGACCAACATGCCGACGGTACAGATCGACCTCGGGTACCTCTCCAATGCGAATGATGCTGCGGTGCTTACGAATCCGCGTATGCGCGACACCATCGCCGAGGCTATCCTGATTTCGGTCAAACGCCTGTACCTGCTCGGGCAGGACGATCAGCCCACCGGTACGTTCACGTTTGCCGAGCTTCTTGCAGAAGAACTTTCGGTATCGGACCGCAACTGACGCGCGTTTCCTACACGCGCGTCAGTTCACCGACCTGAATCATCTCGAGGGCCGCGGCCTGGAGGAGTCGATCGAGGGCTTCCTCGACGTCGACCTTCCACTCGTGGTCCCGATTGAGTTCGAGCCGCAAGCGCGGGTACCGATGATGGGGCGCGACAACCTCGAAACCGTAATCCTCGAGAAAATCTGCGCTGATCATGCATTCCTGGGGTGAACATTCCAGTGCCGCAGTTGCCGACGCGATATCCGAAGCCGACTCCTGCTCGTCTGCGCGGATTCCGAAAGCTTCGAGCGCACGAACACCTCGGCGGACAAGATCGGTCACCACAGCGGAAATGAGGGCCGGCCCGAGGCTTTCCTCGATGCCCGACGGCTCCAGCCGAAGACTGGTCAGCAGAACCGCGTCGGAGCCGACGGGACTGGTGGGAAACATCTGCGCCCGCGGAATGCTGCGGGGAGGGGCATAGAGAGCACTGCCGAGTGGTTTTCCGTCCTTGACCGCAACCTGGCCGCAGGATCCCCACTCGAGCATGACCATCGACAGCCACGCTTCTTTTTCGAATTCCTGATCGCAGAATCCGCGCGCCTCGTGAAGCGCCGCCGGATCCATCTCCCAGAACACGCATCGTCGAGCGTGTGCCGAGAGTTGATCGAGACCGTCAAGACGCAGCGATGTGATGACGTGAGTCGACACTGGCTAACTCACTTCCGTAGGTCGCGATCTCAATTTTGGTCTCTGTCGAACATGTAGATCTCCGCCGCACATTTTTGCCCCACCCGACGCGTTTTCCTTCTCCAGAATAAGCCACCACAACTCCGTTTGCGCTGTCACTGCACGTCCCACATCAAAACTGTTGCGGTTCAATGCATTTCACTGTGATGACGCGTTCGCTGTTGCCATTTTGTCACAGTGACGAAACTAGCTGGTATGACTGGGTGTCGACGTTTCGTCACTTGTTCGATTTCTGCGCTTCCATCATGCCCACGATGCGCTGAAGGTCGTCCACCGAGCCGAACTCGACCACAATTTTGCCCTTCCGCTTACCCAAACTGACCGTCACGCGAGTGTCGAACGAGTCGGACAACCGCTCCGCCACATCCTGCAGACCCGGCATCACAATCGGCTTCCGCTTCTGCGGGGGAGCGATCTCATTGTCCGCACGGTTGGCCAAAGTGACAGCTTCCTCCGTCGCTCGGACCGACATTCCTTCCGCCACGATGCGTGCCGCCATCACTTCCTGAGCGTCGGCACCCGCCTCGAGGGAGAGCAATGCACGAGCATGCCCGGCCGACAGAACGCCCGCAGCGACGCGTCGTTGGACAGCCACCGGCAGCTTCAGCAGACGGATCATATTGGTTACGACCGGGCGCGAGCGACCGATGCGGTTCGCCAACTCCTCGTGCGTCACTTCGAATTCTTCGAGCAACTGCTGATACGCGGCAGCCTCCTCGAGGGGATTCAACTGAACACGATGAATGTTCTCGAGAAGCGCATCACGCAACATCGAGTCGTCGTCGGTCTCACGAATAATCGCCGGAATCTTCTCGAGGCCGGCTTCCTGGCTCGCACGCCAGCGACGCTCACCCATGACAAGTTGGTACTTGTCACCGTTGCGACGAACCACGATCGGCTGCATCAAACCGAACTCGCGGATGGAATGCACCAACTCGGCAAGTGCTTCCTCGTCGAAAACGTGACGCGGCTGCTTCGGGTTGGTTTCGATCAAACTCGGTTCGATCTCGAGATAGACAGCCCCGGCGGGTGCTAGTTCAGACTCGAGTTCATCCGCAGTCGACACCGCGGTCTTTGCGGCAGCAGCTTTGGATTTTGCCGTTTTCGGGGACGCTGTCTTCGGTGGGGGAGGGGAGGGGTTGGCTTTCTCGCCGTCAATTTCACCGCTTCCCACTTCACCGCCGATGATGAGGTCTGCCGCCGCCGCGCCCAATCCTGGTGCAGTAGCCGGACCGGTAGGAATCAGTGCGGCAAGGCCTCGGCCCAGTCCGCCTTTACGTGCCTGGCTCATCTCACTGCTCCTGCGTCGTAGTGGTGACAGAGCGTCCGGCCAATTCGCGGCCGGCATCGAGGTAACTCATTGCCCCGCGTGAACCCGGGTCGTAATCGAGAACGGTCATGCCGTAGCCCGGGGCTTCGGAAACCTTGACGCTTCGGGGAATCACGGCCCGGAGAACGGTGTCGCCGAAGTGCTTACGCACCTCTTCTGCCACCTGGTCGGCAAGCTTGGTACGACCGTCGTACATCGTCAGCAGAACGGTCGAGACGTGCAGATCGGGGTTCAGGTGTGCCTGCACCAATTCGATGTTTCGCAGCAACTGCCCGACACCCTCGAGGGCGTAGTACTCGCACTGAATCGGGATCAGAACTTCCTTGGCCGCAACCATCGCATTGACCGTCAGAAGTCCGAGAGACGGTGGGCAGTCGATGAGGACAAAGTCCACGTCCAACTCAGCGAGCACCTTCTCGTTGAGCGCACCCTTGAGACGATTCTCGCGAGCCACCATCGACACCAGTTCTATCTCGGCACCGGCCAAATCGATGGTCGCGGGGATGCAGAGTAGCCGTTCACTGTGCGGGCTTGTCTGGACCGCGTCAACGGCCTTCACTTCGCCGATGAGGAGTTCATAGCTCGAAGGGGTACCCGAGGTGTGAACGACACCCAACGCGGTGCTGGCGTTGCCCTGAGGGTCCAAATCGACCACGAGGACGGTAAGCCCTTGGAGGGCAAGCGCAGAAGCAAGGTTGACGGTTGTTGTTGTCTTGCCGACGCCACCCTTCTGGTTGGCAATCGTGATGACACGACGGTAAGCCGGCTTGGGCAGCGTCACCGAATGTGGGTGCAGCACCTGGCTTGCGCGGTGAGCGGCAGCGCCGATCGGGGTCTCTTCCGACGAGATTCCGGAATAGGGAGCCGTGAAATTCTCGTCGTCATTGATCACCGGATCGGCGTTCACGCTCGGTTGCGGCGTCGCTGTTTCACGTGAAACAGCGGACTCTGGCGACGTGACTGCTTCGGGCTCAGTAACTACTTCCGGTGAAACCACGGCTTCAGATCGACCCGACATTAACTGCTCCTTCGATTGCGAATCGACCACTGCGTGCTCTCATCATGTGTACTTCCTTCGTCATCGCTGACGCCGTTTCGGGAGACGCTCAGCCTTGACAACGACTGTGGGTGTCCGGAGAAATTCGGAGCCGCACTCGAGTATTTCGAACTTTCCCGCGCCGAGTTTGGTCAGGGCGGTGCGGTCTCGCTCGATCTCTTCCGCAGCGCTCGAACCCTTCAGGGCAAGCATTCGGCCATGCTCGTGTATGAGGGGGAGTGACCAACGGGCCAGCTTTTCCAACGGCGCAACTGCTCGCGACGTCACTACGTCGGCACCGCCCGCTTCCTTCACGACACCCGATTCCTCGGCGCGTCCACGAACAACCAGAACATCCAATCCGTTGGATTCGATGAACTCGGCGAGATACACAGACCGTCGTAGAAGCGGTTCAACCAGAGTCACTTTGAGATCCGGTCGCGCGATTGCGAGAGGGATTCCCGGCAGCCCGGCTCCACTTCCCACATCGACAACGGACTCACCTTCGGCGATCAACTCACCAATGACAGCGCAGTTGAGCAAGTGACGTTCCCAGAGACGCGGCACCTCGCGAGGTCCGATGAGCCCGCGCTCGACGCCGTCCGTTGCCAGAGATTGGTAATAGCGTTCTGCAATGTCGTATCGATCGCCGAACACAGCGCGCGCAGTCGCTTGTTCATCCCAGTCAACCGACGCCGCACCATTTTGTTCCACGTGAAACATCCTCCCGCGTATGCCGCGAAATCAACAATCAAGACCAAAGTTATTATCCGTGTTATCACCGACAAGTGTTCACTTCTACGCATCGACTCGCTGTGAGTCTGCCAACTCAATCGCGGTCGCGCCAGGTTTCACGTGAAACATCCTCCTCAAAAAGGACACCTTCTCGGAAAATATCATCACAGTGACGAAACTAGGTAGGGGTCCTGTATGGGCCAGATTCATCGCTGAATTTCTCTAATTTGTTGGTTTTTCGGTGAGGCGTTTCACGTGAAACCATGCGGCGCAGAATTGCTGCGGGATACATTCTCACGCTGACACTTAGCGACACATGGCTCGCGTTCATGGAGGCGCTAGCAAACGAGCTCCGATCACTGCCGCGGAGGTTCGCGAGTTCAACTCACTTCATGATGGCCAGGAACAGCCAACAGGGGGAGGGGACAATCGGTAGCCTGTTCGCGACTTCGGTTAGGAAGGCGCGAATGAAGCCGATCCGATACGGCGACAGCACTCTGCGGCTACCTCCGCCGGAGCCGACTGAGATTCGAAATCCGTTCCCACTGACGAGCTTTTGCCGTCACAGATCGGTCCCGAAGATGACCTGATCGACATCGAGGTTGTCCGTCGAACAGTGATCGACACACGGAGTGTCACATTCGTGTCGGTGGTGACGGGTATCGACAACGAGGTGATCGTTCACGAAACTTCTGAAGAGGGCCTCCGTTTCACGTGAAACCGATAGTCGACAAATAGAAAAGAATGCGAGCCCCGGATTGAATCCGGGGCTCGCATTCTTGTACTGCTGAGGGGAGGGTCAGTCCTTCAAGACAACCACTCGGCGTGACGGCTCAGCACCCTCACTCTCGCTCGATACGCCCTTCACCTTGGCGACGGCGTCGTGCACGATCTTGCGTTCGAACGGCGTCATCGGCGCCAGTTCTTCACGCTCACCGGTTTCGAGAACACGTGCAGCAGCCTCGGCACCGAGAGCGCTGAGTGCTTCGCGGCGCCCAGCACGCCAGCCGGCGATATCGAGCATCAGGCGGCTACGTTCGCCGGTGGACTGCTGGACGGCCAGACGGGTCAATTCCTGGAGAGCGTCGAGAACCTCACCCTTGCGACCAACCAGCTTGGTCAGATCGTCGCCACCGTCGATGCTGACGATCGCACGATCGCCCTCGACGTCCAGGTCGATATCCCCGTCGAAGTCGAGTACGTCGAGCAACTGCTCGAGGTAGTCGCCGGCGATTTCGCCTTCTTCGATCAGGTCGTCGTCGGAGTCGTCGATGTCTGAATCTTCAACGTCCGAGTCTTCGACGTCGGTAACGGGCGCAGCGATTTCAGTGCTCACGTCTGCGTTTTCTCCATCCAAAGCGGTGTCAGCTTCACTGGACATTGGTCGTTCTCTTTCCTCGATCATCGCCGCTTATTGCGCTTGGGAGAGTTACCGCGATTGCTCTGTGGCCGGTTCTGTTTGGGTTTCGACGAAGCGCCGCCACCCCCTGAACCGGTGGGCTTGGCCGCAGGCTTATCGGCCTTGTTGAGGGATACCTCGGGCAACTCGGATTCGTTTGCTGATTCCGTCGCACTCAGCGCGGCCGGAGATCCCTTTTTCTTGGCGGGATTGGGACGGGCACCAGGCTTGGGAGCATTGTCGTTTCGACGCGAGATCGCTTCCTGCTTCTTTGTTTCTTCTTCGGCGTCGATCTTGCGGAACACGAGATGCTGCTGACCGTAGGTCCAGATGTTGTTGGACACCCAGTACAGCAGAATTGCGATGGGCAGGAACGGTCCACCGACCAGAACACCGAGCGGGAAAACGTAGAGCGCGAGCTTGTTCATGATCGCGGACTGCGGGTTCGCTGCGGCGGCTTCGGACTGGCGAGCAACCGAAGCGCGGGAGTTGAAGTGCGTCGCGATGCTGGCGATGATCATCAGCGGAGCGGCCACGAGAATGATGTTCAGACGCGACGGCAGCTCGGGAACGTTCTCGGTGACGTAAGCCTGAAGCTGCGCGACCGGCGTCGTGATTGCCGCCGAGATGGGCGCGCCGAACAGACGAGCATCCAGGAACGACTGGACGTCAGTGGCCGAGAAGACGTAGTTCGGGGTGTTGAGGTTGTCCTCGGCGCTCATGCCCAGCTGACCCATACCGGTGCCGGTGCGGTTGAACGAGCGCAGGACGTGGAACAGACCGATGAACACCGGGGCCTGAGCCAAGACTGGGAGGCAGCCCATGATCGGGTTGAATCCGTGCTCCTTCTGGAGCTTCTGCATCTCGACGGCCTGGCGCTGACGGTCGCCCGAATACTTCTTCTGCAGTGCCTTGATCTGCGGCTGCAGTTCCTGCATCTGGCGGGTCGTGCGGACCTGCTTCACGAACGGCTTGTACAGAACCGCACGCAAGGTGAACACCAGGAACACCACGGAGAGCGCCCAGGCTATTCCGTTGTCCGGGCCGAGAATGAACCCGAAGACCTTGTGCCAGACCCACAGAATCGCGGATACCGGATAGTAAATGAAATTGAGCACGGCTCTAAGTACTCCTCTGTTCGTCCATAGGACCGCGGTGGCGGCAACCCGCATCACGGCCACGACGGGGCGGAACGGGGTCCCACCCTCCAGAATGCCAGGGGGCACACTTCGCCAACCGCACCACAGTCAAGAAAAGGCCTTTGATCGCCCCGTGCGTACGGAGGGCATCCACCGCATACTCGCTACAGGTGGGCGTGAACCGGCAGGTCGGCATCCTCAGAGGCGACACATACGTCCGGTACAACTCGATACAGAAGATAAGAACAGTGGCGGGAGCGCGACGCACAGCCTTCAAAACCGTCAGAAAACGGGAGGCTGGGGGAGTTTCGATCTGCTCATCGAGCGGAGTACTCATGGCTCTTCACTTACCGACACCAATAGATTCATTTTGCCCAGACCTGCGCGCAGCTGCTTGGCCAACTCAGCGGAACTGGCGGTCGCACTACCCGGAAGTGCTCGGATAACCACATCTGTTTCCGGTGAAACGTGGGGCGCGAGGTCTGCACATATATGACGAAGCCGGCGTGCGACTCGATGTCGAATCACCGCCGGCCCGACAGCCTTGCTCACGATCAGCCCGAATCGGGGACCGTGATTTGTTACTACCAGCGCCTCTACTTGCTCGCGATCAAACGCGTGCACGACAAGGTCGCGTCTTCCCATACGACGACCACGTCGCACCGCCACGGAAAAATCCGAGTGGCGGCGCAACCGGTACGGCTCAGGCAACACCCCGAGCTCCTGATCTCAGAATCAGATCAGGCTGTCAGGGAATCGCGGCCCTTACGGCGACGCGCCGAAACGATTGCACGACCCGCACGGGTACGCATACGAAGACGGAAGCCGTGAACACGCGCGCGGCGGCGATTATTCGGCTGGAACGTCCGCTTGCCCTTGGCCACGGTCAACACTCCTCGAAGTTCATTGGCGCCTCCCGGCGCCCTCTAATTGATCGGCGCCACCTGAGCGCCTTGGATCTAACGGTCTTCTCCACCCGACAAGCGGCTTGGATAATCCTTCCGACCCGACATATGTAGTCAGCACGAAACGATCACCACCAGCGGGTGACTGTTCGAGGTTACTTACCACCGTTGCCAAGGTCAAACCAGCGCATTCGACGGACGCTCCACCCAAGAAGAAGCGACACGCCGAAAGTGCGCAAATCCCCAATTTTCGAACCCTGATGTGCATAGGCCCTTGACCTCGAGCGAGACCCGGAGTGTGACCTTGGCAACATTTTCGCAACGGTGCTCGGAGCATACAAAACCCGGTGTACGCAATTCCGGCGGAGAACCACTCGACAAGGCCTCATCTGCACGTTCGGTCCGGGCTTCGGGTTTCGACAGGGAAACCCGAGTTTTCACATTCATCCACAGGGCTGTGAGTATCAACGCATCGCTACCCCCGAGTGTCCAACGCCTCGAGTTACGGCAAAAAGCCAGGTAGATCGACTTCGCGCTGGATTTTCGGGAAATATCCCACAAATAAACCGACTCGGTGCACGTTTGTCCACATCTGTGGATAATTGTGTGGAAACACAGTTCAGGTGGCATATTCGTAGGCTGTTACGAGGTTTCTCACCTCAGGTGGCAGACACACCAGCAGACATAACAAAAGTGTCACACCAGCGCACATCCCCACCACCGAACATCCATGCCGCAGCAACGTGCTCGGTAGCGCCAGCGCACTCGCTGTCGGTGAAACACGGAAGGAACCACGTGAACGACGATCCCAACGCGCTCGAACGTGCCTGGGTCGACGTGGTTGCAGAACTCACGAGTGATGACCCCGGGAACGATCTTCCGATACTGAGCAGTAAGCAGAAGGCATTCGTCCGCCTGGTGAGACCACTCACACTCGCGCAAGGATTTGCACTCCTCTCGGTTCCGTCGTCCTTCGCTCAGGAGACCATCGAGCGCGATCTGCGTGAACCGATTCTGCAAGCACTCGGACGACATCTCGGCGGCCAGGTCGAGGGCCTCGGCGTCCGTATCGCTCCTCCCGACGAAGATTCGGCAGAACCGGAAGAGCGCACCGGCAGCCGGCAGTTCGAGTCGGTCAGTAGTTCCGGCGCTTACCGTCGACGCCGATTCACCGAAGGCGACGGGGAACCGTCCGATTCCGAAACCGCCGAGAGCGAAGAGGTCGACGACGACCGCGAAGCATTGGCGAGTGTTCACGAATCGTGGCCGTCGTACTTCACCAAACCACCGGCCACGCCGTCCTCGTCGAACTCCGGTGCAAACAGCCTCAACGCGAAGTACACCTTCGACACGTTTGTCATCGGTTCCTCCAACCGGTTTGCACACGCTGCCGCGGTCGCGATCGCGGAGGCGCCTGCCCGCGCGTACAACCCACTCTTCATCTGGGGCGCGTCCGGGCTCGGCAAGACGCACCTGCTGCACGCGGCCGGTCACTACGCGCAACGGCTCTTTCCCGGTATGCGCGTGAAGTACGTCTCCACCGAAGAGTTCACGAACGACTTCATCAACAGTCTTCGTGACGACCGCAAGGTGGCATTCAAGCGCCGTTATCGCGAGACAGACGTCCTCCTCGTCGACGACATCCAGTTCATCGAAGGCAAGGAAGGTATCCAGGAAGAGTTCTTCCACACCTTCAACACCTTGCACAACGCGAACAAACAAATCGTCGTCTCCTCCGACCGGCCACCCAAGCAGTTGGCAACCCTCGAGGAGCGTCTGCGAACGCGATTCGAATGGGGCCTGATCACCGACGTCCAACCGCCGGAACTCGAGACGCGTATCGCGATCTTGAGCAAGAAGGCGCGGATGGACCGCCTCGAGGTGCCACATGATGTCCTCGAGCTGATCGCCAGCCGGATCGAGCGCAACATCCGCGAACTCGAGGGCGCGCTGATTCGTGTCACCGCCTTTGCATCGCTCAACCGGCAGCCGTTGGATCTCACGTTGGCGGAGGTTGTCCTTCGGGACCTGATGCCCGATTCGTCGAGCCTCGAGATCAATGCGGCGACGATCATGGCCGTGACGGCCGAATACTTCAATATGTCGATCGACGACCTCTGTGGGCCGGGTAAGGCGCGTCCGCTCGCTCAGGCACGCCAGATCTCCATGTATTTATGCCGTGAGCTGACGGATTTGTCATTGCCGAAGATCGGTCAGACGTTCGGGCGTGACCACACCACCGTCATGTACGCGGACAAGAAGATCCGTAAGGAAATGACGGAACGTCGCAAGGTGTACGACCAGGTACAAGAGTTGACGGCTCGGATCAAGCAGCGTTCCAAGCGCTGACCTGCATATTTTGCCGGTGCCCCTCGAGGGGGAGAGATCCTCCCTCGAGGGGCACCGCTGTGTTGGCCGGGCTTCCCTCGAGGTAAGTCATTCCTCCAAACTCGCGACACGCCAAGGTGCGACACGCCGATTTTGGGGAACCTGTCGTTTCTTCTCAAAAGTATTCACATCTGGGGATAACTGTGTTGATAACTTCCAAAGTCTGTGGAGATCTCGAGGAGTAATCCGAAAACTTCTCGTCTGTGCACAGAGGGGCCTGATCGCTCCTCGAGTCTGTCCTCGAGAAGTCCACATGCCCTCGAGGGGGCAGACCTGCATCGACAACCGTTACTCCACAGATTGCACAGGACTTATTACTACTACTGAGAAATTTCTAGGAAAAGCTCTTTAAAAGTAGATTTGTGGACAACTCCTGTGAGGAACCTCAGGCCAGGCCTCGCTCGTCCTCGTCTCGGCTTTCCTCATCGCCCCTCGAGGGCATACGGTTGTCGTCGCACACCGCTGTGCCAGACTTGTCGTCTGACGTCTGTGCCAGACTTGCTGTCACCAGAACATGCCTACCGAGAGGAATCACCCGGCGATGGAGCTTGGAAGCCTGAAGTTTCGCGTATCCCGGGAAGAGTTCGCAGATTCAGTAGCGTGGGTTGCTCGTAGCCTCCCCTCGAGGCCGCCTGTTCCCGTTCTCGGTGGCGTTCTTCTCGATGCAACCGAACAGGGACTCACCGTCTCCGGTTTCGACTACGAGGTCTCCGCTCAGGTTCGCGTTTCCGCAGATGTCACCACTGTCGGTCAGGTCCTGGTTTCCGGTCGACTCCTTGCTGACATCACCAAGTCGCTGCCCAACAAGCCTGTTGATGTCACCCTCGAGGGCACTCGCGTTCTGATCTCGTGCGGAAGCGCGAAGTTCTCCCTGCCGACGATGCCGGTCGAGGACTACCCGCAGCTTCCGACGCTCCCGCAGCAATCCGGTTCAATCCCGGTGGATCTGTTCTCCGAAGCAATCAGTCAGGTTGCCATCGCGGCTGGTAAAGACGACACCCTGCCGATGTTGACCGGTATTCGCGTCGAGATTGCCCAGAATTCCATTGTCCTGGCTGCGACCGACCGTTTCCGTCTTGCTGTCCGCGAACTCGAGTGGATGCCGGCGAACCCCGATGTCGAGGCTGCGGTTCTCATCCCGGCAAAGACCTTGTCAGAGTCCGCGAAAACACTTGCCGGAAACGCAAATTCGCCGGTCGAGCTGGCTTTGGGTTCCGGGTCGAGCATCGGCAACGACGGTCTCCTCGGCATCGTCAACGACGGCCGTCGCACAACGACGCGTCTCCTCGATGCAGAGTTCCCGAAGTTCCGCCAGCTTCTGCCGGCGCAGCACACAGCCATGGCAACCGTCGAGGTTGTTCCGCTGGTCGAAGCCATCAAGCGTGTGGCACTCGTGGCAGAGCGTGGCGCTCAGGTGCGTTTGCAGTTCTCTTCCGAAGGTCTGCTGCTCTCCGCTGGTGGCGATGACGCCGGCCGCGCTGAGGAAACGCTCAACGCAACGTTCCAGGGTGAGCCGTTGACCATTGCGTTCAACCCCGGATACCTCACGGATGGCTTGAACTCGTTGCATAGTGAGAACGTCCTGTTCGGCTTCACGACGCCTAGCCGTCCCGCAGTTCTGCGTCCGGCTACCGACGAAGATCCGACGCCGGACGAGTCGGGTAATTTTGCTGCGCCCTCGAGCGAGTACACGTACCTGCTGATGCCGGTTCGACTTCCAGGCTGATTATTGCTGTTGGGCGGCATGAGTGTTCGTTCGTAGATTCTCGTTGCGGGACTTCCGTTCGTGGGATTCCCTGACACTTGATCTGGTACCGGGAACAACTGTGTTCCTCGGTTCTAACGGGCACGGTAAAACCAACATCCTCGAGTCGCTCGGCTACTTGTCGACACTGTCGTCTCATCGGGTTTCTTCTGATGCCCCGATGATTCGCAGCGGTTCGGCCAGCGCTTTTGCCGGTGCAACGGTGGTCAACTCCGGTCGTGAACTCACCATTGACGTCGAGTTGATCGAGGGAAAGTCCAACCGCGCCAGGATAAATCAGTCGCCGGCGCGGCGTCCCCGCGAAGTTCTGGGGATCTTGCAGTCCGTGATGTTTGCGCCCGAGGATTTGTCGTTGGTTCGCGGCGATCCTGGTGATCGTCGACGGTACCTCGACGAACTGCTGACGTTCCGCATCCCTCGAATGGCCGCTGTGCGTGCGGATTACGACAAGGTGTTGCGTCAACGCTCAGCGCTGTTGAAAACGGCAGGTGGGGCACTTCGACGCGGTTCGGGTGGCGGCGAGAATGTTCTCTCCACCCTCGAGGTGTGGGACGGACATTTGGCTGCACACGGCGCGCAGTTGTTGGCCGGCCGCCTCGAGTTGGTTCACGACCTCGCGCCGCATCTTGCCGAGTCGTATCGCTCGATAGCGCCGGAATCCAGGCCCGCGTCGATGCGCTACCGCAGCAGCCTCGCAGCGTCGTTGGACCCTGAATTCACTGATCCCACAAGGATTCCCGGAATCGATGACGTCGCATACCTCGAGGAGCGTTTCCATCACGAACTGTCGGTGATGCGAACCAAGGAAATCGATCGGGGTGTGTGCCTTGTCGGTCCGCACCGCGACGATCTCGAGCTGATTCTCGGGGACAGTCCTGCAAAAGGCTTTGCCAGCCATGGGGAATCGTGGTCGTTTGCGTTGTCGCTGCGGCTGGCGGGGTTCGCGTTGCTACGAACAGAAGGTAGTGACCCCGTACTGCTGCTCGATGACGTTTTTGCCGAATTGGATCGCCGCCGTCGCCGTGCGTTGGCTGCGGTC
The DNA here is from genome assembly GCF_042790355.1 of Rhodococcus sp. NPDC056743. Taxonomy (NCBI): domain Bacteria; kingdom Bacillati; phylum Actinomycetota; class Actinomycetes; order Mycobacteriales; family Nocardiaceae; genus Rhodococcus; species Rhodococcus sp. NPDC056743. The sequence goes on along the minus strand of NZ_JBHTZI010000005.1, from coordinate 139,177 downwards.
GCCGCCACCGCTGAGCAGGTCATCGTCACTGCCGCGGTTCCGGAGGATGTTCCCGGCGAACTCGAGGCAGCCAAGTTCGGCGTCGAAGCATCCGAAACGCCCGAAGGTCGTATTTCACGGATAGTCTCGAAAGACCGGTCTGCGACGACGGACTTGTCCGAGGGGGTCGAAAATCGTGAGTGACGAGAAAGAGCCAGAACTTCGGGGTATCGATTTGGCACGCCGAGCCCTCGAGGAGGCCCGCGCTGCGGCTAAAGCCAACGGGAAGGCCGTCGGGCAAGGTCGATCGTCACCCAAGTTCGGCAGCGGTAGGCCGCGTCGACGCGGCGGGTGGTCCGGTCCCGGCCCGGATGCCCGCGATCCACAACCGTTCGGAGCATTGACCAGCGCGGTGTCCAAATCACGCGGCTGGTCGCCGAGAGTGTCCGAAGGCACCGTGCTCGGCCGCTGGCCGCAGGTTGTCGGAGAAGACATCTCTGCGCACGCCGAACCCATTTCCCTCCGTGAAGGTGTCCTGAGCATCTCGGCGGAGTCGACGGCCTGGGCGACTCAATTGCGGATGATGCAGTCCCAGATTCTGGCCAAAATCGCAGTTGCGGTGGGTGACGGCGTCGTGAAAACACTACGGATCACGGGGCCGAGTGCGCCCAGTTGGCGTAAAGGCGAAAGGCACGTCAAAGGTCGCGGACCTCGCGATACGTACGGCTGAGCAAGCCCTGGTTGTACCTATTACTTCATGTTACAGTTACCCTGGTTCTGGGTGAACTGTGTCACAGAGCATGAAGGGGTAGTCAGATGCCGAGCAAGGTACACGCCGAGCCTGATCACATCTTGTTGCAGGCACGCAATGTCGAATTCGACTGGTCCGACCTGCCGATGCACTGGATTCCGGGTGATCCGTTCAGCACTCACGTACTCAACGTGCTGCACCTGCTGCTCCCGGCCGGTGAGGAGTGGTTTGTCGAAACGTTCAAGGAAGCGCTTCCACTCATCGAGGACGAGACGCTTCGTGACGACGTTGTCGGTTTCATCGGTCAGGAAGCCATGCACGCCGGCGCTCACAGCGGTGTGCTGGTCCATCTGAAGGAAAACGGGCTTGATCCGACGCCGTACACGCAGCAGATGGAATGGACCTTCTCGAAATTGCTCGGACCACGTCCACTGACCGGACGACGGGCCGAGAATCACCTGGTTGAGCGTCTGGCGATCATCGCGGCCATCGAACACATCACGGCATTCCTCGGCGACTGGGTTCTCAACGCCGACGGTCTGGATCGGGCCGGAATGCACCCGACCATGCTTGATCTGCTTCGCTGGCATGGAGCTGAAGAAGTCGAACACCGAGCGGTTGCGTACGACGTGATGCGCTACTTCGACAAGCGGGAAACCCGTCGTATCCGTACTCAGCTCCTGGTCACGCCCGTTATCGTGTGGTTGTGGATCAGAGGAACCCGCTTCCTGATGCGCAACGATCCTGAACTTGCCAACCAAGCGCCGAGTCGGCGTCGTCCGCACTTCTCCGATTTTGTGGCAGCCGGCAAGCGCGGCACAGTCCCCACCAGTTTCGAGCTGGTCAAGCGGATGTCGACCTACTTCTCGAAGTCTTATCACCCCGGCAAGGAAGGTTCGACGGCTCAGGCAGTGAAGTACCTGGCGTCCTCGCCGGCTGCGCAGGCGGCGGCCCGATGATTCCGTCGATTGCCAGGATCAAGGACGTCCTGATCGGGCACGACGGTCTTCCGCGATATCAGGCACCACCGGATCTCGCGGGTCGTGCTCGTCCCGATCGGGCTATGTGGATCACAGAGTTGTTGGCGGACAAGTACCTTCGTATTCTGACGGCTTACGACTACAACCCGAGGATTGCCGGCCATAACCCGGATACCGCGCTGAACATGGTGGTCAGTACGCGTGAGGTGGTCGCGACCGACGAAAATGTTGTTCGTTTGCGCTTCGAATCTGCTGACGGCTCACCGATTCCGCCGTGGCAGCCCGGTTCTCATCTGGACTTCCATCTGCCTTCGGGTCTGCGACGACAGTATTCACTCTGTGGGGATCCCGCTGACCGCTGGGGATACAGCGTCGCGGTACGCCGAATTTCCGACGGTGGTGGTGGTTCCGTCGAAATGCATGCACTGCAGCCAGGCGAGCGCGTGACGGTTCGTGGACCGCGCAACGGGTTCCCCTTTGTCGGTGAAGGCAGTGCGCTCTTCATTGCCGGTGGTATCGGAATCACTCCGATCATCGCAATGGTCAGGGCTGCAAGGCAATTGGGCATGGACTGGTACTTCGTATACTCGGGCCGCTCTCGTGAGTCCATGCCGTTCCTCGGGGAGATCGCAACCTGGGATCCGGAACGGGTGTTCGTGCGGCCTGACGAAGAGTTCGGATTACCCACTGCCGCGGATCTTCTGGATAAAGCTCCCGATGGGGGAGCTGTGTATTGCTGTGGCCCGACGCCCATGCTTGACGCGGTGCGTACAGGTTTCCGGGAAACACCTTCCACTGCTTTGCATTTCGAGAGATTCGGAGCACCGCCAATCATAGGAGGGGTTCCGTTCGAAGTACAACTGATCAGCTCCGGCGAAGTGTTGACCGTGGACGCGGATCAGTCGGCACTCGAAGTTGTCAGGAAAACCTTGCCCGGTGTCGGCTACTCGTGTCAGCAAGGCTTCTGCGGAACCTGTCGCGTCAAGGTTCTCGCCGGACTTCCGGATCACCGCGAGAACCGCCTGACCGATGCCGAACGGGAAAACGAGATGCTGATCTGTGTGTCGCGTTCCGCCGGCGGACGACTGGTACTCGATCTCTAGTTCTTCTCGCCCCACTTTCTTCTCTGCTACGAAGGGTTTGCCGATGACCAAGCATGCGCCGCTCCATGCCGTAACCGCCCGCAGCGTCACCAACGGCGCGGTCAGCCTTGCCGTATTCGAGCAGGGCCGGGCAGACGGTGAGACGATCGTCCTCGTTCACGGGTGGCCGGACACTCACGAACTGTGGAATCGCGTCGTACCTTTGTTGGCCGACAATTTCCGCGTCGTCAGCTATGACAGCCGCGGAGCCGGTGAGAGCACGATCCCGTCGCGAGTGCAGGACTACCAACTCAGTGCGATGGCCGGTGATTTGTTTGCCGTGATCGATGCGGTCAGTCCGAACAAGCCGGTTCACGTCGTTGCTCATGACTGGGGATCCGTCGAAACCTGGGAGGCCGTCTGCGAGCCGGGTGCCGAGGAGAAGATCGCATCCTTCAGTTCCATTTCAGGACCGAATCTCGACCATCTCGGAAAATGGATCCGTTCCAGTGCGTCCAAGCGGCGATTCCGCGGACCGGCCGCCCAAGCGGTGGCGTCGGCGTACACGGTGCTGTTTCAGGTTCCAGGTCTGTGCACGGTGCCGTTGCGGCTGTGGTTTTCCAAGCACTGGCCGGCGTTTCTCGGATTCTTCGACGGTCTGGACCCGAAATTGGTGGGGACCGCGCCGACGGTTGCCGACGACATGGTCAACGGTCTCAAGTTGTATCGGGCGAATATCCGGCCCGCTCTGGGCAAACCACGGGAACGGTACACGGACGTTCCGGTTCAGTTGATTCTGAACAAGTACGACAGGGCAGTTCGGCCGGTGGGCTTCGAGGACACGGAAGAATGGGTCTCCGACCTGCGACGGACCGAAATCCTGGCCGGCCATTGGTCGCCGATTTCGCACGCCGACAAGGTTGCCGAACATGCGCAGGCCTTTATCGCGAGCCTGAGAGAGCGTCGCTCGGAGAAGCAAACTTCCTAGCGTTTCACCTTCAGGGGATCGTAAAAATTCGTCTGCGGCGCAACCAGGGGTGTCATTGGCCGGTTCCTGTCGGTGCTTACCAGTAAGATGGTCTTCGGTAACTAGCGGCAACATTCTCGAACCCGCTCCGACGACACCCGCAAGGGCTTGCTGACGGCTGCGCTCGAGTATTGACGGAGAAGGAGAGCTACCCACCCGTGGCTGCCCAGAAGTCAGATACAAGCACTTCCAGCAAGGACTACAACGCGTCGTCCATCACAGTCCTCGAAGGACTGGAAGCGGTACGTAAGCGCCCAGGCATGTACATCGGTTCCACCGGTGAACGCGGCCTGCACCACCTGATTTGGGAGGTCGTCGACAACTCGGTCGACGAGGCGATGGCCGGATACGCCAGCAAGGTCGAGGTAACCCTCCTCGAAGACGGCGGCATTCGCGTCGTCGACGACGGCCGTGGCATTCCGGTCGGAATGCACGCCTCCGGGGTTCCCACCGTCGAGGTCGTGCTGACCCAGCTGCACGCCGGCGGCAAGTTCGACTCCGATTCCTATGCCGTCTCCGGTGGTCTGCACGGCGTCGGTATCTCGGTGGTCAACGCGCTGTCCACCAGGCTCGACGTCGACATCAAGGTCGACGGCTACGAGTGGCAGCAGACGTACACCGATTCCAAGCCGGGAGAGCTCGTACAGGGCGCTCCGACGAAGGAGACCGGTACCACCGTCAGTTTCTGGGCCGATCCCGAGATCTTCGAGACCACCCGATACAACTTCGAGACCGTCGCGCGTCGTCTGCAGGAAATGGCCTTCCTCAACAAGGGCCTGACCATCACGCTGACCGACGAGCGCGCCGAGGTCATCGACGTCGACGACGAAGCTATCGACGTCGCCGAGGCACCGAAGTCAGCAGCCGAGACTCAGGAAGCGGCTGCTGCCGCTCCGCGTAAGGCCAAGACCCGCGTCTACCACTACCCGGGTGGACTCGAGGACTACGTCCGTCACATCAACAAGTCCAAGAGCCCCATCCACAACTCTGTTGTGGGATTCACGGCCAAGGGCACGGGCCACGAGCTCGAGGTCGCGATGCAGTGGAACTCCGGTTACTCGGAGTCCGTGCACACCTTCGCCAACACCATCAACACGCATGAGGGTGGAACGCACGAAGAGGGCTTCCGCGCAGCGCTCACCACGGTCGTCAACAAGTACGCCCGTGACAAGAAGCTGCTCAAGGAAAAAGAGCAGAACCTCAACGGTGACGACATCCGTGAGGGTCTTGCCGCCATCGTGTCCGTCAAGGTCGGTGAACCGCAGTTCGAGGGCCAGACCAAGACCAAGCTCGGTAACACCGAGGTCAAGTCCTTCGTGCAGAAGGCGTGCAACGAGCATCTTCAGCACTGGCTCGAGGCCAACCCCGCCGACGCCAAGACCATCGTGAACAAGGCGGTCTCGTCGGCGCAGGCTCGTATTGCCGCTCGTAAGGCCCGCGAATTGGTTCGCCGTAAGAGCGCTACCGATCTCGGTGGCCTGCCAGGCAAGCTTGCCGACTGCCGCTCCAACGATCCGGAGAAGTCCGAGATCTACATCGTGGAGGGCGACTCGGCAGGTGGCTCGGCCAAGTCCGGCCGCGACTCGATGTACCAGGCGATTCTGCCGCTCCGCGGCAAGATCCTCAACGTCGAGAAGGCCCGCCTGGACCGCGCGTTGAAGAACACCGAAATCCAGTCGATGATCACCGCCTTCGGCACCGGCATCCATGACGAGTTCGATATCGCGAAGCTGCGCTATCACAAGATCGTGCTCATGGCCGACGCCGACGTCGACGGTCAGCACATCGCGACGCTGCTGCTCACACTGCTGTTCCGCTTCATGCGCCCGCTGGTCGAGCACGGTCACGTGTACCTCGCCCAGCCGCCGCTGTACAAGCTGAAGTGGCAGCGCAGTGAGCCGGAATTCGCGTACTCCGATCGTGAGCGCGACGTCCTGGTCAAGGCTGGTCTCGAATCCGGCAAGAAGATCAACAAGGACGACGGTATCCAGCGTTACAAAGGCCTTGGCGAGATGAACGCCAAGGAGCTGTGGGAAACCACGATGGACCCGACGGTGCGTGTTCTGCGTCTGGTGACGTTGGACGACGCGGCTGCTGCCGACGAACTGTTCAGCGTGTTGATGGGTGAGGACGTCGAGGCTCGGCGCAGCTTCATCATCCGTAATGCCAGGGACGTCCGTTTCCTCGACGTGTAGCACCTGCGCTTGCGCCCACCATCTTCTTTAAGAAAGTGAACTCATGACCGACACCACGTTGCCACCGGACGGACCGCAGCACGACCGCATCGAACCGGTCGACATCCAGCAGGAAATGCAGAGCAGCTACATCGACTACGCCATGAGCGTCATCGTCGGTCGTGCTCTGCCGGATGTGCGCGACGGCCTCAAGCCCGTGCACCGCCGCGTGCTGTACGCGATGTACGACACCGGCAATCGCCCTGATCGCGGATATGTGAAGTCTGCCCGTCCGGTCGCCGAGACCATGGGTAACTACCACCCCCACGGCGACTCCTCGATCTACGACACCCTGGTCCGTATGGCCCAGCCGTGGTCGCTGCGGTATCCCCTCGTCGACGGTCAGGGCAACTTCGGTTCCCGCGGCAACGACGGCGCTGCCGCCATGCGTTACACGGAGTGCCGTCTCACGCCTCTCGCGATGGAGATGCTTCGTGAAATCGACCATGAGACAGTTGATTTCACGCCGAACTACGACGGTAAGACGCAGGAACCCACGGTTCTTCCCAGCCGTGTCCCGAACCTGCTGATCAACGGCTCCAACGGTATTGCCGTCGGTATGGCCACCAACATTCCGCCGCACAACCTGCGGGAAGTTGCCGACGCCATCTACTGGGCGCTCGAGAACTACGAAGCCGACGAGGAATCCACGCTCGCTGCCGTCATGGAGCGGGTCAAGGGACCGGACTTCCCGACGCACGGCCTCATCGTGGGTGGCCAGGGAATTCAGGACGCCTACACCACCGGCCGCGGCTCCGTCCGTATGCGCGGTGTGGTCGAGGTCGAAGAAGATGCCAAGGGCCGCACCACAATTGTCATCACCGAACTGCCGTACCAGGTCAACCCGGACAACCTGATCACTTCCATCGCGGATCAGGTTCGTGACGCCAAGATCGCCGGCATCTCCGACATTCACGACGAGTCTTCCGACCGCGTCGGCATGCGCATCGTTGTCACCGTCAAGCGTGACGCTGTTGCCAAGGTTGTACTGAACAACCTGTACAAGCACACACAGTTGCAGACCAGCTTCGGCTGCAACATGCTCTCCATCGTCGACGGTGTTCCACGCACACTGCGCCTCGACCAGATGATCCGTCTGTACACGACGCATCAGCTCGAGGTCATCGTCCGTCGCACGCAGTACCTGCTCCGCAAGGCCGAAGAGCGCGCTCACATCTTGCGTGGTCTGGTCAAGGCTCTCGACGCCTTGGACGAGGTCATCGCCTTGATCCGTGCGTCGCAGACCGTCGACGTCGCTCGGGCCGGATTGATGAACCTCCTCGACGTCGACGAGATTCAGGCCGACGCGATCCTCGCGATGCAGTTGCGTCGTCTGGCCGCCCTCGAGCGTCAGAAGATCGTCGACGAATTGGCTGAGATCGAGATCGAAATCGCCGATTACAAAGACATTCTGGCCAAGCCTGAGCGTCAGCGCGCGATCGTTCGTGACGAGCTCAAGGAAATCGTCGACAAGTACGGCGACGACCGTCGTACCCGGATCATCGCCGCCGACGGTGACGTCAACGACGAAGATCTCATCGCCCGCGAGGACGTTGTCGTCACGATCACCGAGACCGGCTACGCCAAGCGCACCAAGACCGACCTGTACCGCTCGCAGAAGCGCGGCGGCAAGGGCGTTCAGGGCGCCGGCCTCAAGCAGGACGACATCGTCTCGCACTTCTTCGTCACGTCGACGCACGACTGGTTGCTGTTCTTCACCACGAAGGGCCGCGTCTACCGTGCCAAGGCATACGAACTGCCCGAGGCCAGCCGCACGGCGCGTGGTCAGCACGTAGCCAACCTTCTGGCCTTCCAGCCGGACGAGCGCATTCAGTCCGTCATCCAGATCAAGACGTACGAAGACGCGCCCTATCTGGTCCTCGCTACTCGAAACGGTCTGGTCAAGAAGTCCAAGCTCACGGACTTCGATTCCAACCGCAGCGGTGGCATCGTCGCGATCAACCTGCGTGACGAGGACGAACTGGTCGGTGCTGTTCTCTGCTCCGCCGACGACGATCTGCTTCTCGTGTCGGCACAGGGCCAGTCGATCCGCTTCTCGGCAACCGACGAGGCATTGCGTCCCATGGGCCGCGCTACCTCCGGTGTTCAGGGCATGCGCTTCAACGGTGAGGACGAACTGCTTTCGCTCAACGTCGTTCGTGAAGGCAAGTTCCTGCTGGTCGCGACTTCCGGTGGTTACGCCAAGCGCACAAGCATGGAGGACTACCCGGTGCAGGGCCGTGGCGGCAAGGGCGTGCTCACCATTCAGTACGACAAGAAACGTGGCACTCTGGTCGGAGCGCTCATCGTCGACGACGACGACGAGCTGTACGCGATCACCTCGGGCGGCGGCGTCATCAGGACAGCTGCCAAGCAGGTTCGTAAGGCTGGACGTCAGACCAAGGGCGTGCGTCTGATGAACCTCGGCGAAGGCGACACCTTGCTCGCAATTGCGCGCAACGCCGACGAACCCGAAGAGATCGCTGCCGCAAACACCGACAGCGCAGACAATGCCGATGGAGCTAAGGAGTCCTAGTGAGCACTCCCAACCAGCCGGGCAGTGACCAGAAGAGCACGAGCACTTCCGGTTCGACGCCCCAGAAGCCGGAGCAGTCAGCTGCTCCGGCGGGTGCAGGGGGCTCGACGTCTCCCGTTGAGGCATCGAAACCCCCGGCCGCTGGTAAGCCGAGCAGCTCTGCCGCCGATTCCAAGGCTGTGGCCGACAAGTCGGCTCCGCCTGCGGTTGGGAAGAGTTCACCGGCTGCTCCCGCTGCCCCGAATGTTCCCGCTGCCCCGAAGTCACCTGAAGCGCCGACGCCCCCAGCGGCACCGGCTAATCAGGCGGCTGCCAATCAGGCTCGGGGTAACCAGGCGCCACCGTGGCAGCGCGGTCAGCAGCAGTCGGGTCCGCAACAGCCGGTATCTCAACAGCCTGTTGCTCAGCAGCGCGAACCCCAGACCAACATCACCCGTCCGGCTGCGCCGCGACCCGATGTTCGTAAGGGACCTGAGGTTCGCAAGGGACCGCCGCCGGCTGCCGGGAAACCGTCGGTCGGTCCGCCGAATCAGCGACCAGCGGGTCCTGGAGGTCCGTCGCAGCCGCCGGCTCGGCCGGTAGTCACGGGAACAGCGGCGCCGAAGGTCATGAACAACGCGGTCGACAACAAGACCGTCGCGAACAAGACCGTCGCCGACAAGACTGTGGCAAATAAGACCGTGGCAAATAACGCTGTGGCGAACAAGCAGGTTGCGCCGCCGAATGCTCCGGCCGGTCCCCGGGCCAAGGCTGCGGCCATCGACGGTCCGACTCGGCATATCAGCCGTAAGGATTTGCCGAAGGACATGCCGGACCTCTCCGAGGCGAAGCATCCACTGCCACAGGCAGCTGTCGGTGATAAAAATCACGTCGCTGCCGTCGCGGCGGCGTCCAATGGGACTCCGTTGCGGGCGACTGTGCAGATCCGCCGTATCGATCCATGGTCCACACTCAAGATCACTTCTGTGATCTCGGTTTCACTTTTCTTCGTGTGGATGGTGGCCGTCGGACTTCTGTACGTCGTTTTGGACGGCATGGGCGTCTGGGACCGCCTGAACAACGCGTTTACGGACATCGTGTCCGATGGCGGATCCGACGGACTGGTGACGGCGGGGCAAGTCTTCGGCTATTCCGCGGTGATCGGTTTGGCGAACATGGTGTTGTTCACGGCGCTCGTCACCATTGGATCGTTCATCTACAACCTCTGCAGTGACTTGGTTGGCGGCGTCGAGGTAACTCTCGCGGACCGCGACTGACCTGCGGAAACATTGCCCCACCGGACCCGTTTTGGTGTTAGCGGGCCGGTGGGGTAATCTTTGAAACCGGTTCAGGGGCCTATAGCTCAGGTGGTTAGAGCGCTTTACTGATAATGAAGAGGTCGGAGGTTCAAGTCCTCCTAGGCCCACTCCTTGTGCCGAAGAAGGGTTGCTGGAATGAAGGTTTTCCTGCTTGTCGGGGCTAGCATTCTGGTGTCTCTCGTAGTCACCAAGTTGATCAAAAGTCGGCGCGGAGACAAGGTTTGGCACGATTTGGAAACAAGCTAGAACATAGGTACTCTGACTCCGGTCGGAAAACCGAACGGGGCCTTAGCTCAGTTGGTAGAGCGCTGCCTTTGCAAGGCAGATGTCAGGAGTTCGAATCTCCTAGGCTCCACAGTAAGAAAAACACCCTCCCGGGCAACCGGGAGGGTGTTTTTGTATGTGCGTATCCGCTCCCCCTGTCGAGCGAAAGGTACGTTCGCTCTTCGGAATTAGCATGCCGACTGGGCGGTACGGTGCCCGAAATCGAACTCTCTGCGCTTACGATTCCCGCATGAGATCTGTGTGGGACCGCATACGCCGCTATTGCGCGACGCTTCATCCGGTTGGCCTTGCCTTTGCGCTGGTGTTCTTTACGTGGTCGATGACCCCGTCGCTGCTACCACGAGCGTGGTACCTGCAGGGCGTTGCGTCGGGTATCTCCCTCGCTATGGGTTATGCGATCGGAACTCTGGTTGCCTGGACGGTTCGCAAGTGTGGCGTCGAGCCGCAGTGGTCGGAGCGCACGAAGAAGATCGCGTGGCGGACCATGGCGGTTGTAGCTGTGATCGCGGTTCCCCTCTTCTTGATTCTGGGGGCGCGGTGGCAGCGAATAGTCCGTGAACTTGTCGGAATGCCGCGTGACAGTGCGGCAAACTACCTTCTGGTGGCGTTGATCTCGCTACTGATCTGGTTCATCCTGCTCGAGGCGTCGCGGGGTATCCGCTATTCCACGAACCGTCTGTCGCAGTTCGCCTTGCGGTTCGTCCCGAAGGAAGCGGCGAAGGTCGCCAGCCTTGTCGTGGTGCTCGCTCTTGCAGTCTTCGTCGTGAACGGTGCGCTGTACAACGGGTTGATCGCGTTCGCGAACTGGAGTTTCTCGGGCGCGGATACGGAAACGCCGGACGGTATCGAACAGCCCCTCATCGCCGAGCGCAGTGGTTCGCCGATGTCTGCGGAAGCCTGGGACTCGTTGGGGCAGGAAGGGCGCACCTTCATGGGTAGTGGCCCCACCGCGGCGGAGATCACGGCGCTGACCGGGCGTGAGGCGAAGCAACCGATCCGCGTCTATGCCGGGCGTGAGTCGTCGGATTCGATTCGCGGCGTGGCAAACCGGGTTGTCGACGAACTCAAGCGCACCGGTGGTTTCGACCGCGGAACTCTGGCCGTCGTCACGACGACCGGTCGTGGCTGGGTCAACGAGGATGTGGCGTCGGCGTTCGAATATGTCGAGGACGGGGACACGGCCATCGCGTCGATGCAGTACTCGTTCCTGCCGAGTCCGTTGGCTTTCATCGCCGACCGTGAGACTCCGATGGTTGCCGGCCGCGCACTGTTCAACGCTGTTTTTGCCGAGTGGATCGACCTGCCGGTGGAGACGCGTCCCGAGTTGGTCGTGTTCGGTGAGAGCCTCGGCTCGTACGGTGGCCAGGCCGCGTTTGCCGGCGATCAGGACATGATGACGCGCGTCGACGGAGCGTTGTGGGTGGGCACACCCAACTTCACGCAGCAGTGGCAGGAGATCACGAACAACCGTGACTCAGGTTCGCGCGAGATTCTTCCTGTGATCGACGGCGGTGAGTCGATCCGTTTTGCTGCGGATCCGATCGACTTGGAGCTCGATGCCGACTGGAACGACGATCGAATCGTGTACTGGCAGCATGCGAGTGACCCCATCACGTGGTGGTCGTTCGACCTCTTGCTCAACAAGCCGGACTGGTTGAGCGAAAAGCCGGAGGGACGCGACGTGGATCCGGGGATGACCTGGATTCCTCTGGTGACGTTCTGGCAGGTCACTCTCGACATGGTGTTCTCGGCTGATGTTCCGTCGGGTCATGGTCACAACTACGGCGAAGACGCCGCGGACATGTGGGCCAACATCTTGCACCCGCCGACGTGGACGCCTCAGAACACCGAGCAGTTGCGGGCGCTCCTGACGAACAATCTGGAGCCGACAAAATAGTTGAAAGTGGCTGTACGACAACCACTCTAAGGTTGTTTCCTTACCGGTAAGTTTGTTTTGAGGTATATGTTACCCTGCGTTCACTGTGTGTCAGAGCACAGTGCAAACGACGTGGGGAGAACGTGACCGTGAAGAACCGAATGTCGTGGGCAATCGGCTTGTCCGTTGCAGCACTGGTGACCAGTGCTGCAACGGCGCCGTTCGCAGCGGCTGAACCAGCGGATTTCTACACTCCGCCGACGGAATTGCCGGCCGGCAACAATGGGGACCTCATTCGCAGTGAGCCGACGCCCTTGCTGCTCAGCGTGCCGGGATCGAACGGCCCGTGGCCGGCTACCGCCACCAAGATCATGTACCGCAGCGAGGACGCCAATGGTGCTCCCGTTGCGGTCACCGGCACGTACCTCGAGCCGACAAACCCGTGGACCGGGCAGGGGGCGCGTCCACTGGTTGCCAGCGCAGTAGGTACTCACGGGCAGGGTGATCAGTGCGCCCCGTCCAAGCTGTTCAACACCGGAATGGAATACAAGTTTCCGACCGACGTGATGGTCGGCTACGAGTCCATCTGGGTGAACATGCTGCTGCTCAACGGCATTGCCGTTGTCGTCACGGACTACGACGGGCTGGGAACGCCAGGTGACCACACGTACGTGAACCGCGCGGCCGAGGCACACGCCGTCCTCGATTCGGTGCGTGCTGCTCAGCAATTGCCGAATGCCGGCATTCCCGACGATGGGCCCGTCGGCCTATGGGGCTACTCGCAGGGCGGTGGCGCTGCCGCTGCCGCAACGGAACTGAAGCCGTCCTACGCCCCGGAACTCGATCTGAAGGGCACGTACGCTGGTGCCCCACCGGCTGATCTCGCAGCCACGCTCGCTCGAGTAGACGGCACGTTCCTCACCGGTGTCATCGGATACGCGCTCAACGGGATAGTGACTCAGTATCCCGAAGTGGAGTCGTTGCTCGATGCGGAGATCAACGATCGTGGACGAGCGATGTTGGCCGCAACCAAGAACCAGTGTGTCGGAGAGACCGGACTGCAGTTCGGATTCCAGCACTCCTCGAGCTTCACCAAGTCCGGCGAATCGCTGTCGGCCGTGCTTGCTCGACTGCCGTTGGCGCAGGAAATTCTGGACGAACAGAAGATCGGGAATCGAATACCGACGTCGCCGGTGCTTATCCAGCACGGCCGGGCCGACGACATCGTTCCGTTCGGGCAGGGACAAGAACTCGCACGGGACTGGTGTGACGGAGGCGCGGTCGTGCAGTTCTCGGTGAACGAGCTGCCCTCGGTTGCATCCGGCTTGGCCCTGGGGCACGTAATGCCCTACGTCGTGGGAACGCCGGAATCCGTCGGCTACATGATCGACCGGTTCAACAACGTTCCGGCGCCGTCGAACTGCTGACGCCGACACACGAACGAAAAGAGGCCCGGAACACACTGTGTTCCGGGCCTCACTGCTTCACGATCTACGCAGTTTTCTCGTCCACTCGCGGAGGAGCCGACGCCACCGGCGGGTGCTCGCGGCGACGGCTCTTGAAGAAGACAGCGCCGCCGATCACTGCCACACCGGCAATCACGAACAGGCCGATGCGCTTGCGTCCACGCGGCTTCGGTTCACGCTCTGCTCGCGCCGCTGACTTGGCGGGGAGGGACTTCGCGCACTCCACGCCCTTCTTGGCGAGAACGGCGCTCTGACGGCCCAGGAACAGGCCGAGCTGCCGGGCACCACGGGCGGTCGCTGTTGCGACCACAGCGGCGATGCGGCGGGCGTTATCGGCTGCGTCTGATTCCTTGATACGTGATGCCGTTTCCTCGAAAGAATCTTCGACCCTGGCCAAGGCTTGGTCGAACGTGTCGGGAAGCTGGCTGCTGAGGGACTCGGTCACTCGTGTCATGACTCCACTTTGTCACAGGATCTGTCCCAGGAACTGCCGGGTGCGTGGATTTTGTGGGTTGTCGAAGAATTGATCAGGGGCAGCGTCTTCGACGATCTTGCCGTCGCTCATGAAAACGATGCGATCTGCGGCAGCGCGGGCGAATGCCATTTCGTGGGTGACTACCACCATCGTCATGCCCTCGTCGCGAAGCCGGACCATCACGTCCAAGACCTCTTTGACCATTTCAGGGTCGAGCGCCGATGTCGGCTCGTCGAAAAGCATGACGCTCGGCTTCATGGCCAGCGCGCGGGCGATGGCAACGCGTTGTTGTTGACCGCCCGAGAGTTGGGAGGGGTAGTTGTCGGCTTTGTCGGACAACCCGACCAGGTCGAGGAGTTCGAGCGCCTGCGCCTGGGCTTCGTCCTTCGCAACTCCCTGTACGTGGCGTGGACCTGCTGCGACGTTCTCCACGGCGGTCATCATGGGGAAGAGGTTGAAATTCTGGAACACCATCCCCGTGTTGTGCCGCTGTTTCGCGATCTGCGCCTCGGTTCGCAGTCGGCGTTTGCCGTTGCTGTCGACGTAACCCATCGATTCGCCGCACACCTCGACGATTCCGGAGTCGATGACCTCGAGGCAGTTGAGGGTGCGCAGCAGGGTGCTCTTACCGCTGCCCGACGGTCCCAGTAGCAGCACGACTTCGCCGGTGGACACGCTGAAATCGATGCCGTCGAGCACGCGTACGTCGTTGAAGGACTTGATCATGTTCTCGACGCGAACAACCGTGGTGCTGCGGGCGATGGCGGTGGTGGTCATCTGTTCACTGCTTCCGCTAGCTGAGCTGACTCGGCGACTTTCGCATCACCGGAATTGTTCTTGCGCTTGTAGTTACGGTCGTAGCCTCGGCCGGCCCGGGCTTCGAGGACGCGCTGGATCATTCCCCAGAGCGTGGTCAGCACAAGGAAGTACAGGGCCGCTGCGCACAGGCCTTCGAGGACCCGAAAGTTGACCTGAACCAGAAACTGCGTGCGCCGCAACAACTCTTGGACCGAGATGACCGATACCAGAGTTGTGGTCTTGAGCAGCCCGTTGAAGCTGTTGCCCAACGGTGGAATCATGACGCGAAATGCCTGGGGCAGCACGACAACTCGGAATACCTTGAACGGTGACATGCCCAGTGCGCGGGCCGCCTCGGTTTGTCCTGCCGGTACCGACATCAATCCAGAGCGGACGATTTCGGAGAGATAAGCGGCTTCGTTGAGAACAAGCCCGAGCAGAGCAGACTCGATGACGCCGAGTTTGATACCCACTTGCGGGAGTCCGGTGTAGATGATGACCAACTGCACCAGTAGGGGCGTGCCACGCATCAGCCACACGTAGAAGCCGACGATTGCGCGCAGAATCCACCAGCGGGACGAGCGTGCCGCAGCAACGACGACGGCCAGCATCAGGCCGAGAACCATGCTGACGACAGTGAGCCAGATGGTGACCCATGCGCCCTCGAGCAGCTGTTTACTGGTCAAGATCGAGAAGAATGCATCCCAGGACCACATAGGGTCACCTTTCGGTTGGAGCGGAGCTCAGAATTGATGTGAGCGAAGCTCTGTCTTGCTGCGAGCGGAGCTCAGGGCTGCAGTGGACCGGTGCTGACGGAGATGTCGCCGTCGTAACCTTCGACGCCGTATTCCTCGAACAGAGCGGGGAGGAAGCCGTCGGCTCGCATGTCGGTGAGGACACGTGCCACCTCGACGGCGGTTCGGCTGCCCTGGGCGAATCCGAGCGCCAAGGGCGAGTTGTTGATGCCGTCGACGCCCGTCTCGAAGCGGCCGTCCTTCTGGTAGAAGGAGGTTACGGAGCTGACGATTGCCGCCCCGTCCGCCTGTCCTGCTGAAAGTGCTTGGTAGGCATCGGCATTCGTCTTGAATGTCTGGACGTTCATGGACGGCTTTCCGGCGGCGGAAAATGTTTCGTTCAACGCGTTGAGGGTGTCGAACTCGTATCCCGGCGCTTCGACGGCGATGGTCCTGCCGGCTAGATCGTCGACGGATGAGATGGACTCGGGATTTCCAGCCGGTACGGAGACGGATACCGCCTGGACCTCGTACGGAACGAGCGAAATGGTCTCGGCGCGAGCCGGTGTGTAGAACATCCCGGTGTCGATCATGTCCCAGCGGCCGCTCTGCACGCCGGGGATCTGGGCGTCGAACTCGATGTTGACGAAGTCGGCGCGAAGACACAGGCGGTTCGCAATCTCTTTGCCCAGGTCAACGCGCATTCCGACGACCTTGCCTGACTCGTCCACGTACTGCATCGGAGGGAGTGTGGCATTGGTGGCGATGGTGAGGGTGCCTTCTTCGGCGAGGTCCGAAGAGCCCAGTGTGGGGGTGCAGTCGGTGGGTGCGGCGGTGTCGTCGCTCCCCGATCCACAGGCTGTGAGGGTGGCTGCCAAAGCGGTGGCGGCTGCGACTGCGAGCATTCTGCGCATTTTCGAGTGGCCTTTCGGGAGTGGCTTCCGCCTACATTTTTTCGGACGGTAGAGCGCTTTTTGAGGGGCTCTGATTGGTCCGAAAACAGATTCATGGGATCGATTGCACTGAGCTTGGCATGCGAGTGATGAAGGGTCAACGCTGTTAACGCGAGAGATACGGACGAAACGAACTGTTAACGAAACTGCGTGTCCTACGCCACCATCGTTACCGTTTTCAGTGACGTCCGTCATGTGGCGTGCACGAATTTCGTTCGATCAGGGTGGAGCCGATCCGGTAGGTGCGTCCTTGGTCTTCCTTTTCGAGCTTTTCCGAATCTATTTGCTGGAAAAGAAGATCCATCGCAACATTGGCCAGTTGAATAGCACCGTTGTCGATTGTGGTGATCGCAGGTTGCCACATCTCGAGCCAAGGCATGTCCTCGTGGCACACCAGGGACAACTCGTTCGGAATGCTTACGCCGCGGCCGACGAGGGTCGGCAGAATGCCGAAAACGGCTTCGTGATTGGCGGCGTACAGCGCAGTCATCTTCGGTGCGTGATCGAGTAGTGAACCGACGGCCTCGGCGCCGAAATATGTTGTGAAAGAACCTTTTCGGACCAAAGACTCATCCACGTCGACGCCGTATTCGGTCAGTGCGCGACGGTATCCTTCGAAGCGTTCTCGGCCGGACGTCGCGTCGTCGGTGCCGCCGATGTAGCCGATATTCCGGTGGCCGAGTCCGAGTAGATGCCGCGTGGCGAACATAGCGCCGTCGATGTCGTCGGCAAGCACGTTGGGGGCTTTGCTGCCCTCCACGGACCTGATGAGGTTGACGACGGCGCTTCCCGCAATCAGTTCGTTGGTGGCGGTGGCATTACGGCCACTGCCGATCACGATCGTCCCGTCCACGCCGTGCTCGGCCAGCATCTCCAGCACATCACGCTCGCGTGAGACATCGGCATCGGTGATGCACAGAATGACCTGAAAACCCTTGTCCGAAGCTCTTTTCTGTACTACTTCCGCAACGGTGTGGAACGACGCGTTGAGCAGGTTGTTCATCACGAGGCCGATGAGGTGCGATCGCCGCGAGCGTAGGGTGCTCGCGGCGCGATTGGGGCGGTATTGCAGCTTGCGCGCCGCTTCCTGCACGGCCGCCCTGGTCTGTGGAGAGATCAACGTCGATCCACTCAATGCGCGTGATGCAGTGCTTCGCGAAACGCCGGCTGCGTTTGCGACATCGATCAGGGTGACTGTCATCGTGTCCTCTTGGCTTCATTGACTGGATGGTTGCTTCATTCGACTATGCCCGTGTTACGAGTCTGTTTCCTGGCTTGACGATTTTAGCGGTTCGGAGCAATGTATGGAATCGATCCCATTCGCACAGTCTGTGCATCTCCATCGAGAGGTCTACTTCTATGAATCGCGACGATGTCGCTTGGTCGGGCTATTGGCCCGCTGCTCCCACCCCGTTCGATGCTGCCGGCGCCGTGGATGTCGATGCATTCGCCGCGCTCATGGAGCTCTACGCGCGAATGGGTGTCGACGGGGTTCTGATCAACGGCAGCACGGGTGAGTGGTTCTCCCAGACCCATGCCGAACGCAAACTTGTCGCCGAGGTGGCGGTGGAGGCCGTGAGCGGCCGATTCCCCGTCCTGATCGGGGTGAGCGCGTACACGGCCGAGGAATCAGGGCGACTCGCAAAGCATGCAGCGAGCGCCGGCGCGAACGGAATTCTTGCGACCCCGCCGCCGTACGTCCACACGTCGGCGGACGAGACGGTTGCTTACTACGAAAAAGTTTCCACTGCAACGGATTTACCGTTCATGGCCTACAACTGGCCGCGCGGTGTGTCACTCGACATCGGAAAAATCCCCGGATTGTTCGGCCGGATCGCGGATCTCGAGAATGTGGTTGCGATCAAGGACAGCACCGGCGATTGGCTGAGCATGCTCGACACCGTCGAGCAGTACTCCTCGCAGGTAAGAGTTTTCGGTAGCTTCCTGCATCGTCGTGGATTGGCTGCGCTCCTGGAGCTCGGTGGTGACGGCAACATCGACGGTGGTGGCGTCGGAGCTCCCTTCGGTGTTCCCTTCTATCGCGCTGTTGTAGCCAAAGATGCCGCAGCAGCACAGGTATGGGCAGACCGATACCGCGCATTGTCGGGTGCGCTGATCAACGGCGACTACAGCGGCATTCACGCGTCTCCGATTCCCCAGCTCAAAGCGGTGATGAACCTGCTGGGACAGCCCGGCGGGCACGTACGGGAGCCGCTGCTGCCGGTCACCGATCCGATCATCATCGAGACGTTGCAGGCGATCATCGATCGATCCGGAATTGCGGAAGCCACGGCACACGCATCGAAGGAGTTCGAACATGTCCAGTGAAGCAGTGGTCACCGACGTCGTCATCATCGGTGCAGGAATTGTGGGGGCTGCAGCCGCATTTCGATTGACCGATGCAGGCTTCCGTGTCGTGGTGCTCGATCGGTCGGTACCCAATTGCGCCGGTTCGGGTACTACGGCGGGAAATCTGCACATTCAGACGATTCACACGCGTCGGCCCGGTCAGGGCGTGGCGCTGGATGTGCGGCGTCTGCTGCCACTGCAGCTCGCCGCGAGCGAGTTGTGGGATCATCTCGAGCACGATGTCCCCGGCGGTGTCGGACTGGTCCGCTGTGGCGGTTACATGGTGGCCGAGACCGCTGAGCAATGTGCTGCTCTGGCGCAGAAGCACGAATGGGAACGGGAAATCGGAATCCCGACGCGTCTACTTACCGGTGACGAAGCACGCCAAGAGCTTCCGTTGCTCGGGCCGACCATTGCCGGTGCAAGCTGGTGCGCCTTGGACGGCTACGCAGAACCCGATATCGCGGGCCCGGCTCTCTTGGCGGCGGCGCTCGCCCGTGGAGCGCAACTGTTCACCGATACCAAGGTCACCGCGATCGAGCGGGTCGGTCAGTCGTGGAACGTCGGTACTGCCGCGGGTACGTGGCAGGCGCCCCACGTTGTCAATGCCGCGGGTCCGTGGATGGCAGAAGTTGCCGCGATGGTGGACGTGCAACTGGACCTGCGTGCACTGTCTCTGCAAATGCACACCCTGGCTTCCCCACCCGAGACCTTGAATGTGTTGGTGCAGCACGTCGGTGAGGGAATTTCGATCAAGCAGGACAAGCGCAATCGCATCGTTCTCGGTGGCGGTTGGCCGGCCGGTCCGTTCCGGCCGGAAGGCGCGGCACCCATCCGTGAGGAGAGTATCGAGGGCAATCTCGCCCAGACTCAGCGGTTGATGCCCGGCCTCGGCGAGATCGAACTGTCCGATGTCTGGACCGGCCCCGTAGTGACCACACCGGACGAATTGCCGATCATCGGTGAACTCGACAGTGCACCAGGCGTTTTTGTGGCCGGTGGAACCTACTCGTTCACCTTTGCGTCGCTGTGGGCAGACGTACTCACCGCTTTTGTCCAGGGCAAGGAACCGGTTGTCGACGTCAGTTCCTTCGGGCCGGGGCGTCTGACCGCGTCGCACTGATACCGCAGTTATTCGAAATAGAGGAGACAACTATGGCAACCGTGACGATGTTCGTGAACGGGCAAGCGCTGTCCGGTGGAACACTGAACGACGCACTCGCCGGCGCCACCTTCCTGGGGGCAGTCGATACCGCGCCGAACTACCAGTTCTTCTCCGTCCGAGACGAATTCCCCGGATTGTATCCAGTGGTCGAAGGTGGATTCACCGTTCCCGGTGAGCTGTACGAGGTCGACTACGATCTCCTTCGACTCGAACTGCTGCCCCGTGAGCCGGAGGAATTGGAACTCGGCGTGATTCTTCTCGCCGACGGACGAGGGTCGTTGTCCATGCGCATGCGCGCCGAGTGGCTGGATCGTCCCGAGGTAGTGGATATCAGCGACCGCGGCGGTTGGCGAGCGTACCTCGCGAGCCAGTCGTGACCACCTCCCCACTGACCGTGGTGCGCGGCGGCACCGTGGTGGAATCGTCGTGGAGTGGACTTGCCGACGTCGTGATGCGGGACGGCAAGATCATCGCGATTGCCGAACCCGGCGGGCCGATTCCGGACGGCGCAGTTGTACTCGACGCGACCGGCAAGTTGGTCATGCCGGGCGGTGTGGATCCGCATTGCCACGTCGGGTTCACGTCGGGTGAATTCACGTCGCTCGATTCTTACGCCGAATGCACTACCGCCGCAGTGTTCGGCGGCACCACCACGATCATCGATTTTGCGATACCTCGGCCGGGTCAGGATCCGCTGGAGGCGGCGGACAAGCTCCGAACCAAAGCCACTGAGGGTCTGTGTGATTCGGCTCTGCACGGATGTGTAGTCGAATGGGACGATACGACGGCCGGCCAACTGGCTACGATGGCTGCCGCCGGAATCCGCACGGTCAAGATGTTCACGACGTACGCCGGTGAATCCATGGCCGACGAGCACACCATTCTGCGCACGATGGCGACCACGCGTGACCTCGGTGGCATGGTGATCATTCACTGCGAATCGGATGCGATAGTCGGTGACGCGCAGGATAACGCCGCCGACTGTGGGCACATCGACGCGGCCGGTATGGCGACAACGCGACCGGAATTGGCGGAAACGGCCTCGGTAGCAGCAATATTGGCTATTGCAGAATCGCAACAGGCGCCCGTGTACTTCGTGCACCAATCGTCAGCAGCGGCTGTCGAGCTGGTTGCCGATGCCCGAAAACGTGGGTTGGTGGCGTTTACCGAAGCCGTGGCACATCATGTGACACTGGATGATTCGGAGTACCTGGGCTCGCAGCCGGAACAATTTGTGTGCTGCCCACCACTTCGGTCGGCGGAGACCGTCGACGGTTTGGGTAAGCACCTCTTCACCGGCCACATCACGACCATCGGTTCGGATCACTGCTGCTACGACACCGCGCAGAAGCGTCAGCACCGCCATGACGTGCGCCATATGCCGAACGGTTTGCCGGGCGTCGAGACTCGCCTACCCGTCGTATTCTCGAAATTTGTTTCGGAAAATGGTTTGTCAGCCAGTCGCTTCGTTCAGTTGACGTCGGCCAATCCCGCTCGTACCAATGGTCTTTATCCGCGTAAGGGTTCGATCATGCCCGGTTCCGACGCCGACGTCGCCATCTGGGACGGAGAGCTGGAATGGACCGTGTCGGATGCCGACCTCCATATGGCAACCGACTACACCCCGTACGAGGGTCGGCGGCTGCGCGGGAAACCGGTGACGGTTCTTGTCGGTGGCCACGTCGTCGTCGACGACGGGATTCTGGTCGACGACACACCACGTGGACGCCATGTGCCGGCGCAGCCGCTGGACTTCGCGTCGATGTCGACGGGGTGCATCCCGGTGGGGTGAGGTGTCAAGAGGAACCGTGTGTTGTCAGCCGAGAGATCCACTGAAGAAATCGAAGGCGCCGGCGATGTCCTGGCAAGGACTGCCGTGGTCGGTTTGGCAGCCTCACATCCATCAAAAGCCAGACAATGGCACGATGGGGTGGTGACTTCAACTCATCAGACCGCAACCGCAACGCTGCACACGAACCGCGGCGACATCAAGATCGCTCTGTTCGGCAACCACGCGCCGAAGACCGTCGAGAACTTCGTCGGCCTGGCCGACGGCTCGAAGGAATACTCCACCGAGAACGCATCCGGCGCCAAGACCGGACCGTTCTACGACGGCGCAGTCTTCCACCGCGTCATCGACGGTTTCATGATCCAGGGTGGCGACCCCACCGGAACCGGCCGTGGCGGCCCGGGCTACCAGTTCGGCGACGAGTTCCACCCGGAACTGCAGTTCGACCGTTCCTACCTGCTCGCCATGGCTAACGCCGGCCCGGGAACCAACGGATCGCAGTTCTTCATCACCACCGGCCCGACGCCGCACCTGAACCGCCGCCACACGATCTTCGGTGAGGTTCTCGACGACGAGTCGCGCAAGGTTGTCGACGCTATCTCCTCCACCCCGGTCGATCGCTCCGATCGCCCGGTCGAGCCCGTCGTCATCAACAGCATCACCATCTCCTGAACAGGTAAACAACGAAGATGACTAACCCCGGTTGGGGCGGCGGTGCGAGTGAGGGCCTCCCGCCCCAGCCGCGGTGCGTCCGCCATCCAGATCGACCCACTGCTCTCTCGTGCAATCGTTGTGGCCGCCCGGCGTGCCCCGATTGCCTCCGTGAGGCTGCGGTGGGCTACCAATGTGTTGACTGTGTAGCTGCCGGTCAACGCGATATTCGCCCGGTGCGTGGCGTCGCAGGCAATACCGTGACGCAGGCGCGGCCGGTTCCGGTCGTCACCTACACGCTCATGGGACTCAACGTCCTGGCGTTCTTGGCGACGCTCGTGCAGTCGCGCAGCATCATGAACAACCAGGTCGGTTCGTCGATCTTTGCGAACTGGGCCCTCAACCCCGCCCTTGTTGCGGGCGGTGAGTGGTTCCGGCTGATCGGATCGGGGTTCTTGCACTTCGGGATCCTGCATCTGGCCGTCAATATGTATGCGCTCTACATCCTGGGCCGTGACACGGAGATCGTGATGGGCCGCTCTCGGTACATCAGCATCTATCTCGTGTCCTTGATCGGCGGCAGCGCGTCGGTGATGGCGTTTCAACCGGTCTTCGCGTCGGTGACGTCTCTGTCGTGGACCGCCGGCGCGTCCGGCGCGATTTTCGGCATCATGGGCGCTCAGGCAGTTCTGCTGCTCCGCCTGCGTCGTAGCCCGGTCCCGATCATCTCGGTGATCGCGATCAACGTGATCATCAGTGTTTCGCTGCCCGGCATCTCGTTCTGGGGACATGCGGGTGGTCTGCTGGCGGGCGCCGCTGCCGCTGCCGCATTCCTGTACGCGCCGCAGTGGTTGGGCGCGGGTCAGGATCGGTTGAAAGCAGTCCGGATCGGCTGGATCGCATTCGGCGCTATCACCGTGGTCACGATCGGAATCATCGTGATGCGCGTCGTGCAATTACGCGAGCAGGGACTGTTCCTCACCAGCAGCTAGAGATAGTGCACATAGCGGGATTTCTTCTGTGGAGACAATCCACATAGTGCGACGAAGCAATGAATTCTACTGTGGCTCGAGTCACTCGAGTAGAAGCAGTGCTTCCGACCATTTTTAGGAGTAACCCCGCGATGACCTCCACCGATCGCGCCACCCCTGACGGCGCAGTCGCGCCGAGCGAGATCGAATCTCGTGTGGTGAAGAAGGTAGCCAGGCGGCTCATTCCGTTCTTGATCCTGCTCTATTTCGTGAACTATCTGGATCGTACGAACATCGCGTTTGCCAAGCTCACCATGAGCGCCGACCTGGGAATGACCGAGACGATGTTCGGACTCGCATCCGGCCTCTTCTTTGTCGGCTATCTCCTGTTCGAAGTGCCGAGCAACTTGGCTCTCCACCGTTTCGGCGCCAGGTTGTGGATTGCGCGCATCATGCTCACGTGGGGCATTCTGGCTGCGGCTCTGGCGTTTGTACCGAATGTGGGAAGCCTCTACTTCCTGCGAATTCTCTTGGGTATCGCCGAGGCCGGCTTCTTTCCCGGCGTGCTGCTCTACCTGACATTCTGGTTCCCCAAGAAGTACCGCGTACGACTGATGGGCCTGTTCCTGCTGACCCTGCCGCTCTCGTCAGCTCTCGGCGCGCCGTTGTCCGCCGCGATCATCCAGTACGGCGACGGCCTGTTCGGTCTGGCCGGGTGGCGCGTGATGTATCTGATCGAGGGCTTGCCCGCGGTGATTCTGGCGTTTGTCGTCTGGTTCTATCTCACCGATCGACCCGCCGAGGCCAAGTGGTTGACCCTCGAGGAGCGCACGTGGCTCATGCGATCGATGGAAGACGAGGAACGAGAACTGGGCGACGCCGGCCACCAGTCGGCCGGAAAGACGCTGCGCGATCCCCGGGTCATCGGATTCGGCCTGGTTTACTTCGGCATCACGTACGGCCTGTACGCCCTGAGTTTCTTCCTGCCCAGCATTGTCGCCGGGTTCAAGGAGACATTCGATACCGACTTCTCACTCGTGGAAACCGGCCTGATCGTGGCAGTTCCCTACGCGATCGGTGCGGTCGCGATGGTGCTGTGGAGCCGTCATTCCGACAAGACCGGTGAGCGGATGTGGCACGTCGCAGCGCCGACGCTCCTCGGTGCCGTCTCCATTCCGATTGCGTTGTACCTGGATTCGCCCTTCACCGTCATGATCGCCGTATCACTGACCGCGGTGGGTGTCCTGTGCGCGCTGCCTGTCTTCTGGTACCTGCCCACCACATTCCTCACGGGAGCGAGTGCGGCCGCCGGTATCGCGATGATCAACTCGATCGGCAACGCCTCGGGCTTCGGTGCTCCGTACATCACGGGATGGCTTACCGATCTGACCGGAAACGCCAAGGCGGGCCTGTGGGTGGTGGGTGCGGTGATGCTCTGCGCTGCAACCCTTGTGGTGGTATTGGCAAAGCGATCTGACAAGCCCGCTCAGATCTGACCGAGCTTCCCCGCACTGGCACGCAGCCGGATCAGGAGCGCAAGATCGAGCGCTTGGTCCGGCTGACGCCATTCGGTGCCGATCAAACGGTCGATGGATTCGAGTCGTTGATACAGGGTGTTCGCGTGGATTGCGAGGGCAGTTGCCGTCGCGGAGTGCCGGCAATTGTGAGCCAGGTACGACGCAAGAGTGTCCAGCAGCGGCACACCACGCCTGGCTTCCTCCTCGAGGAGTGGGCCGAGAGACCGCTGGGTCAGCATCTCCAGTTCGTCTCGACCGGTGTGGCTGAGCAGGATTCGGTAGATGCCGAGCGAACTGGCCGCTTCGACGTGTGACGCCCGGCCCAGAGTTTCGAGAACGTCGACGGTGCGCTGAGCCTCCACGTATGCCCGCGCCAGACCCTCTCCGCCGACGGCAGGATCGGCGATACCGACGGTGGGATTCTCGGCCGGTTGTACCCAGGCAGCAGCCACCTCGGTGGGTGTCATTCCCGGAATCATGGCAATGACGCGGGAACCATGCTCGGCAACAACGGTTCCCGGAGGAAAGGCGATCTCCTCGATACTTCGACGTGCCCGATCGACCGCGTCGGCAGGACGGGCCACGACGACGGTGTACGAGCGGTCCGGGTTGAGGCCGGCCAGGCGGAACTGACCCGTCACCTCGGCCGGCGTCGGGGCGGGCCGAGTGATGAGATCGACCAGGAACGCGTCGCGGGCGCGGCGGGTGGCTTCCCGGGCCGCACGTTCGCCGACCAGTGCCAGTGCCACCGCCGGCGCCGAGCGTTCGAGAACCAATCGCATTGCGGCAGTGGGTTCTTGACGCGAAGTCAGGAAAAGTACGCCCAGGCGATCACCGGCGCTGCGGACTTCGACGGCAAACAGGAACTGCTCACCGTCGATCAGGGTCAGTGCTTGTTCACGCCGATCGGCGGCCAGTATGTCGAAGGCCCGCACCACACTGCTTCGCAGGTGCTGCAGTCCTGGCGGGATTTCGCCTCGGCCGGTTACGAAGAACACCGGGCATCGCGTCGACGCCGACGCTTCCTGCACGAGCTCGCGAACTCCGCCGCCGCGCAACACAACGTGGGTCAGTGAGCGGTCCCACGTCAGCGTCTGTTCGAGAAGTGCTGTGCGCTTGGCGAGTTCGGTATTGGCGGCGTTGATCTCCGCGACCGTCGCGCGGTACTGCTCGAGGAGGCGAGCATTCTCGATAGCCACCGACGCATGGGCGGCCAGTGCGGACAGTAGCGCAACTTCTTCGTTGCCGAAGCGTCGTTCCTGGCGCTTGCACGCGCACAGTGCGCCCAGGATCTTTCCGTCCACCTGCAGTGGAACGGCCAGTAGACCGCGCATGTTCTCGGCGCGAGCGGCGTCGTCGGCTGGTCCGATGTGGGCAAACGACGGATCGTTGCGGTAGTCCGGTGTCCAGGCGGGAGAGGAGTTTTCGACAACCCGGCCGATGAGGCCCTCGCGGAAGGGGACGGTGAGTCCGAGTAGTTGCGCGGTATACGCGCCGCTGGTCACTTCGATGATCAGGATGTCGTCGTGAATGAGCGCAAGATACGAGAGATCTACTCCGAGCAGCCGTTTTGCCTGGTCCACGATTTCCTGCAGGAGCGCGTGATGATCGTGCATCGTGGTCAGCAGTGTTGCGATGTCGTTGAGCGCGGATAATTCGGTGGCACGCTGGCGGCGCTGGGCGAGGAGGCTGCGCAGCTGCAAGGCGGATCGTGCTGCCCGCTCGATATCGTGAACCTCGCCGGGCGGTGCGGCTTCGGCGAGTCGATCACGATGAGCGATCAATTCATCCGTTGAAGCCTCGTTGAGGAGCATCTGTAGCCATTGTTCGTGCATCGTCACTCCCAGCAGTATCGCGCATGGAGAAAAGGCACATACATCAGCCGATTCCCTGGAGTAAATCTACATGGGCTGGCGTTTTGGCTGTCACTATCGTGGAGTTATGACTTCGCTTGATCAGGCCGCCGTCGACTCCGTCGCGCTCCTCGAGGCGATCGGCTCGCAGATCGACGTAGATCGCCTCATCGTGGATCCGGACATCATGGCGAGCTACGCCCACGACGACGCCGAATGGGCTCCGTACGCCATGCCGGTCGCCGTCGTGCGTCCCCGCACTGCCGAGCAGGTCCAGGCCGTTGTCCGCGCCTGCATCGCGCACGGTGCCCCGGTGGTGACGCGTGGCGCCGGAACAGGTCTGTCCGGTGGTGCCAACGCCGTTTCCGGTGGTGTGGTGATTGCCTTCGACGCGATGAACGCCATCAAGGAGATCAACACCCTCGAGCGGTTGGCTGTCGTGGAGCCAGGCGTGGTCAACGATCACCTGCGTGAGGCGTGCGCCGAGCAGGGCCTCTGGTACCCGCCGGACCCGGCCAGTGCTCCGTGGTCGACCATCGGCGGCAACGTCGCGACCAACGCCGGCGGTCTGTGCTGCGTCAAATACGGAGTCACGAAGGACTACGTGTTGGGTATGCAGGTCGTCACCGGTACCGGCGAACTCGTGCGCCTGGGGCGTCGTACAGCCAAAGGTGTCGCGGGATTCGATCTTTCGGCACTGATGGTGGGTTCGGAGGGAACACTCGGAGTAATTACCGAAGTGACCGTGAAACTGCGTCCTCAGCGCGATCCTGAACGCACGATCGTCGGTTACTTCGATTCCATCGTCGCCGCCGGAAAGGCTGTCGAAGCAGTTGCCGCAGAAGGTCTCACGCCCTCAGCCCTCGAACTGATCGATCGGCAGTGCCTGCTGGCCGTCGACGCGTGGAAGAACATGGGACTTTCCGCCGACGCGGAGGTAGTGCTTCTCGGACGGATCGACACTCCCGGCGAGATCGGCGACGCCGAAGCCGAGCGAATGTTGGCGTGTTTCAACCGCTCCGGTGCCACGTGGAGTGCCCGTTCCACCGACCAGGAAGAAGCCGACGCACTGTTCTCGGCTCGCCGTCTCGCGTATCCGGCCCTCGAGCGACTGGGGCCGGTCCTGACCGAGGACATCTGCGTTCCGAAGGCCGCAGTTCCGGAAATGTTGGCTCGCATCGAACAGATCTCGGCTCGGCACGACACCCACATCGCAAATATCGCTCACGCCGGTGACGGCAACCTGCACCCCCTGCTGATCACTCCCCATGACGACGAGGCGGCGCGCGCCCGCGCTCAGGCCGCTTTTGCCGAGATCATCGACAACGCCCTCGAGTTGGGTGGAACAGTCACGGGTGAGCACGGCGTCGGCCTGCTCAAGATGGGCGGTCTGGCCCAGGAACTCTCGCCGGCCGTGGTCGCGATGCATCACGCGATCAAAGGCGCACTGGATCCATACGGAATCATGAACCCCGGCAAGGTGATCTGACGAGCAGGTCCGTAACCGAATCGGTTTCCGGAGTTACATCATTGAAATCGCGGCTACCTACGCTGACTTGAACCACTTGGTTCAACTCGGTTCACATCGACGTAGGGAGTCACGAATGTTCTCGTCTCAACTAACGCAGGCCAGTGTGGTTCCCCGGCGCGTGAACACTGTCGCGGCCGTCCGGGCAGCCATCGCGCTCGACGGCGCCGCAGTGTTCGGTGGGCTGCACACCGAGGCCGACGCGATTGCCTTTGCGTCGAAGCTCCTCGGTGACAAGTACATTCGCGTCGGACGCCAGTTCGAGGCAACAGCCCGAAGTCAGAACGCGGAAGCGGCAGTCGTCGACGAGCAACCGGTGGACAAGCGTGGCCGCAAACGGTATTTCGACATGTCGTCGGATCGGATGACGGCACACAACGACGGCTTTGCGTTCGGTGACTACGCGCCCGACTACCTGTTTCTGTGGTGCAAGCAGCCGGCACTTCCCAGCGGGGGAGATTCGTTTCTGATCGATGCCGTCAAGCTCACCCGGCTGCTGGCACTGGATCTGTCGACGGCTGAGCTGGCAGAGTTCTGTTGGAGCGTGGACATCGATCATTCCGAACCGAATTTCCAGCAGTCCACCTTCTCTCCCATCGCCAGGACGGTTGGCAGTGGCCGTGATCAGGCGCGATACCACCCCTTCCTCGCGCCGATCGAGGGTGAATCCGAAGATGCGCAGTGGCCGATGGTCAAGCGGTGGAGCGAGGCCGTGATTCAGGTGCGAGACAGCGGACCGATGTTCCGCGCCGAGGCCGGCGAGATGATCTGCATCGACAATTACCGCGTGCTGCACGGCCGTGACGGATACACCGATCCGAACCGTGAGTTGTACTCGATCTGGGGATGGTCGACCGACGCCGTCGCAGTTCCGCAGCAGGCCCTCGACATCGTGCAACCGGACCTTGCGGCGCTCGCTATGTAATCGGCTGCGCAGCAGAGTAAATGGTGGCGACGATCGACTCTGTCAGATGCCGGGCGGCACGATCGACCATTGCGCTGTCCCCGGCTCCGATCAGCGTCATCTGAAACCCGCGCCACGCGGCCACGATTTCGTGTCCCAGAGTTTCGGCAAGTTCGGCGTCGACGCCGGTTTCGGCTATGGCGCGGGCAGTTTCGTCTGCCCACTCGTTGGCGACGCCCTCGAGGAGCGGACGGTACTGCTCCGAATCGAACGCGGCCACCCCGAAGAGTTCGAAGAAGAGTCGATGGTACGCAACAAGTTCGGGGTCGGCGAGGATGTCCCACGCGCCGTGAAGACGCTCCGCGATGGGGATCTCGGAATCGCGGATCAGATCGAGGAGGTGAGCTATCCCGGGAAAGCGGAGCCCGGCGCGGCGTAGTGCCTCGAGGAGCAAGCCGGCCTTGCTCCCGAAGTAGTAGAGGAGCATGCGATTGTTGGAGCCGAGGGCGCGGCTCAACCCCCGGAGTGTTGCAGAGGAGACGCCGAACTCGAGCACGTAATCGGCCGCGAGATCGAGAAGGCGGTCGCGCTCCGCGCTCTCTGGACTGCTCACCGCTCGACTCTACTTCTCGGGCGGTACCAAGCCGTGGACCGTGAGCACCTCGAGGACGTCCTCGGGGTTGGTGCCCAGATCCCAGCGGCCGAAGATCAACAGCTTCTCGGTGTCGGTCGATCGGTCGACTATGTCGATCTCGAGCATGGGGACGCGTCGGCCCAGACGTGGGTAGCGCACCAAGCGCACCCGGTCGATCAGCGGCCGGGGAAACACGTGGCGCGCGAGTAAACGCTGCACGGCGATAGCTGGGGTGCCGTTGTCGTCGATCACGGCGAGTCGCGGACGCTGCTTCAGGGCAAGTCCGGCCATGACGAACAATCCGATCACGGCGAGGGCGAGAAGGAACCGTCCGGCGGTCTCCGTCGGCACCACGATCGCGGCGATCGCGAGCGCGATTCCGCCGGCGAACATCGCGTAGACGGCACCCATCGGAGTGGCCCACGAGACCATGTCCGAGCCGTTGTCACGAGGCTGTGGATGAAATTCATCCTCGAGCATGTGGATAACTTCCTAGGTTGTCCACAGGAGTTATCCACACTGGGGATGAATGACACCCATGTAATTGAAAGCCGGTCACGATCAAAGTCGAATCGGGAACGTGCAGGTCAACGCCATTTCATGGTCATGATGAGTCCCACCACCATGAAACCGAAGCCGATCAGGAAGTTGTACGCTCCCAAGTCGTTCATCCATGTGATCGAATCTGCGGCCAAGTAATACACAATCAACCATGCCAATCCGACAAGCATGAAACCGAGCATCACCGAGACGTACAACGTGCTCGACGGACCCATCTTCACCTTGACCGGAGTGCGGTTCGCCGGGTTGATCGTGTAGTCGTTCTTCTTGCGTACCTTCGACTTGGGCATAACGTCCTCGCTCTTACGGTGTGACCTGCATATGTGTACCTACACGCTAACGTAGCTGGGTCCGGCCGGTCACGGGCCGACTGGGCATGACAGAGCGAGAATCAGTGTCAGTGGAAAGTGACAGCGGAAGAAGCGGAGAGTGGCGTGGGACAAACCGTCGGGTCCACCGGGTCGCGTAACTTCTGGCGCGTGGGTGTCCTTGTTGTCTGCCTCGTGGCGGGACTGATGGTCGCTACCGCGTCGCGCTCCGCCGAAGAGAATCAGCTTCAGGTCACCGACAGCACCCGGCTCTCCGATCTCGTGCGCAGCGCGCAGGCAAACGCCGACGGTATTTCCGCGACCCGCGACGAACTCTCGGCGCAACTGAATGCACTCCAAGTGGAAGCCGCACGATCCGACGACGGCGTTGCCGAGGCGCTTGCCGAACTCGACGCGATGTCCGTCGACGCGGGTCTGACGGAGATGACCGGCCCCGGTGTGGTGGTCACCATGACCGACGCTCCCCGCAATGCCGATGGCAAGTATCCCGTCGACGCCACCCCCGACGACCTCGTGGTGCATCAGCAGGATGTCCAGAGTGTCCTGAACGCCCTGTGGGCGGGCGGAGCCGAAGCAGTGGGGATGCAGGACCAGCGAATCGTGAACACGTCGGCGCCGCGGTGCATCGGCAACACCCTGCTCTTGCATGGTCGGACATACAGCCCGCCGTACGTCATGCGGGCGATCGGCAACACCGAACGACTCGAGGCGGCGTTGGCCGGCGAACCGGGAATTCGGGTGTTCAAGCAGTACGCCACCAGGTTCGGTCTCGGCTACACCCAGGCGAGTTCCGGCGAGATCACAGTGCCCGCGTACACCGGCGGTTAGCGCGGGCGTTTACCCTGCTCTTATGAGGATTCTCGTCGTCGACAACTACGACAGCTTTGTGTTCAACCTGGTTCAGTACCTGGGTCAGCTCGGAACCGAAGCCGTGGTGTGGCGTAACGACGATCCGCGACTGACCGCTCCTGGCGGCCTCCACGCTGCTGCCGAGCAGTTCGACGGCATTCTCCTGAGCCCCGGCCCCGGCACTCCGCAGCGCGCGGGAGTGACCATGGACCTGGTGAAGGTGTGCGCCGAAACCAAGACGCCGGTACTCGGTGTCTGCCTCGGCCACCAGGCGATCGGTGCCGCTTTCGGAGCCACCGTGGATCGCGCACCGGAACTGCTGCACGGAAAAACGAGCAAGGTTCACCACACGAACGTCGGAGTTCTTGCGGGTCTACCCAATCCGTTCACCGCGACGCGCTACCACTCGCTGACAGTTCTCGAGGACACGATTCCGGGCGAACTGGAAATCACCGCGCACACCGAGAGTGGCGTCGTGATGGCCATGCGTCACCGCGAGCTTCCCATTCACTGCGTGCAGTTCCACCCCGAATCCGTCCTCACTCAGGGCGGGCATCGGATGCTGGCCAACTGGTTGACCGTATGCGGCGAGGCCCCACCGGAAGCGCTTGTCGCGGCCCTCGAAGCTGAGGTCGCGTCGGCGCTCGGTGGAGCCCTGCCGGCAATACTCTGATCTAGCGACTCCCGGCTCAGCGGTTGGGAATTCCCAACGCGCCAACACTGACCGTGACAACCGCGTCCTTGGAGATTTCGGACCCGGCCGGCTGAGTCTGCGAGAGAACCTTGCCGACCATTTCCGGTACCAGTGTGGTGGTCTGCGTCTGCACCAACTGGCCGGCTGTTCCGGCCCAGCCGGCTGCCCGCAGCGTGGTCAACGCCTCGGAGACGGTCTTGTTGGTGAGATCGGGCATCGCGATCTTGTTGCCGTTGGACACTCGAAGCGTCACCGTCGAACCCTTGGTTGCCGACGTTCCACCGACAGGATCAGTGGAGACGACCTGGCCGGCCGGCAACCCCGAGTCGATCTCGGTGATCGACACGACAAATCCGGCGCCTTCGATGTTGGGGCGCGCCACCTCTTCACGCTGTCCCGTGACATCGGGAACACGGACCTGTTCGGGACCGGAACCGACGGTGATCGAGACTGCCGAATCGAGCACTACCGAAACCCCGCTCGCCGGATCCTGCCCGACAACCTTGTCGACCTCGGCGATCGTCGACGCGGCCTGACCGATCGTGGGATCGAGGCGCAAGCCGATGGCGTTGAGTTTGCGTTCGGCGTCGTCCTGGCTCAATCCGGTCAAGCGCGGGATGGCGACCTGCTCCGGTCCGGTGGAGACGTCGAGCGTGACGGTACTGCCCTTCTCGAGGTTGACTCCGCCGACCGGGCGCGTGGTGATCACGTTGCCCGGCGCAACAACCTTGTCGTTCTTGTTCTGCCGTTCGACGTTGAAGCCGGCGTTGCGAAGCGTCGCCTCCGCGGAATCGGCGGGCTGATTGGTCAGTCCCGTCGGAACCGCGACGTT
Organism: Rhodococcus sp. NPDC056743; assembly: GCF_042790355.1. Taxonomy (NCBI): domain Bacteria; kingdom Bacillati; phylum Actinomycetota; class Actinomycetes; order Mycobacteriales; family Nocardiaceae; genus Rhodococcus; species Rhodococcus sp. NPDC056743. Next base: position 106,077 of record NZ_JBHTZI010000005.1, on the reverse strand, counting down.
TTCCGTCTTCGGCGAGTTCACCTGCCACAGGAAGGCACCGATCAACGCGATGACGATGACGGCCGCGAAGCCCATCAACGCGTAGCGCAGACCCTTCTTCTTGGCCGGTGGCTCCGGTGCCCGCCTACTCGCAGCAGCGGCGGTGACGGGTGCTACGGGATCGGCAGCAGTGCGGAGATTTCCGGTCTCGCTGCCGACGGCCCCGAGAATCGTGGTGCGATCCTCGTCGTTCATCACCATCGGTGCGCTCGGACGCTGACCGCCGAGCACCCGAACCAGATCGCTGCGCATGTCTCCCGCGCTCTGGTAGCGGTTGGCGGGGTTCTTGCTCATCGCCTTGAGGATGATCGAATCCAGCTCGCGCGGAATGTCGGGGTTGATCTCCGACGGCGTCGGCGGATCCTCGCGGACATGCTGGTACGCCACCGCAACCGGAGAGTCGCCGGAGAACGGCGGCTGGCCGGTGAGGACCTCGTACAGCACACAGCCGAGTGAGTAGACGTCCGAACGGGCGTCGACCTGCTCGCCGCGCGCCTGCTCGGGTGAGAGGTACTGGGCGGTGCCGATCACGGCAGCCGTCTGCGTCATCGGGCTGGACGCGTCGGAGATCGCTCGCGCGATACCGAAGTCCATCACCTTCACTGCGCCGGCGCGGTTGATCATGATGTTGGCCGGCTTGACGTCGCGGTGCACGATGCCGTTGCGGTGACTGAAGTCGAGCGCGGCGCAGACGTCCGCGATCACTTCCATCGCATGACGCGGCGCCATCGGGCCGTTGCTGCGCACGATGTCCCGCAGAGTGTCACCGTCGACGTACTCCATCACGATGTACGGCAACGGTCCCGCGTCGGTCTCGGCTTCACCGGTGTCGTAGACAGCAACGATCGCCGGGTGATTCAGCGCGGCAGCATTGTGCGCCTCACGACGGAACCGCAAGTAGAACGTAGGGTCGCGCGCGAGGTCGGCCCGCAGGACCTTGATGGCTACATCTCGGCTGAGGCGGAGGTCGCGTGCCAGATGAACCTCGGACATTCCACCGAAGCCGAGAATCTCACCCAGCTCGTATCGGGAGGAGAGATTACGAGGTGTCGTCATTCGTCTTGTCCTAGCGGTTCTTCTGCAGCGTTTGTCGTGGTGGTTGTAGTTGTCGTGGTCGTTGTTGTCGTCGTGGTGGTCGGCTCGGTGGTTGTCGTCGTAGTCGGCACCGTTGTTGTGGTGGTGGTCGGCTCGGTCGTTGTCGTCGTGGGCCGCGTTGTGGTGGTGGTCGGCTCGGTCGTTGTCGTGGTCGGCCGAGTTGTCGTGGTGGTCGGCCGCGTTGTCGTTGTCGTCGGACGGGTTGTCGTCGACGACGTCACGACAGCCGGTGACGAATTGTCAGGGCCGTCCGTCGCAATCCACACGCCGCCGATGATCAACGCCAGAGCGATCAATCCACCGCCGGCCCATGCCATCGCCTTCTGGCCACTTGTCAGTCCACCGGCGTCGGCAGCATCGTCCGCGGCAATCGCGGCCGGACCCGCGTATCCAGCGGTCGGGGGCATTATCTGGGTGGCACCAGTCGGCGTCAGCGTCCCGCCCTGGCCCAACCCCGGTGGCGGCGGACGCCTTCCAGCTCGGACGGCTGCGACAGCGTCGGCGAACTCGCCGCCGTTGGCGTAACGACCGGCCGGGTCCTTGGTCAACGTGATGTCGATGAGTTCGCGGATGTTGGGTGCCAGGTCGGCCGGCATGGGGGCCGGAATCTCCTGGACATGCTTCATCGCGACGGTCAAGGCGCCGTCGCCGGTGAACGGTCGCCGGCCCGACAGCGCTTCGTAACCAACGATTCCCAGCGAATACACGTCACTGGCCGCCGTGGCGTCCTGACCGAGAGCCTGCTCGGGAGCAATGTACTGGGCAGTGCCCATCACCATTCCGGTGCGCGTGACAGGGGCGCTCTCGACGGCCTTCGCGATACCGAAATCGGTGATCTTGACCTGGCCTGCGGGCGTGATGAGGATGTTGCCCGGCTTGACGTCCCGGTGAACCACGCCTGCATCGTGCGCAACCTGCAGGGCTCGGCCGGTCTGCTCGAGCATGTCGAGCGCATGCGGAACCGCAAGACGGCCGACGCGCGCCAACACGGCATTGAGCGGTTCGCCGTTGACCAGTTCCATCACCAGGTAGGCAGTGGAATCGCCTGAGCTGTCCCGAGTCTCGCCGTAATCGTAAATACCGGCAATGCCCGGGTGATTCAGTTGCGCTGTAGTGCGCGCCTCGAAGCGGAAACGCTCCAGGAACTCCGGATCGGACGAGAACTCTGACTTGAGTACCTTGACGGCAACGCGTCGATTGAGGCGGGAGTCCGTGGCTTCCCAGACCTGGCCCATACCGCCGGTAGCGATGAGACGGTTCAGTCGGTAACGATCGGCGATCAAAGCGCCATTGTTCAACGCCATGGTTCAGCCCCCTTGTATTCCGGCTGCGATAACTGCTCGACCGATCGGTGCAGCCACCGAGCCACCGGTAGCGGCCAGTCCGCGGTCGCCACCGTTCTCGACGATGACGGCGACTGCAACCGTCGGATTCTGAGCCGGTGCAAACGCGATATACCAGGCGTGCGGCGGTGTTTCTCGCGGATTCACGCCATGCTCGGCGGTGCCTGTCTTGGATGCGATCTGGACGCCCGGGATCTTGCCCTCACCGCCGGTGAAGTTCTCCGAACCGATCATCAGATCGGTGAGAGTTGCCGCCACCGTCGGTGAAATCGCTTGGCCCATCGACACCGGAGACGGCGCACTGAGCTCGGTCAGGTCCGGTGCCTGCAGCTGGGAAATCAGATTGGGGGCCATCCGCACACCGCCGTTGGCGACGGTCGCGGCGATCACGGCATTCTCGAGCGGCGTCACGGCCACATCGCGTTGACCGATGCTGGTCTGCCCGAGGGCCGCGTCGTCGGGGATGTCGCCGACGGTGCTGTCTGCGACCGACAACGGGATGGCCGGAGTGTTGGGGCCGATGCCGAACGCCTTGGCCTCGTCCTTGATGGCGTCGGCGCCGTCCTTGATACCCAGCTCGACGAACGCTGTGTTGCAGGAACGCGCAAACGCGTCACGCAGCGATGCCGTCGGATTGGATCCGCACGTGCTTCCGTTGTAGTTCTCGAGCGTGGTGCTCGTTCCGGGCAAGGTGATCTGCGGCGCCGCGGTCAGCTGATCTTCCGGGGTAGCGCCGTTGGTGAGCGCGGCCGAGGTGGTGATCACCTTGAACGTCGAGCCGGGTGGGTAGGTCTGGGAAATAGCCCGGTTCACCAACGGATCGGCTGGGTCCGCATTCAGTTCGTCCCACGCCTTCGTGGTCTCGGCGCCGTCGTGGCCCGCAAGCAGGTTCGGGTCGTAGCTCGGTGTGCTCACCATCGTCAGGATGCGACCGGTGCTCGGCTCGATCGCGACAACGGAACCGGTGTAGCCCTTGCTGGTCAACTGGTCGTAGGCAACCTGCTGCATCGCCGGATTGAGAGTGGTCACGACGTTCCCGCCGCGCGGATCACGTCCGGACACCAGGTCGAAGAATCGCTGGCTGAACAACCGGTTGTCCGAACCGTTGAGGATCGGATCTTCGGTGCGCTCGAGGCCGGTGCTGCCGTATTGCATCGAGTAGAAGCCGGTCACCGGGGCGTACGGGTACGGATTGGGGTACTCGCGCAGGTACTTGTACCGATCCTCGGTGATGGCGGACGAGGCGAGTACCTGACCGGCAGCCGAGATCTGACCACGCTGACGTGAGTACTCGTCGAGCAGCACCCGCGAGTTACGGGGGTCGGCCCGCAGGTCATCGGCTTTGATGACCTGAACGTATGTCGCGTTGGCGAGGAGGGCGACAACCATCAACATGACGGCCATCGCGACGCGGCGTAGGGGAGTGTTCATACGCGCGGCATCATCTCGGTATTGGCGTCGGCGATAGGGGGCGGACCCTTCTTCTTGGCAACGACCGGCGCGCGGGCCGCGTCGGAGATACGGATGAGGATGGCCATCAGGAGGTAGTTCGCGAGCAGCGACGAACCGCCGTACGACATGAACGGCGTCGTCAAGCCGGTGAGCGGAATCAGTTTGGTGACGCCACCGACAACGACAAAGATCTGGATCGCGATGGTGAACGACAAGCCGGCGGCAAGCAACTTGCCGAAGCTGTCACGCACAGCCAGCGCGGTGCGCAAGCCGCGGACGATCAGGATCAGGAACAGCATCAGGACAGCCGCCAGGCCGATGAGCCCCAACTCTTCGCCGATGGTCGCGATGATGAAGTCGGTCTTGGCGAACGGCACCTGATTGGGACGGCCACTGCCAAGGCCGGTACCGGCGATACCGCCCGTTGCCAGGCCGAACAGCGATTGCGAAATCTGATAACCGGTATTGGCATAGTCGCCGAGTGGATCGAGCCACGTGTCGACGCGTACGCGGACGTGACCGAACAATTTGTAGGCGAAGAAGAATCCGATGGCGAGCAAACCACCGCCGATCACAAGCCACCCGACGCGCTCGGTGGCGATGTACAGCATCACCAGCACTGTGCTGAACAGCAGCAACGACGTACCGAGGTCGGTCTCGAACACGAGCACACCGACCGATACGATCCAGGCGAGCAGGATCGGACCGAGATCGCGGGCACGCGGAAAGTCCATGCCGAGGAAGTGTTTGCCGGCCGTGGTGAACAGATCGCGCTTGGCCACCAGGACTGACGCAAAGAAGATGATCAGCAGGATCTTGGCGAACTCACCGGGCTGAATGCTGAATCCGGGCAGGCGAATCCAGATCTTCGCGCCGTTCACGCTCGAGAACTTCGCCGGCAGGATTGCCGGGATCGCGAGGAACACCAGGCCTGCCAGACCCAGCGTGTAGCTGAACCTGGCCATCAACCGGTAGTCCTTCAAGAACACCAGCAGCAGAACAAAACCTGCAATCGCCAACGCCGTCCACATAACCTGCTGGTTCGCGTCCGGAGATGGTGCTTCGACGCCGTTGTACAGCGCAGTCTGTTCGTCGGCCAGATCCAGACGGTGAATCAGAACCAGACCCAGGCCGTTGAGCAATGCCACGATCGGAAGCAACAACGGATCCGCGTACGGTGCGTATCGCCTGATCGCCAAATGCGCGATCAAGAACAGACCCGTGTACGCGAGTGCGTACTTGGCCAGATCGAGAGTGATCTTCTGTTCCTGGCTCGCCTCGACGAGCAGAAGCGACACCGTCGTGATGATGACGGCGAAGCCCAGGAGCAGCAGCTCCATGTTCCGGCGGGTCGACTGGACCGGTGCCGGAGCAAAACCTCCGGGTGGGCTCGGAAAAGCCGTCCCAGCAGTGGCGTTGGACGACATCAGTTGACCGTCCTGCAAGTCTGACCAGGGATGCCGGTCGGTGTCGGTGTCGGAGTGGTGGTTGTTGCCACCGGCGGCACAGGTTCACCCGGCAGTGGAGGCGCCGCTTCGGTAGTCGGAACCACCGCTGTTCCCACCGGGGGCGTCGTGGGAGTCGTGGTGGTCGGAATCGATTCACAACGAGGCAGAAGATCGCCGCCGATGAGACGGATCATCTGGCTCTGCGCGTCCGCACGATTGCCCGACGGCAGACCGGCCCGGACCTGTTCCTGCGCCGACGGCTGCAGATCGGTCACCTCGAGGACGTTGCAATCGGCCGGGATCTCGTTCGGGGAGACCAGCGTCAGGACGTCGTCGTCGCCGACACACCCGATCAGGTCAGCTTCCTGCAGCGAGTATCCGAGGACGGAACCGGGGATTCCGCGAAGTACGGTGACGCGGCCCTCGTCGGCTCCGACGTAGTAGTTGTTGCGGATGACAGTGCGTCCGATGACGGCACCAACTCCGATCACCGCGAGCAGCACTACGGCAATGACTACCCACCACAACCGGTTCCGCTTCTTCTTCGGCTCGGGTTCAGGCTGGGACACGACACGCTTAGGCGTTGCGCGCGGGGGACGCATCGCGGCAGCGCGCCCGGCAGCGGTATTGGGAGGAGGAGTGAACTCTTCTTCCTCGGTGGACGCAGCGCCCGCGACGATGGGACGGGACTGTCCGTAATCGAGGTCGATGACGTCGGCCACCACGACGGTCACGTTGTCCGGTCCGCCGCTGCGCAGAGCCAGCTCGATGAGTCGATCCGCGCACTCTTCCTGCGAGCCCTCGCGCATCGTGTTCTCGATGGTTTCGTCGCTGACCACGTCGGACAAACCGTCGGAGCACAGGAGATAACGATCGCCGGCGCGGGCTTCGCGCATGGTGAGCGTCGGCTCGATCTCGTTTCCCGTCAGCGCTCGCATGATCAGCGACCGCTGCGGGTGAGTGTGTGCCTGTTCCGCGGTGATGCGGCCCTCGTCGACCAAGGACTGAACAAAAGTGTCGTCGCGGGTGATCTGTGTCAGGTGGTTGTCACGCAGCAGATACGCGCGCGAATCACCGATATGCACCAGACCGAGCTTGCTGCCTGAAAAGAGGATCGCGGTGAGCGTCGTGCCCATGCCGTCGAGTTCGGGTTCTTCCTCGACGTGATCGGCAATGGAGTCGTTGCCCTCACGCGTTGCTGCCTCGAGCTTGCCCAGCAGATCCTCGCCGGGCTCGTCGTCGTCGAGATGCGCAAGCGCCGCAATCATCAACTGCGACGCGACTTCGCCGGCAGCGTGGCCGCCCATACCGTCGGCCAAAGCCAGGAGGCGAGCACCTGCGTACACGGAGTCTTCGTTGTTGGAGCGCACCAGACCACGGTCGCTGCGCGCCGCGTAGCGGAGAACAAGGGTCACGGGCGCAACTCGATTACCGTCTTGCCGACACGAACCGGGGTACCCAACGGAACCCGCACAGCCGTGGTGACCTTGGCGCGGTCCAGATATGTGCCGTTGGTGGAACCAAGATCTTCGACGTACCAGTCGGCCCCGCGTTGGGAGAGCCGCGCATGGCGCGTCGACGCGTAGTCATCGGTCAGGACGAGCGTGGAATCGTCGGCTCGACCGATCATGACGGGTTGCGAACCCAGCGTGATGCGAGTGCCGGCGAGAGCGCCTTGTGTGACAACCAGATAGCGAGGCACCTTCGTTTTGCCGAGGGAGGGGAGGACCTTCCCGGCGCGTGTGTACCGCTGGGGAACACGCACTCCGGAGCCGGCGTAGATATCCGACCTCAGCGTCCGCAGGACTGCCCAGACGAACAGCCACAAGAGGAGCAGAAAGCCTGCCCGTGTGAGTTGCAGAATCAGGCCCTGCACGGCTGTCCACCTCCTTCTATGGCTCGATCCCCGCCGCAGCAAGGGTTCGAGCGTTGTCGACTGGCAGCATCATATGGGGCACGGGGCCCCGAAAGATCACGATACTGACACGGAGTGCCGGAGGCGCGCCGACGGACCGCCCTATGTTCGATTGTTATCGGAAAATTCGCCAGCAACCTTCGTCACACTCAGAGGATACGTACCAAGATCTCGGAGTGACCAGCGCGAATGATGTCGCCATCGGCGAGTTGCCAGTCCTGAACCGGCGCGCCGTTAACTGTGGTGCCGTTCGTGGAACCGAGATCGGAGAGCATTGCCGTCCGGCCGTCCCAGCGGATGTCGATATGGCGACGTGAAACACCGGTGTCAGGGAGGCGGAACTGCGCTTCCTGGCCGCGGCCGATGATGTTGCTGCCATCACGCAACTGGAAGTGACGTCCGCTGCCATCCTCGAGCTGGAGCGTTGCCGTCACTGCAGCCTGCTGGGCTGCCGGCGCGTATCCGCCCTGGTTGTAGCCGGGCTGGGCGTACGCCTGGGTCTGGTCGTAGTTGCCGCCCTGGTTGTTGTACGCCTGCTGGTCGTAGCTGCCCTGGTCGTACGACTGACCCTCGTATGGCTGCTGGGTGTATGCCTGCTGGTCGTAGCTGCCCTGATCGTAAGACTGAGCGTCGTACGGCTGCTGCTGGTAGCCCTGCTGGTCGTAACCACCCTGGTAGGCCTGCTGGTTGTAGCCGCCCTGGTCGTAGGACTGCTGATCATAAGCGGGCTGCTGGTAGCCGCCCTGCTGAGCGTCGTACGGCTGCTGCTGGTAGCCCTGCTGGTCGTAGCTGCCCTGGTACGCCTGCTGGTTGTTGTACGGCTGCTGCTGGTAGCCCTGCTGGTTGTAGCCGCCCTGGTCGTATGGCGCCTGCTGCGGCTGATCGTCACCGGTGCGGTATCCGTCGCCCCGGTCGTACCCGTTTTGCGGAGGCGCTTCCTGGCCCCGCGGCGCGGGGTAGCTGCCGTCGTCGTGTGAGTATCCGTTGCGTGCCGGCTGCTGATCGGGCTGGCGACCAGCCGGTTCGCGGCTGGAATCGTAGCCTGAGTTCTGCGTCATGGTGCCGGCTCCTGGTTGTGACGGGACTGGATTCGAAACAGGGGGAACAATAGGTGCAGGTGATTGTGGCGGTCGAGACGATACCTGCGGAACATTGGACCGGGGCGACGGCTGATCGGCATCGTCGTCCGGGTCGACAGTGCCGCGGGTGCGGAACTGACCGGTATGCAATGTAGGCGAGGGCTCGAAAGTCACCGAAATATCGCCATACGTCTGCCAGCCCTGATCGCGGATGAAATCCTGCAGATGCCGGCTGAAAGCCTTGATTGTGAGGTCGCGGTCGGCCGCCAATTCCTCGTGATCCGAATTGTTGATCGTGATCACATAGTGGTTGGGCGCAAGGAGGATTCCGCCGCCGAGATGCTCGACGCGGTCCCGCGCTTCCTGTTGGAGCGCAGCCTCTACTTCTTGCGGTACGACGCCACCGCCGAAGACACGTGCGAATGCGTCACCGACAGCTCCTTGCAGCTTTCGCTCAAAACGCTGAACGATGCCCATCGGGGTCTCCTCTCGCTTCGCAATGACGAGTGGAAAAATGCTCGGCAACTAGCGCCGGCATCGCTCACTCGCGTGTCGTTCGAACTACTGTCAGGTTCCACGGTACTGTCAAACGGCTGTTCGGCAGTACCTGGCTCTGGTTTCTGCATGATATCGGTTCCTCATACCGAAGTACCCTGTGTTCTTCATTTCATGCTTTGACCAGTACGAATAGTAAGTTCAAATGTTGTCGTGATAATGTTTCGACGTTGCTCGGGCGAGTGGCGGAATGGCAGACGCGCTGGCTTCAGGTGCCAGTGTCCTTCGGGACGTGGGGGTTCAAGTCCCCCTTCGCCCACCACAGGCAGTTCCACGAACTGCCACAAGCGAGGTCACGAACTCGAAAGAGTTCGTGACCTCGCTTTTTTCGTTGGGTTGGTCTGATAGTTCTAGGTCCGGGTCGGGGATGGGGTCATCCCAAAGGGAGCGACTGTTGGGTCGCTGTGCGTCTTCGCTCTGTATGAGCTGTGCAGTGCGATATAGCAAACGTGACCGTCTTCCTCCCTTCAATCAAGTTCGCCCGATGCTCACTGGGTCATGACTGCTGATTGCGCGGCGTCATGTGGATCATCGACGTCGTGACAACGATCAGCGGGCAGCGTAGCGGAAACGCCTGTTACCAGAGGGCGTCACTTAAACGCGTCAGCGATTGCTGTCCGATAATGTCGACCTTGAGGGCCGTCCAGTCGGTGCCCTACTCACTATGACAAGTAGGAGAGCTGACCGAATGTGGGTCTCAAGAATTCGGGTAACCGGAGGGTTCCTCAGTGGTCTCGACGTACCGTTGAGCAAAGGGCTAAATGTCGTTGTCGGTCCACGGGGCGCGGGCAAGACCACACTTCTTGAACTCCTGCGCCATGCCGTCGGCGCCCAGCATGCGGAGCGAAGCAAGTCGGCGCAACAACAGCGCGAAGCGTTTCTGGACGCAGTGCTCGAGGCAGGTGAGGTTGTCGTCGATGTGGAGTCCGATGACGGGGGTAGGCGCCTTGTCGTGGATGTGAAGGGCGGTGGCCGGCGGCAAGACCTTTCGCATTCAGTCCTTGTACTCGGGCAGAATGAGCTTGAGGAGATCGCGTCAGACGCGACAAGTCGCCTCAATTTGCTTGATCTTCGGACTGGCGCGTCCACCGACCTCCCTGATCGTGCTGAGGCGGCCATTCTCACCGGTGAGATCTTTGAGATCAGAACGGAGTTGGAAGATCGTCGCGAGGAATCGATGAAGCGCGCAGGGCTTGTGGCTGATCGGGAACTCCTCTCATCGCAGGAGGCAGCGCTGTTGGGCGGCAGCACAGCTCAGCTATCTGAGTTGCGTGAGAGCCTTAGCCAAGCTGAAGAACGTGTCATCCAGACCGGTCAGGACCTCGAGCGTATTGAATCGGTTCGGATTGAGATCGCTGACCTTCTGGTGTCGCAGACGCGGCAGGTCGACCGCATGGCCGTAATCACCGATCGTGCGGATGATCTCCCGACAGCAACTGCAGTCCGCGATGTCCTGGCACAGGCCACCAATCTGTCGCAACGTGTTGTTCAGGCGTTCCAAGATGCGCAGACTGGTCTAGCTGCCGCTAGCGCGGAAACGCGGGAAGAAAACATCGCGGCGAGGGAGAATGCAGCTCCAATACGGGAAGAGCTTGAGCGGGCGGAGGCTGGTCTCGGTCAAATCACTGCACAGTTGCGGAATATTGACGCGGCAGTGCGGTCCCTTGATGGGAACGACGTCGTCATACGCGATCTTGAGGCTCGGCAAGCAAATCTTGTACAGCGGCGTGCTGCACGACTTGACCTTGCGGAGCGAGCTGAAGAAGACCTCTTCGACAGGAGGGCCGAGGTTGCTCGATCTACCACGTCGCAGATCGCGAACAACGTTGTCGTAGTCGTGGACCACCTCGCAGACGCTAGCGAGTTCCGGAACTATCTCCAAGAGGCACTCCGAGGAACAAGCACGCGTTCGGCGCTTATTGGAGCAGTCGCGGACAGCGTGTTGCCACGGCAGTTAATGGAGATGGTCGAGGATCGGGATTCCAACGGACTCGCTGCGGTCGCGGATATTGCGGTGGACCGAGCCCACAAGCTGATCGAGAACCTCAATACAATAGACACTCTTCAGGGGCTCACCCAGATTACGCTGACCGACAGCGTTGACTTTAGGCTCAACGACGGATCGGTGGACAAGAGCGTCGACGCACTCTCAACTGGACAAAAGTGTGCAGTCACGCTTCCGATCGTGCTTTCGGAGCCCGAACGGACTCTGATTCTTGACCAACCGGAAGATCATCTCGACAACGCATTCCTAGTCACGAATGTGGTCAGCGGTCTCATCGCGCGGCGGCAAAATGGAGCGCAGACGATCGTGGCGACTCACAATGCCAATATTCCGGTGCTGGGATCCGCCGACAACGTCATCGTTCTCACTAGTGATGGCCGCGTCGGGAGTATCGACGTGAGAGGTCCATTCGACATGGATGAAGTTGTTGACAGGATCACACGTTTCATGGAGGGAGGGCGCGATGCGTTCGCTCGGCGATCGGCCTTTTATACGGAGCATGGCGGTCTCGAATGAATGATGTTGTACCTCAACAATTGCAGAGCCTAAGATCCTCGTCGCCCAGCGACCGAGCAAGGGCCATTGGATGGCTGGTCCAGTACCCGAATGCCGTAACGACACGGGACCTCATGCGAGCACTCCAGACAGAGAATGTCCCGCGCCTGCGCGCGGCATTGCTGACCGTTCTGGAGAAGAGGCAAAATACATCCACCTCCTCCCGTGACGATTCGACACATCGTGGGAGATCAAATCGCCGGGTGTCCGGGGCTGAACCGATGTCCGATCAAACGGACATCGCATCACTCATACGTCATGAACTCTCCCCGGCCATAGGCTGGATCAGACTTGCCGCAGATAGCGAGATCTCGTCGTACCCAAACAGCAAGACCAACGAAGCAGTTCGAAAGCTCCAGCGGAGAATCGACGGACTTGTCGCAATGATTAAGTCGGAAGAAGAACTGAACCTTCGCCGATTCAGCTTGCCCCATGTTCTGATCGAAAGCTGGCCTGACCCTCACACCCGACCACTTGTCAGCCCCGCAGCAACTGAACAGGCTATCGATATCGAAACAGACGAGGGTCTTTTTTCGATTTTGATTTCCAATGCCTATCAAAATGCCATTGACGCTTCCATTGAGGCAACAGGGACGGCCTCAGCTCAAGTTACCTGGGGTTTTACAGATCGCAATTATTGGGTCAGAATCGCTAACCCGTTCAAAGGTGATCGACTCACGTTGACTGACGTGATTGATGTCGGCAACTCGTCGAAGATGGCGCACCAGGGGCGGGGGCTCGCTCTCGTTCGAACGGTTGCTTCTCGCTTGGGAATTACAATTGACCTCCAAGGGTATAGTGGCACAGCAACTTTCACTATGAGTGGGAAGAGATTTGATGAGTAATCCGATGGCGATCCTCGTCGAGGATGATCCCCAACAGTCAGAGTTTTCGAAGGAAATACTTGAGTCATCGGGCTTCGATGTCCGAGTCTTTGACTCCATCGCGCCAACGTTGGAGTATCTCAAGACGTCAGAGGAGCTAATCGACCTCTTCGTCCTGGACCGGCGCTTGCCTGTGAAGTCGGGTGAACCGGCGACCGACGAGTTGGGTGATGAACTGCTAAGCGAGATCCGTGCAAGTTACCCGGACTCCAGACTAATCGTCTTCACAGGTTATGCGGACGTGCGACATGTACAAGCATCACTTCAGGGTGGAGGTCAGTTGCCGTCGAACGCCGGACGGATGATCGACCGAATCACAGTGCTTGAGAAGGACCAGTCTCTCGAATTCAAACAGGAGGTCAAAGAGTTCCGCGATCTCCTGCAGAAACTTGAGGATATCGAAATCTCAACGGCCGACGGTATCGATTCGCTGAGCTACCTAGACAAGCGCGTTCTCAGGAGGTTGGCGTTCGGCTATCAGGCCGTGTCGTTATCCGCAGTTTCGTTGGGTGGCGGGCTCACTGGTGCGAGTGTGTGGAGATGTGAACTAAGTAGGCAGGAGGGGCATGTCGCTTCCATCGTTGCGAAGCGAGTGAAGGAAGCGAGCCCGCTGGGTGGACTCTCTGATTTGTTGCCCCGAGTGAGCACCACCTGCACGATGACGACACTTTCTGGACTCATGGGCGGCAGTCACCTCAGCGTGCTTCAAATAGCGGGCGACAACCCGTACGCGCTTATGGTACGGATTTCCGAGGATCCCGCTATGGCTGTCGAACTTGCCCGCCCTGTCTGGGAGGCATTGAACTTGGTAGCAGACCAGCGGAGGTCCCTATCAGTTGCAGAGATCTGCAAATCGTTGATCGACTGGGAAGAGCTTCACACGAGACTCAAGCCATACGACATTGCAGTACCTGCTGGAACACTCACCGCCACAACACGAATGGGGTTGCGGCACGGCGATCTTCATCCGGGCAACGTACTGATCGACAACGATCAGGCGGTACTGATTGATTTCGATAGCACCATATTCGCGGGAGGGGCTCTAGATCCGGTTACAATGCTAATCTCGACACTCGTTCATCCTGACTCGCCTCTCCGGGGATCTCGCTGGCCTGACGTCGATCACATTGAAAAGCATTTCGGCACAGCGAGTTTCGGATTTGAACACATGTGTGAGGCGTGGTTCCAAGGTGTTTATGAGTGGATTCAGGCATTCCGAACCAGCGACCGCGAGTTTTGGTCAATGGTCTTGGCGTACTCTGGGCGGCAGCTCCGCTACAAGGACGTATTGGCTGATACAGAGGTGGTCGATCGAGTTGTTGCGATCGCGCGGCGTGCTGCAGGGGTACTGACCAGTTCGTGACGCGAGTGCGAAATCCGAAGAGATGTGGGACGGACCACGAGCGTCGGCGACCGGTTCGACATCGGCTATCCGAGGAAGCCGTCGGTTCTCACGTTTTCGTGAATAGGGATCAAGATTCTCAACGATTTTTCGGTGTACCCGAGAGAGTGAGAAGCTGTTGTAGTGACGTTCACGCGTACTCGTTTGACCAGCGAGACCCTTCCGCTGGTTAGTTGGGAAAGGAATGGCTATCCCGGCCCATTCCAGTTTTGAAGTTGCGAGTTCGTAATTGAGCAGGATGAACCGTTTTGGGAGCAGGGGTTGAAATGGCAAGCAACTACGATGAATTGGCTAGATGGGCTGAGGACGAGATGGTTCTGCCGGAGCAGTCCACTTCGGCTTATCGAGGTGCCGCCGCTACACAGTTTGGTCGGGAGCTACTTGAGCGTGTACTCGCGCCAGAGCCGAGCGCCGCTGCCACAGAGCGTGGTCCCCAGTCGTGTTAATTTCGGCCCAGGCGACGCGAAGGGTGACATTGAGTGACTGTTGGTGAATCGCACCTGCGAGTCCGGAGGCTTTGATGTTCCCGAGTTTTCCGGAGTTCGTTTGTTTTACTTCAGGCATTGATGCACCCGAGAGCGGTCCACGATGCCCCGACGCTATCCACCCGAATTCCGCCGCAAAGTACTCGACCTGTTGAAGTCAGGCCGCACGGTCGCCGAGGTCGCCTCGGGTCTCGATGTCACCGAGCAGACGATCTACAACTGGCTTGGGCCAGGAGCTCATCGATACCGGGCAGAAGCCGGGGCTGAGCTCGATCGAGAGCGCTGAACTCGCTGCTGCCCGTCGTCGTATCGCCGAGTTGGAGGCCGAGCTTGCGATTGCCAAACGCTCCACAGAATTGCTGAAGTCGGTGGCGGCCTAAAAGGCGGTTCGAAGCGATCGAGGTGATGGACAGGGAAGGAGTACCGGTACAGACCTCGTGTCGGATTCTGGAGGTGTCGGAGTCCGGTTTCTACGAGTGTCGCAATCGCCCACCCTCGGAACGCCCATTGCGACATGCGTGGCTGACGCAGCTGATCACCGAGGTTCACACCGCCTCCCATGGCACCTACGGTGCCCGCCGGGTCCACGGAAGAACTCACCCTTGGCCACGGCATTGTCGTGGGGCACGGCTGTGTCGAATTGTTGATGAGAGCTGCTGGTGTGAAAGGACTTCCGGGAAACCAAGCGTGCACGTTCCAAGTATCAGACCCCGACCGCGAGCGATCTCGTGGACCACAAGTTCACCCGCGACGAGCCGAACAAGCTGTGGGTCACGGATATCACGGAACATCCCACCCTGCGAAGGTAAAATCTACTGCGCTGTTGTCTTGGATACGTTTTCGAGGCGGGTCGTCGGTTGGTCGATCGACAGTTCTCAGACTGCGATATTGGTGACGAACGCTCTGGGAATGGCCATTTCGAATCGGGGTCCGACGCCCGGTACGTTGATTCATTCCGACCACGGAGTGCAATTCACATCGTGGGCGTTCACCCGCCGGGCCCACGACTCGGGGTTGGTCCCGTCAATGGGATCGATCGGCGATTGCTACGACAATGCCGTCATCGAATCTTTTTGGGGCAGAATGCAAACCGAACTCTTGAACAGGAAACGATGGAAACGAGGATCGAACTGGCCAACGCCATGTTCGAGTACCTCGAGATCTTCCACAACCGCCAATGTCGGCACAGTGCCCTCGGGATGCTGACACCGATCGAGTTCGAGAACGTACACTTCACACGCCAACCCGTAGCCTGAAGTCAAATGATGGCTCCACGAAACTCGGGGTACATCAGTCGGCCACCCCTGTTGTATCGACCACCTCAGCCTCCTGCCCTTTGCGTGTGAGATTTCAGTCTAGGAGGGAAGCGTCGTCGACCACGGCATCCAACGGCCATCTTCCGGCGGTTGCACCGGTCCGGCACGAAGCTCGGAGGCTTTCTCCCTGGA
Source organism: Rhodococcus sp. NPDC056743 (assembly GCF_042790355.1). Classification (NCBI taxonomy): domain Bacteria; kingdom Bacillati; phylum Actinomycetota; class Actinomycetes; order Mycobacteriales; family Nocardiaceae; genus Rhodococcus; species Rhodococcus sp. NPDC056743. The sequence goes on along the minus strand of NZ_JBHTZI010000005.1, from coordinate 90,372 downwards.
CAGAGAGGACTTGCCGCTACGACCCCAGCCATTGCCTTCCCAGGAATGTTCGAGCACTGGCCGAAGATTGCCGGTGATGCGTTCGGAGAGTTGCCCGGCGGTCAGAGCTTCTTTGTATTCAGCCATTTCCCGCAAGGCGGATTCGGCATCCTCGTCGCACGCATCGCATCCACATGAGGGGAGCGCGATGTGCTGCCACGCACCGACGTCGAGGTACAGCCCGGGAAACGACGTGAAAGTGATCGTGAGCGGGGCCTGGTCCGTTCGAGCGGGAGTTATCCGCACAGTCAGTCTCCAACATCGCAACAGTCTTCGACTTCGACGGCGCCGCTGGACCGCGGGAAATCGTCACGTCGAACCTGGATACCAGATCACGGATCAACTCTTCGGCAGCCGATATCAACGGAGCGAATCGCTCCGGATTCGTCACCCGCCCGTATGCATCTTCCGGTGGGTCGTCCAATGCTGCGCCTTCCGTTGTCCGAAATGTCGTCCCCGCGGGGACGTTTCAAGCATTATCTACGCAATTCGGACGGGTCCGGGTCGTAATCGAAATCGAGGTGCGCCCGAACTTTACTATTGGCCACGCGGCGGATCACTGAGGAGGTACTGGCCATGCATGGTGCATTGATCGTTACGTGGAATCCAGATCAATGGGATTGGGGTGCCGCCTATCTCGATGCTATCGACCAAACAGCCAAACGCGTAAAGGTCAAGGACAACTGGTCTACCGGTGGACGGAAGAGCGGGGTCGGCCCAGGCGACCGGGTTTTCCTGCTTCGTCAGGGAACTAAGGGACGAGGAATCGTTGCCAGCGGGAAAGTGACCAGCGAAATTTACGAAGGCAATCATTGGGATGGTTCCAAGCGTCCTGCAAATTATGTCGACCTCCGGTGGGACGTAGTCCTTGCAGTGGAAGATCTACTACCGACCGAGGCCTTGGAAGAGGCTATGCCTGAACAACATTGGCGGCCTCAGGGCGGCGGGATCATGCTGGCGGCGAACGCAGCGTTGGATCTCGAAATGTTGTGGGTGGCGCACCGTGACAGCCTTGACGTCGAGGCGGAAGGCCGCTTGGGTAGAGGGGCAGCTCAGGGGCGACTGCAGGACCCGGTGCTCCGGAAGAAGATCGAAGACGCTGCACAAGACCGCCTGATGGAGCATTATCGTTCGCGGGGCTGGAAGCTAACGGATACCAGACTTGGTAGTCCCTTCGATGCGACGGCCGAAAAGGGTGGAAAGCTCCTGTACCTGGAAGCCAAAGGCACACAGACTTTTGGCGCTGCTGTTCTGGTGACCCAGCGCGAAGTCGAACATGCGCTCGCCCACGCTGGTTCGACGATGATGGGTATCTGGTCAGGAATCAAATTCGACGATAAGGACGAGGTTGATCTGAACACCGGATACTTCCGCATAATCCCTTTCGATCCCGAATCGGGTGAGCTGACGCCTGTGACATTGAAATGGAGTCCGGACGACTAGGCAATCACTGTCTGGTGGCGAGGTATTTGTCCGAAATGACGTCCCCGCGGGGACGTTTCAGCCCTTAGTTTTCAATGCCGCCCGCGCCGCGTTGTAGCCGCCCATCCCGTGGACGCCGCCGCCCGGAGGAGTTGCGGACGAGCAGAGAAAGACACCCGGAACCCCGGTGGCATAGGGATCCGACCCGAATCTGGGGCGGGCGATGATCTGCCTCGGGGTGTTTGCACCCGCAGAAATGTCGCCACCCACGTAATTGGGGTTGTAGGCCGCCATTTGCGGGACAGTGCGAACGTGCACCCCGACGATCCGCTCCCGGAAGCCCGGCGCGAAGCGTTCGATCTGCCGAGTGACGGACTCGGTGACGTCACCTGAATATCCATGCGGGACATGTGCATACGACCACAGTGGATGGATATCTCCCGCTGATCGTGACGGGTCGGCCAGAAACTGCTGACCGACGAGAATGAATGGTGCGGAAGGCATTCCACCCCGGGCGGTCTGACGTTCGACGGCGGCGATTTCCGGCATCGAACCGGCGAGGTGCAGGGTGCCGGCTTTCCGGGCGTGTGGATTGGTCCACGGTACGACGCTTCCGTCGGAGTCACCACGCACGGCGTAGTCGACTTTGTAGGCGGCAGGTCCATAGCGGTAGCGACGGTAGGCGCGCGCAATTCGGTCTGGCTGATGACCGTCGAGGAGTCGCGCCGCGGCGTCGGGTGCGAGGTCGAGCATCACGATGTCGTAGCCGGCCAACGAGGAGAAGTCGGTGACCCAGTTCCCGGTTTCGATGGTGCCGCCGAGGCCGCGCAGAATGGAGGCCAGAGCTGCGGCAATGGCGCCGGACCCGCCTCGGGCGACCGGCCAGCCATGCGCGTGGGCGCCGGCAATGAGCATCAGTCCGACCGCACTGGACAGCGGGGTGTTCAGTGTCCCGAACATGTGGGCGGCACTGCCACCGAACAGTGCCTGGGCTTGCTGGGTTTTCCACATTCGCGCGAGGCCAGTTGCCGGAAGAATCGCGCCGGCGCCGAACCTGGCCAGTGTCAGCGGATGCTTCGGGACGTGGATGATCGGTTGAAAGACGTCCTGAACCAACGCGTCGAAGTGCTCCGAGAGATACCCGAATACCGAGCGCCACCGCTTACCGTCGACGCCCATCCCGTCGACGGTTCGGTTGATATCGCGCCACAGAACCCCGGCGGTGCCGTCGTCGAGTGGATGGACCAGATCGATTTCGGGCCAGAGCCACTCCAATCCGTGATCGGCGAAACCGAATTCCCGGTCGAGGCCGCGGAAGAACGGTGATGCCAGTGCGGTGGGGTGGAAGGCCGCGCAGTCGTCGTGGATGAGTCCGTCGACAATGTATTCGCTGCTGCGGGTGCCGCCGCCGATTTTGTCGGCGCCTTCGATGACGTGGACCGCGATTCCGTGTCGGGCGAGTTCGATTGCCGCTGCCAGTCCGTTGGGGCCACTGCCCACGACCACCGCTGTTGTCATGCGGCTGAGCGTACGTAAATCACGGGGAGCGTAAATCACAGGGAGCGTTGGGAAATCACACGAATGAGATTCCGTTAACAATTGATGCCGCCACAGGCCTTGGTTGATCGATCAACTTTTGCTAAAGTTTCAGACACACTGGCCGCAGCTGATCTTTATCGCTGCGGCCAGTTGTTGCATTTATCGCACTTTTAGGCCGGTTGCCTGGGGATTCGGTATCCTGTGAAGCGGAACTTTTCTGCACGAACGCAGCCCTGAATCTTTCCGAGGCGCTCTCGGGCGTCCTGCATCGCCGCAGTTCAGAGCAAATATAGGGCTACCTTAGTTGCGCGCATGCTGGGGTTCTGAATTATCGTTTTCGTTACACGGTTGACTCGCAGAAGTTTCAACCGACTGCGCCGGACACATCGTCGTGCCGGTGCTGAGGACTTGCATTGCAAGTTGATGACCATCAGCGTTGCTGGTCGTCGGTGCATCTTTATGGCATACGAAGGCTGGGTATGAAGCAACTTCCAGGCCCCCAGGGCCTCTATCACCCGTCCAATGAGCACGACTCCTGTGGAGTCGCATTTGTTGTCGACATGAAGGGTCGCCGCAGTCGCGACATCGTCGAAAAGGCGATTACCGCTCTGGTGAACCTCGAGCATCGCGGCGCGGCCGGCTCCGAACCCAACACGGGTGACGGCGCGGGCATCCTCCTGCAGGTTCCCGACAAGTTCTTCCGGGCTGTCGTGGACTTCCCGCTGCCCGCCGAAGGCGCGTACGCAACGGGTATCGCGTTCCTGCCGCAGGGCGACGCCGAAGCTCACGAGGCTGCTGCCGCGGTCGAGAAGATCGTCGTCGACGAGGGCCTGACGGTTCTCGGTTGGCGCGAGGTCGGAACCGACGACTCGTCGCTCGGCGCATTGGCGCGCGACGCGATGCCGACGTTCCGCCAGATCTTCATCGGTTCCGAGGGTGACAAGTTCACGGGCATGGACCTCGAGCGTCGGGCGTACGTCGTGCGTAAGCGCACCGAGCATGAACTCGGCAGTTCGGGCGCCGGCAAGGGCGGCCCGGGCAGCGAGACGGTGTACTTCCCCAGCCTCTCCGGCCAGACCTTCGTATACAAGGGCATGCTCACCACCCCGCAGCTCAAGGGTTTCTACCTGGACCTGCAGGACGATCGTGTCGAGAGTGCGTTGGGCCTCGTCCACTCGCGCTTCTCCACCAACACGTTCCCGTCGTGGCCGCTGGCGCACCCGTTCCGCCGGGTCGCTCACAACGGTGAGATCAACACCGTCACCGGCAACGAGAACTGGATGCGCGCTCGCGAGTCCCTCATCGACAGCGACGTCTTCGGTGGCCGCGAGAACCTCGAGAAGATCTTCCCGATCTGCACCCAGGGCGCATCCGACACCGCTCGTTTCGACGAGGTTCTCGAGATGCTGCACCTCGCCGGCCGCAGCCTGCCGCACGCAGTTCTCATGATGATCCCGGAAGCCTGGGAGAAGCACGAGAGCATGGACCCCGCTCGTCGGGCGTTCTACGAGTACCACTCGGCTCTCATGGAGCCTTGGGACGGACCGGCGTCGGTGTGCTTCACCGACGGCACCGTCATCGGCGCTGTGCTGGACCGCAACGGTCTGCGTCCTTCGCGTCTGTGGATCACCGAGGACGGCCTTGTCGTCATGGCGTCGGAGGTCGGCGTCCTGCCGATCGATCCGTCCACCGTGGTCAAGAAGGTCCGCCTGCAGCCCGGCCGCATGTTCCTCGTGGACACGGCACAGGGCCGGATCATCAGCGACGACGAACTGAAGTCGGAACTCGCCGCCGAGCATCCGTACCAGCAGTGGATCGACGAAGGTCTCATCGACATGGACGATCTGCCCGATCGCCCGTACACGTACATGTCGCACGAGCGTGTCGTTCTGCGTCAGCAGCTCTTCGGTTTCACCAACGAAGAGGTCAACCTGCTCGTCAAGCCGATGGCCCTCTCGGGTGCCGAGGCTCTGGGCTCGATGGGTACCGACACACCGATCGCCGTGCTCTCCGCACGTCCGCGGATGCTGTTCGACTACTTCTCGCAGCTGTTCGCTCAGGTCACCAACCCGCCGCTCGACGCTATTCGTGAAGAGGTTGTCACCAGCCTCGGTGCCACGCTCGGCCCCGAGGGCGACCTGCTGCACCCGAGCGCTGATTCCTGCAAGCAGATCGCGCTCCCACAGCCGATCCTGCACAACGACGATCTGTCGAAGCTTGTTCACGTCAACGACGACGGCGAATTCCCCGGCTTCCGCAGCGTTGTCATCCGTGGCCTGTACCCCGTCAAGGAAGGCGGCGACGGTATCCGTCGTGCGCTCGACGGCATCAAGTACCAGGTTTCGCAGGCCATCGCGGGCGGCGCACGCCTCGTCGTGCTCTCGGACCGTGAGTCCACCGAGGATTACGCACCGATTCCGTCGCTGCTCCTGACCTCCGCTGTGCACCACCACCTGGTTCGTGAGAAGTCGCGCACCAAGGTCGGTCTCATCGTCGAGGCCGGCGACGCCCGCGAGGTGCACCACATGGCGCTCCTCATCGGCTTCGGTGCTGCCGCAGTCAACCCGTACATGGCTTTCGAGACCATCGACGAGTTCCTGCAGAACAAGGAACTCGAGGGTCTGACCCTCGAGAAAGGCATCGCCAACTACATCAAGGCTGCCGGCAAGGGTGTCCTGAAGGTGATGTCCAAGATGGGCATCTCGACGCTGGCGTCGTACACCGGTGCTCAGCTGTTCCAGGTCATCGGCCTGTCGCAGGAGCTGACGGACGAGTACTTCACCGGTCTGCAGTCGCAGCTCGGCGGTATCGGCCTCGATCAGATTGCAGCCGATGTGGCTGCGCGTCACCGCGTCGCGTACCTCGATCGTCCGGAAGAGCGCGCTCACCGCGAGCTCGAGGTCGGCGGCGAGTACCAGTGGCGTCGTGAGGGCGAGTACCACCTGTTCAACCCGGACACGGTCTTCAAGCTCCAGCACGCAACTCGCACCGGTCAGTACGAGGTGTTCAAGGAGTACACGACCATGGTCAACGACCAGTCGGAGCGCCTTGCGGCTCTGCGTGGTCTGTTCGACTTCAACATCGGCAAGCGGCCGTCGATCTCCATCGACGAGGTCGAGCCGGCCAGCGAGATCGTCAAGCGTTTCTCGACGGGTGCGATGAGCTACGGCTCCATCTCCGCCGAGGCTCACGAGACGCTCGCCATCGCGATGAACCGTCTGGGCGCTCGCTCCAATTCCGGTGAGGGCGGCGAACATCCGTCACGCTTCACGCCGGACGAGAACGGCGATTCGCGTCGCAGTGCTATCAAGCAGGTCGCGTCGGGGCGCTTCGGTGTCACGTCGCACTACCTGAGCAACTGCACCGACATCCAGATCAAGATGGCGCAGGGAGCAAAGCCCGGTGAGGGCGGCCAGCTTCCGGCTCACAAGGTGTACCCGTGGGTGGCCGAGGTTCGGCACTCCACGCCGGGCGTCGGACTGATTTCGCCGCCGCCGCACCACGACATCTACTCGATCGAGGATCTCGCTCAGCTGATCCACGACCTGAAGAATGCCAACCCACAGGCCCGCATCCACGTGAAGCTGGTCTCCGAGGTCGGCGTCGGAACCGTCGCGGCCGGTGTCTCCAAGGCGCATGCCGACGTCGTTCTGATCTCCGGTCACGACGGTGGCACCGGTGCCACCCCGCTGACCTCCGTCAAGCACGCCGGCGCACCGTGGGAACTCGGCCTCGCCGAGACCCAGCAGACGTTGCTGCTCAACGGTCTTCGTGACCGCATCGTCGTGCAGGTCGACGGCCAGCTCAAGACGGGCCGTGACGTTGTCGTTGCTGCTCTGCTCGGCGGCGAGGAGTTCGGTTTCGCCACCGCACCGCTGGTGGTCTCGGGCTGCATCATGATGCGCGTCTGCCATCTCGACACCTGCCCCGTTGGTGTTGCGACGCAGAACCCGGTGCTGCGCAAGCGTTTCAGTGGCAAGCCGGAATTCGTCGAGAACTTCTTCATGTTCATCGCCGAAGAGGTTCGCGAGCTTCTCGCGGAACTCGGTTTCCGCACGCTGCTCGAAGCAGTCGGCCAGGTCGACATGCTGGACACCACGCGCGCCCTCGATCACTGGAAGGGAAGCAAGGCAGGCAATCTCGATCTGTCGCCGATCCTCACCCAGGTCGAGTCCGCGTTCATGGACCAGGACGTCCACTGCACCGGAACGCAGGATCACGGCCTCGACAAGGCGCTCGATCAGCAGTTGATCGTGTCGGCACGCAACGCACTCGACAAGGGTGAGCCGGTCGCATTCGAGTCCGCGATCACCAACGTCAACCGCACGGTCGGCACCATGCTCGGCCACGAGGTCACCAAGGCGTTCGGTGGAGAGGGCTTGCCCGACAACACCATCGACATCACGTTCACCGGCAGTGCCGGTAACAGCTTCGGTGCGTTCGTGCCCCGCGGCATGACCTTGCGCCTGAACGGCGACGCCAACGACTTCGTCGGCAAGGGTCTCTCGGGTGGACGCATTGTCGTACGCCCGCCGCTCAATGCAGCGGAAGGCTTTGTCGCCGAGGACAACATCATCGGTGGCAACGTGATCCTGTTCGGCGCCACCAGCGGTGAGGCTCTGCTTCGCGGTGTGGTCGGCGAACGCTTCGCAGTCCGTAACTCCGGCGCCACTGCCGTCGTCGAGGGTGTGGGCGATCATGGTTGCGAGTACATGACGGGTGGAAAGGTGGTCATCCTCGGAGCCACCGGACGTAACTTCGGTGCCGGTATGTCCGGCGGCGTCGCGTACATCTACAACCCCGACCGGGCTTTCGAGAAGAACCTCAACACCGAACTGGTGGACCTCGAGGATCTTTCGGGCGACGACTTCACCTGGTTGAAGAGCGCCATCGAACGTCATCGCGACGAAACCGGTTCCGAGGTTGCCACACGCATCCTCGCGGACTGGTCGCAGCAGGTGGGTCACTTCGCAAAGGTGATGCCCCGCGACTACAAGAAGGTTCTTTTGGCCATCGCGGCCGCAGAGAAGGATGGCAAGAACGTGGACGAGGCAGTGATGGAGGCAGCTCGTGGGTGATCCAAGCGGCTTCATGAAGCACACGTCCCGCGAACTTCCGGTTCGCCGGCCGGTGCCGTTGCGCCTGCTCGACTGGAAAGAGGTCTACGAGGAGTTCCCGAAGGAAACCCTCAAGACCCAGGCCAGCCGTTGCATGGACTGCGGAATTCCGTTCTGCCACAACGGTTGCCCTCTCGGAAACTTGATCCCCGAGTGGAACGACCTGGTGTACAAGGACCACTGGCACGACGCGATCGAGCGTCTGCATGCGACCAACAACTTCCCGGAGTTCACCGGTCGCCTGTGCCCCGCACCCTGTGAGGCGTCCTGTGTTCTGGGCATCAACCAGGATCCGGTCACCATCAAGCAGGTCGAGGTCGAGATCATCGACAAGGCCTTCGACGAGGGATGGGTCAAGCCGGTTCGCGCGGCGCGTTCCACCAACAAGCGCGTCGCCGTTGTCGGCAGTGGTCCGGCCGGTCTGGCTGCAGCGCAGCAGCTGACGCGCGCCGGTCACGCAGTGACGGTCTTCGAGCGGGCAGACCGCATCGGTGGCCTGCTGCGCTACGGCATCCCCGAGTTCAAGATGGAGAAGCGTCACATCGACCGCCGTCTCGAGCAGATGGAAGCCGAAGGCACCGTCTTCAAGGCCAACGTCAATGTGGGTGTGGACATCACGGCTGACGAGCTGCGTGAGCAGTTCGACGCCGTGGTTCTCGCCGGCGGCGCCACCGCAGCTCGCGACCTGCCGATCCCCGGCCGCGAACTCGACGGCATCCACCAGGCGATGGAGTACCTCCCGATCGCCAACCGTGTTCAGCTCGGTGATCTGGATGCCCCGACAATCGATGCAAAGGGCAAGAAGGTCGTCATCATCGGTGGCGGCGACACCGGCGCCGACTGTCTCGGTACCTCGCACCGTCAGGGCGCTGCCAGCGTCCATCAGTTCGAGATCATGCCGCGTCCCCCGGAGACTCGCGCAGCGCAGACTCCGTGGCCGACATACCCGTTGATGTACCGCGTGGCTTCGGCTCACGAGGAGGGTGGCGAGCGCCTGTTCTCCGTCAACACCGAGAAGTTTGTCGGTGAAGACGGCAAGGTCACCGGCCTCAAGGCTCACGAGGTCGAGATGAAGTCGGGTCGCTTCGAGAAGGTCGAGGGCTCGGACTTCGAGCTCGAGGCTGACCTCGTGTTCCTGGCCATGGGCTTTGTCGGACCCGAAAAGCCGGGTCTGCTCACCGATCTCGGTGTCGACCTGAACGAGCGTGGCAACGTCGCCCGCACGTCCAAGTGGAACACCAACGTCGACGGTGTCTTCGTGGCCGGCGACATGGGCCGCGGTCAGTCCCTGATCGTTTGGGCCATCGCCGAGGGACGTTCCGCAGCAGCCGCTGTGGATACTTACCTCGAAGGTGAGACGGCGCTTCCGGCTCCGATCCTCCCGACGGCGGCTCCGCAGCGCTAGTCGCACGAGACATACAAAACCGCACCCCACCACAACGGTGGGGTGCGGTTTCGTATGTGGGCGACAAAAGCGCACTTTCGTAGCCACACCCTGCACCACGTTCAACCGCTATGCTGCTCAGATATCTGCGGTGAGTACAGGGGCCCGCCTGATTGGATATGGGGTGTTTGATGGGCGCGAAGCGCTTTGTTGCGATGTTGTCGGTTGTTGCGGCCGCCGGTGTAGTGCAGGCCGTCGGCGCACCGACGGCATCCGCAGCGCCCTGCCCCGAACTGTATGTCGTGGCGATTCCGGGAACGTGGGAGCCGTCAGGCGCTTCGCCCGGTGCGGGCATGCTCGCACCGGTCACCAGTGGTCTCCCGTCGTCGGTACGAACCGACTACGTCACGTACTCGGCTACCGCTTTTCCGTGGGAATCAAATGTTTATGCCAGATCGAAGAAGCAGGCCGTCGACAACGCGCGCGGCATGATCGGGGCGATGGCGGCATCGTGCGGTGACACTCGATTCGCGATAGTCGGGTACAGCCAGGGCGCCGATGCGGCCGGAGACCTCGCCGCCGAAATCGGGACAGGCATCGGTGTCGTTCCGCCCAATCGTGTTGCCGGCGTCGGTCTGCTGTCCGATCCGCGTCGATCCGAGTCCGATGCGTTGGTCGGTCCCTGGGTTGGCGGAAACGGCGCCAGTGGTGCTCGCATCGGCGGATTCGGTTGGCTGTCCGCCGATACCGTCACTCTCTGTGCTGCGGGCGATCTGTACTGCTCGACGCCCGAAGACGATTTTGTGATGCGTCTGGCCGGATTCATGGCACAGGTTTCCGATCCCACGCCGGCGACGGCTCTCACGTTGCGCGACGAAGCAGCTGTGATCGTCCGCGACTTGATCACTGCGGGTGGACTTCCCGCGCTCATGGCGCAACTTGATCCCGGCGCCAACAGCCGACGTGTCGATCAGTTGGTCGATTTCTACGGATCGCAGGTCCATACCGACTACACCCGTTACGTGGTCGACGGTTCGGGCACAACCGCTACGTCGTGGCTGCACAACTGGCTGGCCGGTAAAGCCTGATATCAGCAGTACGTGTTTTCTGCTGTCTCCACATAGATTTCGGCGATTCGCGGTGACGTCATCGGTGTGATCTGGGCGTAGACGTCGCCAACTGCCTTGAACTCTGCGAGTACCTCGGATCGCGGCATGCCCTGGGCGATGGCGTTGCAGGTACCGTCGGCGTAGAGGATCTCGGCGGAGTCCATGCCGCTCGGCGGGATTCCCGCCAGTCGCAGTGCTGCGAGGTAACGCTGGCCCCGTTCACCGGCTCCGGCAACAATTTCGTCCGGTGAGCGTGCGTCGATCGGTGTATTTGCTTCGACAGCTGCCGGAGGCGCACTCGGCAGTGCCGGCGCCGATGCGAGTGCGCTGGGCTCGAGAGTGCTGGGCTGTGGCGCTTCAACCGCTGATGTCGAGGTCGGAGCAGCCACTGGGGGCGTCGTCGTCGATGCCGCGGCACTCGACGACGCGACGCTCGTTGTCGAACTCATTGTCTCGGTAGCTGATTCGTCGCTGCAGGCACTGAGGAGCAGGCCGCTCGCGGCAAGGCACACAATCAGGTGTTTGGTGTTCATCGCCCCTGAGTGTGACACACCGTATCGGATAAATCGTCCATTTTAAGGAAATTTCCTTGGGGCTGTTTTCGACTCGAAACTGTGTGATATACATCTGTCCAGGTTGTTACTTGTGAGTAAGAACACTCCACTGCGTTTGGTTCCGGCAGTCGATTACACAAGCAGCGACTGTCACTCCCACACCATTCGAAGGAGTCTCAGTGCACAACTCTCGCAAGAATTCACGCGCTCGCCGCCTGGGCGTTCGCGCAGCAGTAATCGCCGGAACTGCCGGCACCGTTCTGGCAATGGCGGCGCCGATGGCGTCAGCTGACCCCGTTGCCGAGTCGATTCCCGGCGCTGCGGTTTGTCCGGCGACCGCCGAATCTTGTGTGTCCGTCGTGGTCAACAGCGGGACTTTCGAAAACAACGGCTTCAACCTGCCCATCGGTGACGGCGACATGATCATCGCCGCGGAAGCCGGTTCGGGGGAAGGCGTGAGTACCGTCCTCCTGCCACGCGACGACGGTCATTTCGGTGTTTACGCCAAGCCGATGACAGTGCCAGGCGGAGTGCTCGGTATCGATCTGCCGTTCAACAATCTGTTCGGGTTGGCGGCGGTCACCGCTGAGGTGCAGGCGGTGGACGTGCCTGTTTTCAACGATCTGATCACCAACATGGACATCAGCCTGCCGGTTCGGATGAAGATCAACAACGCCTTCCTGGGCAACAACTGCTATTTGGGATCCGAGGCAGCGCCGGTGAACTTCCATCTCACGCCTACGGCAGACTCCAGCCCGGCTTTCGAGGTATTGCCGTCCGGTTCGTTGAAGGTCAGCCCCGTCAAGAGCGCGACAACCGACTTCGCTATTCCGGCTGCCAGTGGTTGTGGCCCGTTCGGTGTGTTGAATCCGATCGTCAATTGGCGAGCCAAGACGCCCGCAACTTCGGGGACCTCGCTCAATACCGTGTCGACGGCATACCTGTACCCGGGTGGTATCGACGGCAGTGATCCGCTCGACGATCTCGGTGGCGGAACGGGCTCACTCGGGTCGAGCGGTAGCTCGGGCTCTTAGTAGGCCGCACGGTCAACGCGAAGGTGGCGATGTCTTCACTCGCCACCTTCGCGTCTCAATTCTTCTGTCGACCTGGCAGATTGGCCGCATCTGTGGCTGAAGTTCCACAATTCCAAAGGATAATGTAGTGCAGAATTCAGTAAAGAGTTCGCGGGCAAAGCGATTCGGTGTCCGCGTCGCAGTCGTAGCCGGTAGTGCCGGCACCGTACTTGCCCTGGCGGCACCGATGGTATCGGCGCAGGAGGCCCTGCCGCCGATTCCCGGCGCTGCGGTGTGTAACGACACCGTCGGTGCGCAGGTATGTTTGACGGTCGACGTCCTGAATGGAACGTTCGACAACAACGGATTCAACCTGCCGATCAAGGCTGGGGACATGATCATCACGTCAGCCTTGGATGAGACCGCTGACGGCGCAGTCTTCACTCCTCGCGCTGATGGGCACAACGGTTTGTATGCCAAGCCCATGACAGTGCCGGGCGGGGTGCTCGGTATCGATCTGCCGTTCAACAATCTGTTCGGGTTGGCGGGTGTCACGGCTGAGGTGAAGGCGGTCGCGGCTCCATCGTTCAACGGTGACCTGATGGATTTCGACATCAGTCTGCCCGTCAAGATGAAGATCAACAACGCCTTCCTGGGAAGTAACTGCTACCTGGGGTCCGAGACGGAACCGGTGAATTTCCGTCTGAAGAACGCGAATCCGGGCGAATCGCCGGAGTTTGAGGGAATTGACACGGCGGTGAAGTTCCTCGGCATCGAGAACGTTGCCGAAGATTTTGCCATTCCGAAGGCGAGTGGTTGCGGCCCGTTCGGCGTTCTGAATCCGATCGTCAACTGGCGTGCAAAAACACCTGCCACGGCAGGCACGTCTCTGACGACTACGTCCGACGCCTACATCTTCACTCCCGGATTCGAGGGCAGTGATCCACTCGAGGACCTCGGCGGTGGAACGGGATCCCTGGGGTCCAGCGGTAGCTCGGGGTCCTGACCCCTTCGTGCGGTTGCTTCACATTTGCCCATAGCTCAGTATTGTCAGCGGCAAGACCATTGCCGGCTGTTCACTACTTATGGGAGATTTGCCGATGAATCATGTTCGCGTTCTGACTTGGATGGCTGCAGGTGCCGTGGGAGTAGCAATATTTGCCAGCGCACCTGCAGTTGCCGAACCCTTGCCAGGGTCAACACCGTCGGTGGTAACGGTCGATTCGATTCAAGTCGCCCGCTCGTGGCATATCGGCACCGAGGTTACGGTGTCGGGAACCGCGACTACATCGTCCGGGGATTTCGAATCCAGCTTTTACGACAAGGGATTTGGTCTCCAGAGCGGCAATTCGGGCATCTATGTCAGTGATCCCGACAATTCGGCCGTATCTGTTGGTGATCGGGTTGAGGTCAGCGGTGTCCTCGCAGATCAGGAGGGCCTGCTTGTCATTCGGCCGAGCGCGGTCACGCGTCTCGGTTCCGCCCCGGCGGTACGGCCGGAGCGGTTGCCGCTCAGCGCTATCGGTGAGAGTAGCGAGGGGCGCCTTGTCACGGTATCCGGCATCGTCAGCGCGCCCGTCGTCGATGATCTGCCGTACGGACACAAGATTTTGGTGTCGGGAGCAGGAGGAAACACTGTCATCTTCGTGAACACCCAGGCGGGTATCGACCCGGCATCTATTCTGGTTGGTCGACCCATCACCGTCACTGGCTTCAGTGGGCAGTATGCGGACACTTATGAAGTTCTTCCCCGCACGAAAGACGACGTACGACAAGGATTCACGGGAAGTATCTCATTCGGAAGCTGATTTCTCACAGAGCATTGACGCGTGCTCCGACGCGCATGGAACTCGGGTAGAACCGGCTGAGCCGGTACCCGAGTTTCGCTTCGGGGGTGACGGGCACAATTGCCTTGTTGGTTCGCACCGCCTTGACGATGGCGCTTGCCACCCGGTCGGGTGTGAAGTTTCGGCGACGGTAGAAGTTGTCCGCCTTGGTTTGATTTCGAAGTTGTTCCGCTGCAGTGGTTCCGGCGAACTCGGTGGTCTTGACGATGTTGGTATCGACAATGCCGGGGCAGATGGTACTGACACCGATTCCATGCGGAAGTAGTTCTGCACGTAGGCAATCGGAGAGCATGAACACCGCCGCTTTGCTGGTCGAGTATGCGGTCAGTGCTTTCTGCGGTGTGTATGCCGCGGCGGACGAGAGGTTGACGATGTGTCCGCCGGAGCCGCGTTTGATCATCATCGGCGAGAAGGCGCGGCAGCCGTACACAACTCCCCAGAAGTTGATGTCCATGACTCGCTCGAACTGTCGCTGTGTGGTGTCTGCGAAGGTTCCCGAGAAGCCGATACCGGCATTGTTGACCACGATGTCGGGTACTCCGTGGTGTGCGGCGACGGTTTCCGCGAATCGAGTCATGGCTTGCTCGTCGGCCACGTCCACGTGATACGCGTGCGCACCGCCGCCGAAGACTGCTTGGGCTCCACCGACGCTCGCGGGTGAGTTGATGAGTGCGGCTGTGTCCTGGGCGCTTTCGAGGTTGACGTCGCACACGACGAGGATTGCGCCCTCGGCGGCAAAAGCGAGCGCGGTCTCGCGGCCGATGCCACTGCCTGCTCCGGTGACAACCACCAGCGTCCCGGTGAGGTCGCGTAGGCGTCGTTGTAGCTTTGCACCGCGTCGCCAACTGCCGATGTCCCTGATGAGTCCCATGCGGTTCAGTCCCATGTGCTTCAGTCTCATGCGTTTCCCCCGTCGTTTTGCGCAGCTTAGGCTATTTTGCGAAACACTGTGTCTCAGGTCACAAACTGTGAGAACTTCGCATCACACCGCAGTTGTACGACCGACCTGGAGGTTTCGATGAGCCGCAATTCCCGATCAGGTAGTCGCGGCGTGGCAGTTGCCGCGCTGGCTATCTCCGCAAGTTTGTTCCTTGCCTCATGTGCCGGAAATGACGACAACGGGGGCGGTGGCGGGGGAGAGTCGGCCGATTCCGGGTCGTCGTTGAAGATCGGAATGGTGAACGAGCAGGCCGATCCAGGCTCGCCCACCAAGGGGGGCACCCTCACGTTCAGTGGCTATTCACCGGTGACGACACTCGATCCGGCCAAGGCTCAGGTATCGGGCTCCACCGGCGGCAGCGAGCTCAGTGCAATCTACGACGTGCTGATGCGATACGACCCCAT
This sequence comes from Rhodococcus sp. NPDC056743, assembly GCF_042790355.1. Classification (NCBI taxonomy): domain Bacteria; kingdom Bacillati; phylum Actinomycetota; class Actinomycetes; order Mycobacteriales; family Nocardiaceae; genus Rhodococcus; species Rhodococcus sp. NPDC056743. Next base: position 75,004 of record NZ_JBHTZI010000005.1, on the reverse strand, counting down.
CGAGCAGACGTTTGTGCCCCAGTTGGCGCAGTCGCTCGAGCCGAATGACAAAAGCACCACGTGGACGTTGAAGCTGCGTGACGGCGTGACATTCAGTGACGGAACACCTTTCGATGCGCAAGCCGTTACTGCGAGTATCAACCGCTACATGACGAACAAGGGGCCGCAGTCGGGATTGTGGATCGACAAGGTCGCCTCGATGGATGCGCCGGACGCAACGACGGTTGTCTTCAATCTGGTTGATCCGTGGACGGGTATCGAGCCGATGCTCTCGACCGGCCCCGGCATGATCGTTGCTCCGGCAGCGCAGCAGGGTGATCAGTTCACGCCGATCGGTGCCGGTGCGTTCACGCTCGAGAAGTTTGCTCCCAACGAGGAAATGCTGCTCGCTGCTCGTACTGACTACTACGGCGGCGCGCCGAATGTCGACAAACTCAAGATGGTCAGCATTCTCGGTGCGCAGCCCACTTCCGAGGCCCTGAAGTCCGGCGGTATCGATGCGGCGTACATACGCACGTTGGGGCCGATCCTCGATCTGATCGAGAACGGCAACCCGGGCTTCATCGACATTCCCTCGCTCGGCTACATCGCAAACGTCAATATGGCTCCGGGTCGGCCCGGAGCGGATCTGCGTGTGCGCCAAGCGATGACGTACGCCGTCGATCCGTCGACTTTGGATGTCCGTGCCAACGACGGTAAGGGTCTGCCGGGTCAGGTGATCTTCCAGGACACGTCGCGCTGGCACAACGATGTTGCTCCGATCGGCGTCGATCCGGCCAAGGCGAAGGAACTGCTCGATCAGGCGAAGGCCGACGGTTACGACGGCAAGATCAGTTACCTCACGATGCAGGAGCCGTCGGCGCAGGCCACGGCGCTCGCTGTGCAGGCCATGCTCAATGCTGTCGGGTTCGACGTCCAGATCGAGAACGTCAACAACGTCGGTGACCTGGTCAAGCGGATGTATGCCGATCGCGATTACGACATGGCTACTGCGGCTCTCAACCTCACCGAGGCAGACCCTTCCGAGCGTCTCTACACGGGCCTCAAGACCGGGGGGCGTAACAACACCACGGGCTACTCGGACGCTGAAATGGATCAGTTGCTCGACGAGTTGGGTGTTGCGATCAGCGACGACGACAAGAAGGCCGTCCTCGTGAAGATTCAGGAACGTGCCAACGAGACCCTGCCGTGGCAGGTGTGGGGCACCGGACCGGCTCTGGATGTGTGGAATCAGAACGTGCACGGACTTCAGCCGAGTATCGACGGGATCCTGCTCTTCGACGAGGTCTGGAAGAAGTAGCCCCAGTGCGCCTTTCTGGTAGCACCCTCGCTGCCGGAAAGGCGCATAGGCCTTGGCCACCGACTTTCCACTGAGTGGGACTAAAAATTAATACTTGTGCCTTAGGTCACAAACTGTGACAGCTTCGCATCACATCACAGTTGTAGTCCGATCTGGAGGTTCGTAAATGAGTCGCAGTTCTAGGCGCGGCAGTCGAAAGGTCGCAGCAGTCGCCCTGGCTGTTTCCGCCGGTTTGTTCTTGTCCTCGTGTGCCGACAGTGGAGCGGACGGCGGCGACGCGCCGGAGTCCGGCTCGGCTCTCTCGATCGGTGCCGTCAACGTGCAGTCCAACGAGGGTGATCCGGTCAAGGGTGGAACGCTGACGTTCAGCGGATATTCCGCCGTGACGAGCCTCGATCCGTCGAAGACGCAGATTGCCGGCTCGGTGGCCGGCTCGGAGCTCGGGGCGATCTACGACACCCTGCTTCGTTACGACCCGACGTCGCAGAAGTTCGTTCCGAAGCTCGCCAACTCGATGGAGCCGAGCTCGGATTTCAAGACCTGGACGCTCAAGCTGCGCGATGGTGTGAAGTTCAGTGACGGCACGCCGGTCGACTCCGCTGCCGTGTCGTCGAGCTTGGCTCGGTACGTCACCAACAAGGGACCGCAGTCCAGCCTGTACGCGTCGAAGGTTGCGTCGGTCGACACGCCGGACGCGTCGACGGTTGTCTTCAATCTTGTCGACCCGTGGACGGGTATCGAGTCGCTGCTCGCTACCGGCCCCGGCATGATCGTTGCGCCGAGCGCTCAGCAGGGTGATCAGTTCACGCCGATCGGTGCAGGTGCGTTCACACTCGAGAAGTTCGCTCCCAACGAGGAACTGATTCTCGACGCGCGTGAGGATTACTTCGCCGGCGCCCCGAACCTGGACAAGTTGCGCATGATCAGCATTGTCGGTTCGCAGGCCACGAGTGAGTCGCTCAAGAGCGGCGGCGCAGATGCCACGTACATGCGATCACTTCCGAACGTGCTCGATCTCATCGACTCGGGCTACCCAGGTTTCGTCGACATTCCGTCGCTGTCCTACTTGTCCCTGATCAACACGGCTCCGGGTCGCCCGGGTGCCGACGTCCGGGTGCGTCAGGCACTGGCGCTGGCCACGGATCCCGTTGCACTCGACAACCGACTCAACGAAGGCAAGGGTCTTCCGGGGCAGGTCATCTTCCAGGACAGCTCGCGCTGGCACAACGACGAGGCTCCGATCGGCGTCGACCCGGCCAAGGCCAAGCAGCTTCTCGACGAGGCAAAGGCCGACGGTTTCGACGGCAAGATCACGTACCTGACCCTGCAGGAGAACTCGGCTCAGGCGATGGCTCTCGCACTGCAGTCCATGGCCAACGCCGTTGGCTTCGACTTCCAGATCGAGTACGTCAACTCGGTTTCCGACGTCGTCAAGCGTTTGTACGTCGACCGCGACTTCGACATGTCGACTGGTTCCGCCAACCTTCCGGAAGCCGATCCGTTCGAGCGTCTGTACTCGAACCTCAAGACCGGCGGCCGCAACAACGCAACAAGCTTCTCGGACGCTCAGATGGATACGCTGCTCGACGAGTTGGGTGTCGCGACGTCTGACGACGCGAAGAAGGAGGTTCTTGCCAAGATCCAGGCACGCGCCACTGAGGTTGTGCCGTGGCAGATCCTCGGAAACACGCCGTGGCTTGGCGTGTGGGGCAAGAACGTTCACGGCGTCCAGCAGAGCATGGACGGCATCATGTTCTTCGACGAGGCGTGGAAGACCAACTGACGGAATCTGAATAACTGAATACGGAAAAACCGAAGCCGGAGCTGCGCACTGCATCTCCGGCTTCGGTGTATTTTGCTTCGGTGTATTTCGGGGTATCTAGCCCATCAGATCGTGGACGTAGCACCAGCGCCAGGACTCTCCGGGTTCATGGGAGCGCATGACGGGGTGTCCGGTCGCGCGATAGTGGGTGGTGGCGTGTTGGTGCGGGCTGGAATCGCAGCATCCGACGTGGCCGCAGGTGAGGCAGATTCGTAGATGTGACCAGTTGTCCTCGCCCAGTTCGGCGCATCCTTGGCAGACTCCGGGAGTTAAAGCAGCCGGGTCGGTTTCGGGCGTTTCAGCCAATTCTTCGCAACCGCTTGCCGCCGGTTCGGGTGCCGGTGTGCGGGAGGCGACGCGCTTCAGGATCTTTTTCATCACTATCCATAGTGCACGGTGGCCGCCGATCCTGCATGCTGCCAGAGTGAACGGCATATTACTGGGGGTTGTTGTAGCGGCTTTGCTGGTCGCAGCGGTTGCGCGTCGATTCGGATTGTCGTCGCCGTTGATGCTGGTGGTCTTCGGGTTGATCGCGTGTCAGATACCTGGCGTACCTGATCTCGAGCTCGATCCGGATCTTGTTCTGTTCGTGGTGCTACCGCCGCTGCTGTACTCGGCGGCGTTGGACAGTTCATATCTGGCATTGCGATCGAACCTGCGCCCCATCGGTTTCCTCGCGGTGGGCTTGCCCCTTGCGACGACGGCCGCGGTCGGTTTGGTCGCATATCTGATCGTGCCGGAGTTCTCGGTTGCCGCTGCATTGGTTCTCGGTGCGATTGTGGCACCGCCGGATGCGGTGTCGGCGAGCGCAATCGGACGCAGACTCGGGCTGCCGCGTCGGATCATGACTCTCCTGGGCGGCGAGAGTCTGCTCAACGACGCCACCGCCTTGACGGCATACAAGGTGGCTTTGGCGGCCGCTGTGGGCACGGGCGCGACATTGGCCAGTGGTTTCGAGACTTTTGTCGTTGCCGCGCTCGGCGGAACGGCGATCGGGCTGGCGGTGGGGTTCGTGATCTCCAAAGTGCGTGGCAAACTTCGTGATCCGGTGATGGAGAGCGCAATCGGCTTGGTGGTGCCGTTCTTCACCTACTTGGCTGCGGAGGAGATTCACGCGTCTGGCGTCATTGCCGTGGTGGTTGCCGGACTGTTCCTGGGGCAGCGTTCCACTCGGGCGAGTTATGCGACACGCCTGCAGGATACGGCGGTGTGGAAGGCCGTCGACCTCATCCTGGAGTCGTTTGTGTTCTTGTTGATCGGGCTCCAATTGCCCAGTGTTGTGAGCGGATTGCAGGGGTACAACACGTCGATGGTGGTGTGGGCGTCCATCGCGGTGCTCGCGACTGTTGTAGTGGTGAGGATTGCGTGGGTCTTTCCGTTCACGTACCTGCCACGGTGGTTGTCGCCGCGGATCCGGGCGCGGGAACCGGATGTTTCGGTTCGATCGGTATTTGTCGTGTCGTGGGCCGGTATGCGCGGAGTCGTGTCGCTGGCAGCGGCTTTTGCCATTCCCTTGACGGTGAACAGCGGTGAGGAGTTCCCGGGGCGTTCCCTGATCCTGTTCCTGACTTTTGTCGTCGTGGTCGGAACGTTGCTCTTGCACGGTCTTTCGCTGCCGTGGGTGATCCGCACGCTCGGTGTTCAGGGGTCCGAAGCGCAGTCCGACGCGAGAGCGGAGGCGGCGGCGCAGGACAAGGCGGCGCGGGCAGCGGCGGCGCGATTGGACGAGCTGGTTGGGGAGCAGGATGGCGGCGTGCCCGCGGTGCGAGGCCGAGCCGCGGACATCCTGCGGACCTGGAACACGCACCGAGCCAACTCGGCGTGGGAACGGCTCGGGCGTAGCGACGACGATCTGGGGGAGAGTCCGTCAGCGGCATTCCGGGCTTTGCGTCTCGAGATGATCGACGCCGAGCGGACGGTATTCATTGCCGAACGCGACGGCGGCCGCATCGACGACGAGGTCCTACGGAAGGTACTGCGTGAGCTCGATCTGGAGGAAGCCACCCTAGATCGGGACTAGCTCGAGACTAGACCGATAGGTCTCTTTGATTTGACGAAATGTGCAGGCCAGGGCCTATTGACTTAACCGTTGAGGACCGCAACTTAACAAATTCCACTGAGCGGGACTCGCTTGAACCATTCTGTGCGTCGCATCACACACTGTTTCTTGTTCAACAAGAAGTCACAGTTTTTCCTGCCTTGGAGGCATCAGAATGAGTCGTAGTTCCCGCCGTGGACATCGCAGACTAGCTGCGGTCACACTGGCGATCACCGCAAGTATGTTTCTGGCGTCGTGTGCCGACAACGGCTCGAGCGGCGGCGGTGAATCCGTCGAGTCGGGTTCCGCGCTCAAGATCGGAATGGTCAACGAACAGGCCGATCCCGGCACCCCGACCACCGGTGGCACGCTGACGTTCAGTGGCTATTCCGCGGTGACATCGCTCGATCCGGCGAAAATCCAGGTTGCCGGCGCAACAGGTGGCAGTGAGCTCAGCGCGATCTACGACGTGCTGATGCGATACGACCCCATCGAGAAGACGTTTGTGCCCCAGTTGGCGCAGTCCCTCGAGCCGAGTTCGGACAGCAAGACGTGGACGCTGAAGCTCCGTGACGGCGTCAAGTTCAGCGACGGAACGACGCTCGATTCCAAGGCAGTTGTCGACAGCATCAACCGTTACGTCAACAACAAGGCAGCGCAGTCGAGCCTGTGGGCAGCCAAGGTTGCCTCGATGGATACCCCGGACGCGTCGACGGTTGTCTTCAACCTCGTCGATCCGTGGACCGGTATCCAGTCGATGCTCTCCACCGGCCCCGGCATGATCGTCGCTCCGGCCGCGCAGCAGGGTGATCAGTTCACGCCTATCGGCGCAGGCGCATTCACGCTCGAGCGTTTTGCTCCCAACGAGGAACTCCTGCTCGCTGCCCGCTCCGACTACTTCGGCGGTGCGCCGAAGGTCGACAAGCTCAAGCTCATCAGCATCGTCGGAGCTCAGCCCACTTCCGAGGCTCTCAAGACCGGTGGCATCGACGCGGCCTACATGCGCACGCTCACCCCGATCCTCGATCTGATCGAGAACGGCAACCCGGGCTTCATCGACATCCCGTCGCTCGGCTACATCGCAAACGTCAACATGGCCGAAGGTCGCCCCGGTTCGGATCTGCGCGTTCGTCAGGCAATGGCATTGGCCATCGACCCCGAGACGCTCAACACCCGCGTCAACAACGGCAAGGGCCTGCCCGGCCAGGAGATCTTCCAGGACACCTCGCGCTGGCACAACGACGTCGCGCCGACCGGTGTGGATCCGGCCAAGGCCAAGGAACTGCTCGATCAGGCCAAGGCCGACGGCTACGACGGTAAGGTCACTTTCCTCTCCATCCAGGAGCCGTCCGCGCAGGCAACAGCTCTCGGCGTACAGGCCATGCTCAACGCCGTCGGATTCGACGCGCAGATCGAGTACGTCACCGGTGCAGGAGATCTGGTCAAGCGTATGTACGTCGACAATGACTACGACATGAGCACAGCAGCTGGTTCGCTGTCCGAGGCCGACCCGTTCGAGCGCCTCTACACGGGCATCAAGTCCGGCGGCCGTAACAACGTCACCAACTACGCCGACGCCGAAATGGACGTCCTGCTCGATCAGCTCGGTGTTGCCACCAACGACGAGGACAAGACGGCTGTTCTCGCCAAGATTCAGGAACGCGCCACCGAGACGGTGCCGTGGATCGTCTGGGGCAACGTCCCGACGCTGGACGTGTGGAACCAGAACGTTCACGGTCTGAAGCAGAGCATCGACGGAATCATGCTGTTCGACAGCGTTTGGAAGTCCTGACTCGAACTGAACGTGTCCGGCCTCGCGGGGCCGGACACGTTTGACAGAGACGAATGAGATACGAGGAATTGCTGTGAAGTGCGAGTTGGCTGCCCGAAGGAGACGAAAGCTATGAACATCGGCGCAATCGGTAAGAAGTTGGGCCAGCTCGTCATTGTGCTCCTCATCGTCAGTTTCGGAACCTTCGTGCTGGCGTCGTTGATCCCCGGTGACCCGGCGGTCGCGGTATTGGGTGAGGGTCGTTCCCCCGCCGAGTACGAGGAAATGCGTCAGCAGCTCGGACTCAACGATCCACTCCTGGTTCGTTATTGGGACTGGCTGACGAGCGCCCTGACCGGTGATCTCGGTACCTCGCTGGTTCCGCCGCAGCAGGAAGTCCTCACGGCAATCGGTTCGGCTCTGCCGGTCAGCGTTCAGCTTGCAGTGATGGGTCTTGTCATCGCGCTTGTTGTCGCTGTTCCGCTTGCACTGTGGTCGGCCCATCACGAGGGTGGCGTCATCGACCGCGTCATCAGCGCTGCAACGTTCGGTGTTCTGTCGATTCCGAGCTTCCTGGCCGGTTTGCTCCTGATCATGGTGACGGTCAACTGGCTCGGCTGGTTCCCCCGCTCGCAGTGGGTGCGTATCGGTGACAGCATCTCCGGAAACCTGTCGCACGCAATACTTCCCGCAATCACTATCAGCCTTCTCGAGATGGCGATGTTCACCCGCGTGCTGCGTAGCGACCTCGTGACTACCCTGCGTGAGGATTACATCCTCGCCTCGAAGGCCAAGGGCATGCCCACGCTGCGTGTCCTGTTCAGTGACGCACTGCGGCCGTCGTCGTTCTCGCTCATCACCATGATGGGTCTGGCGCTCGGCGGCATGATCGGCAGTACCGTCATCGTCGAGACGCTGTTCTCACTGCCCGGAATGGGCACACTCATCGTTCGGGCTGCACAACAAGGCGATTCGCCGATGCTGTTGGGTGCGGTGGTCGTGATCGCCGTCATCTACGTGGTCGTCAACAGTGCGATCGACGTTCTGTACACCTATCTTGACCCGAGGAGTCGTCGTGTCCATGTCTGAAGTGACGCCCGACGGAGCGGCCCCGTCGCCGGCCCCGTCCGAGGTGATGACATATCGGCAGCAGACCGTCCTGCTGGCCCCCGGTCCGATAGAAACGCTGGAGAAGCCGAAGAATCTGGTCCTGATCGGCACGATCCTGACCGTCGTCGGTATCGCTCTGCTCGGCACAGCCCTCTTCGGGTCCGGCATCATGATGATGGTTCGTATCGTCATCGGCCTGGCCTCCCTGGTGTTCCTGTTCAAGGGACTGGGGAAGGTCGGTATCGCCAAGTGGGGTAGCCAATTCGACCTGTCGTACTGGCTGGCCTGCATCTGGCTGGTAGCGCTGGTTGTTGCGGCGATCATCGCGCCGCTCCTGCCGCTCGGTGAGTACAAGGACACGGTCAAGACTTTGGCCGAGCCCGGCTTCGCGCCTCCCAGCCTGCTTTCGGAGCATCCGCTCGGTACCAACAACTTCGGTCTCGATCTCCTGGCCCGCGCGCTCTACGGAGCGCGTGCCTCGCTGACCGTCGCAATCTGCGCGGTGCTCATCGGTATCGTCATCGGCGGCACGATCGGCGTCATGGCCGGATACTTCCGGGGCAAGGTCGATGCCGTGGTCGGGATCCTCACCAACTCGTTGCTCGCAATTCCGTCTCTGGTTCTGCTGATCGCACTTGCTGCCGTCCTCACGTCGAACCTGCGCAACATCACGCTGGCACTGTCGATCCTCTGCATTCCCAGCATGGTTCGAATAGCAAGAGCCAATACGATAGTGGTCGCCCAACGCGAGTTCGTCCTCGCTGCCCGGGCGATGGGTGCCACCAAATGGCGCGTCATCTGGCGAGAGTTGGTACCCAACGTTCTTGTTCCCGTCGCGGCACTCGGCCTCGTTGCCGTGTCCGGCCTGATCGTCGCGGAGGCCTCGCTCAGCTTCCTCGGACTCGGTATCGCACAGCCGGATCCCACGTGGGGCAACATGATCGCAGAAGGCCAGGGCGGCATCGTGGAGAAGCACCCGTTCATCGTTCTGGTGCCCGGCGTCTTCCTCTTCCTGACGGTGTTCTCGTTCAACCTCATCGGTGAGAAGTATCGGAGCAAGCTGTGACCACTTCAGTGACAAATGGCGTACCGCTGCTGCAAGCGGACAACATCCGAACCGTATTCGCGACTCCCCGGGGAAAACTGCGGGCCGTCGACGGTGTCTCGATCCACGTTTCCGAGGGTGAAACTCTCGGCATCGTCGGCGAATCGGGTTCCGGCAAGTCGGTTCTCGGCCGCACCATCATGGGCTTGCTCCAGAAGGGGCCGGCTCTCGACATCACCGGAACGGTCACGTTTGCCGGCCGCGACATGTCGACGATGAAAAAGTCCGAGATGAAGCACTTCTGGGGCCCGGAGATCGCCATGGTCTTCCAGGACCCGATGACCTCGCTCAACCCGTTCAAGCGCATCGGCACGCACATCACCGAATCCTTGAAGTTCCATCTCGGCCTCAAGAAGGACGCGGCCCGCGACCGCGCCGCGGAACTGCTGTCGATGGTGGGAATCCCGGAGCCCAAGCGCCGCCTCGACCAGTACCCCCACGAACTGTCCGGCGGTATGCGCCAGCGAGTGGTGATCGCGATGGCACTGGCCTGCGAGCCGAAGCTGCTGATCGCGGACGAGCCGACCACGGCGCTGGATGTGACGGTGCAGAAGCAGATCCTGGATCTGCTCGCATCACTGAACGACAAGCTGAACATGGCCGTGATCCTCATCAGTCACGACCTGGGCGTGGTGTCGGGACGGTCCGATCGCGTCGCCGTCATGTACGCCGGTTCCGTCGTGGAAACCTCGGCGACGGAAGAGCTTTTCTCACGTCCACGGCACCCGTACACCGAAGCGCTGATGGCCGCGATTCCGCGACTCGAATCACCGACGCACACGGTGCTGCAAACCATTCCGGGCGGACTGCCGGACATGACGAAGCCGATGACCGGTTGCCGCTTTGCAGCTCGCTGCAGATATGCCCAAGACGACTGCCTGACCGGCGACCCGGCACTCGCACTCGGCGGACCGGGCGACAACACGTCCGACGGCCACTCGTTTGCGTGCCATTTCCCCGTCGACACCCCTGAGGGCACAGCGGCATTGGTAGCCAACGAGAAGGCCGGCAAGACCGCAGCGGGCCTCTCGCTCGCAGTGAAGGAGATGGTCTGATGACTGCAGCAATCGATACCAAGAAGCCGTTGACGCTCGACGACGCATTGACCGTCGAAGATCTTGTTGTCGAGTTCAACGTCGGCAAGGGTCAGACAGTTCATGCCGTCTCCGGAATCAGCTTCACCGTCGCTGCGGGTGAAACCCTCGGTGTGGTCGGTGAATCCGGCTGCGGTAAGTCCACCGCCGGGCGAGCCATCATGCAGTTGCCGTCCCCGACATCGGGTTCCATTCGCCTCGGCGACGTGGAGATGACGGCCCTGGACTCGGAAGAGTTGCGTCGCAGCCGCACTCAGCTTCAGATGATCTTCCAGGATCCGATCTCCTCACTCAACCCGCGCCGCAAGGTCAAGGCGCTCGTGACCGAAGGACCGTCGATCTGGGGCGGTGAGGACAAGGCAGCGATCGAGGCCCGCGCCCGCGCCGTCCTCGCCGAGGTCGGCCTCGACCCCGATATGGTCTGGGACCGCACACCCCGCGAGCTCTCGGGTGGTCAGTGTCAGCGTGTCTGCATTGCACGAGCTTTGATGCTCGACCCCAAGGTGCTGATCTGCGACGAACCCGTCTCCAGCCTCGACGTCTCGGTGCAGGCGCAGATCCTCAACCTCCTCGAGGATGCCAAGAAGCGGCACGGACTGTCACTGCTGTTCATCGCGCACAACATGGCCGTTGTGAAGAACATCAGCGACCGAGTGATGATCATGTACTTGGGTCGCATCTGCGAAATCGTTCCCGCAGAAGACATGCAGAACCGTGCGCTGCATCCGTACACGCAGTTGCTGCTGTCTTCGATCCCCGATCCCGATGCAACAGTCACCGCGGCGCAGAACGTCGAACAGAAGGTCATCGAACTTCCGTCGCCGCTGAACCCGCCGAGTGGTTGCCGCTTCCGCACCCGGTGCCCGCTCGCCACGGATCGCTGCGCCGAGGAAGTTCCGGAGCTACGACTCGTCGACGGCGGACACCAGGTGGCGTGCCACAACGTGTGAGATGAGCTAGACGCGCAACATGTTTCGAACGTGACCGGTTTCGTTGACCGACGCAACCCGACGGTTGCCGTTGCGGGACACGAGAACACGAGTGACGGAGACGTATTCGATCGGGAACGTCAGCGGACGCTCCAGGCCGAGTAGCTCCTGCAGAACGATATTGACGACGCCGCCGTGGCAGAACACCGCAACGGTGGCGTCGTTATCTGTAGCGGCGACGATGTCGTCGATCGCTGCGAGGACACGCACCCGGAATGCGTCGGCGTCGACCGATTCGGGTAACCAACCGGCTTTGATGCGTTCGTAGGTTTGCGGTGCTCGCTCCAACACCTGGTGCATCGGGATGTAGTGCGATTGCTCGGCGTCGTACTCGGCCAGCCCGGCGTGCTCGGTGATCGGTAGTCCCAGAACGTCCGATACGGGTGCCGCGGTTTCCAGGGCCCGCTTCTGGGGGCTACTGAACAGTCCCGTGATCCGGTACGGGGCCAACGCCGCAGGCAGTCGGTGTGCCTGGGCGTGGCCCTCGTCGGTCAGCGCAGGATCAGCACGACCCTCGGTGACCTCTGCCAGTTCAGGGAGCGCATGTCGGATCAGGAGTAGTTGCACACGGGACACCTTGCCAGACGGCCGTGTCGGCGGGGATCGTGCCGTTGCCGGGGAGCGGACCACTGGCAAGCAGAACCTCTCCGTCGGGAAGCGGGATCGATTCCGAGGAGATGTTCACGACGACGCGCAGCGTACTGCCGCGCCGGAAGTCCAGAACCTGATCGTTGTCACCGCTCATCCAGGTCAGCGGCTCGGTGGCCAGCGCCGACAGACTGCGCCGTAGGGCCAGAGCACTGCGGTACAGCTCGAGAGTGGAGTCGGCATTGCCCGTCTGGAACTCCACTGTGCGCTCACCCCAGCCCTGGGGCTGCGGCAGCCAGGGCGCTTGATTGGCGTTCGCGGGGCTGAACCCGTACGGCGCGGTGTCGCCCGACCACGGTAGTGGCACACGGCAGCCGTCGCGGCCACGTTCGCGGTGCCCCGTGCGTTCCCAGATCGGATCCTGCAACTGATCGTCCGGGATGTTCTCCACCTCGGCGAGGCCGAGTTCTTCGCCCTGATAGATGTAGACACCGCCGGGGAGAGCAAGCATCAGCATCGCCGCTGCACGCGCCCGGCGCTCGCCGAGTTCGAAGTCGCCCGGGATGTCGCGGATCTGACTCAGGAACCACGTACGCGAATCTGTTTGCGGCCTCGCGTATTTCGACAGATGGCGGACGCCGTCGTGGTTGGACAGCACCCAGGTGGGAGAAGCATTGACCGCAGCATGCGACGTGATCGTCGTGTCGATGACGCTGCGCAGAGTCGATCCGTTCCACGGTGCGAGCAGGAAGTTGAAGTTGAACGCACTGTGGAGTTCGTCCGGGCGCAGGTAACGAGTGAGGCGTGCGGGGTTGCCCACCCAGGCTTCGGCGACAAAAACGCGCGGCGGGTCGTAACTGTCGGCCACCGCCCGCCACGAACGGTAGATGTCATGCACCTCGTCGCGGTCGAAGTGCGGATGCTCCACCGGTTCGGAGCCGTCGGCGGGGATCGGCGTGGGATATGTCAGCCCGTTCAGGTCGGGCAGATCCGCGTCCTTGCACAGTGATTGAGCGACGTCGATGCGGAATCCGTCGACACCGCGGTCGAACCAGAACCGCAACGTGGTCTCGAAGTCGCCGCGGATATCGTCGTTGCGCCAGTTCACATCCGGCTGCCCCGGAGTGAACAGGTGTAGGTACCACTCACCTGGATTGCCGTCCGAATCCTTGATTCGCGTCCACGCGGGACCGCCGAAGGAACTGACCCAGTCGTTCGGGGCCTCGTCGCCGGCCGCGCCTTTGCCGGGGCGGAAGTGGAACCGGTCGCGTTCAGGCGATCCGGGCTGTGCGAGCAAGGCTTCCTGGAACCATGGGTGGGCCTCGGAGACGTGATTGGGTACCAGATCGAGGATGACGCGCATGCCGAGATCATGAGCTTCGGTGATCATGGCCTCGGCCTGCTCCATCGTTCCGAAAGACGGTTCGATGCTGCGGTAGTCGGAGATGTCGTAGCCCGCGTCCTCCATCGGCGACGGGTACCACGGATTGACCCAGATGGCGTCGACACCCAACTCTGCCAGATAACTCAAGCGATTTCGGATTCCGGCGATGTCGCCGACGCCGTCACCATTTCCGTCGGCGAAGCTGCGGATGTATACCTGGTAGATCGCGGCGCTGCGCCACCAGTCGTTGTCGCGGAAAATATTGTCAGGCAAGGTGTTTCTCTTCTCGGTAGGGGTGATACGGCTCAGGGGTGATACGGCTCAGGGGTGTTACGGCTCAGTGGTCTGTTACAAGACGAGTAGCGGTCGCAGAGTGGTCTCGGCGATCTTCAACCCCGTTTTGATGCGCTCTTCTCCACCGCGCCAGACGGGATCCTAATGTTCCACGGACAGCGTTCCGGTGAAGCCGTGCTCGTACAAAGCCTCGACGATGGGGCTCCAATCGATTTGCCCCCGTCCGGGGACTCGGTATCGCCACCAGCCGGCATCCCAGGGGTTCTCGCGAGCAGCTTTGCCGAAGATCCCATACCGGTTGAGTCGGTCTTGCCGGATCTCGACGTCCTTGGCTTGTGCGTGCACGATCCGGTGCGCATACGGCGCGATAGTCGTCAGTGGATCGATGCCCTGCCACACCAAATGCGAAGGATCCCAGTTCAAATAGAGACCCAAATCGAACATCCACTCCCAAAGTTCAGGAGAGTAGGCGAGGTTGGCCGGGTAGCCGTCGGCCATGTTCTGGGCGACTGTCCGTGTCCAGTCACGGCCGATGAACGTTCCCACGTACGGCACACCCAGCGCCGACGCCGTGTCGATCACACACTTCAGGTGGGTTCTGATAACCTCGCGGCGAACCGGGTCGGGGTGAAGGTTGTTCTCGTAGTACGCGAGGGCGGAAATCGACAGATCATGCCGCGCCAGGAGGTCCCAGGTCTTGTCCGCCTCACGGGACCCGAAAGTCTCGACCGGCAGGTGAGCAGCTTCGTAGAACTGCCGCCCGGCGCTCGGCCACGTGGCAATTTCCTCGAGGTTGAGCATCGGTAGGGCCGCGGTCAACATACCTAGCTTCACTCAACTGTTCTAACAGGTTGAGTGCGTTCGAATTTCGACAGTCTTGGTGAGTGAGAAGGGCGGGGCCTCGGGTCGAAACGTCCCCGCGGGGACGTTTTTCGGCAAACCTGTCGGTACCTGCGGTTAGGGTCGACGCACATTCGTAGGGTGGGGGAACATCATGACGGAAACAGACAGGGACACGGTCGATCGACTCGGTACCGAAATCTGCTCACTTGCCGGGCATATTGCTGCGGCAACGGCCAGATTCCTTACTTTGGTGGCGCGGTTCGACGAGTCTCGCGGCTGGACGGGGCCAGGCCTGCATTCCTGCGCCCATTGGCTTTCGTGGAAGTGTGGGCTGAGCCAACACACCGGGCGCGAATATGTCCGGGTTGCAAAAGCTCTCACCACATTGCCGAGCATGCGTGCTGCGTTCGAAGAAGGCCGTTTGTCCTATTCCAAAGTGCGATCTTTGACGCGCGTTGCCACACCACTCAACGACGAACAGATGGTGCGTCTTGGTACGAGCGCTCCGGCTGGTCAGATCGACCGTCTTGTTGCCGGATTGCGCAAGGCAACGAGCGATGATCAGGGTAAGCCGAAGCTGGACAGATTCGAAACCCGATGGCACTGGGATCCGGACACCGGCGACTTCGTTTTCCGGGGACGTCTCTCAGCCCAAGACGGCGCAAAAGTATTGGCGGCCTTGGCAAATGCGGAGCGGGACCGCACGCGCACCGGTGACGAATCTGAAGAGTCTGAAGAGCCACAAAAACGCCCGCCACGCGATATCGGACCGGCGCTGGTGGCTATGGCTGACATCGTCTCGGTAGCAAAGGATGCCGGTAAGCGTAGCCGCCCAGCCGAAGTGGTGTTTCTACGCGAGGACAAGGTTATGCGAGTGCCCGGTGGGCCCGCGCTCGAGGACGCTGACGCCGACGAAGTGTTGTGTGATGCACGGGTGCGGGCAGCAAGCACCAAGCAGAAATGCATGCTCAGTCTTGGTCGGCGCACTCGCATCACCAGCGCAAAGCAAGTGATGGCGCTCATGTACCGCGACGGGTGTTGCCGCACACCAGGATGTGGACGAACTCGATTCCTGCACGCTCATCATGTTCGGTTCTGGCGCGCTGGTGGGAAGACTGACCTGGACAACCTGATCATGTTGTGCGGCACGTGTCATCGGGCGTTGCACCGCGATGAATTCACAATTACAGCGCGCGGCGAGCAGCAATTCGAATTCCGTCTTCGTGGCGGTTCGGTGATGGAACCGGCTCCGCCGTCAGTGGGTTTCGCGGATCGCTTGCTCAGCGGAGAGGTCGCGGACGATGCGATAGTGCCCGACTGGGGCGGCGACGCTCTTCGCTTGAATCACGCGGTCAGTGTCATTCTGGATAGTTGGGCTGCGTGAGTAGCGGTTTGTGGAGAGTCACTGTTGCCAATGCCAGCAGTCGGTCATCCGCACTGGCGTCTACCAATTGGATGCTCAGCACGGCGTGATCCGAAGCGTCGCGGATCACCGTGCCATGGGATCGCGCAGGTCCTGTGCGGACTTGTGACAGGTAGTGCATCTGCATGTCTGTTGCAACCAGTTCGGGGCGCATAGCCTGGGCTGCCGATTCCACGAGCAGTGCTTGCGCGCCACCCATGATCGTGCCGATCTGATTGACCACAAACGGTGTGAGGTCGAGTTCGAGAACGCCCGCTGAAGCATCGATGACGCGCATTCCGAGTCGGGAGTAGATCGTTCCCTCGACCGCTTGGGTCGGATGCTCTCTGAGTGTGCCGATCCACTGGTCCGGGGTATACGAATCCGCGTCGCCCGCGGCCGAACGAGGAATCCGGGCGAAAGTGACGAGACCACGAGCGGCCAGGGTTGGTCCGCTGCCCGAGTCGATCGCCGCGGCCAACTCGCGGAGGTCCGTGCGGCCGTGGCCGTCGTAGACATCGGCAGAAACGATGATCGTCTTTTTGCCGATGCGCACAAGCCTACTGTCGACGACGATCGGTCCCTCGGTCAGTGGACCGGCGGAATGTAGCGAGAGATCCTGGGTTGCAGTCCAATCGGGTCGGCAGGCCACCAAGGCGGGGTCGGAGGTCACATAATCGGCAACGGTCATCAGCACACCCAAGGAGGCCTGGCCCGCGTGTGACCGCAGCTTGTCGGTGAGATCGGCCCGCATCAGCGAGCGCTCCGGTGTCGGCTGAAACGAGGCCAGTCCGAAGTCGGAGGTGAAGGTTTTCAGGCTGGCAAGCACCTGTGGCGACGAACCGTTCGCGAGGACCATAAAAATGAGAATAGCATTCTCATTCGACGGATCGAATCAGATCGGCGAGTTGGTCTGGCTGATCGATCATCGCGTGATGGTGGGCGGGACGCAGGACGTGGAAGCTCCCGCCCAGGTAGGTTGCGAGCCGCTGTTGTTTGGCCATCCAGGACACCGACCACGGTGTCGAGTGCCCGGTGTGGGCAGCTACGACGCTGATGCCGATGCCCGGCAGTCGGTGATCCTCGGACTCGCGTAAATTGTTGAGCTCCATGGCCATGTCGGTGTACGCGACGTATTCGATCATGGCGGCTTCGAGGTAGTGCGGTTCGCGGTAGATGTGACGAACCCATTCGGCCATTGTGTGGGACGGGCCTGTCGGTGGCACTGACTGGTTGAGAATTTTTCGAGTGGTTGTGCCCAGAAGTCGTTGCAGCCCAGTGGTGCTGAAGGTTGCGGCTGCCGCATGTGAGGCTGCCAGAAGGAGGTGGCGGGGGATGATTCGCTTCGGGTTCTTCTCGGCGCTGGAGTCGAGGAGCAGGATGCCCGCCGTCCGTTCGGGGAACAGTCTGGCAAAACCTTCGACGTAAAATCCGGCTATCGAATGCCCCACCGCCACAGCTGGTTCGGTGATTCCGGCGGCGTCGAGTACGTCGGCGATGCGTTGCGCTTCGCTATGTACGGTCGGGACTTCAAAGGAGGGGTAGCTGAGTCCGAAGCCTGGTCGATCGAACCGGATTACGGTGTGGTCGCGGCTGAGGTTGCGCGCGCAGTCGTCCCAGTCGAACCAGTTGCCGGCCAGTCCGCCGCAGAGGACGACGGCGGGTCCGTCGCCCTCCACGAGCACGTGCAGGCTGTCCCCGCCGACCGTCATCAACTCGCCCGGTGGTTTCACGTGGAACAGTCCCGGCACCTGAGCCTCGATTACTGGCGTGGTTTCGCGAGGGGGAACGCCAAGGTTTCGCGGATGCTGCCGCCGGTGATCAGCATGACAACACGGTCGACGCCCATTCCGAGTCCACCCGTCGGCGGCATCGCGTGTTCGAGAGCTTGGAGGAACTCCTCGTCCAACTCCATGGCCTCCGGGTCGCCGCCGGCCGCCAGCATCGACTGTTCGGTAAGACGATTGCGCTGATCAACCGGGTCGGTCAGCTCGCTGTACGCCGTTCCGAGTTCCACTCCCCACGCCACGAGGTCCCATTTCTCGGCGACGCCGGGAATGCTGCGGTGTGGTCGGGTGAGCGGCGACATCGAGGTGGGAAAGTTGGTGTAGAACGTCGGGAATTCGGTGAAGTCCTCGACCAGATGCTCGTACATTTCCTGTGCCACGGCTCCGGCATCCCAATTGGACTGATACGGAATTTCGTTGTCGTCGCACAATTTTTGCAGCTTTTCCAGGCTTGTCTCCGGCGAGACGTCGACGCCAAGTTTTTCGGCGACGGCCCCGTGCATCGTCTTGACGGGCCACTCGCCGGAGATGTCGACCTCGACCAGTTCGCCGTCGGGTCCCGGTCGCATGATGATCTCGCGTCCGAACGCTGCCACGGCCGCAGCCTGGATGAGCTCGCGGCACATCCGCATCATGCCCTCGTAATCGCTGTGCGCTTCGTATGCCTCGAGGATCGTGAATTCGGGGTTGTGTTTGAAGTCGACACCTTCGTTGCGGAACACGCGCCCGATCTCGAACACCTTCTCCATGCCGGCGACGCACAACCGCTTCAGGTACAACTCGGGCGCGATGCGTAGGTACAGATCGAGGTTGTACGCGTTGATGTGTGTCAGGAACGGCGCAGCGTTTGCGCCGCCGTGAACCTGCTGCAGGATCGGCGTCTCCACCTCGAGGAACCCGCGGTTCCCGAGCGAATCACGCAGCGACTTGACGACGGCACTTCTGGCTTCGAGCAGGTCGCGGGCCTTGGGGTTGAGAGCGATGTCGAGGTAACGCTGACGGACACGAGTTTCGGGATCGGACAGGCCTTTCCACTTGTCGGGCAGCGGATGCAGGCACTTGCCGTTCATGCGCCATTCGAGCGCGATCAGTGACAGTTCACCCTTGCGGCTGCGACCGATCGTTCCGCTGACCTCGATCAGGTCGCCGAGATCGAATTCGGCAGCGAACTCCGTCAGCTTCTCGCGTCCGACGTGGTCCTGGTCCACCAGTACCTGAATATCGCCGGACCAGTCACGCACGTCGGCGAATGCAACACCGCCGTAGTCACGGACCCGGAGGATTCGCCCGGCAATCCGAACCCGGGTGCCTTCCGGTGACTGTGCCGCCGCGGCAATCGTGTGTGTCGGGGGGTAAGCGACGGGATATGCGCTGATGCCTTCGTCTGCGAGCGTCGCCAGTTTGTTCATCCGGACGCGAACCTGCTCGGGCCGTCGTGGTCCCGGTGCTGCCACCGCCGGTGCGGAGTCCGGCAGGCTGCCGTCGGCGTGCAGACCTTCGGCGGTGACCAGTGCGGCTGGCAGCGTTTCGTGAATTCCGGTGTGCTGGGTTGCCTTGCTGGATCTGCGACTGACGGTAGGTAGAACAACAAAGCCTTCGGCGATCGCCGATGCAAAGCCGACGCGGGGGAGTTCGCGATTGTCCTCGAAGCACAGGAAGCGCGGCGCCCAGTCCGGCTGGTACTTCACATTGGAGCGGTACAGGGCTTCGAGCTGCCACCAGCGGGAGAAGAAGACCAACACCGATCGCCAGATACGCAGGATCGGGCCGGCGCCGATACGGGAACCTTCCTCGAACACGGATCGGAACACCGCAAAGTTGAGCGAGACTCGGACGATGCCGAATTCGTCGGAGCGCGTGGCAAGTTCGGAGACCATCAACTCCACAACACCGTTGGGTGCCGTCGGCTTGCGGCGCATGAGGTCGAGGGAGACTCCGTTCGATCCCCACGGGACGAGCGAGAGCATGCCGACGACGGATTCGTCATCGGTGCCTTCGCCTATTACGGCTTCGACGAGAAGGCAGTCGCCGTCGAGCGGATCGCCCAGTCGGCCGAGTGCCATGGAGAAGCCGCGTTCGGTTTCGGTGTCGCGCCAGTCGTCGGCGCGAACGATGGCGGCGGACATGTCGATCGGGGGCACGTCGCGGTGGCGTCGTATCCGGACGGTCACGCCGCCGCGTCGTACGCGCGTGACGGCCTGGCGCACCGGGCGCATGTCGCGTCCGTTGAGATTGAATTCGCGAGTACGCAGGATCGCCTCGTCACCGAGTTGCAGGACGTTGAGTCCTGCACGCTTGTAGGCGGTTGCACCGGTTTCGCTGGCACCCATGACAGCGGTGGCCCAGCCGTACTTCGACGCCAGGTCCTGCCAGGCTTCGATGGCGTGCGGCCAGGCTTCGGGATCGCCGATCGGATCGCCGCTGGCCAGGCAGACGCCGATCTCGACGCGGTAGGTGACCGCGGCTTTGCCGCTCGGAGCGAAGATCGCGGCCTTGTCGCGGCGGGTGGCGAAGTAGGCGAGGGAATCGTCGGCGCCAAAACCTTGGATGAGTCCGCGGATCGCGGACTCGTCGTTGCCGGTGAGTGCGTTGTTGGATCGTTGGGCGCGGAAGAGGGTGATGACGGCGGCGAGGAGGGCCATTGCGCCGAGAAGGCCGAGGATCGTATTCACGAAGGCATGGGGGTGGCCGTCGAAGACTTCGTTGTCGACCGCCGCCGCAGCAGTCACACGGTTCAGTGCCCAGAGGAATCGCTGCCCTTCCGGCAGCGAGCCGGGGAAGAGTGCGACCAAACCCCAGCCCAGCAGGGTAGCGATCGCCAAGCCGCCGATCAGGACGCCGAGAGCTTTCCACCCGGCGCCGCGTCGTACGCGGGTGTAGAACTCGGGACGTGCCGCGATCAGAATTCCGATGATGATCAGCAGCACCACCGCGGCGACGGCATTGTTCGGATTCTTGTCGGTGATCGTGGACACGATGTCGGTCAGAACGATCAGCGCAAGATAAATCGTCAACAGCCACCACGCGATGCGTTTGCGACTGGCAAGTGCGGCAGCGAGCAATCCGACGACGAGCGCCCACGACAAGCTCGTATCCGGTGCATCGAAGTAGTAGTTGTCGATGTATTCGCGTGGGACCCGGACGATATGGCGCAGCGTCGGCGAAAGACTCCACAGGAAAACGAGGACGGAGAAAACTCCGAGGATCAAGCCGGAAATGTGCGGGACCTGGCTCAGCCGTCCCGACTGGAATCGGCGTGCTTTCCGGGGATTTTCCGGCGGAGTTTCAACCAACTCCGCGGTTGTATCCGTTACCTCGCTGATAGGTGCCATCGAGCTTCCTCCCATGCCGGTCGATCAGTCCCACTGTTCAGTGTGGCCGTTCATGTCCGGTTTTGTGCGAGGAGCAGAATGATTGCCATGAGTGCCAACATTCCCGCAGTACCGATCCGCGACGAAATGATCCGTCTCGGTCAGTTCCTCAAGCTCGCCAACCTCATCGAATCCGGCGCAGAAGCCAAAGAGGTCATCGCCGACGGCATGGTGTCGGTCAACGGCGAGGTGGAGGACCGTCGCGGTCGTCAGCTCCGAGACGGTGACGTGGTCGAGATCGGCGGGATGGCCGCCAAGGTGGAAGCTCCCGCCTGATCTCGACCTTCATTTCTAGCTTTCGCGGACGACTACCCCGTCCTGGTCGCTGTAGACGATTTCACCGGGATTGAAGGTGACACCACCGATTTCGACGGGCACGTTCTTCTCACCGGAACCGGTCTGCGTGCTCTTGCGCGGGTTGGTGCCGAGAGCTTTGACGCCGATGTCGAGCGTCCGAAGGATTGCGGAGTCACGGACGGCGCCGTTGACGATCACTCCGGCCCAGCCGTTGTCGACTCCGCGACCGGCGATGATGTCGCCGACCAGAGCAGTATGGATGCTTGCATCACCGTCGACGACGAGGACGCCGCCGTTGCCCGGTTCGCTGAGGGTCTGCTTCACCAGCAGGTTGTCCTGGAAGCACTTGATGGTGGTGATGGGGCCGGCAAAAACCTCACGTCCACCGAACTGGGTGAACTGCGTGTCGCAGCTACGGATGTCGGGTCCGATTTCGTCGGCAAGGTCAGCAGTGGCTACAGGCTCGGTCATGCACGACAGAATAGTCGCCGGCGAGAAAATGGCTTCTACGACTTGGCGCACATCACTTTCCGATAGCCTGGCCGCGAACAATTCGATCCATTGCAGCTGGCGACTAGGAGTGTTCTGTGACGATTTTTGCGATTCTGGACTTGCGGTTGAAGAAGGAAAGCCTTGATAGCGCTCGCGAGGTAGTCGGGAGAATCTTGGCTGAAACCCGTGCATTCGACGGTTGTGAAGGCGTCGACGTGGTGATCGATGCCGAGGACGACGCGCACTGGTTGTGCGTGGAGAAGTGGGCGTCCCCCGAGGCCGATGCCGCTTACCGCGAATGGCGCGCGGGTCCGGGCGCCATCAAGGATTTAGGACCGCTTCTCGCCGGAGCGCCGGGTCTGGGCAAGTACGCATTGGATTCCGCGATCTGATCTTCTTTGCTCGCGCTCGGCCACTCAGGCTTGCGCCTGCTCACTCGGCTTGGCGTGCTTGACGGGGCACCCGGTGGGGAAAGTTCCGAGTTGATCGACCTTGAAGCCGGCCGGGTAGCTGCGGATATTCGGAAGATCGCGGGCGAACTTCCGGGTAGTGCGCGGTGGGAAGAATCGTAAGAGGTGGCCGCGTGCCTTGAGGGCGCTCCGGGAGAGCGCCCTCACCGCCGCGGGTGGACGCTTGTAGCCGAACGCGTCGAGTAGGTGATCGTCCATGAGCGAGTAGGCGAATGCCTTGATCAGGGGCTTCGGCGCCAGGTTGTTGGGCGGGAACGTACACATGAGTTCGAGCGTGGAATCGGCAACCGCCCGGGCTCCGGGATCGAACGAAAAGTGTTCGCGCTCATACTCGTCCAACAGTTTTGCGAATCCGTCGTAGGTGGCGGGCAGGTCCTTGATGTTCATGTGACGGCCGAGTTCACGGTAATAGTAGGTGGATCCGGCTATTTCGTTGGGCGTCAGCGGGCGCCAACCGTACGACTCGAGCCAGCGGACCGGGGTGACGACAAAGGTGGCCAGCACGTAACGCATGTCGTCGTTGGAGATGTCGTACGAGCCGTGCATCTGATTCATCCGGCGAACACTCGATCGACCTTCGTCGCTGCCCAGGCCGTGCTCGAGGATGGCGTCGAGAATGAGGCTGGTGTCGTCGTAGCGTTTCTGGACCCGGTCGGTGAATTCACCGGTGGAAAAGAGCAGTTTGCCGATCGACGGCACCGCGTAGGTGCGGAACAGTGCAAAGCTGAGGGCCTGGTTGATATCCCAGGGAAACTCTTGAGCAGCAAGAATGCGAGACATCTCTTCGTAGTCGGTCTCGGGATCGAGTTGATCCGTGCGAGCGCGAAGGTCGTAGCGCTTCATGTGAACACTCCCATGGCTTCGGTGTGAGCTGTGCCACCGAGAGTAGTTCTGACAACGCATGTTGTCTAGAGGTGTCGAATTGCCACCGTTCGGTCGTTTCGGGGTTTGTACCAGGGGTATCCGATCAGGGAGTTATCAACCCGAGGAGTTTCCATGAGCATCTCCCGCACCGCCCGAATCCTGGCAGCCGTCGGATTGCCGATCGTTGCGTCACTCGCATACGTGGGCACGGCGTCAGCGGATCCACCACATCCGTTCGGTGGTGCTGCCGTGACGATCGGCTGTCCCAACCAGGGGTCACTGGCATCGATGACCGGTCTGACCGGGCAGTCCGGGCCAGAGGCAAACCCGCCGATCGCCAAGGGCGACATACGCTTCGAGTCTTTCCCTGCCGCCGCACCGATACCGGCCGCCGGGCAGGTCACGGTCGCGTGGGTCAACACCGACACCGGTAAGGCCGGAATCGTCGATCTGATGGGGACGTATCCCTATCTGTCGGCGACCGTGAATACCGGTGTCGGCAACGTTGTCGCGACTGCTTTCGGTTCCATCAACTGGGGCAGCAGCCCTATCTGCCAAAGCAATCCGACGATTGGCCGGTTTATCGCATAGAAATTTCCGGTAGGCAGCGCTCGAGTTCTGCCGGCGTGTAGAAGTAGCTTCCGCTTGCAACCGGCGTGCATGGCTCGGCGAATGCGGTTTCACGCTCGTTGTAGAGCATGCGAACCAGTTGTGCGTTGTCGGGTCCGGCAAAGACGTCCCACTGGATATTGGCGCCCATCGGGCTTACCTGCTCGCCGCGCCACGGGTTGTTGTCGTACGTGTACAGGGTGCCCTCGGGTTGCGCGACAGTGCTGCCGGGGAGCTTCAGCAGCGCGGCAAAGGGGATGATCGTTTCAGCGTGCGCAAATCGAAAGTCTGCTCCGGGCAGAGCATCTGCACTCGAGTGCTCTTTCAATCCGGTTAGGAATTCATCGCGGAGCACCGACGCCATCCGGTAGGTGACGTCCTCGCCGGCAAATCCCGGACCCTTGGCGTAGAAGTCCTCTGCGTCATTGGTGTACGCCAGCCACTGGGCGTCGTCCTGGTCGATGAAGCGCCCGAAGTTCCAGTCGCCTTCCTCGGACATGCCCGGGGTGATGATGTACGTGTTGTAGAGCATGTACGCGGCGTCGACCTCATTGTCGATCTTCTCCGAGCCCTTGCCCCGGTCGACGAGCGAGAACTCGCCGGCGACAAGACGATCCACGAAGCTCTTCGAGTACAGCTTTTCCATCATGTGACGCGACACGTCGCGAGTGCGAGGCAGGTTCTCGATCTGCTCGTCCACAGCTTCGAGGCGAGGATCGGAATCCTCGTATTCCTTGTAGTCCTCGTTGAGATCGGAATCGTGGAAGTAGAGGACATCCGGATCGGACGCCACGGCTCCGATATTTCCGGCGACGGCCGGAACGGCGGTGCTCACGCCCTGGGCGAAGTTGGCGGCGCTGTCCACTGCGCGGTCTACACCCGAGGACGTCAGGGTGATAGCGCCATCCTGATCGGCGATTGCGTCGAACAGCTGCGGAAGGCGCTCTGTCACACGCGCACCCATCTCGCGATGCTCGGTGACACCGAGACCACTCAGGTTGCCGTAGCCCAACTCTTCATTGGCGGCCATGAGCTCGCGAAGTACGGGGCCGAACTCCTTACCGACGGGAGTCAGGGCGTTCTCCGCCTCGGCGATCTCCCACAGTTGCAGGCTCAGGTCATCGTACTTCAGGCTCGAGAGCGCGCGGGAACCGTGGCGGGCAGCGCTTTCCGTGTACACGGGAGTGAAACCCGCGGGCGCGGCCTGGAGTTCGCCGATGGTCTGGCCGGGTGAATACGGCGTCTTGGACGTGAAGCCCCCGACTGCAGGTGTGCCCGGAGCCTCGGAAGATCCTGAGCTGGAACCGAAATCCAGTGATCCGAAGGGTGATGCGCCGGCAACGGCCGAAGTGCCGGTCGTGACGAGCATGAGTCCGACAGCGCCTGCGGCTGCCAGCAAACCGAAGCGGGGGCTTCGCATGGTGATGAATCCTTTCTGATCGCGCCGATATGGCGCGACGACAGGAAGTTAGATCGGCTAAGCGTCTGTCAGTGGCCACAGGACAGGCGTTCAGGTGGCCGGAGGGTTAATACTTGGTTTCGCGGCTTGGTTTCATACGGCCAGTCCGGCTGCGCTTTTGACGAACAGCACGGTTGCCGCGGCGAGGATGATGTAGGTGGTTGTGCGGCTCAAGGCCGCCAGGGAGATCCGTCGCGCCATCTGTGAGCCGAGCAGGTGTCCGCACACCAATAGTGGAGACAACGCCGCTGCGGTGAGCAATTGGTTTCCGGTGATGCCGATCTGGAACTGGAGCGCGACAAGCGTTGCCGCAGCCATGACAAGAAAGATCGTCGACAGCGTGGACCGCAGGGTTGCAGCATTGTTCGGTCGATAGGTCAGCGACAGGGGCGGGCCCGGCATCGCCGCCAATGCGCCCATGAACCCGGCTGCGGCGCCGGCCCCGGCCAGTGTTCGCCGCGAGGAGGTGACGGACTTTCCCGCGAGCATCGTGGCTCCCGCGGCCAGCGCGAGAATCGCCACCAGGAGTTGAACCGACGCCGTATCAACGCGTTGGATGAACCAGAGGCCGACGGCGATACCGGGAATCATTGTGACGGTTGCGATTGCGACTGTGCGGGTGTCGCAGTGCCCGCGTTCTCGGGCCGTCACGAGCAGCATCATCGGAATGGTGAGAATCAGCAGCGGGGCCGGAACAAGCCACGGGGCAATCAGAATGAGGGCGGGCCCGGCAATCAAGCCGAAACCCGAGCCGGTTGCCGATTGAATCGCCGAAGACGCGACAAGTACGCAGGCAACCAGGAGAAGGATCACATTCCCATTCTCTGGGCGATCTGGCACTGACGGAAGATCCAGATCGTGGGAGTATCGAGGGGGCCAGAATCAGGAGGAGCCGGTTGCGATCACACGAAAATCTCGGCGAGTTTCTCGCGGGCAGGTCGGTGTATCTCGACTCTGCCACCAATACGCCGATGTACCGGCGCGTTCGGGCAATGCTCGAAGACCTCCTTGCGCGCGGAGTGTTCGACGGTGGTCGGCCCATGCCGTCCACCCGCTACCTGGCGCAGGAACTCGGCGTTTCCCGAAACACGGTGGCAGCGGCCTACGACGAGCTGATCGCGCTCGGAGTGATCGAGAGTCGTCCTCGTAGTGGTCTTTACGCCGCAGCTCCGCTCACTCGAACACATTCTCCGCAGTCGCCGTCTCCCGCCCCGGCGGTGGACTGGTCCACATTGATTCAGCCCCGGGAGAGCGTCGAGTTCACCCGCACTCTTGGGCATCCCGACGCTTTCGACTACCCGTACCCGTTCATCAGTTCTCAGCCCGAACTGCGGTCATTCCCGGTCCGTGGTTGGTTGCGCGCCGCGAGCGAGGCGATGACGGGCCCGCATCTGCGATACAGCGTGCGTGACGCCGTCGATCAGGACGACCCGCTACTGGTCGAGGCGCTGCGCAAGGAGATTCTCCCGTCGCGCGGTATCGAAGCGGCGGCCGACGAGATCTTGGTGACCAGTGGAACCCAGCAGGGTTTGTCGTTGATTGCCGACGTTCTGTTGCGGCCCGGCAAGATCATGGGGTTCGAGAACCCCGGATACCTCGACGCGATGCATATTTTCAAGCGCTCCGGAGTGGAGCTGTCTCCCATTCCCGTCGACGGGCGCGGTGCAGTGTTCGACAGCTCGACAGTTTTCGACGCCATGTACCTCACGCCCAGCCATCACCACCCCACCAACGTCACATTGAGCCTGCCGCGCCGCAAGCTACTCCTCGAATTGTTGGAGGAGAGAAACGGTTTTGTGATCGAGGACGACTACGACAGCGAATTCCGCTTTCGCGGAAGACCGACACCGTCCCTCAAGTCCTTGGGGGACAACCGCCGGGTGATCTACCTCGGTTCCTTCTCGAAGTTTCTCTCCGCGGGCCTACGCATCGGGTACATCGTGGCGGATCCGCCTGTCATTGCGGCACTTCGAGCGGAACGGCACCATCGCACCAAACACCTTCCGGGACATATTCAGCGGTCGCTGGCACTGTTCATCATGTCCGGCGACTACCACAAGGTGTTGCGCTCACATCGCCGTCGACTCAAGCAGAATTGGGAAATCATCACCGAGTCGATCAACACGTACATGCCGCGAGTTGAGGCGCCGTCGTTTCCTCCGGGCGGTGTCAGTGTCTGGTACACCGGTCCGGAGGACCTCGATGCTGCCGAACTCACAGAACGAGCAGCCAAGCAGGGAATCCTGGTGGCCGACGGCTCCCGCTACTTCTTCCCGGGAACAGGATCCCGGAACTGCCTGCGACTGGGATTCGGTTCGATAGACCAGAATTCGATCGAACCGGGGATCGCACTGCTCGGCGGAATCGCTCACCGACTGCTGGATGAATCACGCTGAATCAGTGAGTGAGTCCTCGCGCTCGGTGGGCCCGGGCGACGCGACCGACGGCAAGGGTCATGGCAGCGCGTCGTAGCGTGGTGCCGGTAGTCGCAGCTTGATCAAGCACCGCGTCCCAGCCCGCGGTCATCCGAACATCCAGCCCCCGTTCCACTTCGGGGAGAGTCCACCAGTAACCCTGTTGTGCCTGAACCCATTCGAAGTACGAGACGACCACGCCGCCGGCATTGGCCAGGATATCCGGGACCACCAGCACCCCAGCCTGCTCGAGAACATCGTCGGCCTCGGCGGTGGTCGGCCCGTTTGCACCTTCCACGATGACACGCGCCTTGATGCGGTGTGCGTTGCCGCCGTGGATAACTCCTTCAACTGCAGCGGGAATCAGGAGGTCGACGTCGAGTTCGAGAACGGCGTCCGGGTCGATCGACTGCCCGCCGGGGAAGGCGGCGACGGACCCGTGCTCCGCGACGTGGGCTCGCAGTAGGTGCAGGTCCAATCCGGCAGTATTGTGCACCGCGCCGAATCTGTCACTGACAGAGACGATCCGGACTCCGGCGTCGGCGAGATAGTCGGCCGCATCGGCCCCCACCTTGCCGTAACCCTGGACGACGGCAGTGGCCGAGTCCGTTGCTATGCCTTCTCTTTTCAGTGCCAACAACGCGATGTGCGCTACACCGCGCGACGTCGACGTCCGACGGCCGAGCGAGCCGCCGAGATCAAGAGGCTTGCCCGTCACCACACCCGGGACACCGCGGCCCCGGGTGGCGGAATAGGCATCCATCATCCAGGCCATCGTCTGCTCGTCGGTGCCGATGTCAGGAGCGGGAATATCGTTGTCCGGACCGATGACCGGTGAGATGCCCTGGGTATAGGTTCTTGTCAGACGCTCGAGTTCGGCAGGGGAGAGAGTCAGGGGATCGACGTCCACTCCACCTTTTGCCCCGCCGTACGGAATATCGAGGAGCGCGCACTTCCAGGTCATCCACATCGCCAATGCGCGGACCTCGTCGAGGTCTACATTTGCGCTGTAGCGAATCCCACCCTTCGCCGGCCCGCGCGCGATGCTGTGCTGCACACGGTATCCGGTGAACACTTCTACGTCGCCGTTGTCGCGGACCAGGGGAACGCTGACCGTCGTCTCGCGTCTGGCGGACCCGAGGATGCGGTGCAGACCGTCCGGGTACCCGAGGGCTGTCACCGCCTCCGCGAGTTGAGTGCGCGCATCGTCGAGGGCACTCGTGTGGACGGCCGACGCTGTCACCGGGGACCGTCGTAATAGGAATCGGCGACGTCGAGCGCTGTGTCGAGCATGGCAAGTGCGGCGTCGACCTGCGCCTGCGTCACAGTGCACGGCGGGACGACGTGGATGCGGTGGTAGTTGTTGAAGACGAGCAATCCGGCGTCGCGGGCGGCGGCCATCGTCCGGCCGATCGCGGCGTTGGTGCCGCCGTATGGTGACAGCGGCTCGCGCGTCTCACGGTTCGTGACAAGATCGAGTGCCCAGAAGACACCGAGACCGCGGACGTCCCCGATGCTCGGGTGCTTGTCCGCGAGAGCAGCCAGGCCCGGTCCGAGTGATGTGCGACCGATGAACTCGGCATTCTCGACGATGCGTTCCTCGTGCATCGTGGTGATGGTTGCCACGGCGGCGGCGCAGGCGAGGGGGTGGCCGGAATACGTCATACCGCCGGGGTACGGACGCTCGGCAAACGAGTTGTAGATCCTCTCGCCGACGATGACTCCGCCGAGGGGCACGTAACCGGAGTTCACGCCCTTGGCAAACGTGATGAGGTCGGGGACGACGTCGTAATGGTCGATTGCCAGCCACGCGCCGGTGCGACCGAAGCCGGACATGACTTCGTCACAGATCATGACGATGCCGTATCGATCGCAGATGTCGCGGACACCCTTCAGGTATCCGGGAGGCGGCGGCATGATTCCGGACGTGCCGGGAACGGATTCGACGATGATCGCGGCAAACGCGGCCGGACCTTCGAAGCGGATCAGGGTCTCGAGGTGTTCGAGAGCTCGCTCACATTCCTGTTCCTCTGTCTCGGAACGAAATTCGGATCGGTACAGAAACGGGCCGTGGAAGTGAACGGCGCCCGAGTTGCCGTAGTCGTTCGGCCAACGACGGTGATCACCCGACAGATTGATCGTCTCGGCAGTGGCGCCGTGGTAGGAGCGGTAAGCCGAAAGGATCTTGTACCGACCGGTATGCAAGCGCGCCATACGAATTGCGTGCTCGTTGGAGTCCGCGCCGCCGCTGGTGAAGAACACCCGATCCATTCCTTCGGGGGAAATCTCGGCGATCAGACGCGCTGCCTCCGACCGTGCCTCGTTTGCGTGCGCCGGCGCGATAGTGCAGAGCTTTGCAGCCTGCTCCTGCACGGCCGCGACAACCTTGGGGTGCTGGTGACCGACGTTCGTGTACACGAGCTGTGACGAGAAATCGAGGTATTCCTTGCCGTCGCCGTCCCACAGGTAGCAGCCGTCTGTGCGCTCGACCACCATGGGCTGCAACGATTTCTGT
Organism: Rhodococcus sp. NPDC056743; assembly: GCF_042790355.1. NCBI lineage: Bacteria > Bacillati > Actinomycetota > Actinomycetes > Mycobacteriales > Nocardiaceae > Rhodococcus > Rhodococcus sp. NPDC056743. The sequence goes on along the minus strand of NZ_JBHTZI010000005.1, from coordinate 44,986 downwards.
GCCGACCATGAGTGAAAGACGTGTGCGCGGTCCAACTCGTACGTGCGTTGCGACGTGCTGATTGCGGGAGCTGCCATGGCAGAAACCTCCTGATCGAGGGATGGAACCTTCTGAGTCCACTCAATGATGGAGAACCGTTGTGGTCCTGCGCCAGATCCAGATTCGAGGGCATCTCCTGGGGCCAGTTACACGATGGAACCTTCGCGTTAACACGAGACCGCTACGTTACGACTGGCCCGAGAAATTCACTACTCAGGTGGCACTGGAGTGGGTGCCAGATCGCGAGCACACTGGTGAGTAGTTCGTTCCATGCCATCGAGATCGCGAGTCTGCGGATCTCTCAGGGCCGAAACATCATTCATCGAGGAGTTCACAAACTATGTCCGTCATGAATACTCCAGTTGCCGTGGTTACCGGGGCCAGCAGTGGCATCGGTGCCGCTACGGTGCGCCACCTCGTCAAAGCGGGTTTCGACGTGGTGATGGGTGCACGCAGAATGGATCGCCTCGAGGAGTTGGCCCGTGAAACAGGCGCTCGTGCTCTGCCTCTCGATGTGACGGACGTCGAATCGGTCGACGCCTTCTGTGCGGCGATCGAGCGCTGTGACGTTCTGGTCAACAATGCCGGCGGCGCTTTGGGTGCCGACAGTATCGCAGAAGCCGACGAGGCCGACTGGACTGCGATGTTCGACGTCAACGTGCTCGGTGTTCTGCGCGTCACACAGCGACTTCTCCCGCGCCTTCGCGAGAGCGGAAACGCTACTGTCGTCACCATCGGTTCGATTGCCGGACGCGAGCCCTATCTCGGCGGTGGTGGATACAACGCCGCGAAACACGCTGTGACAGCGCTCACTCGGGTTCTGCGCCTCGAACTGCTCGGCGAACCCATCCGCGTCTGCCAGATCGATCCCGGCATGGTGGAGACAGAGTTCAGCATGGTGCGCTTCGGTGGCGACAAGGATCGCGCCGACGCGGTGTACGCCGGTGCCGATCCGCTGACCGCGGACGACATTGCGGAATGTGTCGCCTGGGTCGTCACTCGCCCGAGTCGAGTCAACGTCGACTCGATGCTTGTACTGGCTCGCGACCAAACCTCAGCTCAGCGAGTGCACAGGAGGACCGCATGACCACCACAGTTTCACCTAGCTCGGCTTCATCCAGCTCGACTGAAGCTACGCCGATACCCCCGTCTCCGCCCGCGGTGGCTGCGAAGAAGCGCACACCGGTCTTCACGCCGGAGCGGGTGCGCTCCATCGGAGTCCGGGTTGCGGCTCTGGTTGCGTTCCTCGTCGTGTGGTGGGGTATCACCGCAGCCGGTGTGATCGACGAATTATTCCTTCCTTCACCAGGTTCGGTGTGGGATGCGTTCATTCGGGCCAACACCTGGCATCAGGTGGCGCCCGGCGTCGACCGCGAGGTCCTCGGCGAGCAGAACTACTTTCTCTGGGAACATCTGATCGCGAGCGGTCAGCGCATAGCGGCCGGCGTCGGCGCAGCCGTTATCGTGGGTCCGCTGATCGGTTTTGCGATGGGAATGTCGGTTCCGATCAGAACCTTCGTGGAACCGTACCTGAACTTCCTGCGTGCGTTGCCGCCGCTCGGATACATCGGCCTGCTGATCGTCTGGTTCGGAATTGGTGACACGTCCAAGATCTGGCTGCTGTTCCTCGCCGCCTTCCCGCCGATCGCGATCGCCACACTCAACGGCGTCACGTCGGTGAAGATCGATCAGATCAACGCTGCAAAAGCTCTGGGGGCGAGCCGAACCCAAGTACTGACCAACGTGGTCTTTCCGTCGACGCTGCCGGAAGTGATCAACGGTATTCGAATCGCAGTCGGATTTGCGTGGACCACCGTGGTGGCCGCGGAACTCAACAACGGCATCCCGGGGATCGGCGGGCTGGCGTATCTGGCCGGCACGCAGCTCAACACACCACTCACAATTGCATGCATCATCGTCATCGGTTGCGCCGCACTTGTTCTCGACTCCGCGATCAAGGCAATCGGAACACTCGTAGCGCCATGGAAGGGTAAGGCATGACCGGTCAATCGAGGCGTATGGCAATCGCAGTGGTTTCCGCTGCAGCTTTGGGAACAACATTGACCGCGTGTGTGGAAACGGGTCGCGGTGAGATGAGCCGTTCGATGGACAGCTCGGTGAGTTGCCCTGTGACAGTGGATGAATCGGTGACGACGTCGGCCCGTATCGGGTATCAGGACATTCCCAACGGTGATCTGATCGTCAAGGATCAGGGGCTGCTCGAGGCGTGTATGCCCAATGCGGACATCACGTGGAGCAAGTTCAGTTCCGGTCAGGATGTAGTGCAGGCCTTCGGTTCCGGAAGTCTGGATCTGGGGACTTTGGGCTCGAGTCCGGCGACAATGGCGTTGTCGGCACCGCTGAACATCCCGATGCAGGTCGTCTGGATTCAGGACGTCATCGGCGAAGCCGAGTCGCTGGTTGTCAAAGACCCGTCGATCACCACCTTGGAAGGGCTGCGGGGCAAGAGAATCGCGACACCGTTCGGCAGTACGTCGCACTACAGCCTGCTCGCAGCCCTCGGCGCGGCGAACATGGCCGCCGATGTCACCCTCATGAGTCTGAAACCGGACGCGATGCTCGGAGCGTGGCAGGGCGGGCAGATCGACGCGGCATGGGTGTGGGATCCGACCCTGTCGAAGTTGACGGCCGACGGTCACGTCATCATGAGTAGCGCCGATGTCGCGACACAGGGAGCTCCCACCTTCGATCTCTCGGGCGCTACCACTGAATTCGTCTCCGTCAATCCGGAATTCATGCTCATGTGGACAAAATTGCAGGACTACGCCGCCGGCCGGATCAATGCCGATCCCACTGGTGCCGCAGTATCGATGTCCGCTCAACTCGGTATTGCCCCCGACGTCATCAAGCCGCAGTTGGCGGGCTACACCTACCTGTCGGCGGCCGAGCAGGCCGGACCGGCTTTCCTCGGCGGCGAGTTCATCCAGAGTCTTTTCGGCACTGCTGAATTCCTTCTTCAGCAGGGAAACATCGACGCAGTAAGCCCCAGCAGCACGTATGCCGAGGGAATCTACACGGACGCAGTGACGAAGGTGGGCCAGTCATGACAACCGCAGCTACAGACCTCAGCACTCGCGTTGTACTCACCGAAGTTCGGAAGGAGTATGTCACCGCCGGTGAATCGGTACTTGCACTTGCCTCCACCAGTTTGACCTTTGAACCGGAAGAATTTGTCTGCGTCGTCGGACCGTCCGGTTGTGGCAAGACGACGCTCCTGCAGATGCTTGCCGGTTTCCAGGCGCCGACCGAGGGAACCATCATGGTCGGGAACACTCACATCAAGGGGCCGGACCCGGATCGCGGTGTCGTGTTTCAGCAGGCAAATCTGTACCCGTGGCTGTCGGTTCGAAAGAACGTCGAGTTCGGGCTGAAGATGCGGGGAGTTCCCCGCGCCGAGCGGGCCGCTGAAGCTGATCGGATGCTGGAAATGGTCGGTTTGGAGTTGTATGGTGACCGTAAGCCCTACGAGCTGTCCGGCGGCCAACAGCAGCGCTGCCAGATTGCCCGTGTTCTCATCACAGATCCGCGAATTATCTTGATGGACGAACCTTTTGGTGCACTCGATGCCATGACACGCGAAAAGTTGCAGCTCGAACTGCTCGACCTGTGGCGTGAGCGTCGTAAGACGGTCTTCTTCGTCACTCACAGTGTGGAGGAGGCGATCTTCCTCGGAACCCGAGTGATTGTGATGGGAGCCCGACCGGGTCGGGTCATCTACGACCGGAAGGTGTGGTTCAAGGGTGACAATCGCGAACCTGTCGACACCGCCATCCGTTCGACCCCCGAGTTCGTGGCCATGCGTGACGAAGTCGCAGCCAAGATCTACGAGGCACAAGGTTTGATCGGCGCAACGGTTGCGTTGCACTGACTTTCGCTCGCCCTGACTTTCAATCACATGGAGGAGTTTTCGTGAAGCTCGACCGCAAGAAGCGTCTGATCCGAGTATCCAGTGGAGCGCTGGCCCTGTGTGCGGCCGCGTCGGTAGCGGCCTGTTCTGCGCCGGCGTCGGCCGAAGGGTCGCTGTCCTTCGGTGACCCGCAGGCGCCGCAACTGTCGCCGGGAACGTTGATCACCGCGCACAACCTCACCGAATCTGCAGCGTTGCCCAGTGCCGCGAAGAACGAACGCATCACCTACATGTCCCAAAGTGCGTCGGGCGAACCGATTCTGGTTTCCGGGGTGGTCGCCATCCCCAAGACACCCGCCCCGGCCGGTGGCTGGCCGGTGATCAGCTGGGCGCACGGAACAACCGGTGTTGCCGACGCCTGTGCACCGTCGGCGGATACTCCCGCTGGTCCGGTGCACGACTATCTGTCGGTGGTCGACCAGACTCTCGACCAGTGGGTCAGTAGTGGATACGTGGTAGTCCAAACCGATTACGAGGGCCTCGGTACTCCCGGTGGGCATCCGTACATGAACGGGACCAGCGCGGCCAACACCGTGACCGATATCGTTCGAGCTGCTCGACAGGTGGACGATCAGGTAGGCAAGGACTGGTTTGCGATGGGGCACAGCCAAGGTGGGCAGGCAGCCGCTTTCACATCGGAGATCGGCAAGGACCGGGCTCCGGAGCTGAATCTGAAGGGTGCGGTATCGATAGCCCCCGGAAACGGCACTGCGCAAATTCCGGCTATGGTCGCGTCGGGCAACGAGGCAATGGCCGGGGGAGTGCCGTTTGTTCCGGTCATCCTTCTGGGCGTCCAGGCGGTTGATCCGTCGGTGGTTCCCGAAGACTTGCTGTCGGATCAGGCTCAGCCCCTTCTCGAGGCTGCTCGGACGGGGTGCCTTGCGGCAGTGCGTGCCGTCCCCGCTGTTCCGGTCGCTCAGATCTTCCGTGAGGGTGCAGATCTGACGGCGTTGACGGCAAATCTGAACGAGCAGGAACTGTCGACGGTGACGCCAAAGGTGCCTACGCTGTTCGCGCAGGGAACCACGGATGTTCTGGTCTCGGTGGCAAGTACATCCGGTGCTGTCAAGGATTACTGCGCCAAGGGCTCGGACGTCGAGTTCAAGACCTACGAGGGCGCAGATCACCGCGGGGCGATCGCGGCGTCCTACAACGACGCGATGGACTTCACGAGCCGAATGCTCGCCGGTGGAGAGGTGAACCCCGGGGCGTGCTGATCGGTATCCGTGCTGACCGGTATTAACGAACAGGGTGTTCGGTGTTCGGTATCGACCGAACACCGAACACCCAGACTTGAATCTCGAGTCCTCGTGATCAGGTGGCTGTACGCAGTTCCCGACGCAGAATCTTCCCGGTGACGGTCTTGGGTAGTTCCTCCACCAGCACTACGGAACGCGGATACTTGTACGCCGCCATTCGCTTCTTGCAGTGGTCGATGAGGTCGTCCGGGGTGACGGAAGCGCCGGCAACGAGGCTGACAAACGCCTTCACCGTCTCGCCTCGGTACTCGTCGGCGATCCCCACGACAGCCGCCTCACGCACTGCTGGGTGTTCGGCAAGAACGTCCTCGACCTCGCGGGGCCACACCTTGTAGCCGGACGCGATGATCATGTCCTTCTTGCGATCGACGACGTAGAACCAACCGGCTTCGTCCATGAAGCCCACGTCGCCGGTGTGGAACCACCCGTCGCGGATCGCCGACGCGGTCTCCTCCGGTTTGTTCCAGTATCCGCGCACCACCTGTGGACCACGGACGACCAGTTCACCGATCTCGCCGATCGGCAGCACCGTACCGTCCTCGTCTTCGATCCGGACGACGGTATTCGGAACCGGGACACCGACCGACAGCGCGCCCGAGGTGGGATCGACGGGAGTGTCGGCACCGACCGGGACCGCGTGTGTCGGCGATGTGGTCTCCGTCAATCCGTAGATGTTGTGGAGTGCAACGCCGGTCATGGCGCGCACTGCCTCTGCGGCGGTCGGAGAGATCGGTGCACCACCCGAGTAGAGCAACCTCATCGATGTGAAGTCCTCCGGCGCGCATCCCGGAGTGTTGAGCAACGCGGTGAATGCCGTGATCGCGCCGACCGTGAAGGTTGGTCGGTGCTCACGAATCGCGTCGAGCATGACCTCGGGCTGGAACCGGTAGGTCAGCACGAGGGGCATTCTTGCCAACATCGATACCGCGATGTGACCGATCAACCCGGTGATGTGGAACAGCGGCGCAACACCGAGCACGGTGTCCTTCGGCGTCAGGCTCAACCAGTCTCGGTAGACCTGGGCGTTGAACGTCATGTTCGCGTGAGTTGTCATCGCCCCCTTCGGTGGTCCCGTGGTTCCTGACGTATAGGTCAGCACCGCAATGTCTTCCGGCGCAATGTCGGCGCTGATCGGCTCGCCGTCGGAGTAGTTCTCGATCAGCGTCACAAGATCGTCGGTGCCGAGGTTCTTCTTCTCGATTCCTCCCAAAGCCCGTGAATCGTTGCGGCTTTGGAACTCGAGCTCCGACGTGGTGATGACGCGCTTGACGGGAGAGTTCGCGACGACGTTACGGCCGACCGAGTCGTAGAGCCCCTCGAGGGCGATCAGTACCGCTGCTCCCGAGTCCTCGAGTTGGTACCCCAGTTCCCGTTCGCGGCTCATGGGATTGACGGATACGGCAACGCCGCCGGCCTTCCAGATGCCGGCGAGGGCGAGAACGAACTGCGGAACATTCTGCAGGAAGAGTGCAACCCGGTCGCCCTTGGTCAGCCCGCCGGCTCGGAGCGCTCGCGCCAGAGCGTCGCTCTGCCGGTCGATCTCGCTGAAAGTGAGGCTGTGATCGAAATATTTCACAGCCGTGGCATCGGGATCGGAGCGCACAGTAGCCGCCAACATGGTGAGCATCGTGGCGTGCTCGACCTCGATATCCGTCGGAACATCGTTGCGGTACAACGACAACCAGGGGCGATCTTCGTATGTCATTTGATGGCAACCGGATTCACAGGCGAACCACTGGCCTTGGCGACCTTGAGTGGTGCGGCGACGTACAGGAACGTGTACTGACCGTCGGAGGCGCAGTCGGCGGCCAACTTCTCCAGATCGCAGATTTCGGTGAACACCACACCGAGGTTGCGCATCAGAGCGTTGTGAAGAACCAGCGCCACACCGTTTTCGGGATCAGTGGTCACCTCGTTGGCGATGGTGTCCGTAACCAGGTTCGGGATCTCCATATCCTGGAACCACTGAACGAGTTCAGGGCTGTAAATCAGACCAGGTTCGCAGAAGCCCTCGTAGAAAGCGTCACCCTGGTCGAAGAAGAGCTTGAGGAAGTTGGTGCGGATGACGAGGATGTCGCGCTTTTCGATCGTGACGCCCTGCGACTCTGCACACGCCAAAAGATCATGGTGCGTGAAGGTTTCGGCCTTGTCGAGGTTGTCCTTGCCGCGAAACTTGGCCATGTCGAGCAGCACTGCTCGGCCGACGACGCCGCGGTCGGCGATAGGTTCGACGCTGGCCTTCTCCAGGCCGCCGACGGTGGTATCGGCGGAGTATCCGTTCCACAGTGCGCCGTCGAACCAGACGTGGCCGAGTGCGTCGTACTGCGTCGAACCCTGAAGGAACGCGTCGATCTTGTCGTCCGCGTAATGCAGACCGCCAGGGAAGTTGGGGGCGTCGTCGCCGTCCCAGCTGCTCTCGTCGAGAATCTGGGTGCGCTCGGCGGGGCTGCGGCCTGGCCAGACGGGGTCACCCTTGGGGTCACCGATCAAGCGCTGCAGTGTGAACACCGATCCCTGCTTGATGGTCCCGACGCCGCGAAGTACCTGAGCGGCGTCGAGATAATTCAGTGAACCGACCTCGTCGGACTCTCCCCACTTGCCCCAGTTGCTGGGTGCGTCGCGCAGAAGTTCTCCAAGATAGGGCGCTTCGGTCATGATGATGTGATCCTCTCGCCGCCGACACCGAACGATCGCTCGGGCGGACCTCTCAATTTGTGATCCACATCATGTTCTTGCCGATAAACGGTAGTCAACCGCTTTGGCAATTTCCGTGGTCATCGCATTGTTGGAATTCCAATGTTCGGTGATACTGAACACTGTGACGGAATTGGAGAACGCTGTGCAGATCGGAGCGTCGATCCGGAACGCTCGCCGGGGCAGGGGTCTCTCGTTGCGGGAACTGGCCAGGCAACTCGAGGTCAGTCCCGCCACTCTCAGTGCCGTCGAAACTGGAAAAACCAGGGTCAGCGTTGACAGGTTGGCGGCGATCGGAGGCATTCTCGGCGTGCGCTTCGACGCTCTGTTGCCCGCTGCGGTGGTCCGCCCGGCCGAGCAACCGCGGTGGGGTGGCGGCGAGTCCGGTCTCGATGTGAGCTTCCGCGTCGAGGAGTGGCGAAAATTCGGCCCGAGTTCTTTCGACCCGGTGTTGGCCGCCGCGCTCGCGGAGATGGTGAAAACCGGTTATCACGGTGCCGCTATGCGTGAGATCGCGAAACGCGCGCAGATGAGCGTCCCGGGTCTTTATCACCATTACGCCAGCAAGCAGCAGATGCTCGTCGAGATTCTCGATCGCACCATGGATGAATTGAATACCCGGTCGTTAGCGGCTATCAACGAGGGAACGAACCCGTCGGAGAGAGTCGCGTTGCTCGTCGAATGCATGACGCTGTTCCATATTTATCGCCGGGAACAGGGTTTCATCGGAGCCAGTGAAATGCGTAGCCTCACAGTGGAGAACGAGCTTCGTATCGCGGAATCACGCAACTACCAGCAATGGCTGATGACAAAGCAAGTGGCCGACGGAATCGCCGCCGGTGCGTTCGGGACCGATCGGCCACGGCAGGCCGCCCGCGCCATCGTCGTGATGTGTGTCTCTGTCGCGCAATGGTATCGGGTGAGTGGACCGCAAACCCCCGAGGAAATTGCGCGTGACTACGCACGTTTCGCGCTGGATCTGGTGCGCGCGGCTCATCCGTGACGGGGATCGTCCGTGACGAGGCTCATCCGGTTCGGGTGATGCGATAGCGGGCGAGGAGGCCCATGCTCGGATCGCCGCCCCTTCCCGGATGACAAGTCGCATTCACAGCAGCACAGAGGCCGGCCGGTGACACCACCAAGGAGGCATCAATGCAGGACGCGACAGCAAGAACACCGGACGGATTTCCCGCCCCGGAAACCGTCCAGGCGGCATACGACGCATCCGACCTCACGCGGGCTGTCACGTGCTACAAACACTTTTTCCCTGCGGTGTCCGGGCTGATGATCCTTCGAGGAAGCGCAGCAGTGGGAATCGTTCCGAACCAAGTCTTCGGAACGATGGATACCCGTCCCGGGCAGGTCGGCCTGACACTGAACTCCGACACGCCTTATGCGCCGGTAGTACTCGACCTCGACCTCGGCGCGATGATCGTCGACATCCCGGCCGGGCCGATACTCGGTGCGATCCTGAACGCCGATCAATCGTGGATCGCCGATGTCGGCATCCCAGGTGCCGATCGCGGGGAGGGTGGCCGCTACCTCGTCGTACCTCCCAGCGGCGACCACATCGAGGTAGACGGCGCGATCACCATTCGCGCATCGACACGGCACGTACTCGCCGGCCTGCGCGCTGTACCTCTCGGTGGCGATCTCGACAAAGCGGTCGATCTGCTACGGCAGACGCGGGTCACGCCGCTGGACGCAGAAGTGCCGTGGGTGGAGCCGACATGGATCGACATGACCGGCCTTCCCCAGGACACCAGCCCGAACTCGGTGCAGGGAACACCGAAGTTCTGGGATCTCGTCCACGATTACCTCACGGTCGAAGGCGCGACCCCGGCGGATGAGGTGTACGCCGCCGAGCTGTCCGAGCTGGGCATCCGCGCCGGGACTCCGATGCCCACCGATACTCGCGTCGTCTCGCTGCTCGCACGCGCTGCCGTGGAAGCCGACGCGCAGATGCGCGTGCAGTCCCTCGCCGACCGTCGCGACGACCGCATCGCCTGGGCCGACCGAAATTGGGAATGGGTGAGCCTGCGGCCGGAAAACGCGATGTTTGAGCACGACGGAATGCTCGACGTCACGGCACGGGAAACCTGGTTCTATCAAGCCATCGCCACCTCACCCGCGATGTTCCGCCGCAAGGCGGGTGGCGGATCGCTCTACTGGTTCTGTGCCCGCGACGGGGCGGGCCGATATCTCGACGGCGGGTCGCGTTACTCACTCACGCTGCCACTTCCGGTGCCCGGCAAACTGTTCTGGAGCATCACCGTCTACGACGCGCGAACACGCAGCCAGATCGATACCGAGCAAGGTCACGCAGCACTGCGGTCCCTCTTCGAACTCAGTGAGCACCTAGGCGGTGAAACGGTCACTGTGCACTTCGGCCCTTCTTTGCCGACCAGTGGGGACGAACCGTGGATCCAGACGATCCCAGGTGCGGGCTGGTTCGTGTACTTCCGCATCTACGGCCCTACCGATGGTGCATTCGACAACAGTTGGAAGCCAGGAGATTTCGAGCCCGCGATCACAACCGACCGATAGGGAGCTCTCATGACCGCTACTCCTCTGGACATACTCGGCCGCGGTATACACAGACGTGCGGTGGAGGCGGCAGTCTGGGGCATGGCCGCCGTGAACTTCGAGCTCATGCGGGAAGTGCTGGCGTCGAGCAAGTCGAATGAGTTCGTGTATTGGTCACGCCTTCTCGACTGGCACAACCAAACACTCACTCCGAACCCCGATCTCATCTACTACATGGCGTTCTTCGATACTCACGACGGCCCCGTCGTAGTCGAGATCCCCGCCGAAAGCGAGGGACAGGCTCTCAACGGCACCCTCTGCAACGTCTGGCAGGTTCCTCTCGAAGACGTCGGTCATTTCGGTGCCGACCAGGGCCGCGGAGGAAAATACCTCATCCTGCCGCCCGGATGGGACGGTCAGGTTCCGGACGGGTACATCGCCTTGCCGTCCGAAACATACGGCAGCTACGCACTATTGCGCTCCGTGCTCAGCGAAGGGACGCAAGAGGCGCTGGATCGGGGGCTGGAACTGTGTCGGCGCATCCGGGTCTACCCGCTGACACAAGCGGACAACCCACCCGAGACCCGCGCCCGCGACCTCAGCGGCGAGATCGTCGACACCACGATCCCCTACGACATTCGCTATTTTCACCTGTTGCACCGCGTCATTCAGGACGAACCGTGGCTGCCGCGTGATCGAGCGTTCGCCGAGATGCTCGCCGGAATCGGCATCGAGAAGGGCAAAGACTTCGACCCGAACCCCGAACGAGTCAAAATTCTCGAAGACGCGATCCGTGAAGCACACGACTGGGTTCGCGTCATCTACGAAGAGAGCTTCGAGCCATTCTTCACAGGCAGCCAGTGGTTCTTCCCGGCAACTCGAGATTTCATCGAAGGCCAGCGCGACGGATTCGACGCACACAGCCAGGTATACCCGTACACGAGCCGCGGAGTGGTCTATCACATGGCCTTCATCGGCCTCAAACATCTCGGAGTCGGTCAGTTCTACCTCGTAGACCTTCGCGACAAGGACGGCTCACTCTTCAACTCTGCCAACACATATCGCATGTCGGTGCCTGCTGACGTGCCGGTCTCGCAGTACTGGTCGGTCACCATGTACGACGCCGACACGCATGGATTCATCCGCGGCAACGCCAAGTACTCCGTTTCGTCACAGACACCAGGACTGGTGACCAACGACGACGGCACCGTCGATGTGTACTTCGGACCGCACGCCCTGCCCGGTCACGAATCGAACTTCATCGAGACCGGCGACTCCACAGGCTTCGAACTGATGTTCCGGTTCTACGGTGTCGGCCCCGAAGTGCTGGCAAAGCAATGGTCACTTCGCGACGCCGAACGCCTGTGACGAGGTTCCGCTGACGAGGTTCCGCTGACGAGGTTCCGCTGACGAGTCAGCGACCGTGACGCTTCTCGTAGTCCTCACGAGTGCGATCGGCGCGGCGCTGGGCTTTCTCGTTCATCAGTTCGGGATCGAGTCCGTGACTCAGTAGACGATGACGGCGGTAGATGTTTCCCAGCGCCACGACAAAATAGGCCAGCGGGATAAGGAGTAGTGCCATCATGGCGAGGGGAATCCAGATCGGCCCCGGAATCAGAAGAAACAGCAGGAGGATGAGCGTCGCCGGCACGGTGAAACGAACTATGTAGCGAACCTGCGCGCCGGGACCGACAAGATCGTTCCGAACCCAATCCTGGTACCTGTCGGGGAGCGTCTTGCCCAGAAGGTATCCGCAGTACTGGATAAAATTCGGGCGGGTCGATTCAGCCATACCTCCAGGATAGTTGCCGGTAGTGCCTGATTTACCCCGGTGCCTGGAAAGTGCGACGGTAGGTGCTCGGTGAGACGCCCAGTGTGTCGCTGAGGTGTTGACGCATCGAGGTGGCGGTTCCGAATCCGGAGCGGGCCGCGATCGCGTCGATCGAGAGATCGGTTTCTTCGAGCAGTTCGCGGGCGCGATCGATCCGCCGGGCAGCGAGCCAACGGCCCGGGGTTGTCCCGACCTCGTCGCGGAATCTGCGACTGAAGGTGCGCACGCTCATGTTGGCGCCGTTCGCCAGGTCCGTAAGGGTGATCGCTTCCCCGAGATGCTCGAGTGCCCAATGTCGGGCGACGGCAGTAGATTCGGAAGGTTTGTCGGCAAGTGGGCGCCGAATGTACTGGGCCTGCCCACCGTCGCGCCATGGCGGTACGACGCATCGCCGGGCGACGGTATTGGCCACTTCCATTCCGTGATCGCGCCGCACGATGTGTAGGCACAGATCCACGCCCGAGGCCACGCCGGCGGAGGTCAGGATGTGGCCCTCGTCGACGAACAGGACGTCGGGGTCCACTTTCACCTTGGGATAGATGCGCTGGAAGTGATCCGTGTTGCGCCAGTGCGTGGTGGCTCTCAAGCCGTCGAGCAGGCCGGCTGCGGCCAGGATGTACGAGCCCGTGCAGATCGACACGAGTCGCGTACCCGGGCGAATGTGTTCGAAAGCCGCCGCCAACTCCGGGGCGAGATGGCCGTCCTCGTAGGCGGGACCAAGTTCGTACGACGCCGGAATGACGACGGTGTCCGCCGTCGCGAGCAGTTCACTGCCGTGGTCGACGGTGATGCTGAAATCGGCGTCCGTTCGCACAGGCCGACCATCGACAGTGCAGGTGAGGATCTCGTACAGCGGCTGGTCCTGCGCGTCGATCGCACGTCCGAAGATGCGCGCCGGGATGCCGAGTTCGAAGGGAATGACACCGTCGAGGGCGAGGACAACAACTCGATGCGGTCCGCTCATGGCCTGATTCTTTCACATATTGGCAATCTGGCCACTGTCGCAGGCAGGCGAGGTACAGCAGAATCCTCTTGTGACTTCTGAGATCGCTCTCCCCGAACCGGGTCGACAGTGGGTGCGCCCACCGCGCTTTCACCATGCCTGGTCGGTGGCGATCGTGGCCTTCCTGGCGTTGGTCGGTGCTGCTAGTTTCCGCGCGGCGCCGTCCATTCTGATCGACCCGTTGCATGAGGATTTTGGCTGGTCACGTGCCAGTATCTCGGCTGCGGTGTCGGTGAACCTGGTCCTGTACGGACTCACCTCGCCGTTCGCGGCGGCTCTGATGGAGCGCTTCGGTATCCGTGCTGTTGTCACCTCGGCGCTGGCGTTGATCTCGCTCGGCAGTGGTTTGACGATCTTCATGACATCGAGTTGGCAGTTGATCCTGCTGTGGGGCGTCTTTGTCGGCTTGGGCACCGGATCGATGGCGCTGGCCTTCGTCGCCACCGTCGTCGACCGTTGGTTTGTCGAGAAGCGTGGGCTCGTCACCGGCATCCTGACGGCCGGCGGCGCAGCCGGGCAGTTGGTGTTCCTGCCCGTCCTGGCAAAGATCGCCGAAACCTACGACTGGAAGAGCGTCGCCTTCACGGTCTCCTTCGCCGCTTTGGCTGTCGTGCCGTTTGTGCTGCTGTTCCTGCGCAACTACCCCTCGGACGTCGGGACGACGCCATACGGAGCGCCCGCCGATTACGTCGCGCCCGCTGCGCCGGTTCATCAGCGCGGCGGCGCTGGGGGCCGCGCAATTTCCGTGCTGGTCATGGCTTCGAAGACCAAGGTGTTCTGGCTCCTTGCCGGCACATTTGCGATCTGCGGCGCGAGTACCAACGGCCTTGTCGGCACGCACTTCGTTCCGGCGTCGCACGATCACGGAATGCCGATCACCACGGCCGCCTCACTGTTGGCGCTGATCGGAATTCTCGACATGGTCGGAACCATTGCGTCGGGGTGGTTCACCGACCGGGTGGATTCGCGCAAACTGCTCGGCATCTACTACCTGTTTCGCGGAATCTCGCTGCTCTTCCTGCCGCTGCTCCTCGCGAACACGGTCAACCCGCCGATGATCGCGTTTGTCATCTTCTACGGGCTCGACTGGGTGGCGACGGTTCCGCCCACCGTCGCGCTGTGCCGTCAGCACTTCGGCGCCGACGCTCCCATCGTGTTCGGCTGGGTGCTGGCGTCGCACCAGATCGGTGCGGGACTGGTGGCTTTCCTCGCGGGCCTGGTCCGCGATCAGATCGGCTCGTACGACGCGGCTTTCTACGTGGCAGGCGCCCTGTGCGCGATTGCTGCCGTGATGTCTCTGATGATTGCAAAAAGGCGCACTGTGATCGGTACCACCGAAGAGGTAAGTTATACGTAACTCCAAGAACTACTCACCAGTAGGGGTACCGAATGCCAGCTCCGTCCGCTGCGACCTTCTCGCGGCTCGCCGAACTGATCGCCATCGACAACGCTGCCGATCGCCCGACGAAGTCCATCACCGAGGTGTTCACCGGCAAGGAGCTGGCGACCATCCCCGTGGGCACCGCCGACGACGCTCGTGCCGCCATCGCTCGCGCCCGCGTCGCACAGAAGGAGTGGGCAAAGCGTCCCGTCCTCGAACGTGCTGCAATTTTCCATCGTTACCGCGACCTCATCCTCGAGAACCGCGACGCACTCATGGACATGGCTCAGGCCGAAACCGGTAAGTCGCGCGCGGCTGCGCAGGAAGAAGTTCTCGACATCTCGATGACGGCACGCCACTACGCGCGCGTCGCCCCGAAGCTGCTGCGTCCGCGCCGGGTATCCGGCATGCTCCCCGGCCTGACCAAGACAGTTGTGCGGTACCAGCCCAAGGGCGTTGTCGGCGTCATATCGCCATGGAACTACCCGATGACGCTGGCGGTGTCCGACGCTATTGCCGCGCTCCTCGCCGGCAACGGTGTTGTTCTCAAGCCGGACAGCCAGACGCCGTACTGCGCTCTTGCCTGCGTCGAATTGCTGTACAAGGCAGGCCTTCCCCGCGATCTGTTTGCCGTAGTTCCCGGGCCGGGCGGCGTTGTCGGAACAACGTTGGTCGAGAACACCGACTACCTCATGTTCACCGGCTCCACCGCAACCGGGCAGTTGCTCGGCGAGCAGGCCGGTCGTCGTCTGATCGGGTTCTCCGCAGAACTCGGTGGTAAGAACCCGATGATCGTTCTTGCCGGGGCAGATCTGCGTGAGGTCACCGACGCCGCCGTGCGTGCGTGCTTCTCCAACTCCGGCCAGTTGTGTATTTCCATCGAGCGCATCTACGTCGAAGAGTCGATCGCACCCGAGTTCACCCGGATGTTCGGTGACCGCGTCAAGAAGATGAACATCGGCGCCGGGTACGAATTCGGAATCGAGATGGGCAGCCTTGTCTCCGAAGCCCAGGTCAAGGCCATTTCCTCACATGTCGACGACGCTGTGGTGAAGGGCGCCACCGTCATTGCCGGTGGCAAGGCGCGGCCGGATATCGGACCGTTGTTCTACGAGCCCACCCTCCTCACCGGTGTGCCCGAGGACGCAGAGTGCTACCGCGACGAGACCTTCGGCCCCCTCGTTTCGATCTACCCCGTCAAGGACGCCGAAGAGGCAATCGCCGCTGCAAACGACACCGAGTACGGTCTCAACGCCAGTGTGTGGGCGGGAAGCAAGGCCGCTGGTGAAGCGATTGCCGCACGAGTGCGTGCCGGAACTGTCAACGTCGACGAGGGCTACGCCCCCACTTGGGGCAGCACCGCAGCGCCGATGGGCGGCATGGGAGTCTCGGGCGTCGGACGCCGTCACGGCGCCGAAGGCCTGATCAAATACACCGAACCGCAGACTGTTGCGACCACCAGAGTCATGAATCTTGGTGGGCCGCGCGGAGTTCCGGCCAAGTTGTGGGCCAAGATCATGCCCCATGCCATCAAGATCATGTCCTGGGTACCGGGTCGGTAGGGGGTGCGGATGGACCGCTCGAGCGCATTCATCGAAGCCGCGCCTGACGCTGTTTGGGCTCTGGTCAGCGACCTCGAGGGAATCGGTCGTTTCAGTCCCGAAAATACCGGTGGTGCATGGACTTCCGGTAAACCAGGCACGGTAGGTGCAACATTCAAGGGCACCAACAAACATGGTCTGGTGCGGTGGAGCACTCACTGCACCGTCACTGAAGTTGTTGGTGGGCAGAAGTTTTCCTTCGAAGTGGATGAGTCGAAGGCGCGATGGAGCTTTCTCGTGGAGCCGTCGGGAACGGGAACTCTGCTCACCGAGACTCGTGAAATCTTTGCGACGGCACCCCTGTATGTGCGGATCCTGTCCGGTAGCGGAGTTCTCGGCCGCGACCGCGATCGGATCATCCAGGCCGGGATCGACACCACCCTGGCGCGAATCAAGATGCATCTCGAACAGTCGGCGCATCTCGGAAAGTAAGACACGATAGACAGCGGGGCACGGTAGAGCGCGGGGCAGCACTCGACACGAGTGCTGCCCCGCTTTGACGTCTCCGGGAATTTTTCTTCAAACCCTTGCGTTCGATCTATTGACGATATATCGTCGATACGTCAAACAAACACAGACAGTCCAGGAGGACAACATGTACGCCCCATACAACAACCCAGAAATGCAAGAACGTCGCGAAGGCGGCGGACGTGGACAGCGCCGCGGATTCGGTGAAGGCCGCTTCGAAGGTCAATTTGAAGGCCGACGCGGCCGTGGCGGCCCTGATCGTCGAGGTCGTGGTGGCCCCGAAGGGCGAGGTGGCCGCGGAGAATTTGGTGGTCGCGGTGGCCGCAGTGGATTTGGAGGCCGCGGAGGTCGCCCGGAGTTCACCGAGGCAAGTGCAGCTCTTCGCACCGAGACGGGCCTTCTCCGAGGCGCCGTAGTTGCGGTAGCCACGGGCGGAACGCCCGAGCAGGTCGCTCAGGCTGAGGCGATTCTCGCCGAAGCGCGGCGCGCGCTGTTCGAACTGCTGGCCCAGAAGCCGGCTGAAGCGCCCGCTGAAGAGGTAACCGGTGAGTCCACCGAAAATCCTGCCGAGACTTCGGCAGAGTGATCACCGCGCTCAGGCGCCGACGATAACGTCCTCGCTGTTCATGCCGGACACGTGACCGTCGGCGCCTTCTCTCCAGTACCCGACAACATTGTGCTTGTCGCGGGCGATTCCACGAACTTCCCTCAGATGCTTACGAATTCGACGGCTTGTTGCGCTCTCGCACGCCACCCAGGCGTAGGTATTCTCTGAATCGGAGTCAGGGAACTCCACCTTCTCGACAGCATCGAAAAGTGCGCTCGGCGCCTTTCCGAGACCACTCCCCGTGAGCCACGTGTACGTGACTTCGCCGCGAGTGGTTAGTTCCTGTCGATCTTCTTCCGTTTCGACCTCGATGATCGCGTGTGCGACGTCGCCTTCGCGGAGTTCTTCGACAATCCTGCCCAAACCGGGGAGACCCGTTGCGTCTGCGACAAGCAGTTGCCAGCGAGGGCCCGCCGGGGCTTGGTAATGGGAGCGAGAACTATCTGACCAGAAGACACCGAGTAGGTGTCCGGGCCTCGCCCGCAAAGCCCAATCCGCAGCAATACCGCCAGGGTGCACGACGAAGTCGATGTCGAGACGTCGACCGCCGTCGTGCACTTTGCGCACGGTGTAGTGCCGCCACGGCGGTTCGGTTCCGAGGTCGGCCTTGCCGTAGTCGGGATTGTTGAAGAACTCGTAGTTGGCTTCTGTCTCACCGGGTTTCGGGAAGGCGAGGTCGATTCGCTCGTCTCCCTGCCCGCCGGTCGGCCAATGCCAGTCACCTTCTGCTTCGATGCTGATCCGTCGCATGTGTGGGGTCAAGGACAGTACGGATACGACGCGGGCAGGCTCGCAGAAAGACATGCGTCGACCATACGGTTTCGGCCTGTCGATGGGGGGACAGATGCTGTCGCAAGGAGGACACAGTCCGGCGCCTATCGAATTCAGTCTCGGTGGACGGGGCCGTGGCGGGTGGTGGAGCGTCGGCGTCGTTGTTTCGGGTCGATCGCGGCCGGTGGGATGAACCAGGGTTTGTGATCATCGCCCATCGTGATTTCCCAGATTCCGCGGAACCCGCTGGTGCTGTGCATCAACGTGTGGTGGCTGCGGCAGAGCAACACGAGGTTGTCCATCACCGTCAAACCGCCCGTTGACCACGGTTTTATATGGTGCGCGTCGCACCAGGCCGGTACCGCATCACAGTTCGGGAAGGCGCAACCTTTGTCCCGGGCGATCAACGCGATGCGTTGCTCTTTGGAGACCAACCGCTCGAGTGGAGTCACATCCAACGGTGCGCCGTTACCGTCCATCAAGACGGTCGAGAGCATGCAATCGCACGCCAGCATCCGAGTTTTGCTGACGCTCAGTGGTCCCATCCACGGCATGTAGCCGACATCGAGATCCGCGAACACAGACTCGTCATCCAGATCAGGCGCGTCATCACCCTCGGCTCGCATGGTGGCGCATTCCCGATGCTCCGCAAGATCTTTCGCGGTGATATGCACATTCACATGCGGACGCTGACCACCATCCACACCGGTGACAGCGTTGTCCAGATAGCGGCGAATCAACTCCGTGAACGCGTCGGCGGTGCGCTTCGCTGCCGACCGCGCATCCGGGGTCCCGTCCGCAGCAGGTTTGGGCATCGACAACCCCGACAGTGCCGATAACAGCATCTCACCGGTCAACGCGTCGAAATCACCCTTGATCGCCACCCGGCCATTCAACGTCGGCGCGATCCGCAAAACATTCAGATCGTTATCCTCGCCGGGCGGAGGCTCGTCGGACTCGAAAATCCGCTCCAAAACAGCAATCGCATACCGCACCTTGACAGTGGTCGCTTCCACCCCGGATGCGGCGGCCAACAGCGTTTTCAGGCTTGGCATTAACGCGCTGTCCGGCATCCCTTTTGGTGGCGATTCACAGAACGCGGCGATCAACCCTGCATGGTCGAGCGAGAGGTCACCGGCCTCGAACTGCGCAGCAATATCCGGGAAGCCGCGGAGTGCGGCACCGAGGGCGGCGATCTTGTTGCCGGCCGAGTTCTGCAGCATCGTATTGGCCGCCAACCACCGACCGACACCGCGGTAACACAGCACCTGCTCGTCTGGATTCAGTGCCAGCTCGTCGATCGCAGCAACTCGAATCGCTTCCAACCGAAGAATTTCCGCCGATGCACTGACCGCCACGTCACGAACCTCGGACGGACGCAACTGCCACAACATGGCGCGCACACCCACAGCCGAACCGGCTACAACATCCCCCACCGCAATTGAATCGCTAACTATGGTCATCAAGGCCTCCCCACCCGTGACCCAATTATACTCGAACATCCATTCGATTCAAGGTGCATATCGGACAGGTTAGATCGAGCCCAACTCTCGTGCCCGGGCGACGGCAGAGGTTCGTGACTTCACACCCAGCTTGCCGAAAATATGGACCAGGTGAGATTTCACCGTGGTCTCGCTGAGGAACAATTCCTTGCCGATTTCACGGTTCGATTTTCCGGCCGCTACCAGCTTCAGCACCTCGATTTCTCTTGGGCTGAGGCTGGTTTCGGGTTTTCTGACACGGGTCATCAACTTGGATGCGATTGCGGGAGAGAGAACGCTGTCACCTGCAGCAGCCGAGCGGACGGCCGCAAGGAGTTCTGGCGGTGGAGTGTCCTTGAGCAGGTATCCGCTGGCTCCGGCTTCGACGGCGCTGAGGATATCCGCATCGGTGTCGTAATTGGTCACCACGAGAACGTGTGGTGGTTGCGGCAGTGCGCAGACAGCTCGGGTGGCGTCGACGCCTGACTTTCCGGGACCGAACCGTAAATCCATGAGTACCAAGTCGACTGGTGTGGTGGCACAGAACGCAATGGCTTCTTCGGCGGTTCCCGCTTCGCCGATCACTTCGATGTCGGGTTCGCTCTCGAGAAGAGCGCGCAGGCCGGCTCGCACGATGGCGTGATCGTCGGCCAGGAGTAAACGGATCATTCGTCGCCGATCTCGAGGGGGAAGGTCACGGTGACTGCAGTGTGCCCCGGTTCCGACTCGATGTCGAAGGTGCCCCCTTGCAATTGGACGCGTCGCCGAATCGCGTTGAGTCCAAAAGATTCGGCGGGTCCGTGATTCAGGACCGAGATGTCGAACCCGACACCGTTGTCGACGATATCGAGGCTGACGGTGTCCGCGGAATACGTGAGTGTCACGGCCATTCGAGTGGCGTGGGCGTGGCGCAGGACGTTGGCCACTGCTCCTTGCGCGATCCGGACGAGAGTTGCCTCGAGTGGCATCGGAAGTGCGATCGGTTCGCCTTCGACCACGGAGCGGGCTTCGAGGTGAGCGCTGGACGCGCGCTCGCAGATTCGGCCGAGGGCATCGGAGAGTGACTGCCCTTCGAGTGCCGCTGGTGTCAATTCCGCTATCAGTTGCCGGGTTTCGGCAAGGCTGTCTGCCGCGGTTTCTCGCGCAAGGCTGATCTGCCGCACGGCGGGACTGTTCGGATCGGCGCGTTCTGCTGCATGCAACAGCATCTGGATACTCGAAAGGCCTTGTGCAACAGTGTCGTGAATTTCGGCGGCCAGTCGCTCGCGTTCTGCAAGCTTGCCGGCATCTCGTGACGTCGACGCCAATTCCTCGCGGGTGTTCATCAACTCGTCGATCAGACGGCCGCGCTCGGCGGCTTCCCGGTACAGTGCTTGATAGCCGAAACCGATGGCAACCGCGACAGCGGCGCCGATCATCGGACCGATTGCCCCCGCGATGGACCACCCTCGGTGCAGACCCGTTCCGATTACCGCGACCGACGTCGCGCTCACTACCGCAACCAGGCTCCAGGGGCGTCGCAGCAGGTGAACGTAGAGGAAGAACAAGCCGAAAACGAGGTAAGCGGCCTCGGCGGACAATGCCATCAACACTATCCACACCAGTGTCAGCAAGCCGAGCCACCAGCGCGCGGCCTTTCCGCGTAGGCGCTTGAGCACCCCGAACAGGTAGATCGCGGTGAAGATCAGCGTCAGGACGATGATGTACGGCGTCGCCGCGGTTTCGTCGACGATCGCCCTCAGGAAAACGACGCCGGCCAGCGCAACAACCAGTATGTGCAGGCCGAGTTGGAGGCCGGCAAAAACGGGTGTGAGCGGTGATCGGTGCATCTCGCCCAGCATAACCAGGTTCGGCGCCTGGCCATCCATCAAAAGTTGTAATCGGGGATCGTACTTCGGTTGGTCGCGATGTCCGTCCGAGGTGCGATGGAGAGAGCGTGTATCAGCGGGAGTGTAGAGGCAAGCACAGGAAAGGAATTCACAGTGTTTGTCGCGATGAGGGACTTACGGGCAGCGCGAGGTCGTTTCGCGCTGATCTCGACGGTGGTTCTGTTGGTTGCACTTCTGGTCAGCTTTCTCAGCGGTTTGACCGCCGGGCTGCGCCATCAGAACGTGTCTGCCATCGAATCGATGAAAGCGGATACCGTCGTGTTCGCCGATACCGGGGCTGGTGCGTCGTTCGACGAATCGGCGCTCACTGCTGATCAACTCGCAGCCTGGACGGCAGGCGCACAGACTGTGGATCCTGTTGGCATCGGCCGCGGTAAAGCCGCTGTGGTGGGCTCGAATCAGAAGTCGGTGGCGCTGTTCGGCGCTGACGGAGGCTTCGGTGATCTGACACCCGCTGCCCCCGGAACGGTGGTCCTCAGTGAAGGCGCAGCTCGTGACCTGGGCGCAGCCGCCGGGGACCGAGTCAGTGTCGGTTCCGAGGAGTTCACGGTCAGTGCTGTTCGCGGCGACGACTGGTACAGCCACACTCCCGTCGTCTGGATGACGCTCGCGGATTGGCAGGATCTGAATCCGCGCGGCGGGGTGGCAACCATCCTGGCTGTTTCCGGAACATCGGATGCGTCGTCGATCGACGACGCGGCAGCAACCACGTCGACGACGGTGACCGGGTCGCTCGATGCCATCGGGTCGTACAAGTCCGAGAACGGGTCGTTGACCTTGATGACGGTGATGCTTCTGGCGATTTCGGCTCTCGTGATCGGCGCATTCTTCACGGTGTGGACGATCCAGCGCATGCCGGATATCGCAACGCTGAAAGCGCTCGGCGCCACATCGGGTTCCTTGGTCCGCGACGCCCTTGGCCAGGCGTTCATCGTGCTGGTCGTCGGAGTGTCACTGGGAATTGGCTTGACCGCGATCGCCGGCTCGGTGATCGGTGATTCGATGCCGTTCGTCCTGGACGCGTCGACGACTCTGACGCCCGCAGTGGCGCTCATCGGGCTTGGCCTGCTCGGCGCCGCGTTTGCTCTTCGATTCCTCTTCACCACTGATCCGCTCACAGCACTAGGGAGTTCGCGATGACCTCTGCAGCCGGAAGCACTGTTCTCGACATCCAAAACGTCAACCTCACGTTCCCCGACGGGCAATCCCGCGTCACAGCCCTCGATGACGTGTCCTTGCGGCTTGATCGCGGGGAGATTGCCGCGATCACCGGCCCGTCGGGTTCGGGCAAGTCCAGCCTGCTCGCGGTGGCGTCGACGCTTATTCGCCCGGACTCCGGCCACGTGTACCTGCGTGCCGGCGGCGAGGCTACGGATCTTGCGACACTCAGTCGCCGGGACGCGTCCGAACTTCGGCGCACGTCCATCGGCATCGTGTTCCAGCAATCCAATCTGGTGTCGTCGTTGACCGCACTCGAACAGCTCGAGGTGATGGCGCATCTGGGGCAGTCCGTGTTCACGTCGCGGGCGCGTCGTAAAGCTGCGAAGGAAAAAGCGATGGATTTGCTGGACGCGGTTGGATTGGCGGATCACAGCGGGAAGCGGCCTGGGCAACTGTCCGGTGGTCAGCGTCAGCGGGTGAATCTCGCGCGCGCCTTGATGAACGATCCGCAACTGTTGGTTGTGGACGAGCCCACGAGCGCACTCGATCAGGAGCGGGGCGCGGCGGTCATGGATTTGATCATCGGAGTCGTGCGAGAACACAATGCTGCAACTCTTCTCGTGACACACGACCGCGGACACCTGCATCGGATGGATAATGTCTATCGTGTGGTTGATGGATCCTTGACAGTCGATCGGGAGGTATTCGCGGCCTGACTGCGGGGGCGTGGTCTCCAGTGACCGTCGAAACTCTCGAACCGGAAGTCAACCGACGATTTGCTGGGACGCTAGACTGTTGCGACTGGGCAACATGAGAGGACGTGTTATGGAACGCCGCCGCAATGTTGCGCCGCCGACGCAATCACCGATCGCAGATCTCGAGCAGATGCCGCCGTTGATCCTGCTGGACAGGTTGCCGGTTCCGGTGGTGGCCGTACACCGCGACGGCAGCATTGTTTTTGCCAATCCGTCCTTTGCCGACATGCTCGGTTACCCGAAGAAAGCCGTCGCTGCACTGCGTCTGCAGGACATCCTGTACGACAAGGACGCCGACGACGTCAGTGCGGAGCAGGCTCACCGCGAGTTGAGTTCCGAGCCGGGGTCGATCAAGGAATTTGTCCACGCCGACAGTACTTTGGTTCGCGCGACGGTCAGTCAATCGTTGCTTCGCCGTGACGACGACACGATCACTCTGGCAGTTTTCCACGATCTGACAGAGCGACTGTGGAACAACCCGCGGCACGCTCTCGACAAACCTAAAGCCTGAGACAAACCTGAAGCCTGATCACACGCGGCGCGGCCTGGACTTCTTCGATTGGTCCAGGCCGAGAGTGGCGGCGAGTGTGCCGACAACCCATTCCTCGTATTGCTCCCCGGTCCACCCCGACTCGACGACGAGATCGGTGTAGGTCTCGGCGCTCGTCAAAGTAAGTGCGACGTTGATCGCGGTCTCGAGATCGACCGACGGATCTTTCTCCACGAGCCCGATCATGAGGTGCTGCTGCACGGTTCGCCGCTGAGCGAGATTGGTATGCCACAGCAATGCTGCGTCCTCGTCCGCGGAGGCGGCCGCTCGCAAGGCCAGCAGGATATCTGCGGTTCGTTCGAGAATGAGCCGAGCATGGTGAATCTGAATGCGCAGTTGCCCGAGCGGATGCGGGGCGCCGAGTGCGGCGGCCACCCACGGCCGGTCGAGAGTGCTCACGCGGGCTTCGTCACCGGCAACCGCGACATCCAGTAGCGCCGACAACACGCTCGGTTTGTTGCCGAACACGAAGTACACGCTTTGCACGGAAACGTCGGCCGCCTCGGCCAACTGCTTGATGGTCGCTGCCGCATAACCGGGATTCACGAAGACGCGTCGTGCTGCTTCGATGATCTTGGATCGCGCGGACACATCTGCCACTTTCTCTACCCCCACCATGGACTGAAGTTTAGCTCTAGAGTGAAGCTCTAGCGACTTGGAGGGTAACAAACATGAAGGTGTTGGTTCTCGGCGGTTATGGCGCGGTGGGGATTCCATTGATGGAGCAGTTCAGCACAGACTCCACGGTGTCCGCGTCCTCCGCGGGGCGCAATGCCGCTCGGGCTGATGTGGCCGTCGATCTGACTGACCTCGACGCCTACGCTCAGGCTGTGTCGGGCTACGACGTAGTGGTCAACGCTTCAGGATTCGAAGACATCAGGTTGGCGCAGCAGACAGTGCGCAGTGGAGCCACTTTTGTGGATATCACCGCGACGTCGTCGTACTGCGATGCATTGGAAAAGGTCGACGGCCCCGTGCTGCTGGGTGTGGGATTGGCGCCGGGATTGACCAGTGTTCTTGCAGCGGAGGCACATCGACTCGGCAGCGGTCCGGTCGACATCATGGTGGGTCTTGGCGGTGGCGAGCTTCACGGTCCCGCGGCCACGGCGTGGACGTACGGAATGCTGGGTACCCGGTTTCGTGATCCGGGCGGTGAACTTGTCCGCAACTACACCGGAATGAAAGTCTTCGACGTCCCGGCCGACGTGCCCGGCTACCGCAAGGGTCCGGCCGTGCGCGCGGACTTCTCCGATCAACATGCTTTGACGCGCGATCTCGGTGTGTCGGTGAGAACCTACTTGCGTCTGGACACGTCCGCGGCGACGCTCGGTTTGGCTGCGATGACGTGGGTACCACCTTTGCAGAAGATGGTACCCAAGAAAATGTGGGGTTCGGATCGCTGGATTACCATGGCCCGCACCGAAACCGGCCCGACGCTATGGGCGTCTGGCCGGAATCAGTCACGGGCTACGGCGGCGTTTGCGGCACGCGCGGTGCGCGCACTTCACGACAAGTCACTCGACTCGCCGACCTGGTTGCATTCGTTGATGGAGTCGGACGAATTGACCAGCGGCCTCGGTGCGATAGATGCCCGCGGTCTCAGTTCCCGAGAATCCGGGCCTTCTGGGAGTCGAACTCGGCGTCGGTGAGGATGCCGGCAGCTTTGAGCTCACCGAGTTTGGTGAGCTGTTCGATCTTCGCGTCCATCGACGGCGCGGGTGCAGTCTGGGGCGGCAGCGGCGGCAGATCCGGAATCGGGGGAGCAGCTTGTGCTGCCTGTGCCGCCTTGGCCTGGTCTTCGGCGGCCCAGCGAGTTCGCTGCCGGCGCTGAACATTTCCGTGGATGGAGCTCGCGACAGCTACGCGGCCGGCCCGCCTCAGGAAGCTCATTCCTTGTTCTCCGTCTCGTTCAATGCTGATTCCAGCTCGTCGAGTGAAATGTGGCCTTCGGTGATTACTCGGGCACCGCTGCGAACCCAGGCATCCAGAACGGGAAGTACAGCTAGCTCCTCGTAGACGAGAACCGCTGCAACACTTCCGGCCGCGATGCCCTCGCCCACGGCGGCGATGTCGCCGGCGTCGAGCAGTCCGGACGCGGCACCGTCGAACTGGGACAGATCAAAATCTGCGATGTCGAACGTGGATGCCGGAACCACGCGCAGCGAGTTGTCCGCAGCTTTGACAACGAACTCGAGATCGAGAATGCGGATGGATCCGTTGTCGACGGTCTCGAGCAACTGCTCGAAACCATCGGCAGTTACCGAGCCGTCGGGAAACTCGACGGCAACATATTCGATCGGACCGAACTGGTCTTGACTGGCCATCAGGTCTGTTGTTCCTTCTTCGAGGCCGGTGTTCCGGCCTGGTGAAATGATCATCTGCAACGATAGTCCGACTGTCTGGTTTCTACGCTTTCACGGTTTCGGCAGCGTCGCGGTAGACGATCATCTCGCGCTGCAACGCGCGACGGAACCGCGGCTGCTCGGCCAGCAGCACTGCCAGCACCGTCAGGAGTAACCACGTCGCAGCGGCACTCACAACCAGCATGAGCACCGGAATCCACGGCCCGCCCATCTGCTCGAGGAGCGTCGTCTTTGCCCAAACACGCCAGTAGAGCATGAGATTGACGATCAACCCGACACCGTATGAAATCGCGAAGGAGAGTAGGAAGGGTTTCCACGTGCCGTCGTAGCGCCGTTGGAGAATCGGTTCGGCGCGCAACGGCAAGCTCACGGACATGACATTGGCGACTCCGAGCCACAGCAAGATCATCGTCAGGACCTGGCCGCAGGCTTTCAGCAATTCGGTGCTGTCTCCGGCGCGCCATGACAGAACGACGCTGAGAACGAAGCCGGCGGCGCCGACCAGGATCAGCATCACGATGTTCTTGGCGACCAGCACGTGCCATAGGCGAGTGCCGCCGGAGAGCGCGGCGCGCACCCGGCCGGCGTCGAAGCTCAGAGAATTGGTGCAGACGACACTGCCGACGACGCCTGACAGTGCATACAGAGCCAGGTAGGGCAGGCGGTCTTCCTTGCTGTCCCACTGGAAAAATCGGATGAACGCGAGGTACGCGAACCCGAGCCCGAGACTCAAGCCCAGGCGGAACGCAATGGATCGAGGTTTCCCGTTGAATACGTGTCGAAATTCCTCGCGTATACGGCTGCCGAGGTCCTGCAGATGCCGCACCGCGGGGTTTCCGGCTGCGAGCGGAACATAGCCGCGGATCGCAGCGGCAACGTCGTCGCTGTCGCCGGCATCGAGTGCGGCGACACGAGCTTCGAGAACTGCGAGATGCGCTGCTTCGAGCGCAATTCGGGCCGTGGTGACCGCCGCTACCGCATCGGCTTCGGCTTGCGCTGCGGCGCCGATGCTGGCGTCGGCGGGTAGCGGGGGCTGAAGGCGGGTGATCAGTTCGAGTTGGCGGGCCATGTGTGGTGACGGCGAGAGTCCGCTGTACGTAGGTTGGCTCAGCGCCGCTCGATCCTTGTCCAACAAATTCCGGGCAGTGGTTGCCGCCTTCTCGACCGCCGTTCGACTTTGCCATCGGACCGAACGAACCTCGGTTTCGGCTGCCACGGCGCGCGACGCCACTTCGGCCAGATCTTCGACCGCGGTCAACTGCTCACTCCACTCGGTAGTTGATATTCGGTAGTTGATATTCGGTAGTTGATATAGGGGAAATCAGCTCTCCGGCTCACTATCTCACGGGAGAGTGGGTGTCGGTGCAACACTGACAGGCATGACACGTGTGCACGACAAGACCGATCTGCAGCGGTACCTTCAGTCGGCTCGAGACGCCTTGCTCTGGAAGCTCGAAGGACTGTCGGAGTACAACATCCGGCGACCGATGACGCCCACCGGCACCAATCTGCTCGGATTGGTCAAGCACATGATCGGCGTAGAACTCGGGTACTTCGGCCCGGTGTTCGGACGCCGGGTGCCTGACCTGCCGCAGTGGTTGCGTTCGGACGAGCCCAATGTCGATATGTGGGCCCGCGCAGACGAATCCAGGGAGTACATACTCGAGACGTACCGTCGCACGTGGGCATTTTCGGACGCCACGATCAGTGATCTGGATTTGGATGCGCCGGGCGAGGTGAAGACGTGGCCGCCGGAGCGTCGCGAGGTCACCTTGCATCAGATACTCGTGCACGTCGTCACGGAAATTCATCGCCACGTCGGTCACGCCGACATCGTGCGCGAAATGATCGACGGCGCTGCGGGTCTGCGATCCGACAACGCCAACGTCGCGCCGGGTGATCAGGCGTGGTGGGCTGAATACCGAGACCGCCTCGAAGAGGCAGCTCGCAGCGCCGACCACGCCTGACCCCATTGCTACTCGAGAACCGCGGCGGCGCCGATCACGACAACCACGATCACGAAGTTGATCAACAGTAGTGGCCATACGAAGCGAAGGAACTTGTCGTAGCCGACTTTGGCCATCGCGAGTCCGCCGACAACGACAACGTTGGTGGGTGCAACCATCAGCATCAGGCCGTGGCCCATCTGGAAGGCCGTGATCACCAAAGATCTACTGACCCCGGCAAAATCGCCCAACGGTGCCAACAACGGCATCGCGAGAGTGGCGTGTCCGGAGCTGGACGGAATCAGGAATGCCAGCGGAATGTTGACGAGCATCACGAGGATCGCGAACACACCCGCGGACGCGCCGGAGACCAACTGCTCCATCGCATTGAGGATGGTGTCGAGGGTTTCGGTGTTGGTCATGATGACGGAGACGCCGCGAGCGAGCAGGATGACAATGGCAGGCCCGACCATGTCACCGGCACCACGGGTGATCAGTGAGACGGTTTTCTTCTCGCCCATCTTGGCGACGATGCCGACGAGGACGGCCGCGAGGATGAACAGCATCGCCAGTTGCGGGAACCACCAGTTCAATTCGAACCAGTACGGCTCGGTGGCGGTGACGTGGTACGCGTCGTACTCGGCCGGCCCGGTGGTGCCGCCGAAGATGCTCGACCACGGGATGACGGAGAAGATCATCAAACCGAAGGTGAGTCCGGTGATGACGAGGACCAGTTTCTGAATCCCGGTCAGCTTGCTGTCGATGTCGACGGGTGGCGGCGCCTCCTCGTCATCCTCGTCGTCGACGTCGAATCCGACGATCGAAGTGCTGGGGTCCTTCTTCACCTTGGCGGCGTAGCGGAGTACGAATACCACTGCCACTGCGGTCAATACGACCCACAGGATGACACGCAGGACGATGCCGTCGCCGATGGAGACGCCGGCTTCACCTGACGCGACGCCGATCGAGAACGGGTTGACCGTCGACGCCATGTTGCCGACCAGTGCGCCGAGGATGATCATCGTCGCCGCGACCATGCGGTCGTAACCGAGAGCCGTCATCAGGGGGATGAGGAGTGCGTAGAAGCCGAACGTCTCGACGGAGAAGCCCATGGTCGAACCGAGCAGCGAGAACAGCACCATGATGACGGTGATGAGCAGCCAGCCCTTGTCGCTGAGCTTGGTGGCTAGTTGCGAGACAGCGGTTTCGAGGCTGCGGGTGGCGAAGCTGACTGAGATGAAGGCGCCGAGAGCCATGATGAACAGCACGACACCGACGGAGCCGAAGAGCCGTCCGATGTTGTCGGTGTCGACAAATCCGGTGAGTGAATCCTGGACACCGTAGAGGCCGTTGACTGGCGAGAGAATCAGCTGCTGAATTCGTTCCCAGAACGTCAGCGGGGAAGTGACGGTTTCGAAGCTACCGGGGACGGGCGACCCGTCGACGTCGACACCGAAGCGTCCGGCCGGAATGAACAGTGCGGCAACCCATACCAATACCGTGACGATGGCAAGCATCGTGACGGCGCCGGGAGACTCGAACTTCTTCTTCGCCGGGGTTTGCGCGGCGCCTTCTTCGGTCTTGGTGCTCATTTCTTTCCTTCGAATGTGCGGGCGTACTCCTGGAAGAACAGAGCTTTGGCGACAACGGCTTTTTCGAATTCGTCGAGAAGTACACGCTCGTTGGGGCCGTGAATGTTTGCGTACCCGTCTGTTGCGCCGAAGAGCAGTTTCTCGGCGGTGGGCACGGCGGTGTCGAGCGCCATCACGATCGGGATGGAACCGCCGCCGGCCATCTGACCGGCTTCGCCGTCCCATGACTGCGAGAGCGCGAACATGGCGGCGTCGAATGCGGGACCACCCTGTTCTGCGGCAAATCCGTCCCCGGTTTCTCCGGCTTTGACGTCGAGTTCGAGGCCGAACGGGCGTAGCGCCTGCAGGTGGCGGACCAGCGCGGCCTGCGCTTCGGATGCAGGCTGACGCGGATGCACGCGGAGGTTGATCACCGCGCGTGCGGTGCTCGCGACGGCGTTGACTGCGCCGTCGACGGGCGGTGCGTCGATTCCGGTGACGGTGATCGCGGGCCCGGACCAGATCCGCTCACCGATTCCGCCGGTGCCGAGGAGGGGGAGTCCGTCGCGTACTTCGGCGAGGGTGCGGAATTCTTCGTCGGTGTAGCTGCTTCCCGTCCATTCCTCGCGCAGCAGGCCGGCGACGGCGACGTCACCGTTGTCGTCATGCAGTGATGCCAGTGCGCGGATGAGCGCGAGGCGGGCGTCGGGAGCGGCGCCGCCGTAGAGGCCGTTGTGTTTGTCGGCTCCGAGGGTGGTCAGTTCCACGATCACCTGGGCAGATCCGCGCAGTGCGACGGTCAGGGTGGGTGAGCCGGGGCGAACACTTCCCACATCGGCGATCACCATGGCGTCTGACTGGAAGAGTTCCGGGGCTTCGGGAGGATAGTTGTCGAAGGGGCTGCCGAATTCTTCCTGGCCTTCGATGACGAGTTTGACTGTCACCGGCGGTTTTCCGTCGAAGACGCGAAGGGCGCCGATCATGCCGATCACGTTTGCCTTGGAATCCGCCGTGCCGCGGCCGTAGAGCGCGCCGTCGCGTTCGGTGGGCTCGAAGGGCGGTGTGTCCCACAGCTCGAGGTCTTCGGCGGGAACGACGTCGTAGTGCGAGTACATGAGGACCGTGGGCGCCCCAACCGGTCCGGGAATGGTCGCCAGGATCACCGGGGCTGTCTTCCCCGGAATCTCGAGACGATCGATCTGGGTGACCCCGGATTTCTCCAAGAGCGACACGATGTAGTCGTGAGCCTCGAAGAGCGGTGCTGCGGGGTAACCGTCGGTTGCGACCGACGGTATCCGTACCAGTTCGATCAGTTCGTTTCGAAGCGCAGGCATCAAATCTGCCGCAGCATTCTTGATCTGAAGAGGCGTCATCGGCCCAGCGTTTTCGGGCATCGCTTGATCTCCTTCTGGAGCAAAGTGGACAGCAGGTGCCGAGCTCTGCAACACGTGAGCTGAGCACCCTTCAGACCGGTCAGTCCTTAGTCGGAAAGATTACGGTTGTCTGGTTGATTTCGTGTGGTCGGTGTCGACATTTCGTACCGCGGGACCACAGGACTGTGCGCCTTGGTGTCTACCCCCAAGGGGCGAATAACGCAGTTTGAAACGCGTTGCTTCATTCATGTGCGCGTTAACCAGCAGGGCTTTGGATGCCCGATTTACTACCTTTCAGCTATTTTCAAGCACAGCTATCGAGGTGTAACTGTGCTGATTGTTGAATTTGTGACGATTTTTTACGTGGCCGGTGAAAGACTGCTGGACGTGTCCGGAATTGTGGACAAATGTGCAGGTTATCCCGGTTTGTCTATGCGTTTCGGGCAGAGCGCCACATAACAAACCTTTTGGCTGTTTTGCGGCGATATGTGCGTTTTCCGCCGAATAGTGACGTTTGACAGCAAGCGCACAGCAAGTTTCAATCATCGAACTGTGTTGGCAATCACGTGGCTAATGCCATGTTGGCCTGCTGGGTGCCCCAACTGTTACGTCTCGAGGAGATCGTCCATGAACACATTGTCATCAGCCGTAGTGCGGCGGAAAAAAATCGGGTTGGCGTCAGTGTCCGCCGTCTCGACGCTTGCCCTGGTCGGTGGAATTGTCGCCGGGTTAGCGGGGCCGGCAACCGCGGCGCCGGCGTCGGCAGCCTTCACTGCGCCGATGTGCGAAGGCACTCAGACATCGGCAGGTTACCCCTTCGCTGACGACATGGTTATCGATCGTGTGCGCCTGGACTACTACAACGCCGGAAATGTGGTGCCGCTGTACTACAACAACGACAAGCGGTCACCGGCACCCATTTGTGGTGTGCGAGACGTCGCCGACGCCAGCGGTCCACAGTCGGAGTGGATGTACTGCACCGACATGAAGGAAGAGACGTGCGATGAAATCTCGCCGGATGGTGAACCCGGGTACGCGGAAGACGGGCAGTTCAACGCAGTAGGGCCGACGCTTCCGGTCGGCGGCAACGACCGTCTGACTCAGGAACAGGAACTGCTCATCAGTTACCTGATTCAGAATCCTCACCCGTTCACCCCGGGTGGTGTCGCTGATGATTCGACGGCCCAGAACAGGGCGAACCGCCAGCTGCTTATCTGGTGCGTATCGGACAAGGAGTATCTGGAGGGAACCGACGCCGTAGTCGATTGCGACGCCGATCTCGGCCCCGCTGAGCAGGCTCGGATTCTCGGGATCATGAATGTGACACCCACCCTGAACATCTCGCTCACGGACCCGGCCAGTGGCACGCTTGCCAATGGCGGCAAGGCCACATTTACGGTGTCCACCAACATGTACGGAAAGCCGCTCACCGTGAGTACGCCGGCAGGCGCGACTCTGGAACTGTGTGAGCCGAGCGCCAATGTGAAGCTGACCGGTAACACCCTCGTTGTCAGCGGTGAGGGGAATGATCCCACCAGCGTCGCGCTGTGTGTCACGTCCTCGGGCACTGGTGAGGTCAAGGTATCCGTCTCCGGCGCGCCCAGCTCGTTCGAGAGCATCCACTGGAACAACGCCGGCGCCGAGTGCCAGGTTTTCGCGACGTTCAATACCGTCACCCCGTCCAGGCTCAAGGGTGATGCGAGCGTGACCTTTGATGCGGCTCCGACCACGACGCCGTCCACGACTGTCCCGACCACGACGCCGTCCACCACCGTGCCGACCACGACCGTCCCGACGACGACCAAGCCCAACGTGACCGTTCCCGTCATTCCGATCATTCCGATTATCCCGATCATTCCGGTGATTCCCGGAGTGCCGGTTGCCCCAGCGCCGACCACGGTTCCGGCAACCCCGCGTGTGGTCACGCAGACGACCCCGAAGGCTCCGACGGGTCAGCGTCCGACGTCCATCGACGGTGGCGCGGCTGACGAGACTGAAGGTCCGCACGTCGGAATTGCGATTGCGGGACTCGGCCTGATCGGGCTCGCTGCCGGCGGCACGATTGCCGTCCGCCGCCGCCGCTCGTAACTCGATCGATCAACGTCCGGTGCCGACTCTCCCCGTCGGCACCGGACGGTGCTCGTTCACGACATTTCACGTTCACACGAAGGAACATCTCTGATGACGTCGATGGAACAGAATCCCGTACCGGACGAGCCCGGCAGCTCCGCGGAACCTGCGGGTAGGCGCAAGTCTCGTGTATTTGCCACTGCCGCAATAATTGTCGCGGTAACTGTGGGTCTGTTCATGACCTACCTCGGTACCCGGGCGGACGAGAGCACGGCGATACCGCCGGCGCCGACAGCCGGCCAAGCACCGCCGGCAGTAGGTGCTGCTGCGGCCGCCCAGATGGTGCCTGCCACCTTGTCCCTCGATCCGCTCGGGGTGCAGGCACCGATCGTCGACGCGAGCGTCATCGACGGAGTCTTGACCCCTCCCGGCGACGTCAGTGAGGTCGGGATCTGGTTGGACGGTGCGCCATTGGATTCGTCGACGGGCACAACGCTGATCGCCGGGCACGTGAATCTTGCCGGTCAGGGAAACGGTGCGTTGTTCGACCTCGGGACGGTCGAGCCGGGGCAGGAGATCCGCACGTCCGATGCTGCCGGCAACAGCACCCGGTGGCGGGTCACCTCGGTGGTGTCGCGTGCGAAGGCAGACGGAATCGAGGAGAGCGTTCTCGCCGGACCGGAGGGTCCGCGCAAGCTGGCTGTGGTCACGTGTGGTGGCGAACTGGAGTTCACGGATGGGATCGGTAACTACCAGGACAACGTTTATCTGTATGCCGACCTGATCTAGTGCTACGGGTGATCCAGTGTCGCGGGTGATCGCCCATGCTTGACATTGACGTCAACCTCAAAACACACTGTGGCGGTGACTGACTGCGAAACCTCGACATGAGACTGCTGATCGCCAATCGAGGCGAGATTGCTCTGCGAATCATTCGAACAGCCCGCGAACTCGGGATCGACACCGTGTCCGTCTATGCCGCCGATGACGCAGCAAGTCCGCACGTCGAAGCGGCGACGGAGTCGTTTCCCCTGCAGGGCAGCGGCGCGTCCGCGTATCTGGATCAAGACACGCTGCTGTCGATCGCCCTCGATTCCTCAGTCACGCATATCCACCCCGGATACGGATTCCTCAGTGAGAATCCGGAATTCGCGCGGGCCTGTGCCAGTGCCGGTCTTGTATTCGTGGGTCCGAGCGCTGAGGTGCTTCACGTCTTCGGGGACAAGTCACGTGCGCGTACCGCTGCTGACCGGTCCGGGATTCCGGTGCTACCGGCGACGGCGGGCGATGCAAGTCTCGACGAGGTGCGGGAGTTCTTTGCGCGACATTCGCAAGGAATCATGATCAAGGCACTTGCGGGCGGCGGCGGCCGCGGTATGCGGGTGGTGCGCCACCTGGATTCGCTCGACGACGCCTACCGTGCGTGTGCTGCAGAGGCTCAGGCAGGCTTCGGTAGTGCCGCACTGTTTGCCGAGGTGCTCAGTGAACGCGCTCGCCATATCGAGGTGCAGGTTGTCTCGGCGCCTGGCGCGACGGGTATCTGTGCACTGGCCCTGGGTGATCGCGATTGCAGTGTTCAGCGCCGGCATCAAAAGCTTGTCGAAGTCGCTCCTGCGCAAGGTCTTTCGGAACCTCTTCGCGATCGATTGCATTCCGCCGCGGCGAGATTGTGTGCGGACGCCGGATACCGTGGGATCGCAACGGTGGAGTTTCTCGTCGAAGAGCGGGGATTCGTTTTCCTCGAGGTCAACCCGCGTATTCAAGTGGAACACACCGTCACCGAAGAGGTGAGCGGCGTCGACCTTGTCGCCGTGCAGTTGATGATCGCCGACGACGTGAGTTTCGAATCATTGGGTCTGCCCGGCGGGATTACCTGTGCAGCCGGGGTTTCTGGTCACCGGGGAACGGTTGCGGCGGCGTCGGGCACAGCAATCCAGGTGCGGGTCAACATGGAAACAATGACGCGCGACGGCGGTGCGCGTTCGGAAACCGGAACGCTCGACGTGTTTGCGCCGCCGAGCGGCCCGGGAGTGCGCGTCGACACCTTCGGTGCGCCGGGTTTGTCGCCGAGCGCACGCTACGATTCCTTGCTGGCGAAGGTGATCACACACACCCGTCGGGCAGATTTTGCTGCGGCAGTACGCAAGTCGATCGCCGCGCTCGACGAGTTTGCGATAGACGGGGTGGCGACCAACCTACTTTTCCTGCGAGCAATTCTGTCGGAGAAGGATTTCCGTGACGGCGTCGTCGATCTCGAGTGGCTGGAGGGACGGATCGCAGACCTCGTCCCGGCAGTCGAGGTTTCCCCAACCGCGCCCCACCCTGTTGCCGTGCAGGGTGAGATGGTGGTGCGCGCGCAGATGGCCGGAATAGTTGTCGAGATTGCGGCCGTCGGCGATGTCGTTCACGAGGGCGGTCAGGCTGCCGTGCTCGAAGCGATGAAAATGCAGCACGTCCTCACTGCCGAGTCCGATGTCGAGGTGATTCGGGTACTGCGCGGCGTCGGCAAAGCTGTGGTTGCCGGTGAACCGCTCATGGTGGTGCGGGATGCCGCAGCGACTGAGAGAGTGGGGCGTTCCGAGGCCGTCGACCTCGATCTGGTGCGCCGCGATCTCGCGGAAATCCTTGCCCGACATGAGGTGACCTTGGATGCGGCGAGGCCGGAAGCGGTGGCCAAGCGGCACAAGCTGGGTCGTCGGACGGCCCGCGAAAATGTCGACGACCTGATCGACGACGGCAGCTTTGTCGAATACGGCGCATTGACCGTGGCGGCTCAGCGTAGTCGCCGGAGCGAAGAAGACCTCATTGCGAACACTCCCGCAGACGGATTGATCGGTGGTGTGGCGACGATCAACGGCGCCGAGAGCGTTGTCATTTCGTACGATTACTCGGTTCTTGCCGGTACGCAGGGCATGCGCAATCATGCCAAGACGGACCGGTTGCTTGCGCTCTCCGCCCGTAAGCGTGTTCCCGTGGTGTTGTTCGCAGAGGGCGGTGGTGGTCGCCCCGGTGATACGGATGCGGGAGCCGGGTCAGGGCTCGAATTGGGTACCTTCCGGGCGATGGCGGCACTGCGCGGCCGAGTCCCGTTGGTGGCCGTCGTATCCGGTCGTTGTTTTGCGGGCAATGCGGCATTGGCGGGTGCGTGCGATGTTCTGATCGCCACGCCGGACGCGACTATCGGAATGGGTGGCCCGGCAATGGTCGAGGGCGGTGGACTGGGCACCTTCCGTCCGGAGGACATCGGCCCGATCGACATTCAGCGGCGGAACGGTGTTGTACACGTAGTTGCCGAGAACGACGCTGAGGCAGTCGAATTGGCAAAGAAGTATCTCAGCTATTTCCAGGGGGCGACGCACCAGTGGATGGCGCCTGATCCTCGGCCGGCTCGGCATGTAGTGCCGGAAAACCGGCTGCGCTCGTACGATGTGCGGCGAGCCGTCGAGGCGATAGCCGACGTCGATTCGGTCCTGGAGTTGCGGCGCGATTACGGCCGCGGCGTCGTGACGGCGTTGATCCGGGTGGAAGGCGCCGCTGTTGCCGTGCTCGCCAACAGTAGTGAGCATCTGGGTGGGGCAATCGATGCGGAAGCGGCAGACAAGGCGTCGGACTTCCTGGAACTGTGTGAGGCGCATCGGATTCCACTGGTCACGCTCTGTGACACTCCGGGATTCATGGTGGGACCGGATTCGGAGGAACAGGCGACGGTACGCCGGTTCGGTCGCTTCTTCGTGGCCGGGGCGAGGCTCACGGTGCCGTTCGGGACGGTGATTCTTCGTAAGGGTTACGGTCTCGGAGCCATGGCAATGGCCGGTGGGTCGTTCCACGCACCCGAGTTCACGGTGGCCTGGCCGACCGGCGAGATCGGGCCGATGGGGCTCGAAGGCGCTGTACGACTGGGTTTTCGGAAGGAACTCGAATCAGTCGAGGATCCGGCGGCGCGGGACACCCTGTTCGGTCAGTTCGTCGAACTGGCCTATGCGCAGGGCAAGGCGCTGATGGCGGCAACGATATTCGAGTTGGACGACGTCATCGACCCGGCAGATACCAGGAAGTGGATCAGGCAGTTGTCGCCAACGCCGCAGCCAGGCCGAAAGCCACTGCCATGAGCACAACTTCGCCGATTGCGCGGCGTAGCGATCCCTCGGCGCTCATGCGGTGGGCGGCGCTCGCGACCACCCACGTACGACGCCACCACCACCCCAACCCGAGGAGCAGGGCAACGGCAACGAGCTTGGCGAGGACGACGCGGCCGTACGCGGTGTCGTAGAAGGCAGACAGCGATTCGAGTCGTACGGCCGCGTTGACGGTTCCCGTGATGATCAGTGCGAGAACGCATCGCCAGGCGAGGGCAGAGTATTTCGGCAGCCAGAGTGCCCAGGCGCCGCGAGCGGGCATGGCGAGTGCGAGTGCGGCGAGGACACCGAACCACAGGCCGGCGGCGAGTACGTGGACGGCGTCGAGGACGGAACCGAAGCTCTGCTGCGCCATGTGACCGGTGATGGGGCGGGTGGCGAGAGCAAGTGCGGTGACAACCAATGCCGGTGCGACGGGCACTGTTTCAGGGTTCTTGAATCCGTACACGCCGTAGCAGACGACAGCAAAAGCGCACACGATGATGGCTGCTCCCACCCGGCCGACATTGACTTCGCCGACAAAAGTGGCGAAGTGGCCGACGGTCAAAGCCGTGATCGGCTGTCCGTCGGCGGCAGCAGCACTCAGTGCGAGCAAAGCGATTTCGGCAACCAGCCACACTGCGGCGATGGCGGTGAGTTGTGTCCACATCGCGGCGTTGGGGGAAGCCGGCCGGCGCTCGCCCCGGCCCATCCAGGCAAGTGTGGCGATTCCCAGTGTGACGGAACCACATCCGATGGCGAGGACACGTACCGTGCTGGACGCCTCAGGGCCGGCTGGGCTTGCCAGTCCCCAGGCGATCAGCACTCCCAGAAGTGCTGTGGGTACGGCAAACAGCAACCACCATTTGTTTGCCGTACCGCTCACAGGATCAGCTCGACTTCGGCTTGCGCAGCACGAAGAACAGCGCGCCGCCGAAGACGACGACACCGGCGAGGATGAATCCCCAGACCGGGATGCTGCTCGACGACTCGGACGACGAACTGTCACCAGCCGACGCGGCCGGGGTGACCGGTGCGCCGGGACCGGCCTCGGTGAGTGTGAAGTTCAACGTTCCCTGGACGGGGTGACCGTCGGCGGACGTGACGCGATACGCAATCGTGTACACACCGGCAGGTCCCAGATCTCCCAGGTCCACACTCACAGTCGCGCCCTCGACGGAGGGCTCACCCTTGGTCCATTGGTCGCGGCTGTCCCCGGGCCCCGTGACGGTCAACGCAGCGAACTGCGCTTGCAGTGCTTCGTTGAAACTGACGGAGACGTTGTCCGGGGGAACCTGGATGGACGCGCCGTTCTCGGGGTTCGACCCGACCACAGCGGAGTGCGCGGCGGCCGTGCCCACTCCGAGCATCGACGCGAGCATGGCAAGTAGGCCGACAGTGACGACCTTCAATCCGGTACGCGAGATCCGTGTGCTCATGAACGCTTGCTCCTCACCAGTGCGCCCAGGCCCAGTGCAGCGCCGAGCGCGCCGAGAACCAGTCCGGCTCCTCCGAGCCAGCGGGCGGTGTTGTCGTTCGATGATTCTGTCGCAGATGTTTCGTTCGCGGCGTGGGTATCGTCACTGCTCCCGTGCGCGTCACCCGTCGCGGCCGCCAAGGTCAGGGACGGCGCGGGCTTGTCTGGCTCACTGCCGTCGGCGAGGGCTGCCTGATCCCAGTTGACGACGTTGCCGTCGCTGTACGTCTGCACCGCATTGAACGAGACCTCGTCCTGCGTGGGCAGCGGTCCGGCGGAGAGAACGAACTGTTGGAACTGGCCGGGGCCGACGCCGACGCCGGGATCTGCTGTCCAGGTCACGGACTTGGCGACCAACGACGTCGGATCCTTCTCGACGACGGCCGTCCAACCGGGCATCGGTTCGGTGCGCGCGGACTTGAGGTCGGGCAGAGCCACCGTCACCTTGGTGGTCGACGCGGTGTCGGATTCGGTGGGTACGCGGAAGGTCAAAACGCTGTACCCGCCCTGAGTCGCTCCCGGAGCGACGACGCTGACGTGCGCTGACGCGATGCCGCCTGCAAGCAGGATGGCTCCGCCGGTTGCTGTTGCCGTGATGAGCGCACGCGAAATCAGGGTGTTCTTCATTGTGAATGTGTCCTCTCGGTCTGGTGAAGGGATGAGTGCGAGTTCTTCAGACCAGAGCGGGAGGTCCACGCGGCGAAATGCCGGCGCGAAGGAGAGCGTCGACGGGGCCGCGGTGGTGTGTCGTCGGGTATCGCCGGATTCGGGCTGCAACGGGCGTCGGCGGCGCTGACAGCACTACGCGCACGACGTGGGTGACGACGCGGAACAGTCGCTCGGCAGCCAAGACGAGGGTCGCGCAGACGAGTGTGGCGACTATGTGTGCTCCGAGCATCGCCAGCCCTGGGGAACGGGCCGGAGAAGGGGAATGAGAATGCACAGAGAGTGCCATGGTGGTGTGCGCTGCCAGTTGGCCGGCGCCGAGAGCCGCGATGAGCGGCAGTGGTCCGCGCGTCAGAACGGGGAGGGTTCCGGTGACGGCACCGATAACCGAACACACGGCGATCAGCAGTGTCAGCGACGACGCCGACGGTACGTCGCCGCCGGCCAGGCCGTGCGCTGCGATGGCAAGAGCGGCCGACACAGCCCCGACAGCACTACCCCGAAGGAGTGCTG
Source organism: Rhodococcus sp. NPDC056743 (assembly GCF_042790355.1). Taxonomy (NCBI): domain Bacteria; kingdom Bacillati; phylum Actinomycetota; class Actinomycetes; order Mycobacteriales; family Nocardiaceae; genus Rhodococcus; species Rhodococcus sp. NPDC056743. The sequence goes on along the minus strand of NZ_JBHTZI010000005.1, from coordinate 4,948 downwards.
TCGTGGGCGCGTCGGTGGACACTCGAGCAGGTCTAGCGGACGCCGAGGCGTGCGAGGAGATCAGCCTCTACGCCGTCGAGTTCGGTGGAAATAGCGTGGTGGGCGGCCTTGCGGCGAGCCTGCGGCATCTGCTCGGCTGCCCGTACTGCGGTGCTCAGATCGCTCAGACGCTCACGGATGGCCGCGGCGAACCGCTGCGTCTCGGCGTCGTTCGGCTTGTGGCTGAGGATCTCGGTGACCGAGCTTTCCGCTCCCGCGATGCGGGCGCTCAGCTTGGCTCCGTGGCCCGTGTAGTCGCCCAACTGGTCGACGGCGATACCCATCTTCTGAGCGCGCGCGGTGTCCAACTGCCCCCGAACTGCGGTTGCTGCCCGGTAGATGATCGGCAGCAGAACCGGAGCCAGCAGGCGAGCGACACCCAGGTACTTGCGCACCTTGGCAACGGTCAGACCCTGATTTGCAGCGGCCTTTTCCTGGGCCTTCAAGGTAGCGATCTGCGCCTTTTCGATCTTGTGCGTCGAATCGATCTCGGCCTTTTCCAGCTTCTTGATCGACTTGGTCTCGACCTTGTCGCGCTTGCGTTGGCTCTTGGCGTTGAGTTTCGCCTCGACCTCGGCCTTGTGCTTGAGAGCCTTCGCCTCCGCCTTGCGGGTGGCACGAGACTTTCGCTTCTTGAACAACCCCATCGAAAAGGACCCCGTTTCCAGGTGTTTGTGCGCTGCCAGGTACCTGCGCTTCGGCTTCAGCCTAGGGGAGCACATAATCTTCGTCATCGTGTGTTCCGATAAATGCCCCGCGCCCTCGCTCCCTCTGATCGATTCAGGGGCGCTGACGCGTTGCCGTCATCGGGTGCGTCTCGACGGATTGTTTCCGGGCAAATGGGCGTCGGAGCCTCTCGACACGGGCATCAAACAGCGGCAGGAATCGGCAACCGCCAAGCGTGCGGAGATCGCGGAGCTGGTGATCGGTGCCGCTCCTGATCGTTGGGTGCGGATCAACGCTGATCAGTCGACGGCGGCGCAAGCTCGCGACACCCTGGCCGCCTGCGAAGCCGGCGCTGACCGCATCTGGGGCGCCGTGTTGCCCGTCGAACGCGACACCGGCCGCAAAGGTCGATGCGAAATGCTGATCCGCGATACCGACGGCGGCGGCTATATCCCGGTGATCGTCGTCAACCACAAGGTCACCGACCCGGGACAGGGTGCGATCACATCTGGTCTGTTCGAGTGGGAGCCTGCGGTCGATCCGAAGCGCAAGGTACGAGGCCAGGTGCGCGACCAGATGCGCGTCGCGCAGGTCTACCGGATGCTCGAGCGCCGGGGACTGGCAAGTCCGTCGTTGCAGGCGGGTGCGATCGGTTACAACGGCGACTGCATCCTCGTTCACGACCTGAGTGCGATTCTCGAGGATTACGACGAGCGCTACGACGACAGGATTGCCGTGGCGCGCGGCGAGGTGCTGACGTCGCCCTCACAGGTCGGTGAGTGCAAATCGTGCCCATGGTGGATCGAGTGCAAGGAAGAGTTGGTCCGCAACCGCGACGTCAGCCTCGTCGCCGTGGGATCGAGGGCCGAGCTTCTGCGCGACGCCGGATGCAACACCATCGATCAGCTTGCGGCCTGGGAGGGCGAGCCGCTCGAGGATTGGCCGCACGGAAATTTCGAGGACGCCGTCGTAATCGCAAAAGCGTGGCTGGCGGGCGCTCCGTTGGTACGACGCTTCGAGAAGATCTCGGTGACGCGGGCGGACATCGAGATCGACGTCGACATGGAGAGTTACCAGGAGCACGGCGCCTATCTGTGGGGAACTTTGCTCAATGTCGGTGGCTTCTCGATGTATCGGGGATTTGCGACGTGGGATCCGTTGCCGACGCGTGACGAGGCGCGATCGTTCGCGGAGTTCTGGGGTTGGCTGATGGCAGAGCGTGCGGCCGCAGCCGTATCCGGCAAAACCTTTGCTGCGTACTGCTATTCACGTTCCGCGGAAGACAAGTGGCTTCTGGATTCTGCTCGGCGATTTGCGGGCGAACCGGGTATTCCGACCAAAGAGGAGATCCGCGAGTTCATCGACAGTCCGCAGTGGGTCGACATCTACCAAGCCGTCAGTGACCAGTTCATCTGCCCGGATGGCAAGGGGCTCAAAAAGATTGCGCCCGTTGCCGGATTCCATTGGCGCGATGCCGAGGCCGGTGGTGAAGCCTCGATGGCGTGGTACCGCGAGGCGGTCGGCTACGACGGTGAGCCGGACGAGACACAACGGACACGGATCCTGCAGTACAACGAGGATGACGTCATCGCCACCAAGGTCTTGCGTGAGTGGATGACCGACCGCGCGGAGAAGGAAATTCCGCTCGCTTCCGAGCTGTAATCCGGCGAATGCGTCGTAACCGGTCGGCGTGCGCGACAGTCGCTAGTGTCCTAAAAGTATGAAATGCCGGATTTAACAGGAAGTTTCACAACCCAAAAACCTTCCATAGTGTGTCTCGACCTCGCGCACGCGCTACCGTCATCTGGTTGGCTCCATGATGGGGGTGTCGAATGCTGCGCACAGTGGCTGAGCGTCGGAATGACTCCGAATTGTCTGATCTCGAACGGCGTGACCTCTTCGCGCGACAAATTCTGCAGGTGACGACAGTCGCTCCGCTGGCCAACTTGGTCAACGTGCTCAGCATGTGTGCGTTGCTTGTCTACGTCGTACCTCCGGGGCATGACGAGTTTCGGTTGATCTGGGGTACCGCCGCCCTCCTCGTGGTTCTCAATTCGGTGCGAGTCTGGATACCCCGGGTCATTCTGAAGGACCGATACCGGCCCAAACACACGACACAATACGATTACTGGGCTCTGATGCTCGAGGTAATCCTGCTTGGCCTGCTGATTGTCATTCTCGCTGCCGCAATGCTTCCCGTGATCGACAGTTCGCGAAAGCTGGTGCTGATCGCGACATTCGCCGGCGTGATGGGCGCCGGCGCGGTGGCATTGTCGACGGTTCGCTCGATAGCTGTGGTCTGGATTCTGGTGCACAGCATCGGATTACTTGCCGTGATTCTTCCCAAGGGGACAACCGAATACGCCGTCCTCTCGTATCAATTAGTCGTGTACACAGTCACGTTGGTGATCGGTGTCGTGTACCTCTGGGCTTCGTTCCGCAGTAGATGCCTAGCCGAGTTCGCGGCCGCCGCTGAGCGTCAGACCGTCAGCCTGCTTCTCGACGACTTCGAAGGCGGAACTCGTGACTGGCTCTGGGATGTCGACAACACCGGAAGGTTGTCCCATACGTCCATTCAGCTGTCGCAGATATCGGGTATACCGGTCTCCGAGTTGAGGGTGTTATCGCTTCGAGGCTTGCTGGATCGCCTCGAGGTCGGCTCGACGAAGAGTGGGCGAACTTCGCTCGCTGTGATCGACGATCATCTCGAGCGACTAAGGCCGTTTCGCGAGGTGGTTGTTCCGGTTCGTTCTGGAGGCGTCGACCGATGGTGGTCGTTGTCCGGACATCCCAGAGTTACCGAGGCATCGGAGTTTCTCGGCTGGCGCGGTGTCGGGTCGGACGTCACCGAGAAGTACAACTACGAACGGCGGATTCTGTGGCTGGCTGCAACAGACGGCCTGACCGGGCTACCCAATCGCCGGACATTCGGTACCGAACTCGTTGCCGCACTCGGTTCGCTTCGCCCCGAAGAGCAGGTATTTGTCGGGATCCTCGATCTGGACAATTTCAAGTCCGTGAATGACACGCTTGGACATCCGGTGGGTGACAAATTACTGATTTCCGTGGCCGCACGCTTGAATCGAGCGAGTGCAGGTGTGATCTGTGCCCGCATCGGTGGTGACGAATTCGGGCTGATCGTTCGCGAATCACGCGAGCGGGACGGCAACGCGATGTTCGCGCACTATTTGGAGACGTTGCGCGAGCCGTTCTACGTGAATGGCAACCGGATCGAGATGCGAGCGTCGATTGGATATGCCAGTGCCCCTGACGATTCCGATGACGCCGATACCTTGGTCATGTCGGCGGATCTGGCCCTCTATGCGGCGAAGTCCGCGGGAAAGAACCGGGTTGGGCGATACTCTCCGGCGCTACACACGCAGGCAAGTGAGCGCGCATCTGCGTTGCAGGAACTCGGGAGTGCAATCGAAGCTCGACAGTTCGAACTGTATTACCAACCTCAGGTTCTGGCGGAGAACGGTCGTGTCGAGGGATTCGAAGCGCTTCTTCGTTGGAATCATCCCGTGCGTGGACTGCTCACGCCGCGGCATTTCATCGATGTGGCAGAGGAAACAGGACTGATAGTCCCGCTCGGGTTGCAGGTGCTGCACATGGCATGCACCGAAGCAGCAACGTGGCCTGAGTCCACTTATGTCACAGTGAATGTTTCTCCAGCGCAGCTTATTTCGGCAGGGTTTGGGGAACGGGTACTGGACGCACTCGAATTGTCCGGATTACCGAGTAAGCGCCTGCAGCTGGAAATCACCGAAACGGGAACAGTCGACGGTCTCGGTGTCGCCGAATTGGACCGTCTTCGCGCGACGGGGATCGTCATTGCATTGGACGACTTCGGAACCGGCTACTCGTCTTTCGAGAGTTTGAAGAAACTGCCCGTGGACATTCTCAAAATCGACAGATCTTTCATCACCGAGCTGAGCGAAGGTGATTCGGCGGTCGTCACGTCCATTGTCGAAGTTGCCAAAGCACTCGGGATGCAGTCACTGGCAGAGGGCGTGGAGACGGCGGAACAACTGCATCTTCTGCGCAGCGCCGGTTGTGAGTTGGTTCAGGGTTACTACATCAGCGAGCCGCTACCGGCAGCGGAAGTGGCCGAATACCTCAAAAGGACATAGCCCTGTGCGCCTTTGTTAACCGCGGGCGGTTGGCAGATTCGGGTGGTTGTCGCAACGTGCCTGATCATTAACGGGTGATGGTGTTGATGGTGGGTCGTCCTGCGTATTCG
>NZ_JBHTZI010000004.1:468322-483168 GCF_042790355.1 Rhodococcus sp. NPDC056743 | reverse complement strand
TGCACCGCGCCGCGCAGGCGGACGTTGACCTCGAGTTTCGACGGTTTCGGTCGCCGCGCGTTCACCCGCGCATCTCGATCCGCCTGATGTGGGAGATATCTGCCACGAAAGTACTTGTGACGTCGCAACTCACGACTGATCGTCGACACCGCCCGGCCCAGAGCGTTCGCGATGGCCGTCAACGTCCACCCGTCGCGGGTGTAGTCGGCAATAAACTCCCGCTCGAGAATCGAGAGATACCTCCCGCTCGGCGGCGGTGTCACCCGAGGGCGCACACCGCCGCGTTCACGTACCCAGTTCCAACCGGTACCCTCACTGACCTCGACCGCCGCCGCAGCAGCCTTGACCGTGACACCAGCACTGCGCAACGACCAGAACGTCATCCGAACCTCATGCGAATACGCAGGACGACCCACCATCAACACCATCACCCGTTAATGATCAGGCACGTTGCGACAACCACCCGAATCTGCCAACCGCCCGCGGTTAATAAAGGCGCACAGCAGAGCCTCTAGAGAATCGGCGACGGCGAGTATGCCGCAGCTTCCGGATTGGCGTCGACCAGTTTCTGCACCTCGGCCACAACGGCATCGACCTGAGCCGACGCGGCACCGATGAAGGCCGCCTTGTCCGCGAGTGCCTCGTCGAGAGCGGCACGGTCCAGCGGAAGGCGATCGTCCGCAGCGAGACGATCGAGCAGATCGGGTTCCTTGCCCTCTTCGCGCATAGCGAGTGCCACGGCGACGGCGTTCTCCTTGATGGCTTCGTGTGCGGTCTCGCGCCCCACACCGGCGCGAACCGCTGCCATGAGGACGCGCGTCGTCGCGAGGAACGGCAGGTAGCGCGTCAGTTCCTTCTCGATGACGGCCGGGTACGCGCCCATTTCTGCCAGCACGGTCAGGAAGGTTTCGAACATGCCGTCGATCGCGAAGAACGCGTCAGGCAGTGCAACACGACGGATTACGGAGCAGAAGACGTCGCCTTCGTTCCACTGAGCGCCCGCCATCTCGGCAGCCATCGAGCCGTAGCCGCGCAGGATGACCTGCAGGCCGTTGACGCGCTCGCACGAGCGGGTGTTCATCTTGTGCGGCATCGCGGAGCTGCCGACCTGGCCGGGCTGGAAGCCCTCGGTCACCAGTTCGTGGCCGGCCATCAGACGGATGGTGTGGGCGAACGACGACGGGGCCGCACCAACCTGAACGAGTGCGGAGATGACGTCGTGGTCGAGCGAGCGCGGGTAGATCTGGCCGACGCTGGTGAGAACCTTCGTGAATCCGAGGTGTTCGGCAACCTTGGTCTCGAGCTGCTCGAGCTTCGCGGCATCACCGTCCAAGAGGTCGAGCATGTCCTGAGCCGTGCCCATCGGGCCCTTGATTCCGCGTAGCGGGTAACGGTCGATCAGCTCACGCAGACGGGTCAAGCCGACCAGCAGTTCGTCGGCCGCGGAAGCAAAACGCTTACCCAGGGTGGTCGCCTGAGCTGCGACGTTGTGTGAGCGTCCGGCCATCACGATGGACGAGTACTCGGCAGCACGCTCACCCAGACGGGCAGCGACGGCGATGCCGTGGCTGTAGACGTGCTCGAGTGAGCGGACGATCTGCAACTGCTCGACGTTCTCGGTGAGGTCGCGGCTGGTCATGCCCTTGTGAACCTGCTCGTGACCGGCGAGAGCGTTGAACTCCTCGATACGAGCCTTCACGTCGTGCCGGGTGACGCGCTCACGATCCGCGATCGAACCCAGGTCGACGTTGTCGATGACCCGCTCGTAGTCGGCGATAGCGTCGGCCGGAATGTCGATGCCCAGCTCTGCCTGTGCCCGCAACACCGCCACCCACAGCTGTCGTTCGAGCACGATCTTGTGCTCGGGAGACCACAGAGCTGCAAGCTCCGGGCTGGCGTAACGGTTGGCAAGGACATTCGGGATGCGGCTCACGAGGCCTCAGTCTAACGGTGCGTGAACAGTGCTGTTACCCCTACGCAGGTGGGGCCATCACGTCGATGGATTCGAGTAGCATTCCGCGCGCCAACCCACGCGGATCGGGGTCGTACTCCCCCAGCGCCGAGATCATAGCGCCGTCGACCATCGCGACCAGGCGACGCAGCTGCCCTTCGGAACTGGTCCGACCTGACCGTGCCAATGCCTCGGTGAGCGCCTCGTCCAGTTGCGCGCGCAGTCGCAATTGCACCTCACGCAGTGCCGGATGGCGGGCGCACGCCACAAATCTCTCGTATCGCGCGATCAATCGCTCCCGGCTCTCCGGTCGCTTCTCGTCCTCGCCGAGCAGAACCTCCACCAACAGGTCGACCGTGGATTCCGATCCCCGGCGACGCTGAGTCACCGTGGCAACGCGGGCCCGCACGGCATCCATGTCTGCATTGCCGTTCAACTCGACGGCGCACGCAATCAGATCGTCGAGTGAGTCGAAGTAATAGGTAGTCGAGGCCAACGGAAGACCGGCCCTGGCAGCGACCGCACGGTGACGAACCGCGTCGAATCCACCCTCCAGCAAAAGCTCAGCAGCAGACGCCACCAACGCTTGGCGACGTTTTGCTCCCTTGGGTGTTGCTGCTCCCGACACATTTCCATCGTGCCAGTTTCTGCAGCGTCGGCACCGGAAAACAGCCCGAACGTCCTGTTGATTGTTACGTGAGCCACGTTTCGAGGCGTCGCAGCGCCTCTTCGATATCAGCGGTGGCACCGGCGAACGAGAGGCGAACCATCCGATTTCCGTGCACCGTGTCGAAGTCGATTCCCGGCGCGAGCGCGACTCCGGTATCTGTCAGCAACCGTGAGCACCAGGCAGTGGCGCCCTCCTCGCCGCACAGATGCCCGATATCGGCGTACACGTAAAAGGCGCCGTCTGCGGGAGCTAGTTCGGTGATGCCGAGCTTCGGCAGACCGGTCAGCAAAAGTTCACGATTGAGCGCATACCGCTCGACGTGGCCGTCCAGTTCGACCTTCGCTTCCGCCGAGAACGCTTCGATCGCGGCGTACTGCGAAATTGCGGGCGGGCACACGGTCATGTTCGACGCGAGTCTCTGCAGCGGGCGACGCAGGTACGTAGGAACCAGCATCCAGCCGAGACGCCATCCCGTCATGGAGAAGTACTTGGACACGGAGCCGACGACCACGGATTCGCGGGACGTTTCCCAGGCACTCGACGTGTGCTGATCGCCGTAACCGATGCCGTGATAGATCTCGTCGGAAATCAGCAGTGTTCCGTTCTTGTCGCACCACTTCGCCAGCGCGGCAAGCTCTTCCGGTGCGATGACGGTACCCGTCGGGTTGGCGGGGCTCGCAACGATCAGTCCAGCCGGCGGAGTCGGCAGCGCGTCGAGCATCTCGACGGTCGGCTGGTACCTCGTGGCCGGCCCACAATCGAGTTCTACGACGTTGCATCCCAGCGCCGCAAGCGTATTGCGGTAGGCCGGGTAGCCCGGACGCGCAACGACGACGGTATCGCCTTCGTCGAATGCCGCCAGGAACAACAAGGTGAATGCGCCCGAAGATCCAGTGGTGACGACCACGTCATCGGCGTCGACGGTAATCCCCGAACTCTCCGAGTGGTACCCGGCGATGGCTTCGCGGAGCGGGAGAATGCCGAACGTCTCGGTGTATCCCAGCAGTTCGGTGCCGAGAATCTCGCGCGTTGCCGCCAGCACCGGGGCGGGTGCCGGCGTCGACGGCTGGCCGGCCGCCAACGTCAGGACGTCACCATGAGTCCGCTGACGTTCGGTGGCGGCTTTCCACACGTCCATGACGTGGAAGGTCTGGATGTTCGATCGACGAGATTCTGAGCGCACACCTCGACGGTAGCCGAACGGTGGTTCTGCCAGAAACGACGACCACCCGTTGTGACGATCCGACAGATTCAGGCGCTCAGCATGAGTCGATCAAACGAGACCTGGGCCACGTCGCTCGCGCAACATTGATCAACGACATCCTTCGATCACAAGGGGCATCAGATGAAAGCTCGCTCAGTGTCCACTACGGCTCTGGTCACAATCGACGTTCTGACCGTTGCCTCGTGCGCAAGCACCTCTGATCAAGGTGGCAATTCTTCCGGCGACTAGCAAAGGACGGCAGTTTCACGTCGATTGTGAACGCCGATCCCGGCAATCTGCATCCCCTGATCACCAACCTGATCGCAACACAGATGGTCAACACCTACACAAACGATTCACTGCTGCATCTATTTCTCCGATTCGAAGGATCTACATGACTGACCGTCCATTTGTTCTCGACGACCTCCACCGTGTGGTCACACCCACTGAAACCGCACTCTCTCCCGACGGCACCGTGGTCGTCTTCGTCCGCTCGGAAATAGTTGCCGGAAAGGCAACTACATCGCTCTGGGCAGTGTCCCGCGATTCCCAGGCTCGCCGCCTCACTGCGGGACCCGCGGATTCAGCCCCGCGGTTCTCTCCGGATGGAACCTCGATCGCCTTCCTCCGTAAGGTCGACGACTCCGCACAGTTGCACCTGATCCCGCTCGCCGGCGGCGAGGCCGAAACCCTCACCACAGCAGCATCACTCCCCCTCGGTGCCGGCGCAGCGGCCTGGAGCCCTGACGGAAAAGTCATTGCCTTCGCCGCTGTGGTCTCACGTTCGGACTCCACCGATCCGAACGCGCCCATCGTCACCGACCGACTCGGATACAAGGTGGACGGTGCCGGTTGGCTCGGCACCTTCCGACGCCACCTGCACACCGTCGAGCTGGAGCCGAAGGCAGTTCGACGGCTCACCGACGGTGATTGGAATGCAGACGTTCCGTCCTGGTCACCGGACGGCAAGGCTCTCGCCTTCACAGCAAATCTGGAACCGGACAGCGATCTGAACCTCACGTTCAGTGCCTACCGCATCCTCGTCGACGATCTGTCGGTTCCGCCGCAGCAACTCGGTCACGCCACCGGAGTGCAGGGCTCCACACTCTGGCACCCGAACGGAGATTCGGTTGTCGCGATCGGCACTCCCGAGGTCCGTGTCGGAACTGCAGACCTGATCCGTCTGTCCGTCCCCGGCCCAACCGAGACACCGATCGACGTCACCCTCACCGCTCATCTCGATCGCAACGTGATGCCCGGCGCGCCCGGTTACCCCGGTGGCACACCGGCACTGTCGAATACCGGCGACGAGATCGTGTTCTGCCTCCGCGATCGTGGATGGACGCATCTGTACGCCGTCGACGTCGAAACCGGCACCTCTCGCTCCCTCGTCGCCAATCCCAACGAGGTCGTCTCGGCACTCTCCGTTGCCCGTGATGCGCGCGTCGCCTCCGTCATCGTCACCACGCAGCAATCCTTCGGTGAGGTCGCACTCGTCGATCTGGACAGCGGCGCCGTCACCACGCTGACAAGCTTCACCGCAGAAGCACTTCCCGAGGTGACCCTGTTTGCCGCCGAGGAACGCGAGTTCACCATCTCCGACGGCCGTACCGTGCACGGTTGGTTGCTGTCCGCTCCCGAAACCGATGGCGCCGCACCACTTCTGCTCGACGTTCACGGTGGACCGCACAACGCATGGACGGGCGTTGCCGACACCTATCACCCCGCCCACCAGGTTCTCGCAGCGCAGGGTTGGCGCATCCTGACCCTCAATCCACGTGGATCAGACGGGTACGGCGAGGACTTCATGTACGCCGTCAACGGCGCCTGGGGCACCTCGGACCAAGCTGACTTCCTCGAGCCGATCGATGCTCTTGTCGCCGAAGGACTTGTCGACGGGGACCGACTGGCGATCACCGGGTACAGCTACGGCGGATACAGCACCTGTCACCTCACCTCACAGACCGATCGCTTTGCCGCGGCGGTGGCCGGCGGGCTGATCTGCGATTTCAACGCCATGGCCGGAGTCTGCGATTTCGGTCCGCACCTCGCCTCACTGGCCACCGGAACGACTGTCCCCGAGAACTCCGCCAAACTCCTGGCTGCCTCGCCCCTCGCCGCCGTGAAGAACGTGGTGACTCCGACGCTGATCCTGCACGGAAAGTCGGACGAGCGGTGCCCGCTGGGTCAGGCCGAGGCCTGGTTCGCCGCACTGCGCCAGCAGCATGTCCCCACCCGTCTGGTGGCGTATCCCGGTGCAAGCCACGGTTTCCTCGTCAACGGTTCGATCTCGCACCGAATCGACTACAGCACACGGCTCATCGAGTGGGTCAAGCGATACACCTCGGCGAAGCTGCCCAAGACCGGCCTGGCCAACGCATCAGCCGGAGCCGACGCGTGGAAGCGTTCACTGAACGTACTGCGTGAGCGTTACGGCGTCACCGGTGCCCAATTCGGTATTCTCACACTCGATTCCAGTGGCAAGGAAATCACCCGTACGACGGTGGCTTCCGGCGTGATCAATGCAGACACCGGGGTAGAGGTATCCACCGACTCCCTGTTCCAGATCGGATCCATCACGAAGGTATGGACCGCGATGCTGGTCATGCAGCTGGTCGACGAAGGCTTGCTCCACCTGGACGCGACCGTCCGGTCGATCCTGCCCGACTTCGCACTGCAGGACGAGGAAACGGCTGCCCGCATCACGGTTCGCGCACTTCTGAACCATCGCAACGGAATCGACGGCGACCTGTTCATCGACAAGGGTCGCGGCGACGACGTCGTCGAACGCTACGTCGAGGGCCTGCGTGACTTCCGTCAGGTTCATCCACTCGAGGACGGCTTCGCGTACTCGAACTCCGCGTACGTCCTTGCAGCTCGTATCGTCGAGGTTCTCCGCGGAGGAATCTGGGACGACATCCTCAAGGAGCGGATCATCGATCCGCTCGGCCTCGAGCACACACTCACGTTGACCGGAGATGCTCCGAGATACTCTGTGGCAGCAGGCCATACGGAGAACTCCGTCGTGATGCCCGTGTGGCCGATCACGCGCTCGATGGGGCCGGCCGGCTGCATCACTGCCAGCATCGGAGATCTACTCACGTTCGCGGAACTCGGCCTTCTCGAAGGACAGAGCGTCGGCGGCGTGCGAATCGTGTCGGAAGAATCAGCCGCCGCGATGCGTACACCCGAGATCGACATCAGCGAACTGTTCCCGGACAAGTCAGGCTGGGGCCTCGGCTGGTTCCACGAAAACTGGTCGGGCGAAGAGATTTTCGGACACGACGGCAGCACCATCGGCCAGCACGCATATCTGCGCATCTTCCCCCGCCACAATGTCGCCATCGCGCTGCTGACCAGCGGCGGCAAAGCCGACGGCCTCTATCGCGATCTCTTCACCGAAGCCGCAGCCGCGTTGGTCGGACTCGAACCCCCGCAAGCCCTCGCCCCGCGCCCCGCAAGTGGGAAGTCGATTCCGGATTCGGTTCTGGGCAAGTACAGCTCAGGCGGAATAGCAATCGAATTCCGTCGCGGAGAGTCCGCTGACGAAGCCGTGATCACCGTCATCGGCGACGTGATCCCGAAGCCCGAGGAAGACGATGCAGCACCGAAGAAGCCTTCAACGGCAGCCACTCTCGTACCGTCTCAGATCCCGGGAACCTGGACCACCCGTCAACCCGGCGCCGCCGGTTGGACGACGGTACGTCCGCACCGAGACGGCGTGTACGTCGGATTCCGCTTCCTACCAAGGGTTAACGCGTGACCATGACCGATACACATACGATGACGGAAACACAGAACGCCGAAACACAGAACGCCAGCGAACTCGAGGAATCAAAGATGCAAGAACAGCTTCAAGAACTCGTCGATCAGTGGAGGGTCGAGGCGAACATCCCCGGCGTCTCGGTCGGCATCGTGCACGGTGACAAGGACATCGTCGTCACCAGCGGCATCGAAAGCGTCGACACCCAGCTCCCGGTCACCGACAAGACAATGTTCATGATCGGCTCCACCACAAAGGTGTTTGCTGCAACAGCCGCGATGGCACTCGTCGAGGACGGTCTGCTCGATCTCGACACCCCGTTGATCGAGTACGTCCCCGAACTGACCTTCGCCGACGAAACAGCCACGCGCACAGTCACGATGCGTCATCTCCTCACCCACACCGGCGGATTCACCGGCGACGCCGGCCTCTCGGCAGGCTGGGGCGAAGACGCACTGGGGCGCTCGGTGTCGCGGCTGAACGAGCTGCGACAAGAATTCCCGGTCGGAGAAGTCTTCTCCTACAGCAACTCCGGCTTCGTTCTCGCCGGACACGTCGTGGCCAAGATCAGCGGACTGACCTTCGAAGAGCTGGTCAAGCAACGCGTTCTCGACCCCCTCGAAATGAAGAACTCGGCCTTCCTGCCCTGGGACGTGATGACCCACCGGTTTGCACTCGGCCACTACATCCGCGACGGTGTGCCGTTCGTGTCCAACGAAACCGGACTCGACCGCGGCATGATCCCTTGCGGCGGAATGTGGTCCTCGGTACGCGATCAACTCGTCTGGGCACGCTACGCACTGTCCGGCGAACACCCCGGCGAGGGCCGGCCACTCGACGAGTCCACCCGGTTGCTGATGCAGAAGCCTCAGCGTCCGGCAGCGATGATGTTCGAGGAAGTCGGTCTGGGATGGCTACTGACTCGGTACGGAACCACGCAGGTCGTCCGGCACGGTGGAAACGTCAGCAATCTCCAGGTCTCCGAGTTCATGACGGTGCCCGAGAAGAATTTCGCCGTCACCGTGCTCACCAACGCGCTCGGCGGCGGAATCGGCAAGAAGATCGTCGACTGGTGCATGGCCAACCTCACTGAACTACCCGCGCCGGCATCCCTCGACGTGGTCGAACCCGAACCCGCTGCCGTCGACGCAGTCCTGGGCAAGTATCAGGCAGGCTCGCTGACGATGACCGTCGCCCCCGGTGACGAAGGAATCGGCATCCGGATGGGCAGCGCGCAAGACCTCGGTGAATACGAGGACATCGTCTGGCCGCCGGCGATCCCGATCGCCTTCCTCAACGACCGTGACTTCGCTGCTCGCGCCGACACCACCCGGGCGTTGGGACGCTTCGTCACCGACGACACCGGACGCGCCGTGATGCTCGAATTCGGCGGCCGCACCGCCAAGCGAGTGGCTTGATCCTGTAGACGGGTGACGCGGTCCGAACAGGACCGCGTCACCCGTCTTTGTATATCCACAGCCGCGAAGGTACAGACTGAACGCCATGAACGTCATCGGCGAATCGATTCTGCACCCGTCCCGGTGGAGCGTGCGTGCCCGGACAACCGTGGCATCGACACTCGTGATTGCCTTCTGCTTGGTGATCGCCGGGCTTGCACTGGTTTTCGTACTGGCGAACTCCCTGCATCTGTCCGCACTGAACAGCTCCGAAGCTCGCGCCACACAGTTGGTCCAGCAACTTACGGGAAAAAGCCCAGCCGATCTCGACCCCTCGCTTCTGTCCACCGACAGCCAGATCGGAATCGTGCAGATCGTCGACGCCGATCACCGAATAGTCGCCCAATCTCCTGGAACTGACAGCGACCTACTGTCTGAACGCACTCTCGGCCCTGACGAGTCGGATGCCTATGGAAGGGTCAAGAAGTCCGACGACGAGGACTATTGGCTGATCGGGCGAGGCGCCCAGACGCCGACCGGACCGGTCACCGTCTTCGTCGGCGCCGACCGCGAACCGGTTGAAACCGTGGTGACGACCGTTGCCGTTCTGCTAGCCATCGTCGGACCCCTGGTCCTGGGGCTGGCAGCGTTTGCCACCTACCGCCTTGTCGGTTCGGCCCTCGCTCCCGTCGAACGCATCCGCGCTCGGGTAGCGTCGATTTCGAGTGGGCGTCAAGGTGAACGAGTGCCTGTCCCGTCCGGGAACGACGAGATAGCCCGGCTGGCAACAACAATGAATGACATGCTGGCGCGCCTCGACGAAGGTGCACTTGCTCAACAACGATTTGTCAGCGACGCCTCACACGAGTTGCGCAGTCCGCTGTCCACGATCACGACGGCTCTCGAACTGGCACACCGACGCCCGGACCTCCTCGACGACGCGTTGATCGAAGACGCGCTACTCCCCGAGGCGCGCCGAATGCGGCAATTGATCGAGGATCTGTTGATTCTCGCGCGCTCGGACGAAAGCGAACTCGAATCCATCGGTACCGTCGTCGACGTCGACCTCGACGACATTCTGTTCGCCGAGCAAAAGAGAATCGACGGTATCTCCGAGATCGCGGCCACCGCCACCGTTGCTCCGGTTCGCGTCTCCGGAGACCCGAGAGCGTTGGCGCGTATGGTGCGAAACCTTGTCGACAACGCAGTGCGGCACGCTGAGACCCTCGTGCATCTCGAGTGCTCCGAGGCCGGCCACGAAGCCCACATCATGATCGAGGACGACGGGCCTGGAATCCCTGCAGCAGAACGCGAACGAATCTTCGGACGCTTCGTCCGTCTGGACCAGCCACGGTCGAGACAGGGCGGTGGGTCCGGACTTGGACTCGCTATCGCGTCGGAAATCGTTGCGGCGCATCACGGAACCATCTCCGTCAACGAGAGAGCAGGCGGTGGAAGTCGATTCGAGGTGACGATTCCGCTACCGAACGACTGATGATCAGGCAGTGCCGACAAAGCGGTACCCGACACCTCGGACCGTTTCGATGCTGTGGGTTCCGAACGGGAGGTCGACCTTCTTACGTAAGTAACCGATATAGACCTCGACGATGTTCTCGTCACCCTCGTAATTGCTGTCCCACACGGACCGAACGATCTCGGTCTTCGTGACCACAACTCCGTTGTTGCGCATCAGGAACTCGAGAACGCTGTACTCCCGTGGCGTCAGCGTCAATTCGCTTCCCGCTCGGCTGACCAGATGTTTCGCCGGGTCGAGTGTCAGGTCGCCTTCGGTGAGTATCGCCGGACGTTGCGGAGCACCACGACGTACCAGTGCGCGCAGCCGAGCGAGAAGCACGACAAACGAGAAGGGCTTGACCAGGTAGTCGTCGGCACCGAGGTCGAATGCATCGGCGAGGTCGTATTCGCCGTCCTTTGCCGACAGCATGAGAATCGGGGTCCAGACCTCACGCGCCCGCAAGTCACGCACAATGTCGTAACCGTGCTTCCCCGGCAACATGATGTCGAGAACTATCACGTCGAATTCGTCCCCACAGGCCGTGACAAACCCGTCTTCACCATTGTGTTCGACGGTGGTCACAAAGCCCTCGGCGACCAGGCCCCGACGAATCGTCTCGGCCAGACGCACCTCGTCCTCGACCACCAGCACTCGCACCACACGCCCCATTTCCGTCGATACCGAAACCAGTAGATCAGATCCCACACTGTTACCGAATGTGCATTCAGCGTTTCTTCAGCATCGTCTCGGCAGACTTCGGGCCATGCCTGAAATTGTGTCGGCCGCGCGGACCGCGGTCACCGAAGTGTTGACCGAGAGCTCCAGCGCGGAGATCGCGGTGACTGCCGTCATCGTGGCAGCCGCCCTGTTCGCCTTCGGTTCGATCTATCAATCGTCGACACTCCGCGGGGGCGTCATCCGCGGAATCGGATTGGTTCTTGCGCTGGTGACCCTGTCCGTCTCGGTGGCCGACAACGGATGGTTGACCGGGTTCGACGGCCCGGTGACGGATTGGATGGTCGCGCATCGAAGCCACGGTCTCAACCAGATTGCAGTTGCCGTGACGGATCTCGGAAGTCCGGCTGCTACAGCTATTCTCGGCGTCGGAGCCGGCGCCTACCTCTCATGGCAGGCGCGGTCGGTGATACCCGGCCTCGTTGTAGTCGGCACAGTCGGTTCTGCGGCCATCGCAAGCACCGTCATGAAAGCAATAATCGCTCGCGAGCGGCCTCCCACAGCTACTCAGGTTCTCCTCGAGACCAACCATTCCTTTCCTTCCGGACACGTCACCGGAACTGGGGCATTGATCGGCATCGTTGTTCTTCTCGTCGCCATGGGGCACACACCCACGGTGAAACGTGTGCTGATGCTCGCGGCCGTCGTTGTCACCGTTGTTGTTGCGCTCACCCGGTTGTATCTCGGCGTGCACTGGTTCACCGACGTTGTTGCCGGCGCAATTCTCGCGACTCTCGCGGTCACGATCGGCGGCGCGGCGTTCCGGCATCTCACTCTCGCCGCCTCCACGAATGAAGTCACCTGTGCCGGGTTCCTCGACCTTGACGACCTCGGCGCCGAAGTCGCCGAGGCACGTGGCGGTCACTGGCGCAGCCAGGACCGTTGCCATATCCAGGACGCGGATTCCCTTGAGGGGTAACGCAGTTTCGGTCATGATCCGCCTATTAACGGTTCGTTATTAACGTTTGGTAGATGCGGACTGCATCTTGTGAAGACGACAGACCCTCCCCGCCACCGATACCGATGACGCGAGGGTCGCAAACGCCACATACCCCTTTGAAGCCAAGGTCATTCCATAACCCGGAGATATTGATCATTCGTCCGCATTGTCAACCAAAGGCAGTTAGCGTGACGTCAGTTGTCCGCTATTCACGGAGGTGAGCATGCCGGTATTTCGATCCGTGCTGGTCGTACTGGCCGGCCTGGCACTATTGATCAGCTCATCCGGCGCCACTGCGACAGCTGAGCCTCAGTACCCCGTCCCCTATGATCTCTTCGTTCAGGACTCAGTCCGCGATCCATACGGATCCGCAGTGGGCTCGAATGATTGGAACTGTATACCTTCGGCCGCACATCCAGAGCCTGTGGTTCTCCTGCACGGATTGGGTGCCAACCGGTTCAATATGTTCACCACGATTTCACCGTTGCTGGCCAACGAGGGGTACTGCGTTTTTGCGCCGACGTTCGGGGAAAACGCGAGCCTACCGACTCCGTTCGATTCGGTGGGCGGCCTGGGACGACTCGAGGACAGCGCCGCAGAGGTTGGGGAATTCGTCGAGCGTGTTCGCACTGCCACAGGCGCGCAGAAGGTCAGCATCGTGGGCGTTTCCGAGGGCACCCTCGTTGGCAATTATTACGTCAAATACTTTGGCGGAGCGCGCGTTGTGGATAAATTTGTGTCACTGGGTCCGGCCTGGAGGGGCACTCTGGGTACTGGTCCGAACGGAGACGGCCAGTGGATTCTTGATCTCGCTCCCGACGACGCACGGACAGTGATTCCGTTCTGCGCTGGTTGCCCACAGGGGCTTCCGGCATCAGATTTCGTGGCGAAACTCTGGGCGAGTGACGCAGGGAGTTTTGCCGGCCTCTACGCGCCAGGCGTGACGTACACCAACATCATGACCCGATACGACCAACTGGTGACCCCGTACACCAGTGGATTTGTCGAGGCACCCAACGCAACGAATATCGTTGTGCAGGACGAGTGTTCGCTGGACTTTTCAGACCATCTTGCCGTTGCGGCATCACGGGTTGCGACAGGTCATGTACTCCGCGCCTTGGATCCGGAAAACGCCCGTCCAGTTCCCTGCGTATTTGTGACTCCGTTTCGCGGGGGTTGATTCGCGCGTCCGATTCACGCACAACATTGTCCGATCACGTCCTTCGGTCTATCGATTCACGCAAACATCCGAATAGCAGTGCAAATAAACAGTTCTCGAGTTCAGGAACGTCGAACCTGTCCGTTATGCCCCTAGGAATCGAAATCCTGTTCGACTAAAATCAGTGCATGGACAGTCGGGAAGCGTGGCAATACGACGGCGAGGGCCTCAAGACAGAGGTTCTCGACCTCGCCCGCACCCGGCACGAGATGACGTCCCGCATGGTTGTGATGATCACCGAGATGTTCACCCGCGACACACTCGGCGGCCGAGGATTCCGCGCCATCGCGCAGTGGCTGCACCAGTCTACGAATCTCGAGATCGGCGAATGCAGCCGGCTGGTCGGCCTGGCGCGGTTGTTCATGCTCGAACCTGTTGTCGGGCAGTCTTTTCACGACGGTGATATCGATGCGTCGAAGGCGCGTCAGGTGGCGCAGTTCTGCCAGCACCCACCCAAGAACATGAACCTCGTCGACGTCGAGAAGGCCCGCGACATCCTCCTGACCCTCGCCTCCAAGAACGTCGCCGACTGCGATTCCGTCCGCGCGGCGATCCGGCGGATCCAGAAGCAGTACGGCAACCGCGCTGACGGCGTACCGGCCGGTGAGGACTCCGAACTCAACGAGTTCTATGCTTCCCGTGGCCTGTACGGGCGAGTTGCCGTCAAAGGTGACCTCGACGCCGTCAACGGTGCCCGTCTCATCGCGCTACTGTCCGCGCTGTCGGCGCCCACTCCGGAGACGGACGGCGTGAAAGACCAACGTATCCCAGCACTTCGACGCGCCGACGGATTTTGTGAACTGCTGCGCCGCTACGAAGCCGCCGGCCTCGGCCCCGTCGAAGGTGGAGTGAAACCGCACCTGACGATCACCGCCACCGCAAAAGACCTCACCGATCTTCAGACACTGAAAGACCTGCTGCCCTCCACCGAGGAACTCGGCTACGCGATCACCAACTGGGCCGGCCCCATCAGCCTCGACACCGCCCGCATGCTCGCCTGCGACTGTGAAGTCACCCGAATCCTTCTCGATAGCAATGGTGTTCCCCTCGATCACGGCATGAAGGCGCGGCTCGCGACCGTCCCGCAGCGGCGAGCCCTCACCGTACGAGACGGCGGCTGCGCCTTCCCCGGTTGCGGAACCCCGCCAGGCTGGTGCGACGCCCATCATTTGATTCACTGGCTCGACGACGGCCCCACGGATCTCGATAATCTGATCTTGTTGTGCGGTCACCACCATCGGATGATGCATCACACCGAGTGGAGAGTAGACATCGGAGACAACCGGAAAACCCGGTTCTATCCACCGATGTCGGTGGACCCGTATCAAGTTCCCGTTCCCGGGAACACGCCACCAACAGCAGCCTGAAAAACCCAGCCGTGGGGGCCCGGGGGCAAAGAAGACCCCGGTGGCGACCCCCCAGGTCGTGAGGGTGGTTTGGGATGTTTTTGT
>NZ_JBHTZI010000004.1:0-468312 GCF_042790355.1 Rhodococcus sp. NPDC056743 | reverse complement strand
TTTTTGCGGTCCCCCGTAATAATGTTCCCTTCCCGGGCAAACCCCCACCACCACCACCCTCAAAACCCCCGCCGGGTGCACGGGGTAAAAACCCGCCCCCGGGTGCACACGCCACTGCTAGTGCAGGTCGTTTGCGATGATGTTCTCGATATTCCGTTCTGCCAGGGCGGTAATGGTGACAAACGGATTCACACCGACGTTGCCGGGAACCAGCGATCCGTCCATGACGTAAAGCCCTGGATACTCGGGGAGCCGACCGTAGTTGTCGGTGGCCTTACCCAGAACACACCCGCCGAGCGGGTGGTACGTCAGTTGGTCGCCCCACGTCTGGACCGGACCGAAAAGGTCGGTCCGGTAGATAGTGCCTTCCTTCTTGTTGATCTTGTCGAAAACCTTCTTGGCCATGGTGATCGACGGTTGATTCTGGGAGCGTTGCCAATTCAGCCCGACCTTGCCGGTGGTCGAGTTGAACTGGAATTGCGCACGTTCGGGGTTCTTGGCAATTGCCAGGTACAGGCTCACCCATAGCTCGGTCCCGGCCGGGAACGGTGCAATCTCCGCGAAAACGGGTGCTGTGGAATCTGCCCAGTTGTCGATACCCATCACCGGTATCGACGATTGCTTTGCCCCTGTTGCGTCCCACATATGGTTGGCGCGGGCCACCATCACGTTGCCGTTGTGACCCCATTCCTGGCCGACAGCTCCCGGGAGGTTCGCCAGTTGCCCTTGCGCTTTCATGGAGACGAGCAACTTGCTGGTGCCGACGCTACCGGCGGCA
Organism: Rhodococcus sp. NPDC056743; assembly: GCF_042790355.1. Taxonomy (NCBI): domain Bacteria; kingdom Bacillati; phylum Actinomycetota; class Actinomycetes; order Mycobacteriales; family Nocardiaceae; genus Rhodococcus; species Rhodococcus sp. NPDC056743. Next base: position 467,534 of record NZ_JBHTZI010000004.1, on the reverse strand, counting down.
AAGAAGACCTTGTCGGCAACAACCGTCTTGGTTCCGACAGTGTTTCCCTGCTCGTTGATCTGGTTCATCACCACCTGGTACCCACCGCCGGTTGCGGCCGGCGACACACTGGTCACGACGTGTAATGCGGAAATCGTGAGGCGCCCGGTTGCCGACGCTGCCGCGAGGTACGTCTTGTCAAGGGACTTCTTGCCTGCGTTGTTTCCGAAAATAACCTCGGACGCCAGGGCGGATTTGGCAACCTGCCCCGAAGCCTCCTGCTTCATGTAGTTGAAGTCGTAGACATTGGGGACGAATGTTGTTGCAAAACCGGATCTCTCAGCGGTCTTCCGGCCCGTTCTCGCAAATGCGTAGTATTCGGTCGACTCGAACCAAGCGGGATCGATGTTGTTCACACCCAGCGCAGCGTTAGCTCTCGGGAAGTAAGTCGAGTACATCTCTTCCGAATCGACGCCGGGAAGGATTTCCTCGAAGTAGTTGCGCTTCGGTGTCACTGCCATTCCGCCGTTGACAAGCGATCCACCACCCACCCCGCGGCCCTGATAGACCTTGATCCCACCGAAGTCCTCGGCGTCGAGAACACCGACGTATCGGCTGATGTTCTTGTCGATCGAACCGCCCGAGAAGTGCGAAAGCGGTTGCACTGTGCGATCTCTGAGCCAGAAGGAGCGACCGTCTGGTGAGAGCGTCGAGCAGAAGATCTTACCGTCTGATCCCGGAGTGGTCCAGGATCGACCCATCTCGACCATATGCGTGTCGATGCCGGCCTGCGTCAATCGGAGCGCTGCCACTGCTCCGCCGTAGCCACTGCCGATCACCAGAGCCGGAACGCGGTCACCGTCATCGAGTGCCCGTCGGGGCGAGGCCGCTGCCGTCGTCCACGACGAGGATAATGCAGCAGCACCTACAGCTAATCCTGTTGCGGCAAGGAAGTTTCTACGCGTCAGCCCCGAAGTGGTACGTGCGTATCGGTCCTTGGATCCCGCTCGAATGCTCAAGTGACTCCTTCTTGTTCGGTTGGCCCCCGCGCAGAGATATACCGTTCCCGAACCCTTCCGATGAGCAATACCCGCCAGTAACATCGAGCAGCCGTTCATTTCAAACAAAAGTGACCGGTGAACACACGGTTCACCGGTCACTTAGCGAAGATGTGGATCAGGGAAGAGCGATACGCCCCTCGACGGCACCTAGTCCGATATCCGTCCGGAAATGCCCACCGGGAAGCTTCACGACTGCAATCTTCGCGTAGGCGTCGTCGCGTGCTTCGGCAAGATCCTTACCCACTCCGACAACACTCAGCACACGACCTCCGGCCGACACCACGGCACCGTCGTCACGCTTTTTGGTGCCCGCATGGAGAACACCCTCGGCGTCTGCTCCGGTGATCACGTCACCCGTGCGCGGCGTCGCCGGGTAGTTCTCCGCGGCAATCACGACTGTGACGGCACTGCCGTCGCGCCACTGCAACGGACCAACGGAATCGAGCGTGCCGGTGGACGCGGCGTTGAGCAATCCGCCCAGCGGTGTCTCGAGCAGCGCAAGGACGGCCTGAGTTTCCGGGTCACCGAATCGGCAGTTGAACTCGACCACGGCCGGTCCGTTGACACCCATTGCGAGGCCGGCGTAAAGGAGTCCGGTGAAGCCGCTGCCCCGTGCAACCAACTCCGCAGCGACAGGCTTCACGACGTCGTCGACGATCTGCGTGACCATTTCGTCCGGCAACCACGGCAATGGGGTGTATGCACCCATTCCGCCGGTGTTCGGTCCGCTGTCACCGTCGCCGACGCGCTTGTGATCCTGCGCGGGCAGCAACGGAACAACCGTCTCGCCGTCGACGAGGCAGAAGAGCGAAACCTCGGGGCCGTCGAGGAAAGATTCGAGCAGGACCGGGTGGCCACTCTCGAGGAGTTCGGCAGCGTGTTCACGCGCAGTGCCGCGGTCGGTCGTGACTACGACGCCCTTACCTGCAGCCAGTCCGTCGTCCTTGACCACCCAGTTGGGGCCGAAGCGATCGAGAGCCTCATCCAGCTTGGCAGGATTGTCGACGATCTCGCTGTGAGCGGTCTTGACACCGGCAACAGCCATCACGTCCTTGGCGAACGCCTTGGACCCTTCGATGCGGGCTGCGTCGGCTGACGGTCCGAAGCACGCGATACCGGCTGCCCGGACTGCATCCGCGACACCGAGTACCAGCGGAACCTCAGGTCCGATGACAACGAGGTCTGCTTCGACCTTCTTGGCCAACGCAGTGACAGCCTCGCCCGACGCGACGTCGACCGGGTGCTGCTCGGCGATCTTGCCGATACCGGCATTGCCGGGCGCGCAGATCAGGGCCGTGACACCTGGATCGCGAGCAAGAGAGAGAAGGAGGGCATGTTCACGGGCTCCGGAGCCGATTACGAGTACGCGCACGTGAACAGACTACGGCCCCGCGCCGAGGCGTCTCGCAGCGTGTGCCACCTGGTGTTCCTTCGAGACAAACAGAACAAGGTCGCGCAGTCCGATCGGGTTGACCGGACTGCGCGACCCGCCGACGATGCCTGTCAGACCGTCAGGTCGTACAGAGTCACTCCGTCCACAGTGGTCGCCGTGAAGTTCTCGGTTACCCATGCCGAGATCGCGGTGGCCGTTCCTTCGGCGTTCATTCCGCCGCCCATTCCGCCCCCGCCGATGAAGAAGTGAATCTTCCCGTCCGCTACGTACTGCTGGAACTGCTCGAGCGTCGGCGACGGATCACTGCCGTTGAAACCGCCGATCGCCATGACCGGGGATTCCGTCGCGAGTTGGTATCCCGACGCACTGTTCGAGCCGATTGCCGCTGCCACCCAGGTGAACTGATCGGAGTTCTCCTCGAGTTTCTCCACCACAGCCGCACCGGGGGTACTGCCCTGCAGGAGTCCACCCGCAGAACCACCGATGCCACCTCGGGCTCCGTCGGTCGCGGCTCCCGCTCCGCCCATAGACCCCGCGCCGCCCATAGCTCTGGTGCCGCCGTCGCCCATTCCACCGAATCCCCCGCGACCGCCACCGGGTCCGCCCATTCCGCCCTGAACGCTGGGACCCGCAGAAACTATCGAACCGGTATGTGGGGTGTTGATCGTGTCGATCGCATAGGCCGTTGGTCCGGCCAGTCCGGTGAACAGCGCCGCCAGTATCACCGCTACCGCTAGTCGCCCTCGGGTTATCGCGGGGATCAGCATCGCTACCGCGGCAACTACGCCGACCACCAGAATGGTCCACCGCAACCACGGGACAAACGACGGTGTGCGTCCCAGCAGCACCCACGCCATTGCCACCGTTGCTGCCAGAGAAGCAGCCAAGGCGATACGAACCCAGAGTGTTTCGCGGTGACGCCACAAGAGCACGGAGCCCGATCCGATCACCGCGGCAATCGCCGGAGCCAGCGCGACGGTGTAGTAGGCGTGGAAGATTCCGGCCATGAAGCTGAAGGTCAGTCCGGTGACCAGCAACCAGAGACCCCACACGATGAACGACGCTCGCTGCGTGTCAACCCGAGGAACCCTACCCCGCACGACGATTCCGGCAACCAGAAGAATGAGTGCTGCCGGAATGAGCCAGGCGATCTGGCCACCCTGGGCTGATTCGAAAAGCCGCGTTATGCCAGTGGTTCCCCACATTCCGCCGCCGCCGACGCCACCTGGTGCTATCGCGCCGCCGTCATCACCGAACCCGGGCACAGCGCCCGCAGCAGCGCCGGCGTCACCGGCAGTGCGCATTCCGCCGCCGACACTACCGGTCTCGTTGCCGCTCAACCGGCCCAATCCGTTGTAACCGAAGGTCAATTCGAGAATGGAGTTGTTCTGCGAACCACCGATCCAGGGGCGCGAGTGCGCCGGCCACAGTTCTACGATCGCCAACCACCAACCGGCAGAGACGATCATGCCGCCAAGTGCCGCAAACAGTTGCAGCACTCGTTTGCCTAGCTTCGGCGGGCCTGCGATCAGGTACGTCAGCGCCAACGGCGGCACGACGAGCATGACCTGCAACTGCTTGGTCAGGAATCCGAAGCCACAGAACACACCGACCAGCACGAGCCATCTGGTTCGCCCGTCCTGAACCGCCCGCATCATCGCCCACACCGCCGCGATCATGATGAGAACCAACATCGCGTCCGGATTGTTGAACCGGAACATCAGTGCCGCAACAGGAGTCAGTGCCAAGACCAAACCGGCGAGCAAACCCGCGGCGGCGCCGAAGTAGCGCCGGACGGTGCCCCACAGCAACGCGACCGATGCAACGCCGAGCAACGCCTGCGGCACCAGCATCGCCCAGGAGTTGAGCCCGAAGATACGCACCGACAGCGACATGAGCCAGAGCGACATCGGCGGCTTGTCGACGGTGATCGAGTTCGCCGCGTCCGAAGAACCGAAGAAGAAAGCCTTCCAGGACACCGAACCAGCTTGCACCGCAGCGGCATAGAACGAGTTTGCCCAACCGGACGCGCCCAACCCCCAGATGTAAGCAATACCGGTACCCACAAGAAGCGCACCCAGGGCCCATGGCTCCCAGCGCACGGAACGTGGTGGTTCGGGAAGAGGCGCGACGACGCTCTCCTGTTCGACAGTGGCGGTCATCGAGCAACTCCTACAGGTTGTGCGGAACGGAATACCCAGCGCAGTGCAACAAATCGACTCACTGTGGCAACAAGATTGGCGATGACCAGCACGGCCAACTCGACGTGCTTGGATGCGTCGGGGGCCGCGGAATGCAATACGAACAACGATCCACTGGTGAGCAGAAGCCCGAACGCGAATACCAGCAGACCTTGTGCCTGATGACGCCCGGAGCCTTCCGAGCCTCGAATACCGAAGGTGAAGGCACGATTGGCCGTGGTATTGAAGACGGCAGTCACCAGCAGTGCAACTGCATTCGCCCACTGGGCACCCATCACCGAATGCAGTGCGAGGTACAGGAGCGCGTAGGCCAAGGTCGAGACAACACCGACAACCGCAAATCTGGCTAACTGCCCGACCATGCCGCGTGGCACACCGGGAACCAGCGGCTCCCGTCCGAAGCTTGCCCGAAGCTCCGCCAGAGGCAAAGATCCCGTCGACAGCGCCCGCCCCACGCGCACTACGCCTTTGATATCCGCGACGGCGGTGGCCACGATGTCGACTCGGCTGTCCGGGTCGTCAACCCAGTCCACCGGTACCTCGTGGATCCGCATCCCGGACCGCTCGGCCAACACAAGCAGTTCCGTGTCGAAGAACCATCCTGTGTCCTCCACCAACGGAAGCAGTTGGCGCGCAACATCGACGCGCATCGCCTTGAACCCGCATTGGGCGTCGGAGAACCGGGCGTGCAGCGCACTACGCAGAATGAGGTTGTAACTGCGCGAGATGAACTCACGTTTGGGGCCACGAACCACCCGCGACGAGCGTGCCAGCCTGGACCCGATCGCGATATCCGAGTGCCCGGACACCAACGGTGCGATCAGGGGCATCAGTGCATTGAGATCAGTGGAGAGATCCACGTCCATGTACGCGACGATCTCGGCGTCGGACGTACTCCACACCTGTCGCAGCGCCCGACCCCGCCCCTTCTCGTCCAGGTGCGCAACTCGGACGTCGTCGAATTCCTCGGCAAGTGCGCGTCCGATTGCCAGCGTCCCGTCGACGCTGGCGTTGTCGGCGATCGTTATCCGAGCTGGAAAGGGAACGTGGGTGTGCAGGTGGTGACGCAACCGCCGAACGCACGTGTCGAGGCCGGCTTCCTCGTTGTACACCGGGACGACCACGTCCAGCACTACCGCCGTCGTGGAATCTCCCACAGCGTCCGTGGCGCCCACGGTCTGCATGGCTTCTGTCATGCGTCTCAGAATCACCCGCTACACCGTGATCACTCTGGACACAGGCTGGGAGTTTCCTGGCAACGAAGTTTCCTGCCAAACACTGTGCGGGTTAGCCTTTGACCTATGCCTTCAGTATTCAGCGCCATCATCAACGGGGATCTGCCGGGACGTTTTGTGTGGGAGGACGACGACGTCGTTGCCTTCCTTACTATCGCGCCGGTGACACAGGGCCATGTACTGGTAGTTCCTCGCACCGAGGTTGATCAGTGGCAGGACGTCGATCCCGAACTTTTTGCCAAAGTCACGGAAGTTGCCCGCACGATGGGCCAGGCCGTGCGCAAAGCCTTCGACGCACCGCGCGCCGGGCTCCTGATCGCCGGTTTGGAAGTGCCGCATCTGCACGTCCATGTTTTCCCGGCGTACACGATGGGAAACTTCGACATCAGCGGCGCCGATACGTCGCCGTCGCCCGAGTCTCTCGAGGACGCTCAGACACGGCTGAAAACGGCACTGCACGAGATCGGACATTCGAGCAACGTTTCAGCACGCTGACGGTTAACTGAGAGTGTCGCCGCAATGTCCGATCCAGTGTTGCGGTGGTCTACTTTGTCCCGTTTATCGACGGTGACCTGCACTTCCACATTCCGAACAGTCCGTTTACCTTGTCGCACAACAACGAGTTTCGCTGCTACCGTTGAGCGCTGGTCGCAGGACCAGCGCCCAACGGGACACACCAGCTGGGACCATTCGGAGGAACGGAAGCAATGCAGGAACGTGCCAAAATCAGTCGCCAGCAGATTCTCCGTGGCGCGGCTGACCGGTTCGAAATCTCTGGGTACGGCAGCACGAGCATGAACGACATCGTGTCCGCATCACGGATGACCAAGGGCGCGGTCTACTTTCATTTCTCCTCCAAAGACGAACTTGCCCAGGCTGTCATCGACGAGCAGCATCGCATTTCTCTGGCATCGTTCTCTGCCGCTGCGTCTACCGGCGCACCGGCATTGGAGCAGGTCATCATGGTCTGCAATGAGATCGCTCGACAATTGATCTCCGATCCAGTCGTTCGCGCCGGCATCCGACTCACCTTGGAGCTCAATACCGCCGACGGCCCATTCGACCCGTATCTCAGCTGGATTCGAGAACTTCAACGACTGGCTGACATCGCACAGCAAGAAGGCGATATTCGGCAAGACGTCACACCCGAAGCCGTAGGTCGCGTTGTCACGGCGACCTTCACGGGCGTGCAAATGGTCTCGAACGTCCTGACCCGTCGGGCCGACCTCTCGGAGCGTATCGACGAGTTGTTCGTACTGCTCCTTGCCGGTGTGGTGTCGGACAAGCGTCGCGGCGACATCGACACTCTGGTGAGAACCCGACTCGAGTCCTACGTCGCCTGACCTTCGCCGACGTCACAATTCCCACTGACAGCCGACAATCGCTGCAGGGGTGCACACAATCTGGGGCATGCGTGAATTTGCACTGCCCGAATTTGTACTTCCTCCACTCGAGTCAGTTCTTGACACTGGGCGGCGATGCGACACGCCGAACGTCGCTTGCCACTTATCTCGCGAAGGCGCGCCGTTGGTCACCTTCCGAGGCAGCAGTTTCCATGATCTTGCCGCCCCGGAACTACCTCGCGGCTGGTCTGGCACCAACAACGTTCACCGGGTGTTGCGCAGTGGATGCTGCGGAATCTCGCATCCCCACGCCACTTTCGGCAAATGCTCGATTTTTCCCGAAGTGGATTCGGACTATTCCATTGTCGGTGCGGTGCCCATCGCCTTCTGACCAACTCAGTCCTCATGGGGTTCGCGAGGAAGTTCCACCCGGAAAGTCGCCCCTTCGCCGGGCGCGCTGGTCACCGAGACGGTCCCGTGGTGAGCTGCTACCAACGCGGATACGATCGACAGCCCCAGACCCGCACCGCCGGTTTCCCTCGTGCGAGAGGTGTCCGCACGGTAGAACCTTTCGAAAATCCGTGCCGCGTCTTCTTCGCTGAGCCCTTGCCCGGTGTCCGAAACCTCGATGACCACAGTATCTTCGGTAGTCCCCAACCTAATGACGATCTCAGCGTCCGGCGGGGTGTGTTTGACGGCATTACCGACCAGATTCGCGACAACTTGGCGCAGACGGGCCTGATCTCCGACCACCTCGGGAGTCCCCGGACCACCCGTCATCTGCAGCGTGACGCGCCGATCGGGCGCGATGGCGCGCGCCGCTTGAATCGAATCTGCCACGACCGCAAGGAGATCCACCGGCTTGTTGTCGAGTGGGCGTTGCTCGTCGAGACGCGCCAGCATCAGGAGGTCTTCGACCAGCAAGCCCATCCTCGACGCCTCCCCCTCGATGCGATTCATCAGTGTTGCCGTATCTGTCATGGCACCTTGGCGATACAGTTCCGAGAATCCGCGGATGGTGGTCAGCGGTGTCCGCAATTCATGGCTTGCATCGCCGACAAAGCGTCGCATTCGCTCTTCGGAGCGTCGTGCTGATTCCTCCGACGCCTCGGTTGCGGCAAAAGCCCGCTGAATTTGGGCAAGCATTCCGTTGAGCGCCACCGACAATCGACCGATTTCGGTACGATCGTCCCTTTCTGGGACGCGTCGATGGAGATCACCGGCGGCAATGGCTGCTGCAGTTTCCTCGACCTCTACCAACGGCCGAAGACTACGACGGACCACGAAGTAGCCCGCGCCGCCGAGTACGAGCAACACCACAACACCGATCCCGAATTGAAGACCGATCAGGTCATCGACAGTCTGCTCGATATCCGTCATCCGGACACCGATAGTCGTGGTCGTTCCGTCTCGAACAGTGGTGAGCACACGCCACTTCACATCCGAGCCGTCATTCGAGCCTGTCGTGACCGGCCCGTTCGTCGCGTCGACCGACAGATCCGGTTCCGTCGTCGACGACGATTCGTCGTTCAGGGTGATGGTTCGCCCGTCCGCGGTCACCGTGCGCACGAAGAACGGGCTCGGCGGCCGGGTATTCGGGCCTACCTGGCTGGGCGGCTGCACATCTCGCGAACGCGGCTTTGCCCAACCGTCGATGGCCTCGTACAGGGTGCGATCCGTGCGCTGCGTCAGAGAGTTCTCGAGCGCGGACGTCACCGCCACTCCTGATGCGAGCAAACCCAATCCAGCCAGAATGAGCAGGGCGGCCACAAGCGTGAAGCGGAGCGGAAGCGCATGCACACGGAATCGCCTTCCAGAGGAGGGCTTTTCGGTCTGCAACTCCGCAGTCATCGCCGCGGTTCGCGCATCACGTACCCGACGCCACGCAACGTGTGGATCAACGGAGTCTCACCCGTGTCGACTTTGCGTCGTAGGTAGGAAACATAGGACTCGACCACACCCACCTCACCGCCGAAGTCGTAATTCCAGACGTGATCGAGGATGCGCGGCTTGCTCAGAACAGTGCCGGCATTGACCATGAAGTATCGCAGCAGAGTGAACTCTGTCGGCGACAGCGATACCAACTCGCCGTTCTTCCACACTTCACGTGTGTCGTCGTCAAGTTCGATGTCCGCGAACGTGACCCGAGGAGACTGCTCCTGCGCGACTCCACGCCCGGCCCGCCGCAGGATGACGCGCAACCGCGTCACCACTTCCTCGAGGCTGAATGGCTTGGTCACGTAATCGTCAGCGCCCAAGGTAAGCCCGGTGATCTTGTCGTCGAGTGCGTCCTTGGCTGTCAGAAAAAGTACAGGCGCGTCGACGCCGTCCGCGCGCAACCGTCGCAGCAGTCCGAAGCCGTCCATCCCGGGCATCATGACGTCCAAGATGATGGCGTCAGGACGAAATGTTCGCGCCACGTCGAGGCCTTCGGCGCCACTGGATGCGGTGGCAACCTCGAAACCTTGAAAACGGAGGCTCACGGAGAGCAACTCCACGATGGTGGGCTCGTCGTCGACTACGAGGATGCGGGCTTCAGTTGGCTTGTCGGTCACAAAAACCATCTTCTCCCCTCCTACTGGATTCACGCTGTGTGTTCCCTGGGAAGTTCCTGTGAACGATTTCGGATGTGACTGGTCTGACCGCCCGAATCAGCCTTCTACCTGCGTTCGATTGCTATCGTGAGGTGGTCGATAGCGACATCCGGACGAGCACACCGTACCCGGCCAGCGACAAGACGGTGTTAGGAGTGTTCGTCATGGCATGGATCGTGCTGGTTATTTCCGGAGTCTTCGAAGCTGTGTGGGCCACGGCATTGGGCAAATCCGTTGGATTCACCAAGCTGGCACCCAGCATCGTGTTTGTCATCGGCCTGATCGTCAGCATGGCAGGCCTTGCGTATGCAATGCGCACACTACCGATCGGTACTGCATACGCAGTCTGGGTTGGCATCGGTGCCGCGCTGACCGTCGGATACGCCATGATCACAGGCACCGAGTCTTCCTCGATCGTCAAAGTACTGCTGATTTTGGTCATCATCGGAGCAGTGGTCGGCCTGAAGGTTCTGCACTGACGCTCGCATCATCCGCGAGTATTTGTGTGTGACCGGTTACAGTTATTCAATGAAACTGGTCGAGTTACTCACGCTCCCCGTGCGCGCGGGCCTGGCCGCCGCAGAAATTAGCCTGAGTATTGCCGAGCTGACGATAACGACCGTTCGAGTTGTCATCGCGAACCCGAGCGCCACAACAGTCGGTGCTGCGTCTCTGGCAAATCCACGCGGGCCGCTGCAGATGATTCAACAGTTGTCGTCTCTGACAGCGGACGACCGTCCCATCGGACAGGCTCTCGCCGCCGGCGGGCCACTCGATCGACTATTGGCCCCCGGCGGTCCCGTCGACAAATTGACGGCACCGGACGGAACACTCGAACGCCTTCTTGCGCCAGGCGGCCCGCTCGAGCGCGTGCTTGCGCCAGGCGGCCCCCTGGACCGAGTGCTCGCCGAGGACGGCGCGTTGGAGCGACTGCTCGCACCCGGTGGACTACTCGACCGGATGACGGCCGAAGACGGCCCATTGGAAAGATTGACTGCGCAGGACGGCGCGGTGGAACGCCTCACCGCAAAGAACGGCGTCATCGACCGCGCACTGGCAGAAAACGGAATCCTCGAGACATTGCTCGCGGAGAACGGCGCATTCGAACGACTTATCGCCGAGGGTGGGCCTCTCGATCAGATCGTTGCCCTTTCCGACACCTTGACGTCCTTGGCCCCCAACCTCGAACGCATGAGCGCCAGCATCGAAATACTTCAGGACACCGTCGCAGTGCTCAGTGCCGCAGTGGGCCCATTAGGGGAATTGGCCGGTAAGCTCCCCAACCGATGGCTCAAGGGCAAGCCCGAGCGGCCGATTTCCGATGTCGGTATCGAACCCACGTAGCCGAAGCCACGTAACGGCGTCATAGCTGCCATAACAGAGCAGTTTCGCAGCGTCAGTTATTGATCACGATATTGAGATTGATGATAATTCCACCGAAAGTCAGGATCGTGTTCGCCAGGCCGAGGGTGAATCCGCTGTTCAGTGCGGCAATAAGTCCATTCATTGTCGTATCCCCTTCACTGTCTTCGGGTTACACGTACAAGATTGTGCGCTGGCGCTGAGAATAGGCTATGCGGCAGCCATTCGGGGAGCTGAACAGAAATCTTGTACCCCAGTCTCACCTACTTGTATATCCATTGCAGCACAACAGCTTTAGGCCGAGCGAGTGTGTACCCACTTCAACTCACCGTCAAACATCACCCACTGAAATAGGCCATGTCCGATTCGTGACAAAGGTAACGAATCCGACGGCAATCCCCCGATTCCGCGACTAAACAGACTGCGGACCAGGTATCCAGATGTGAGAATGGGACAAATCACCCGAAATTTGCCGGGCCCGAAGAAGGGTGCGCACGTTATGACGCCGCCACACGCCGATTTTTGCCATGGAACCGGTTACGGTGCAGGCACTTTCGTACTTCCAGCGCGATTGACCGCAACTACCGATGCCCTGCGCTCGCTCTATGCGCAGCCCGATCCGCGCACAGATGCCGAGCACTTCCTCCAACAGATCTGCAACCATGCCGTGGACATCGTCGACGGCGCCCACATGGCCGGCATCACCATCGCCGAATCCGATTCCACCCATCGCACCGTCGCCGCGACCGATGAGCGCGTCCACACTGTCGACGAACTGCAATTCCGCCTCGGGGCGGGCCCCGCCGTGGAATCCGCGAACACGTCAGGTGTCGTACACGCACACTCCGCCGAAGCCAGTCGCCGCTGGCCGCAATTTGCCGGTGAGGCCCACCATGCCGGAGTGTCGAGCTTCCTCTCAGCCCCGCTCCCCGGACAAGGGCAGCCACTCGGAACTCTGAACCTGTACAGCCGCGACCAGCGTGGATTCACCGATGCCGACGCTGCCGTCATCGAACTCTTCGCCCTCACGGCATACTTCGCGTTACTCAGTTCGCATCGACTCGAGCTTGCCCGAGCACGCACCAGGGACCTCGAACTCGCCCTCGAATCCCGCGGTGTGATCGAGCAGGCAAAAGGCATCATCATGGGCACCCGACACGTCACCGCTGACGACGCGTTCGCGATGCTCATTCAGGAATCCCAGACGAGCAACATCAAACTTCGCATTGTCGCGCAGCAACACATCGCCGCTGCGATCCATCCGGGCCAGACCAACGCAGACAGCCACGACACCAGGCCGTCCACCAACTAGAACCAGGACCGAAAAAGGGCGTCCACTCGGCTGATTGCCGGGTGGACGCCCTTTTTGTTGGAGCCTCCTGTCGGGATTGAACCGACGACCTTTCGCTTACAAGGCGAGTGCTCTACCACTGAGCTAAGGAGGCGAAGTCACACGCGTCGCCGCGAACGAACTTTGCGGAGCCATCATATCCAAGCCGTCACGGTGGCCGCGCGCGGGTCACATTAGATACCGTGGGCCCCATGAGCACCCCGCTGAGTCGACGCCCGATTCGCCGCCCTTGATGTCGAAACTCGCCGAGGCCATCGACCGGTTGACCGGCCACCGCCAGGCAACGCTGGACACGGTCACGTCAGCACCTGCGCCTCTACAACCGATCGACCTGACCGACGACGCAGTGGTCGCCGAAGTCCTCGACCTGGCAGTTCGGGTCGGCGAGGTACTCCTCGCATCGGGGACTGCGGCGATGGACACAGCCGAACAGGTCCAGTTCATCGCTGCAACCTACGGTTTGGCTCAGTGCGATGTCGACGTCACGTACAACTCGATTGTTCTGTCTGCGTATCGAGGACCGACCCGCCCGCCGGCCAGCACGATGCGCATCGTTCACTACCGCTCGATGGACTTCACCCGCCTCGCCGCGGTGGACCGTCTGACGCGTCGCATCAGACGCGAGGCCATCACCCCGAATCAGGCCCACGACGCACTGACGGCGATCACGACCGCACCCCATCCCTACAGTCGCTGGACCGCGACCTTGGCGTGGTCCGCGATGGCCGCGTCGGTGTCCGTGCTCCTCGGCGGCGGCCTCCTGGTTGCCACGGTGTCGTTCCTGACGACGATGGTGATCGACCGAGTTAACCGGGTGCTCAACCGTTTCGGGTTGCCGTTCTTCTTCCAGCAGGTGATGGGCGGCTTGATCGCCGCTGCCCCCGCCGCGACTCTGTACACCTTTCAGGAACAGTTGGGGATCAGCATCAGACCGTCGCTGGTGATCGCGGCCGGGGTGGTGGTTCTGCTCTCGGGGCTGTCGTTGGTCGGCTCGGTGCAGGACGCCATCATGGGCGCGCCGATCACCGCAGTGGCGCGTTTCTTCGAAGTCGTGATGATGACGGGCGGCATTATCGCCGGCGTCGCGATCTCGCTGCGCGTCACCGGAATGTTGGGCTCGACGTTGCCGCCGATCAACGTCGAAGCCTCCCCGATCACCCAGCTACCCGTGCTGATGCTCTCCGGCGCATTCGCCTCGGTGTTCTACGCGCTTGCCTGTTACGCGGAACGGCGAGCGTTGACAGCCGCGTTCCTCGGCGGCGCGGCGGGCAGTGGTGTCTCGATCTACGTGCAGACGCTCGACGTCGGTCCCGTCATCGCGGCGGCAATCGCAGCGACGGTCGTCGGCCTCGCCGGTGGTTTGATGGCACGCCGAGCGCTGACTCCGCCGCTTGTCGTGGCAGTCGCCGGCATTACGCCGCTGCTTCCCGGTCTCTCGCTGTACAAGGGGCTCTATTCGCTGCTCAACGATCAGGTTCTGGTCGGGCTGACAGCACTGTTGTCGGCGTTCGGTATCGGTTGCGCGCTGGCCGCGGGTGTCACCCTCGGCGAGTGGGTAGCCCGGACGCTACGACGGCCCAGGATTCTCATGCGTGTGGACTCACTGCGTCGCCCTCTGGTCAGAAAGCGGAAACGACGCACACCGACAGCGAGCAGGTAGAAACACGAAAAGCTGGGCACCTCTGTCGGTGCCCAGCTTTGTCGTTGCTTTCTGAAAACGGATCAGCTCTCGGAGCTGCGTCCGGCTGCAGCCTGATCTGCTTCCATCGCCTCGCGCAGACTCTTGGGACGCATGTCGGTCCAGTTCTTCTCCACGTACTCGAGGCACGCTGCTCGGCTCTCTTCGCCGAACACCACACGCCAGCCCGCAGGGACCTCGGAGAACGTGGGCCACAGCGAATGCTGGTCCTCGTCGTTCACCAGCACGTAGAAGCGTCCGTCTTCGTCATCGAAAGGGTTAGTGCTCATCTCGCCTCACTCGTTACGTACGTTTCTTGTGCGCTCAGACTAGCAAGCGCACCGGTTGTCTTCTGGTTGCTCAGAACGGACGCCAAAATCTCGCCGGCACGTACCGCGACGTTCGACAACAGCGACGACGTCAGTCCGTGTGTCCGTTCCGTACCCCCCTGGAGGTAGATACCGCCCGTCACGTCATCCGTTACAGCCATACGATAGTCCCGACTTACGCTACGCGGAACAGACGAATCAGACACGAGTTCGCCCAACAACGTATCCAACGGCGCCGGAGTGAAGCCGGTAGCGAGGACCAGCGCGTCGCACTCGAGCGTCTCGGTAAATCCGTCGAGATTGCTACGAACAGTCAGTTCGACTCCGGATTCGGATTCGGCGGCACCCGTGATCTCCGACGCCTTGTGCATGAACAATCGACGTGGCCCGCGAACCATTTCCTGGTATTCGGTGGCATAGAGGCTGTTGATCAATTCGATGTCGACAACCGAGTAATTGGTACTTCGGTGCAGAGCCAGAATCCGCTCCCGCTCGGCGGCAGTTGCACCATGCAGAGCGTCGACGGCTTCCGGATCGAAGATGCGGTTGGCATACGGGCTGTCGTCGGCCGGACTGTATCCGTAGCGAGAGAAGACACTGTGTACTTCTGCGTTCGGATAGTGGGAATGCAGGTAGTCGACGATCTCGGCAGCGCTCTGACCCGCGCCGAGAACAGCAAACCGATTGTGTACGGGTTCCGGCATCGCGTCGAGATGGAACAGGAACTGATGGTTGTGGAAGCACCGGGAGGACAGTTGCGCCCAGTCCGGTATCCGCTCCACCAGACCAGCAGCGACCACGACGTTTCGAGCGCTGACCACGCTCCCGTTGGCTAACCGAACGTCGAATCGGTCGACAATGCCGTCGGCGTTTCGATTTCCGTCGACTGCCTCGACCGCGGTTCCGAAACTCACGTCTGCGTCAACCCGGCGCGCAGCCCAGCACAGGTAATCGTTGAACTCGTGACGCGTCGGGAAGAAAGTCTGGTGATTGACGAAATCGACGAGACGCCCGTGCTGGTGAAGATAGGAGAAGAAGCTGTATCCGCTCTGAGGATTGCGGAACGTCACCAGATCCTTGGGAAACGCAATCTGCATCGTGGCTCCGTCGAGGAGCATTCCCGGATGCCAGGCGAACTGGTCCTGCTTCTCGAAGAATTGTGCGGTGACACGATCAACGGCTGCACAGTTTGCGTTGTGTTCCTCGATCGCAATTGCCAAAGCGAGGTTGGCAGGGCCGAACCCGATTCCGACAATATCGACAGTGCGAGATGTAGCACTGACGTCACTCGGTGATTCGCTCATACAGGTTGTCCATCCCCGACATCACGACCAGGCGGCCGATCATCGATCCCAAGTCAGAAGCAAAGGCTATCCTTAATTAGGTGAGGGTATCAACATGGAGACCCGTCGCATAGCGCTTGATCCCCTACTGCAGTGCGACGCACGTCATAGTTTGCCGCCCACGGGCCGAAACACCTGCTCAGCGCTGTTCCCACGGACCGAATTCGAGCAAAATATCTATCGCAAGGCCGTCACCTTGGCGGCGCACCACGTGCTCGAGCGCATACACGCGGAAGCCTTCGGCAGCGCGCGCAAGATCGGACACACCCGGCAAAATTTCCGGCTCGGGCGGTCCGCCGACGCCTCGGTGATAGTTTTCGATCGAGTGCCCGAGGTACATCACTCGTCCACCTGGCGAGACCCACCCGGCGACGCGCCGCAGGGTGTCGACAAGCTGCTCGAGCGGCAGATGCAGGAAGCTCACCAGAACGAGATCTACCCGATCTTCTGCATTCCAGGCCGTCGCATCGCCGACCTGCCAATTGACGGCATTGCCCACGTCAGCGGACCGCGCCCGGTCGATTGCCACCGACGAGTAATCGACCCCGGTCACCGACCAGCCCTGCTCCGCCAACCAGCGGGCATGACGTCCGTCGCCGCACGCCAAGTCTACGGCAGTGCCCGGCTCCAGGTCAGCCACACGCGTGGCCACCGTCCCGGCCGGGTCGATCCCCCACGGCTGCGTGACTGCTCTGTACCGCTGGTCCCAATCCGATGCATCCATGTGCTTCCCCTACTTCCCGACTGACTGCCTTTACCGAGTATCTTCCCGGCCGGACATATGACAACAAGATACCCCAGGGGGTATACATGTCAGCAAGCCCATATACCCCCACCCGTATCAGGAGTTTGGAATGACGACCACAGCACGTACTGATTCGGCGCCACCCGATCAGCGCACCCGCGACGGAGTGCTCGCCCGACTCGGGCGCACCATGGTCACGCACACCCGCTGGGTTATCGGCATCTGGTTAATCGCACTCGTGGCGCTTGGCACCGCAGCACCTACTGTTTTCACGTCACTGGCCGGCGCAGGTTGGCAAGCGAACGGGTCCGAATCAGTACAGGTCCGGGAATTGGCAGAGCAGCATTTCGGCGGAAATTCCTCTGCTGCGGTCCAAGTTGTCGTGCATTCGGATTCGCAACAGACAGGCGACCCGGAGATGCAGGACACGCTCGCCCGCGCAACCGCACTGTTCGAAGACGACAGCCGATTCGGTGAGGTCATCGCACCACAACCCGGCATGACGATCAGCCCCGACGGACATACCGGCATCATCATTGCCGGCGCAAACGCAAGTACCGACGATATGGTGAGCGCCCTCGACGAACTCGCAGGAAAGCTCTCCGGCCTCTCGACCGACGGAATCGAGGTGTACCCGACCGGTGCGTCGGCATTGTGGAGTGATTTCAACAAGGCCAATCACGAAGCCATGATCAAGGCCGAAATGATGTCGTGGCCAGTCACTCTCGCAATCATGGTGCTGGCTTTCGGTTCACTGGTTGCGGCCGGACTGCCACTGCTTTTGACGCTCGCGGGTCTCGTAGCGTCGGCCGGCGGACTTGTGATTCTCAACGAAGTCACACCGATCTCGGTGTGGGCCATGAATTTTGCGATGATGTTTGCCCTTGCACTCGGCATCGACTACGCCCTGTTCCTGGTTGCCAGATTCCGCGACGCGCTGCGGAAAAACCCCGACCCTCGCACCGCTGTGGCCGAAACTATGGACACCGCAGGCAAAGCCGTTGTTCTCTCCGGCTTGACAGTCCTTGTCAGCCTCACTGCGGTTCTGATCGTTCCGGCACCTGCAGTGCGGACTATGGCCGTCGGAATCATGCTTGCCGTGATCTTTGTTCTTGCCGCAACACTGACCCTGCTCCCCGCGCTGCTCGGAAAAATCGGCGCAAAGGTCAACGCCGGTTCGCTCCCCTATGCGCGGCGCCAGCAACACCGTTCCCCGCTGTTCGCCTCATGGGCGTCACTGCTGCACCGCCACCCCTGGCCGTTCGGCATCGGCGCACTACTGATTCTGATTGCGCTCATCACCCCCGTTCTCGGGCTGAAAGTCGCCATGCCGTCTATCGCGGTAGTTCCCGAGGACGCTCCGGTCCGCCAGGGATACGAATTGGTTCAGCAGCAGTTCGGTGACGGCACTCCTGGAATGCTGCAGATCATCACCGCTACGGAGAACGCAGCCGAGTCGGCACGCATCGCCGGATCCGTCGACGGCGTAGCGGCGGTCACTCCGGGACAACCCGCGGCCGACGACGCCGATCTGGTGATGCTGCAGGCAATCCCGGGCGTCGACCCGTCCGATCCCGCAATGGAGAGAATCCTCGCCGACCTGCGGGATCGGCTACCCGATTCTGCCCTTGTCGGCGGAGCTCCAGCCGAGAATCTCGATCTTCAACAGGCACTGAACGAGTACCTGCCGATTGTGATTGCCGTGATTTTGACACTCGGATTCCTGCTGTTGCTGATCGCACTGCAGGCACCGCTGATCGCGGTCATCGGTACGGTGGTAAGCCTGCTGTCCACCGGCGCGGCATTCGGTGTCGCGAAGCTGATCTTTCAAGACGGCCACGGATCTGGCCTGCTCGGCTTCGAACCTCAAGGCTTCTTGAACGGGTGGGGTCCGGTTTTCTTCTTCGCGATGATCTTTGCGATTGCGATGGACTACACCGTCTTCCTCCTCTCGAGCGCCAAGGAACACTACGAGCGAACCGGCGACCCCAAGATCGCTCAGGTCGACGGACTTGCACACTCCGGCCGAGTGATCGCGGCAGCGGCAGCAGTAATGGTGGCCGTATTCTTCACCTTCGCGTTGGCTGACCCCTTGCCACCGAAGGAGATGGGAATCATCCTCGGTGTTGCGGTCGTGCTCGACGCCGTCCTCGTGCGCCTGGTTCTACTTCCGGTCGCGTTGCGTCTGACCGGCAAGGCGGCGTGGTGGTGCCCGACATGGCTGCGACGGATTCTGCCGAAGATCAGTTTTGCGCACGGCTGATTCGTGTACCTCAGATCACTGCTCAACTAATACCCCTAGGGGTATGATGGAGACAGACGACAAAGGAGAACTCCCATGGATATCGCACTTGGCACCAAGGTCAGCGGAACATTCGACGACGTCGTGGCCCGCACTCGCG
Organism: Rhodococcus sp. NPDC056743; assembly: GCF_042790355.1. Classification (NCBI taxonomy): domain Bacteria; kingdom Bacillati; phylum Actinomycetota; class Actinomycetes; order Mycobacteriales; family Nocardiaceae; genus Rhodococcus; species Rhodococcus sp. NPDC056743. The sequence continues at coordinate 448,518 of NZ_JBHTZI010000004.1, read as the reverse complement.
AAGCCCTCTCGACACAAGGCTTCGGCATCCTCACCGAAATCGACATGCAAGCCACCCTCAAGGCCAAACTCGGCGAAGACATGGAGAAGTACCTGATCCTCGGTGCTTGCAACCCGCAACTCGCGCACCGCGCCGTCGGGGTCGATCGCCAGATCGGGCTTCTACTGCCGTGCAACGTCGTGGTTCGCGAAGACACGTCGGCCGATGATTCGTTTTTTGTCGAGGCCATGAATCCAGATGTAATGGTGCAGGTTTCCGACGAAGACGGACTCGAAACGGTTGCGGCCGAGGCCGCCGACAAACTGCGCGCGGCAATCAGCACACTCTGACGTTTCGATCGTGAAGGATTCTGCTCGCTCAGCGAACAGAATCCTTCACGATCAGCCGCCATGCCCCCCGGGGTACTCTCGTCCAAGTACAGACATTCGAGAAAGGGCCACCATGACCGGCGACGAAGAGAGCATTGCGCTCGTACTGAACAGACTGCGCCGCGCTCATGGCCAACTCGCCGGAGTGATCACGATGATCGAGAGCGGCCGTGACTGCAAGGACGTAGTCACCCAACTTGCCGCTGTCTCAAAGGCACTCGACCGGGCCGGCTTCAAGATCGTTGCCTCCGGACTGCGTGAATGCATGACCGGCGCCGAAGGCAAGGACCCTCTTACCGAAGCCGAACTCGAGAAACTGTTCCTCGCACTGGCCTGAACGGATTATCCGGCCAGGAAGTCGATCAGCACCTTGTTCACGGCATCCGGCCGCTCGAGGTAGCCGTAGTGGCCGGTGTCCGGAATCTCTTCGTACGTCGCCGTAGCGATGCAGTCCGCAACCTCGCGGGAGAGAAATGGCGGAATCATCCGGTCATCGGCGAAGGCGACGGACAGGCAGGGACGCATGATCCCCCGGTACTCACTGCGGCGATCGAACGAACGGTCCATGTTCAACTGAGCCCGCACGCCGGGCGCTGTTGTGCCACCCGAGAATTCGAAAATGTCCAGCCAGTCCCGGACTCCGCGTTCGTCCGCCAAGGTAGTGGGCGACAGGTTCATCACCGCTGTCACTGCTGCTCGATACTTTGCGGGCAACTCCACGCCACTGTCGACCAACTCACGCTCCCCCTCTGACAGCGTCTGCTGGAAGTGATCCATCCGGGCATGGCCGGCGAGGAAGACTGCCTTGCGGACCAGGTCCGGACGGGCCAACGTGAGTTCCTGAGCTACTCGGGCACCCATCGACGTTCCGATCACGTACGCAGGGCCGCCACCGAGATGTTCGATCAATCCTGCGGTGTCGGCGACCATGTCCGGCATGGTGATACCGCTGACGCTCTCACCGGACGGCGCGATTCCACGGTTGTCGAACGTGCAGACGCGATACCCGGCCGCAACCAGTGCCGGGGTCTGGTGCAGATCCCATACCCGTCCAGGACTTCCGGTTCCCATGATGAGCACCACCAGATCCCCATCACCTTTGACCTGGTAATTGATCGGGATTCCGTTGATAGTGGCGACCGTCATAGCTGCCTTCCTCCTCGTGTTCTGCCGCAGTGCTTCTCAGCCTGATTTCGGGTTGGCCGAAGCTCCCCCGCTTGCGGCAACACTATCGCGTCTCACGACCTTCCCATGCTGCCCACAGGTGCGCGTACCGCCCGCCGGCGGCCACCAGTTCGAGGTGCGGCCCCTCCTCCACGATCCGGCCGTGCTCGAGAACGACTACCCGGTCCGCCGCGGCTGCTTGGGTAAGCCTGTGGGCGACAACAAGAGTGGTCCGCCCGGCCGTCGCTGCATCGGCAGCTGCCTCCAGTTCGCGGGCGCCCGCACTTCCAGCTTCCGCCGTCGCCTCGTCCAGCACCGCGAACGCCGGGTCTGCCAATACCAGCCGGGCCAATGCCAACTGTTGTGCTTGCGACGCCGTCATCTCGTGCCCACCTTCGCCGACAACGGTCGCGAGACCGTCGCTCAAGGCCGCCACCCACGGCGACGCTCCGACGGTCTTGAGCGCCGACATCACATCTTCGTCGGACGCCTCCGGTGCGGCGAGGCGCAAATCCTCGATCAAGGGGCCGGCAAATACATGCACTTCCTGACTGACAATCCCGATGTGGCGTCGTAGATCGGTGAGGTCGGCCAGCGCAACACCACCGACCAGCACGCTTCCCGACGTCGGTGCCCACGATCCGGCAGCAATCGCCGCGACAGTCGACTTCCCGGCTCCGGTCGAGCCGACCAATGCCACCCGCTCCCCCGCGGCCAGAGTGAGGCTGACTCCGTGGAGAACCTCGCGGCCGTCGTAACTGTGCCGAATGTCCCGCAATGTCAGTGATCGATCCTGGGGTTCGGCCACCTCGATTGCGGTGCGGTGGGATTCCGGAATATCCACAACCCCGACCAGTCGTGCCAGGCTCGCACCCGCCGACTGCACTTCGTCGAAGGTGTAAAGAAGCGAACCGATCGGATTGAACAGCCGGTGGAACAGCAGTGCTGCCGTGGTGGTCTGGCCGACGGTCACGATGTCGTCGCGCACCAGCAGGAACCCGACAACAAGGATCATGGACAGACCCACGAACTCTGCCCGGTTCCCGCGCCCGGCGAACCTGGTGAACAGGCCGAACACTCCCACTGCCAGATCGCGGGCCTTCGCCGACGCGTCGTCGATCCGCCTCAGATGCTCCTTCTCCAGGCTGTAGGCCCGCACTGTCCGGACACCTTGAACACTGCTGATCAATGCCTGCGAACGTGCACCCATCGCCACGCGCTCGGCGGCATAGATCGGCGCCGATCGCGGCAGATACCACTTGAGTGCCATCGCGTACATCGGCAGCGCCACCAACCCCGCCAGACCCAGGCGCCAGTCCAGTCCGAGCATGGTCACCATGCTGAGGGCGACCAGAAGAACCGCCCCGATCAGGTTCGGAATCACCTCGGAGACGGCCTTCGCGATCACAGCGACGTCATCGCCGACGCGAGACAGCAGATCACCTTTGCCGACCTTCTCCAGCGTCGGGACTGGCAACCGAAGCGCTCGATCGACGGTTCGCTCGCGTAGATCCGCGAGGATCGTCTCACCCAGCTTCTTGACCAGATACGACGCGAATCCCGTGAACACACCACCGATGACGGCCGCCGACGCGATGATCGCCACCACCGTCAGAATCGTCGATGTGGGGGCGCCCTCACGAACCCGATCGACCAGAACACCGAAGACGTAGATCGGTACCAACGCCATTGCAGCCGCTGCGGCCGATACGGCAACAACAAGAAAACTGTGCAGTTTTCGCTGCGCCAACTCCGACCTCAACCACTGCCAGGTTTCGCGGCCGCCCGCGATCGGCAACAGTTCACGAGTCTGTGTCTCGGTCATCGTAGAACCGCCCCTCGATAGTCGGTGTCGTGATGAGCGAGTTCAGCGTGAGTCCCTTGCGCCACTACTACTCCCTGGTTCAGAACGACCACACGATCCGTTGCCGCCAGCAGCGCCGGACTGCTCGTGATCAGGATCGTGGTGTGCAGATCTGTTCCGCTGTGTCGTAAATCCGCGATGCCAGCCGCGATCGACGACTCCGTCACGGCGTCCACCGCGGTTGTCGGATCGTGCAGCACCAGTACAGGCGCCTTCGTGAGCAACGCACGTGCCAGCGCGACCCGCTGCCGTTGACCACCGGACAGGCTGGCTCCGCGGTCGGTGACCTCGAGGTCGAGTCCGTCGGGATGGGAGTCGACGACGTCGGCGGCGGCCGAGGCAGCCAGCGCCTGCCCCAGATCTGCGGACTGTGTATCGCCCGCGCCCGCCTCGAGATTGGAGCCCAGCGACCCCCCGAACAGATCGGTCAGGTGCGGTTCCACGAGCACGGTGCGCCTCGCTAGCGCCAAGTCCATGTCGTGCAGCGAGATTCCGCCGATACGAACAGAACCGCCGTACTCGTGTGCACCCGGTTGCCCCGACAGAACCGTCGCAAGCGCCTCGGCGTCCTGCGGTTGGTACGCCACGACGCCCAACAGTTCGCCCGCGTCGCAGTGCAGATCGACGCCATTCAGCGAACGGAATTGCAGCCCTTCGAGAGTCAGATCGTAGCCCGGTGTCTCGATAACCGACCCCGGCGTCAGGATCGGATCGGCGTCGAGCACCAAGGCCAGCCGATCGGACGACGCGCGAGCAACCGCAAAATAGCCGGGGAGAGAGGCAAGGAGACCAAGCGGTTCGAGAAAGAACTGCGCCAGACCGACCACGGTGATCAACTCTCCCACCGTGATTCGGCCCTGCAATGCGAAGTAGCCGGCGCAACCGGCGATCCCCACGGCAAGCAGGGCGCTGACCGTCGCCGACACACCGGTGTAAATCGCAGTCGCCTTCGCCGTGTGTACCGCGGATGCGAGTGCTTCGCGGCTTGCACCGCGATAGCGATCGGATGCCGACTTCTCAGCGCCGATACCCCGGAGAGGCCGCAGTCCACTCACCAAGTCGGTCGCCATTGCCGACGCCCGGGCGATCGACGCCTGCTTCCCGGTCGCGCGGGACGTGATGAGCGGCGCGGACAGTTGCAGTAGTCCGAGAATGACCGGAGTACCGATCAACACCGCCAGCCCCAGCGTGAGGTCGATCCACAGCAACGCAATGGCCGACGCCACCGCGGCGGTGAGCGCTGCCGCTGCCCGCGGCACGATGTCGGCTATCCACGACGCCTGTTCCGCGTCGGACGTCGACACTGTGAGCAGTTCGCCGGATCGGAGGTCCGTGCGCACGCCCCTCGGGTCGAGAACGCGGTGCGCCACCTCGAGGCGCAATCGGTGCGCCTCCTGCTGCATCGCCGTCACGATGAACCGCGCGCCTAGTCTCCAGGCTGCGGTGAGGACGAGAAACAGCGCTCCGAGCGCACAGATCGACACGACGATCGCGGTGGTGTCCGAAGTCTCGATTGCTCGATCGATGATCACACCGATCGAAATCGGCACCGCGGTTTCGGCGAGCTGATGCAGGCACACCAGGACCGTGCCGATAGCCAGCGGTCCCCGGTTTCGCACCAGAACCCGTCGCAAGATCGCTGCACCACTGTGTTTACCTGTGTCGGATTCACCTGAATCTACGATGTCACTCGCGGAGGTCGAACTCATGGAACTCCAAGCATTGATAGGAACCGGAACGTCGGGCACACAGAGAAGTAAGTCGACCCTAATACATGAGCAACTAGCGTTGACGTGCCCAGTTCTCATAGAGTCGCTGTAAGAACCATTGCTTGCGCCGTGCAGGCAAGCACGAGAGGAACATGATGTCTGAGAAGACGACCGTCGAAGCCGAAGTCGAGATCCCGGACGAGGAAATCGAGACCGTAGCCGAGGAAACCGCCCGCATGGCTCAGCGCGTTGTCGCTGCCTACGCGGAAGACGCCGACGAGTGCAGGATGCTGCTCTCGATGCTCGGTATCAGCCCCGTCAGCAAAGTCGACTGAATCTCGATCGAGTCTTTCACTATTCCCCAACGAGAAGGAACCACGTGTCTGTCAGTCCGGAATCGGCCAGCTCAATCCCCTCTGACGACGCAGGTGCCCCTTCCCCGCAGGAAACTGTGTCCGGGCAGGCCGAGTTCGTCGTAGTAGCGAACCGCCTGCCCGTCGACCTCGAGCGGCTGCCGGACGGCACCACCCGGTGGAAGCGCAGTCCCGGCGGTTTGGTGACCGCTCTCGAACCGATCCTGCGCAGCAAGCAAGGCGCGTGGGTCGGCTGGGCCGGTGTTGCCGACGCCGACATGAACCCCATCGTCGAGGACGGCCTGGAGCTGTACCCGGTACCGCTCAGCGCTACCGAGATCAACGAATACTACGAAGGTTTCTCCAACGCGACGCTGTGGCCGCTCTATCACGACGTGATCGTCAAGCCTGAGTACCACCGTGAATGGTGGAACGCGTACGTCGAGATCAACCGCCGCTTCGCCGAAGCCACCGCCAAGGCTGCGGCCAACGGCGCGACGGTCTGGATCCAGGACTACCAGCTCCAGCTCGTACCGAAGATGCTGCGCATGCTGCGCCCCGACCTCACTATCGGGTTCTTCCTGCACATTCCGTTCCCGCCGGTCGAACTGTTCATGCAGATGCCGTGGCGAACCGAAATCATCGAGGGCCTCCTCGGCGCCGACCTCATCGGCTTCCACCTTCCCGGCGGAGCACAGAACTTCCTCTTCCTCGCCAGGCGTCTTGCGGGACAACAAACTTCACGCGGCAATGTCGGCGTCCGCTCCAAACTCGGTGTTGTACAAGTGGGTTTCCGCACCGTCCGCGTCGGCGCATTCCCCATCTCCATCGACTCCGGAAAGCTCGACGAGCGCTCACGTTCCAAGGAAATTCGCGACCGCGCCAAGCAGATTCGCAAAGAAATCGGCAACCCCAAGAAGATCATGCTGGGCGTCGACCGGCTCGACTACACCAAGGGCATCGACGTTCGCTTGAATGCACTGCACGAGCTACTCATCGACGGACGGATCGATCCCGCCGATACCGTCATGATCCAGTTGGCAACTCCCAGCCGGGAGCGCGTCGAAAGCTACGTCCAGATGCGCGGTGACATCGAGCAGATGGTCTCGCGCATCAACGGCGAGTTCAGTGAAGTCGGCCGCCCTGTTGTCCACTACATCCACCGACCGGTCGACCGCGACGAACTGATCGCATTCTTTGTTGCCGCCGACCTCATGTTGGTCACCCCGCTCCGCGACGGTATGAACCTGGTCGCCAAGGAGTACGTCGCGTGCCGCAGCGATCTGGGCGGAGCTCTACTGCTCAGCGAATTCACCGGTGCGGCAGCAGAATTGCGTCAGGCATTCCTGTGCAACCCCCACGACCTCGACGACGTCAAGGATTCCATGGTGGAAGCGCTGAACCAGCCGAAGGAAGACGGCCGACGCCACATGCGCGCCCTGCGCCGTCAGGTGCTCACTCACGACGTGGACCGTTGGGCTCGCTCGTTCCTCGACGCTCTCGCGCACGGCGGCGCCGCTGGGCCCGCGCTGATCGCACCGGACGAGACCCAGGAAGTCGACGACAACGACTAAAGAACCCGGCCGAGGTAAATTCCCTCGGCCGGGTTCTTTATGTCGAGCAGGCGTCGATCAGAACGGTTGAACGCTGCTCACCAGCCAGCGGCCATCCTGCTTCTCGAGTCCCATCTTGACCCGACTGCCACTGGCCACCGCCTCCGGTGAATCCTTCGACGTCGTGATCTGATTGAGGAAAAGCATTGTGGTCGCGGTATCCGGTGCGGCATCGAGAATCGCCGCACCCTGTACCACAACCTGGACGGTGAGCGCCTTCTCCTGTGCGCCGGGAATGATCACCGATTCGATCAACTCGGTGAACTGATTCTCGAAATCACCGGTCAATCCTTCTGTTGCCGAGTGCAATTGCTGATCGACGTTGTTGTAGTCGTACTGGAACATCGCGACTGCCTGGTCCGAGGAAACCTGTACCACTTCGTCCCTGGTGTTATCCGTCGCGGCCAGATCCCTGGTTCCGTCCGGACCGAAGTAGAGATACGCGGAGAGTCCGGCCAGCGCGATGGCGAGCGCACTGATCACACAGAGGACTATGACAAGTGGTGACACCCGTGCGGACGTAGTGTTCGTCTCTGCAGATTGCTGGGTCATGGCACAAACTCCACGTTCGAGGCAAGGAGTTGCCCGTCGGTATCGCACATGGTGATTCGCAGGCGATAATTACGTTCCTCGGGCTCGGGCTGCTCCGCGTTCTTCTGCAGTGCACGCACCGCGACGAGCGACGTTCCACAGTCACCGTCGATCTTTTCGAGTCCGGCTTCGAGGATCTCGCCGTCGGTCTGGACACCTACCTGTCCGAGAACGTCGACAAACGAATCCTTACGTCCGTCGAGTTGCGATTGAAATTCCTTGGTGGTGCCGGCCAGGAACTTGTCGAGATCGGCGCCTGCAGTCTCGGAGTGCAGAGTGGTCAGGTTGAGCGCTGTGGTCCGCGCACCCGCAATGTATGCGGCCCGCTCTTCGTCAGCGCTGGATGCCTTACTGCGATCCACCAACAGCAGTACCGACACCACCGCAAACGCAAGCGCGACAATGGATGCGAGAACTATCCCGCCGATCAACTTCCGAGACGTCGGCCGCTTTGCCGTCGGAGCCGAAGACTCGGAGTTCGCTGACGTTTTCGGAACCTCCAGAACCTCCGGAATCTTCGGAGACGTTTCCGTAGCTGTGTGCGCCGCAGTGACGCTCTGTTCCGACTTGACCAGGTCGACGCGTTCCTGCGCCGAGCTCGGCACTACCGTCGACGCTGCGCCTGTATCTGCGCCGGTCGGTCCGGCGTTCCGGGACGCCCGACGACGCACACGCTGCCCCGTGTTGGGTTCTTCTTCGTTCATCAACCTTGCTGACCCTTCATGAACTCTTCGAGACTGATGTCTCCGCCGGCACCGAGTTTCGGCTGCGAGTACGTCCTTCCATCGGGTCCTATGTACGTGCCTGTAGTCGGATCGTACCGACGCGCGGTGACGCCCGGTTCCGACGCATAGGAACTGGGGGTCGCCGTGATCGGTTCCGGCGGTCCGGATTGCGGATTCGTGCCCAGTGGAACGTATCCGGTCCGGCACTGCTCCACCGTCGCTGCGCGTCGCCCGGGGAATTCGGCGCAGGGCAGATTGCGTGCTCCGCGCACGGCGATCGGCGAGTCCTGGGCGATGCGGCAGAACAGGTCAGACGGTGTGGCGATCGGTGATTCGTCGTTGGGACTGCGCCACTCCTCCGCGGGGAGGAAGCCCGTGGTGCACGGCGGCGGATCGTTGACTTCGAGATGGAAGTCGACCAGGGCACCGTCCGCCGGGTTACCGGAGCCGGCGACTGTGACGAGCGCTGCCGACAGCGGTGGGTAGATCACGAGGATCTGCTCGATTGCGTTGTTGTACAACACCCCTACCTCGCCAACGGACACCAGGTTCGCCAGGAGGATCGGCAGTGTCGGCTGAAGATCCTGGAGCAGCGCGTTGGCCTCGGACGCCGCTGCCGGGCCCTTCTGGATAATTGCCCTCAGATCCGGGTCACTGGCCCGCAGCTGATCCGTGAAGGTCACCAGATCGCTTGTCCACGAACGGATGTCGTCGCTACTCACGATCTGGGTGTCAAGCAGCGGACCGGCCTGCTCGATCAGCGTCTTGGTGGCATCGGAGTTGTTGTTCGCTTCTTCTACGAACAACCGAGCGGAGTCGATCAACTTCTGCAGATCCGGTCCCGCACCGTTGAATGCTTTGAAAGATTCGTCGATGACGGTCTTGAGCTTCGTGTCGGAGATACTCTGCAGCAACAAATCTGCTTGATCGAGTAGCGCTCCGACGTCCTGTGGAACGGAACTCCGATCAACCGGAATGACGGAGCCGTCCTCCAAGTGCCCGGATACGACGATCGCACCGGAGGAGTCGGTGTGCGGGATCAGATCGACGAACTGCTCACCGATCGCGGACACACTCTTGACTACCGCGTCGACGTCAGCCGGAATCTCGACACTGCTGTCCATGGACAACTGGGCGTTCACGCCGGTTTGCGACAACTCGACGGCCTTGACGACGCCGACACTCTGGCCGCGGTAGGTCACGTTGGAGTTCTTGTACAGCCCACCGGTGGACGGTAATTCGACGGTGACGGCGTAGCGCCCGATCCCGATCATCGCCGGAACCCGCACGTATTGCGTTGCCATCACGACCAAACCGATGACGGTGAGTACCGCGAAGATGACTAACTGGATGCGGACGAACTTTGTGAGCATCACGGTGCTGGTGCCCCCTGAGGAAGTCCTGGAATGGTGATCGGCGGGAGTCCCGGAATCGTAATCGTGTTCGGGTCAGCAGCGGGCGCTTCTGCCGTCGGAGCCGGAGCCGGAGCCGGAGCTGCGGCCGGCCTCAATGGATCGCTCAACGGATTGCCTGCCTGCCCACCCAGCCCGGCTTGCGTGCCCAGAACACCTTCCGGGCCACCCAAGGATCCTGCGAGCGGTGTACCGGTGAGGAAGTTCGCATCGAGTCGCGGCAGTGTCAGGTCGATTGTCATCGCCAGGTTGGCGTAATCGCCTCGGATGACGTTGTCGATTCCGTTCTGTGGGAACGGGAAGGTGAGCAGAACTCCGAGTACCTGAGTCAGCGCGTTACCGGAATCGGCAAGTGCTTTCAGAGTCGGGGACAGTGACCGTACGTTGGTGGCGAAGTCATCGCCACTTTCGTTGATCACACGACTGGCCACCTCACTCAAACCACCCAGGGACGTCAACGCGTTGGTGATGTCCTGGCGTTGCGCCACCAAGATGTCCAGTGCCGGGGGAATTCCCTCGAGCGCTTTGTTCAGCGTGTCACGTTGCGCCTCGACGGTGTACGACAGCCGATCGATTCCTTCCATCGCTGAAATGATGTCTCCGCGTTGCTTGTCGAGGCTGCCGACGAGCTGATCGAGTTGCGGGAGTAGGTCACGCACAGAATCCTCGCGCCCGACGAGTGCCGCGTTCAATTCCGTCGTGATGTCCTGTATCTGGGCGAGTCCGCCACCATTCAAGACAACGGATAGCGAAGACAGTGTCTGCTCCGTGGTCGGGTAGGCACCCGCTCGTTCGAGGGGAATGACGTCCCCGGCTTCGAGGCGCCCTTCCGGTTCCTCTTCCACCGGCGGCGCCAACTCGATGTGCTGAGATCCGAGCAGACTGGTCTGCCCGATCTTCGCGGTGGCATTGGCGGGCAACTGAACCTCGGGGTTGAGCGACACCGTCACCAGAGCATGCCAACCCTGGACTTCGATGTTCGAGACACTGCCCACCGCCACGTCGTCCACCCGAACGGGTGAGTTCTGCGACAACGTCGTCACATTGGGCATTTCGATCTGAACCTCGTACGACCCCTCGCCTCGCCCTTGGGTGCCTGGCATGGGTACGGAGTTCAGTCCGTTCCATTCGCAACCACTGGCGCCGAGAGCAACGCCGACCGTCAGTGCCACCACTACCGCTTTACCTCTGGCGCGCATCAGTTGCCTCCCCCCATGTTGAAGAGTTCGGTGAGGTCTTTCGGAACGGAGGGCATCGGTACACCATCCAGCGGACCGGCCGCAGCCTGCGGGCTGGACGCGGCTTTGCCCTGATTTGCGGCCGCTTCCAAACCTGGCTCCGTGTAGACGATCTGGTCCGGGAAGGCTTGAACTCCGGAGACCGGGTTGAACAAGAACCCCGGATAGTTGGCGATCAGCGTGCTGAGCACCGGGCCGAGGTACTCCTTGCACAGGTCGGCGCTTCTCTGGGCGTCCCCGGTGTCGATGGCTTCGATGGAACCGCAAATCCACTGAATCGGATTCTTGACGTTGCTGAGTGCGATCGCGCCGGTCATGCTGCCCTGGGCCGGCTTGTAGATCTGGTAGAAGTTGGCCAGCGACGTCGGGCCCGAGTGGAGTACCTGCTCGATCTCCGGACGCTTGTCGGTCAACACTTGGGTTGCGTCCGCCAGGCGCGCCACCGATTCACTCAGGCCGGCCTGATTGTCGTTGACAAACCGCTGGACATCTCCGACCGCAAGATCGAGATCGCTCAGGGCGGTGCCCAATTCGTCGGAACTGCTGGCGAGCACACTACTCACTGACGCGAGGTTGCCGCTGAACTGCACGATCTGCTCGTTACTCGAGGACAGCGCGGTGACGAAGGCCTGTAGGTTCCGGATAGTCGAGAAGAGATCCGTCCGGCCTTCCGACAATGTGTGCATCGTGTCGGACAACTCGCGCAACGTCATCCGAATGGACTCACCGTTGCCCTCGAGGTTGTCGCCGAGCGTATTGATGAAGCGCCCCAATGAGCCTTCGTCGTCCACGCCTTCCGGGCCCAGTGCCTCCGACAGTTTGGCAAGCTCGGTTTTGATCTCGTCCCATTCGACCGGGACCGCGGTGCGTTCGATCGGAATGACGCCGCCGTCGGGCATCTGGTCACCCCCGGAGTACACCGGGGTCAACTGAACGAACCGTGCAGAGACAAGACTCTGCGCGATTATGAGAGCCTTTGCGTCTGCGGGAATATCAACGCCGGAGTCGACAACCATCTCGACGTAGGTGTCCTGATCACGAGGCTCGATCTTCGTGACCTTGCCGACGTTGACGCCCAGAACTCGAACGACATCGCCTTCGTACAGTCCCGTCGTGGAGACGAAGTGGGCGGAGACCTTGGTCTTACCCAGACCCGGAATCAGAAGGTAAGCCGCGGCAGCGACCAGCAGGAGCACCAGTGCCACGGCGCCGATCAGTACCCACTTCTTACGCGAACCGGTGGAGGCTGTTGTGTCGGTCATTCTCCTGGCCCCCTGGTCGTCGGCGGAATCCCGGGAAAGAAGTCCTCGAGATCCGACGGAAGTTGTTCGGGATCAACACTGCTGTCCACCAGCGTCTTCCACCAGTTACTGGGAAGAATGTTGATGATGAAAGCGTCGAAGAACGGTCCGCTTGCCACGGTTTCACCGAGTGCCGTGATGTACGGACCGAGACCGTCGAGTGCGCCGGAGATGTTGTCCTTGTTGTTCTGGAGTACCTCGGCGACGGAATTCAGCTTCTCCAGGGTGGGGCCCATTTGAGCTTCGTTCTCCAACACCAACGCCGAGAGCTGACGCGACACTGCCGAAGTGTTGACGATCAGTTCACTGATCGCATCGCGGCGCAAGCTCAGTTCACCGAACAGCTTGTTTCCGTCCACCAGTAGAGAGTCGATCTGACCGCTGCGGTCCGCAAGAATCTTGGTGACATCCTCAGCGCGAGAGAGTAATTGGAGCAAACTCTCGTCCCGCTCGTTGATGCTCTGCGAAAGCCGCGTCATGCCGTCCAGCGCTCCCCGCAATTCAGGCGGGGTGTCGGCCAACGTATCCGAGATCGCGTTGAGGGAATCGTTGATCTGCGCCGTGTCGAGTTCCGACACGGTGGTGCCCAGGTCCCCGAGAGCATCGTTGAGCGAGTACGGAGAGTTCGTGCGTTCCAATGGAATCGGCGTACCGGTACGCAGCATGCCCGGCCCCTCGGACCGAACTGCCAGCGACTTGCGGCCCAGCACGGTATTGGTCTTGATGTCGGCCGACGTCTGTTCGCCGAGCGCAATGCCGTCTTGGACGGTGAAGGTGACCAACACGCTTTGATCATCGAGTTCGACCTCGCTGACCTTGCCGACATTCACACCCGCCAACGTCACGTCGTCACCGGCAACCAAGCCGCCGGCGTCGGCGAAATAGGCGGAGTGCCGGATTCCACCGGACAGGAACTGCAATTGATCGTATTGCAGTGCGGCGCCGACCGTCGCGACAGCCAGGACCAGACCGACGATGCCGATCTGTACAGGATTTCGTTCACGGGTAGGACTCATTCTGTCTTCGCACACCTTCCCGTGGTCTGTACTGCCGTGGGCAGGATAATCGTGGTTCCGTCGGGGCCGGAGAATTTAAAGGTGTTGGCGCACAGGTAGAACTGGAAGAACGAACCGTAAGTTCCGACTCGGATGAGCTTCTGGTAATCCGTAGGCAGACGCGCCAGAGTGGTATTGATATCTTCCTTGCCCAGATCGAGTTGTGTCATGGTGCGGTTGGTTTCACCGATCAGCGTCTGGATATCGGGGCGAGTGGCTCCCAACAAAGACGCGAGGTCCCCTGTTGCACCGGCGATATCGGTGATCGAGTTCGCAATCGGACCACTGTCCTGTGCCAGTCCGCTCACCAACTGCTGGAGTTGGTCGATCGTAGTGGAGAACTGATCCCCTTTGTCGTTGATCGTGCCGAGGACGTCGTTGAGGTTGGTGATCACGTCGCCGATCAACTGATCGCGATCTGCCAGCGTGCTGGTGAACGAATTGGTGTTTCCGAGAAGCGAAACCAGAGTTCCGCCCTGTCCTTGCAGTACCTGAAGCAGCGCTCCGGAAAGATCGTTGACCTGCTGGGGATCAAGCGCACGCAGGAGCGGTTTGAACCCGCCGAGCAGTAGGTCCAGGTCCAGTGCCGGCGATGTCTGGTCGACCGGAATCGAACCACCGGACGACAAGGTTTCGGTCGACCCGGTGCCCTCGAGTAGCTCCATGTAGCGATCGCCGACCAGGTTCTCGTAGCGAACTGTCGCCTTGGTGCTCTTCATCAACGAGTACTGGGTATCGACGTCGAAGGTGACCGCGGCCTGGTTGGAGTCGTCGATGGACACGCCTGTCACTGATCCGACCGGGACACCGGCGATTCGTACCTTGTCTCCGGACTTCAGACCGGAAACATCGGCAAATGTCGCGTGAAACCCGTTGCTGCTACTGAATCGCACCTGACTGAACACAATTGCCAGACCGGCAAAGATCACCGACATGACGAGTGTGAAGATCAAGAATTTTACCGTTGTCGGTCTCATCACTCCCGGTCCTGTTCGTAGGAGTCCCCGAAGAGGAACTGGAAGATCGTCGGAACCGTCACTTCGAATTCCGTGTTGGGCACGAACGGAACGTTTCCGGTGTTCGTGACGGCAAACGGAGATTTTCCGTCGACCTTCGGGTCAAAAGTGGGGAAGCCGTAGCAATTCGGACCGCCCGACGCAGCGACCTTCGGCAGGGACTCCGGATTCGAGTACGCCTCTGCACCCCACATGAAGCTCGCACTGAGCATCAAGGCCGCCTTGTCGCCAGTGCCTGCCATCGGCTCGAACTTGATGCGGCCGTCGTTCAATCCGACAAGGAAGCAGGTCAGGCCGGGCGAATATTCCTCGAGCAGCGTCGTGGTTGCCGTCAGGGTGTCCAGGGACGTGGTGAGGGCCTGCTCGTTGTCGGTCAGCAAGGCGTTACCAGTGTTGGCGAGGCCGGTGATGTTGAGCAACAGCAGATCCAGGTTGGCCTGCTCGGCCACGATCGAACCGCTTGTGGTGGTTGCATTGTCGAGGACGCGCAGGAGGTCCGGCGCCACGTCCGCATACAGGTTGGTGACCGTGGACGCGCTGGCCAGATCCTCCTGCAGTTGCGGCAGCGTGGGATTCATCTTCTTCAAGTAGGTGTCGCCCAATTCGAGAACCTCGCCGAGTGATTCGCCGCGGCCGTTGAGTGCTGTCGAGATTGCTCCGAGTGTGGCGTTCAGCTTCTCGGGCTCGACCTTGGCCAGCACCTCCGAAAGATGTTCGAAGACACTGTTGAACTCGACGGTCACGCTGTCGGAGGCAATGACCGCGCCTTCTTGAATCGGCTGGCTCGACGGATCGTCCGGGATCACGATGTTGACGTATTTTGCGCCGAACACCGTGGTGGACTTGATTTCCACGCCGGCGTTGGACGGAATCTTCGACATCTGATCGGGGAACATCGCCAACTGGAGGCTGGCTTGGTCGCCGTCGAGTGAAATGGATTCGACGCTCCCCACCTGCACGCCGCGCAATTTCACCTTGGCGTCGGGTTCCATGACCAGGCCGGCGCGCGACGACGTCACCGTGATGGGGGTGCTTTTGGTGAAGCCACCCGAGAACATGGTGAGTGCAACGGCCACGATGGCGGCCAGCCCGAGGATCAGACCGGCCGCGGCAAGCTTCTTGTGCCAACTGGGAACTGTCATCGTCTCGCCCCTATCCCGACAAGTTGAAGTTGCCGGACCCACCGTAAATGGCGAGTGAAATGAGCAGAGTGACGGTGACAACCGCAATCAGCGAGGCGCGCACGGCATTACCGACGGCTACACCGACGCCGACCGGGCCACCAGTTGCATTGAAACCGTAGTAGGTGTGGATCAACATGACGGCCAGGGCCATGACTATCGCTTGGGCAAACGACCACAAGATGTCCGTGGGTATCAGGAAGGTAGTGAAGTAGTGGTCGTACACACCACCGGACTGGTTGTAGAGGAACACCGTGGCAAAGCGGCTGGCGATGAACGACGCGATCACGGCCAGCGAGTACAGCGGGATGATGGCGATCATGCCGGCCATGACGCGGGTACTGACCAGATACGGGATAGACGGGATAGCCATGGTCTCTAGAGCGTCGATCTCCTCCGAGACACGCATTGCCCCCAGTTGAGCGGTGGAGCCGGCACCGATGGTGGCGGCCAACCCGATTCCCGCGATGACAGGAGCCGCGATACGAACGTTGATGAAGGCTGCGAAGAATCCCGTCAGCGCCTCGACACCGATGTTGCCGAGTGAGCTGTAGCCCTGCACGGCGATGGTGCCGCCCGTGAAGAGTGTCAGAAAGCCGACGATCACGACGGTGCCGCCGATGACGGCAAGCGCGCCCGTTCCCATGCTGATCTCGGCGATCAGGCGAAGCGTCTCACGCGGATAACGCATCAGGGCTTTTGGCGCATGTCCTATCGCTTTCGCGAAGAACAGTGCCTGGTCACCGATGCTGTCTACCCCGCGAGAGACCGATCGGATCTGCCGGCGAGTTCGCGGGAAGCGTCCTGCTGCTGCCAGTGCCATCAGTCCGTCTCCCGTCCGTCGTGGTGTGTCCCAGTGCCCGCACTTGCCGTGTGCCTCATCCGGCCGTCAACTTGATGCCGATGGTGGTGATGAGGACGTTGACGACGAACAATGCCATGAACGCGAAAACAACCGTCTGGTTGACAGCATCGCCGACACTCTTGGCGCCGCCCTTGACGTTGAGCCCGAGATACGAGGCGACAAGTCCGGCGATCATGCCGAAGAGTCCGGCTTTGACCATCGAGAGCATCAGTTCGCCGAATCCTGTGAGCAGCGTGATGCCGTTGACAAATGCTCCGGGGTTGACGTCCTGGACGAAGACCGAGAATACGAAACCGCCGAGAATGCCGATGGTGACGACCAAACCGTTGAGCAGCAGGGCTACTCCAGTGGACGCGAGCACTCGGGGAACAACCAGCCGCTGGATCGGATTGATGCCGAGCACTCTCATCGCGTCGATTTCTTCGCGAATGGTTCGGGCGGAGAGGTCAGCACAGATTGCGGTGGCGCCGGCGCCGGCCACGATCAGGACAGTGACGATGGGTCCGACCTGGGTGACGGTACCGAGCGCAGCTCCCGCACCACTGAGGTCGGCGGCGCCGATTTCCCGAAGCAGGATGTTGATGGTGAAGCTGACGAGCACGGTGAACGGGATGGCGACCAGCACGGTGGGGACCATCGAGACCCTGGCTACGAACCAGGCCTGATCGATGAATTCCTGACGCTGGAAGGGACGAGAAAAGACTGCCCGCAAGGTTTCCGCTGACATCTGAAAGAAGCCACCGACCGCCCGTAATGGCACCTCGACGAGGTCTACCATCCGTCCTCCTCGTCTGTTGTTGCCGCAGCACTGTCTGTTTGCATGGTCCAGCCCCCGGCAGCTTGTGACTCAGGTCATATTAACTAGAACGTGTTCACCTGTCAAAAACGGGTACATATCACCGTGGATATCCCAATCCGACGGCTGGGAAACCGTCAATCGAACACGCCTTACATTGTCCGTCATTCATGACAAAATCATCGAATTATCGTGCAAATTAATACTTTTGGCGGATACTGGACGCTTTCGGCCAGTCGCAGAAAACCAGAAGATGCGCCTTGGTTGACGGTTCTACCACCCTGTCAACGACGTGCGAAATTGGAACACAGTCCAGTTTTTTGAAGACCAACAGTCTCGTAACGCGACAAATCAGCCATTCGGACGTGCGACCATGCTCTTTCTACCAAAAATGACGACAACAACTGCGATATCTGTGAATTTGGGTTTCGTGTCGTGGGCAAGCCGGCAGCAACGTGCGTCAGCCCAGCTCCCGAAGCGCAGCGGAAGCCGAGAACATCGCGGCGGGATCCCGGTCGGCAAAGTAATCACCGATCGCAACGGACAACGACTCGGGCGACCAGGCCGTCCCGTCGGCATCGAACCGCTGCTCCACCACGGGCGCCGCCATCAGCGCTACCATCGGGCCGTAGACGACAAAAACCTGACCGTTGATTGCGTCCGCCGCCGGTGAAGCCAGATAGGACACCAACGACGCCACATGCTCGGGCGAGAGCGGGTCTATGCCATCCTCGGGTGCGTCACCGAAAACGCCCTCGGTCATCGACGTTCGTGCCCGTGGGCAGATGGCGTTGGCGCGCACACCGTAGCGAGACAACCCGCGAGCGGCGGAGAGCGTCAGCGCCGTGATGCCGGCCTTGGCGGCGCCGTAGTTCGGCTGGCCTTCCGGCCCGAGCAATCCCGCTTCCGACGACGTATTGACGATGCGTCCGTACACCGGCGCGCCGGCTTCCTTCGACTTTGCGCGCCAATACGCAGCGGCGTTGCGGCACAACAGAAAATGGCCACGCAAATGTACTTCGAGTACCAGATCCCAGTCCTCGTCGGACATGTTGAACAACATCCGATCACGGACGACGCCGGCATTGTTGACGACGATGTCGACACTGCCGAATTGGCCCTGCGCCTTCTCCATGAGCGCGTCCGCGGTGGAACGTTCGCCGACATTGCCGGCAACGAACTCAACCTTGGCGCCCAGTCCACGAATCTCGTCGAGAGTTGATTCGACGGCTTCGTTCGGCGCCAGATCGTTGACAACCACCGACGCTCCGGCTTGTGCCAGGGCGATGGCCTCGAACTTTCCGAGTCCCGATCCAGCACCGGTCACGATGGCGACCTTGCCCTCGAGACTGGTGTCCTCGCTCTTCACAGCATTCATCGACGCGTTCTCCCAGTTCTGTGCGATCGTGAACCCGACCGTCTCGGCGGAGCCGGTCGAGCCTCACGACTTCGCAACTTTAGAACGTGTTCCTGTTTTGGGCAATAGTCCTTACGGATGTTCCGTCAACGCGGCGCGCGGGCACTGAGCGATCGCGGAGCGAACATCCTCCCACCGATCCTCCGGCGGACGCGTCGAACTGATCACCAACTCCTCATTGTCGTCGAGGTCGAAAATATCGGGGGCGATACCGACGCAGACTCCATTGGCCTCGCAACGGTCCAAATCAACCCTGACCTCCATGGGTATTCCTCTTCTCTACTCACGCATTCGGGTGTCACAGACAGGTGGAGAAACGGGCATCGCAGGGCTGTGCTCGGCACCGTTCCTGCCATAACACTAGAACCTGTTCCAGTCCTGTGCAATGATTCGGAAAAGTAGCAGAAACGAGTCCCGGGATTCGCCCACATGGGCGCCACACCCGAAAAACCTGCTTATAGAACCTGTGCCAGATAGTCGATTTGTATCTCTACTTCGAGAGGCAACCATGCACATCACCTACACACCTGAGCAACAAGCGCTTCAGGAGGAGTTGCGCGCATACTTTGCTCAACTGATGACCCCGGCTCGCCGCGAAGCCCTCGCAGCCACCACCGGTGAGTACGGCGAAGGAAACGTGTACCGCGAAGTTGTGGCTCAGATGGGCCAGGACGGCTGGCTCACGCTCGGCTGGCCCAAGGAGTACGGCGGGCAGGAACGATCCGCGATGGATCAGCTGATCTTCACCGATGAGGCCGCGATCGCCGGGGCACCGGTGCCGTTCCTGACCATCAACTCCGTGGCCCCGACAATCATGCATTTCGGCACCGACGAGCAGAAGGCGTTCTTCTTGCCGAAGATCTCGCGCGGCGAACTGCATTTTGCCATCGGATACTCCGAACCAGGAGCCGGAACCGACCTGGCGTCGCTGCGCACATCCGCTGTCAAGGACGGCGACGACTACATCATCAACGGCCAGAAGATGTGGACAAGCCTCATCCAGTACGCGGACTACATCTGGCTCGCCTGCCGTACCGATCCGGAAGCCAAGAAGCACAAGGGAATCAGCATGCTGATCGTCCCCACCACCGCCGAAGGATTCTCTTACACACCGGTGCACACGATGGCCGGACCAGACACCAGTGCCACCTACTACCAGGATGTACGCGTTCCGGCATCGTCGATCGTGGGCGAGGAACACGGCGGCTGGGGCCTGATCACCAATCAGCTCAATCACGAACGAGTTGCGCTGACCTCCGCAGGCCCGATTTTGACGGCGCAACGCGAAGTCCGCGAGTGGGCCCAGAACACCAAGCTTCCCGACGGTCGACGCATGATCGATCAGGAGTGGGTGCAGATCAACCTGGCACGGATACACGCGAAGGCCGAGTACCTCAAGCTGATGAACTGGGAAATCGCGTCTACCACCGACCACGCTCCCGGCCCTGAGGCTGCATCGGCCAACAAGGTGTTCGGCACCGAATTCGCCACCGAGGCTTACCGCTTGCTGATGGAAATCCTCGGCCCGTCGGCCGTAATCCGGCAGAACTCCCCCGGCGCGGTCCTGCGTGGACGAATCGAACGGATGCACCGGTCCTCGCTGATCCTGACGTTCGGCGGCGGCACCAACGAAGTGCAGCGCGACATCATCGGTATGACGGCCCTGGGCTTGCCGCCCTCAAAGCGATAAGGACACCTCGCGACATGGATTTCACCTTCACCGAGGCCCAGAACGATCTGGCCGGCCTCACCCGCGGAATTGCCACCGAATTGGTCACCAACGACCGTCTCCGGGAACTCGACGCAGCGCAGGACCGTACCGACCGCACACTGTGGGCGGCACTCGCATCGTCCGGTGTTCTCAGCGCAGCCTTGCCGGAATCGGTGGGTGGCGACGGATTTGGTGTGCTCGAGCAGTGCAGCATTCTTGTCGAATTGGGACGGGCTGTCGCACCGGTGCCGTATCTGACGTCCATCGTGTCGTCCGCCGCCGCGATCGCAGAATTCGGCAATGACACCCAGCGCGCCGACTGGGCAGCGCCCGCAGCACAGGGCGAAAAGATCTTGACGGCAGCGCTGTCCGAAGAATGGAGCGATAATCCGGCTCTCCCGTTCACTCATGCACAGCGGACGGAAAGCGGTTGGGAGTTGACCGGAACGAAGATCGTGGTCGACAGCGCACCGATAGCCGATCTCTTCCTGGTTCCGGCAAGCACCGATGACGGTGTTGTCGTTTTCCTGGTGCAGCCAGGCGATGTCGGTGTCAGTGTCACACGGCAGTCGATCGTCGATTTCGGCAGTGCGGGTCAGGTCGATTTCGATGCGGTCCAGCTGCCGGACGACCGGGTGCTCGGCTCGGTGACTCGGGGCTCCGAGATCAGCGAATGGATCGTCGAACGCGACCGACTCGGTTCCAGCGCATACCAATACGGCGTCCTCGATCAGGCGCTGAAACTGACAGCGGAATATGCGCGCGAGCGTGTCCAATTCGGACGCCCGATCGGCAGTTTCCAGGCCGTGGCTCAGCGACTGGCCGACGGATACATCGACGTCAAGGGAGTGCGTCTGACGCTCTGGGCAGCGGCCTGGCAACTGAGCGAAAGTCTCCCGGCCACCGAGGCAGTCAAGACCGCAAAATTCTGGGCCGCCGACGCCGGCCATCGTGTCGCGCACACCGCTGTCCACGTCCACGGCGGTGTCGGATTGGACGAGGATCACCCGATTCACCGGTACTTCCTCGCCGCCAAGCGGCACGAATTCCTGCTCGGCAACACCACCGATCTGCTGCGTAGTTTGGGTAAGGAGCTCGCTGACGTGCCTGCGTGACCCTGTCCCACAGTGGCCCTGTCCCACAGTGACCCAGTCCCACCAAGCGGAATACCTGAACCTGATCCTCGACGAATTGGTAATGATGCAGTTATGAGTGAGAGCCCCACCGTTTCAGATCTGCTCCTCGGAGTCAGTGAAATCGACTCGTACGGCATTCGATTCGAGGACCAGGTCATCACCTGGCGCGAGCATGTCCAGGCGTCGTTCGACCGGGCCGCGTTGCTCGACGCGCTGCTCGACAACGAGCGTCCACGACATTTCGGGTTGCTGATGGAGAACATTCCGGAGTTCTCACTGCTACTGGGCGCCGCGGCATTCTCCGGCACGGTTCTGGCCGGCCTCAACACCACCCGGCGTGGTCCGGCGCTGGCCCGCGATGTCGCGCTCGCCGACTGCCAGATCATCTTCACCGAGAACAGTCAGGCGCATCTCCTCGACGGAGTCGCCCTCGGCGATGTTCGGGTGATCAACGTCGACTCGCCGGAGTGGGCGGAACTGTTGGCGCCCTTCGCCAATTCGCCGCACAAGCCATGCGCGGTGTCTCCCGACGACCTGATGATGCTCATCTTCACCTCAGGGACCAGCGGTGATCCCAAGGCGGTTCGCTGCACGCACTTCAAGATCGCGGATCCCGCGATCATGCTTGGTGATCGATTCGACCTCGGGCCGCAGGATGTCATCTACATGGCAATGCCGATGTTCCATTCCAACGCGATCATGGCAGCGTGGGCGATCGCGCTGCATCGCAAGTGCGCAATTGGCATGCGCCGCAAGTTCTCCGCCTCGGGATTCCTCCCTGACGTCCGCAAGTTCGGTATTACCTACTCCAACTACGTCGGCAAACCGCTCTCCTTCATCGCCGCGACACCCGAGCAGCCCGACGATCATGACAACACCCTGAAGATCATGTACGGCAACGAGGGCGCCGCTCCCGCAGTCGCCACATTTGTCCGTCGATTCGGTGCGCGCGTCATCGACGGATTCGGATCCACCGAGGGTGGAGTGTCCATCGGCGCCGCTCCTGTCCCCCGCGCCGGCACTCTCGGACTGCTTCCCGACGGCGTGAAGATTCTTCATCCCGAAACCGGAGTTCCCTGCCCCCCTGCAGAATTCGACGCAGATGGCCGGATCACCAACGCCGACGAGGCAACCGGCGAAATGGTCAACGTGACCGGCCCGGGAGCCTTCGCCGGGTACTACAAGAATCCCGAAGCCGACGCCGAACGTATGCGGAACGGGCAGTACTGGACCGGTGACCTCGCGTACGCCGACGCCGACGGTTACGTCTACTTCGCGGGGCGCAGTTCCGGGTGGCTGCGGGTCGACGGCGAGAACATCGGCGCTGCCCCCATCGAACGTGCGCTGACCGCATACCCCGGCTTTGCGCAGGTGTCCGTCTACGCCGTCCCGGACAGCGATGTCGGCGATCGAGTGATGGCGTCGGTCATCCCGGTCGGTGATGTGACCAACTTCGATCCCGAAGCGGTTGCCGCCTACATAGACTCACGTCCCGAACTGGGTCCGAAGCAGAAACCCACTCTCATTCGGGTCTGTAGCGAATTCCCCCGGACCGCAACCTTCAAGGTTGTCACCCGCACCCAGAGCGCGGAACGCTGGAACACCAGCGATCCGGTCTGGATCCGTCAACGCGGCGAGGCCCACTTCCAGTTACTCACTCCGGAGCGGGCGCTCACACTCGAAAAAGTTCCGGTCGTTCGTGAGGGTGCGGCAGCTCAGTAGTGTTGCGCGACCGGCTTGTGCGCTGACACCGTCTTGTAGAACTCGGTGAGTTGAAGTTTGGAGGCTGCGGCTTCGTCGACGACAACTGTTGCGTGCGGGTGCAGTTGGAGAACCGATGCCGGGCAGACCGCAGCGAGGGGTCCTTCGACTGCGGCGGCGATCGCGTCGGCCTTGTGTTCGCCGGTCGCGATCATTACCAAATGCCGTGCGTCGCAGATCGTTCCGAGGCCCTGGGTGATGACGTGGCGCGGGACGTCGTCGATGCTCTCGAAGAATCGTGCGTTGTCGATCCGGGTCTGTTCGGTCAACGTCTTCACCCGTGTGCGTGAGGTCAGCGACGATGTCGGTTCGTTGAATCCGATGTGGCCGTTGGCTCCGATGCCGAGGAGTTGCACATCCACCGGTCCGTTGGCGGCGATCGCGCGATCGTAGGCCGCGGCGGCACCGAACGGGTCTCCGGTAGTGCCGTTCGGGCTGAATACACGAGCGCTGTCGAGATCGAGGTGATTGACCAACTCGGTCCGGATCACCTGTGCATAGGACTCGGGGTGCCCATCCGGGAGGCCGACGTACTCGTCGAGCAGGAACGCCTGCAGGCCGGCAAAACTCAAGCCTTCCTCGCGGTGGCGCCGCGCAAGCTCGCGGTAGACGGACAGCGGTGACGATCCGGTAGCCAGGCCCAACGTTCGTGCGCCGGAACGTACTGCGTGGTCGAAGATATCGGCGACAACCGTACCGGCGGTATCCGCGTCCTTGACGATGACAATTTCCATCGGAGTTCTTCCCCTCAGCTTTCCATGGTGTTCGTAAGCCAGTTTCCCGAAGCCATGACTGCTCGGGGCAAAAGTTTTTCATCGGTCACGACAAGATCGGCACGGCATCCGGGGACGAGATCGCCGACAACCCCGGTCAATCCCAACAACGCAGCGGGTGTTGCAGTTGCTGCGGTAACTGCCGACAGCAGGTCCACGCCGGCATCAAGCACCGTTCGCCGAACGACGTCCATCAGCCTGCTGGTGCCGCCGGCAATTGCAGTGTCGCCCTGTCCTGCCAATCGGGCCACTCCGTCGACAACGTCCACGTCGAGTGGACCGAGCGGGTATCGCCCGTCCGGCATACCCGCTGCCGCCATGGCGTCGGAGACCAGAGCAATCTGATGCGGGCCGACCAGGTCGAAGACGGTGGAGACGGTTTCGTCGGCCAGATGAACACCGTCACCGATCAACTCGACCACCATCTGACCACGGGCTGCGGCAGCCAGACACGCAGCCACCGTGCCTGGCGCGCGGTGGTGCATGGGCGCCATGCCGTTGAAAAGGTGTGTGGCACTGAGCGGTGCGTGCGCGGAATGGGCGATCGAGCGAGTCGCGACGGGATTCGACGCGTCGGTATGTCCAACGCTCACCACTACGCCGTTCTCGGCCAGCATGGTCGACAGTTCGGCAAAATGCGCGGTCTCGGGTGCGATCGTCATCGAGCGGATGTGGCCTCGTCCGGCAGCCAACAACGACTCGAGCAGGGCCGGGTCGCCATCGAGAATGCTGGCCGGATCCTGTGCACCACAACGCAGTACCGAGAGGAACGGACCCTCGAGATGGATTCCGGCAAGTGTGCCGCGCTCCACCAGCGACGCCAGCAGTTCGATGCGACTATGCAAGACCTGCGGCGGCGCCGAAACCAACGACCCGATTACCGAGGTAGTTCCGTTGTGCCGGTGGTGATCTGCCGCTGCGATGGACCCCTCGCGATCAGCTTCCGGGAAACCGAATCCGCCGGCACCGTGGCAGTGCACGTCCACAAGACCGGGAATGATCGTAGTGCCCGGAGTTCCGGGTTCCGGGATCGGATCTGTTCGCTCCGATGCGGGCCCGGCCCACACCACTCGATCACCCGCCGTTTCGACAACTCCGTCGGCGAGTAGTCGACCTCCGGTGATCAGCTTCCCACGCAGGATCACGACATCACCTGTGTTGCAACAGAACTATCCATGTCAGCGATCCCCAATTCGCGCAGAATCGCGTCCGCCAGCACATAGTGCCCGTTCTCGTTCGGATGGAACGCATCAGCCAGGAGCGACGCCGGCGGGCCTTCGGGTGAATCCGCATACCACTGCTCGTAGTGATCGATGAGTATCGCGCGCGTCGATGCGGCAACCTGACGCGTCACCTCGACGTAGTCGATCAAAGCAGCTCGCGTCGGTGCGTTCGGGACGTCGATGGGCGGCGGCGTCTGCAAGATCGGAACAGCACCGAGGGCTCGAGATCGGAAGATGATGTCGGACAGATCTTCCCGAAAGCGTTCGAGGCCGTCCGCACCGTCGAGAGCGTCGTTGGTACCGAGCATGATCAGCACCACCGACGGTTCGAAGACCTCGATCCGGTGGGCAAATCCGCCACGGACATCCGATGAGCGATTACCACTCACACCGGTGTTGATCACAATGTGATTGAACAACGACATCTCACCGCGGATGCGCTCTGCATAGTGCTCGACGTAGCTACGGTATCCGTTCGTATGAGCGAGACCCTGCGTGATGCTGTCTCCGGTGAACACCCACCGGATCGGTGTTGCCGAATCATTCAGCAACGCTTCGATTCTGCGGCGTTCCGCAGTCATCGTCTACCACTCCCCGCGTCTGACACTGCGGCAGCGAACTTCGAGGTGATGAATGCCGGATCCGTGATTGCGGTACCCACCACAACCGAATCCGCGCCGAGTGAAATTGCTTGCGCGGCTGCCTCCGGGCTGTGGTACCGGCCCTCGGCGATGATCACGGCGGTGGGAAGTGCGGCTCGCAGTTCCGAAATAAGCTCCAGATCGGGACCGCTCAGGCGTCGGCTGTTCTCGGTGTAGCCGGCGAGGGTGCTGGAGATGATGTCTGCACCCGCCTCTGCGGCCGCAATGCCATCCTCGAGAGTTCCGCAGTCAGCCATCACGAGAGCGCCTCGCGCGTGGACTGCCGCCACGGTGTCCGCGAACGACAACCCGTCCGGGCGTGGCCGCAGCGTCGCATCGGCTGCCACGATCTGTGCACCGGCGTCGACAACTTCCAGCGCGGATTCTCGTGTCGGAGTGATGAACACCCCGGAGGATCCGATCTTCGTCAGTCCGATCACCGGCACCGCCACCGCAGCGGCAACCGCGGCGACGTCGGGCGTTCCACCCACTCCGCCACAGCGAATCGCGGCGGCACCGCCGTCGACGGCTGCCCTGGCCATCCGCTCGATTGTCGCCGTGTCGCGCAGCGCGTGTCCGTGTCCCGCCTGGCACGAAACGACCAGCTTCCCGCTGATGATCTTCAGTAACTCATCGAGCGTCATCGTGATACCTCTGTTCGTGTTGCGGCGGCGAGTAGTGCAGCGCCCACCAGTGGAGCGTCGGTCCCCAGATGTGCAGGGAGAATAGCGGTGTCAGCGATCGGGCGCATGGCTTCGAGGCGGAACGCGGCCACAAGCGGGGACAGCAGATCGGGTCCGATCTGGGCGGCGCCTCCCCCGATCACGATCACCTCGGGATCGAAGGCTGTGGCGACACCGGCGAGAACCCGCCCGAGCAGTTCACCGGCATCGGTGATCACGGCCCGGGCGATCGGGTCGCCCGAGTGCATCAGGGATACCACCTTCTGCAGCGGCTGCACAGAAACTCCTGCACGGGAGGCGTACTCGGCTGCCATCGCCGGGCCCGACGCCACAGCTTCGAGATGATCGATGCGACCGCAGCCACAACCGATGGCACCGGAGGCCGGAACGAGTAGATGCGCAAGTTCGCCTGCCGTTCCGTGCGCGCCGTGCCGTAATTCACCGTTGACGGACAGTGCGCCACCGATACCGGTGCCGATCGAGACGAACAGCACCGAGCTGCGGCCGTAGCCGACACCGATCATGTTCTCGCCGTGTGCCATGGCACGCACGTCGTTGTCCACGGTCACCGGCAGTGACGTGCGAGCCTCTAGTTCGCCGCGCACCTCGGCGCCCATCCATCCGGGCAGGATGTCGGAAGCGAACAGCACTCGTCCAGCTGCCCGGTCGATGATTCCCGGCGCACCCACACCGATTCCGTCGACGGTGTGTTCGGCGCGCAGCTGGTCGATCAGCGCGACGGTCGTGTCCAGCACCGCGGCTTTGCCGGCCGCAGGTGTAGCCGCGCGGACGGATTCGATCACTTCACCTGTGGAGGTGACTACCGCTGCAGCCACTTTGGTGCCGCCGATGTCGACACCGATCCAACGCTCCTGCCCGTGGGTCATGTCAGAGCAGTCCGGCGCGTTCGAGAATGACCTTGATCGCTGCAGCCTCGGACTCGTCGAGAGAGAGCATCGGTGCGCACATCGTGTTGCTCGAAATGACACCTCGCAGCGCCAAGGCGGTCTTGAAGGCGCCCAGACCGGCAGCACCGGCGCTGACCCGTCCCGGTGCCGGAGCCTCGACGATGGAGAAGAGGTCCGTGAGACGGTCCTGCTCGGTCTTGGCTGCGGCCCAGTCGCCGGCCTGCGCTGCGCGCCACAGGCGCACGTAGCCGTGGGGATCGACGTTGGCCAGGCCGGGAACTGCACCCGATGCACCCATGAGCAGGCAGCCGTCGACAACAACCTCGTGGCCGGTGAAGACCGCGAAGTTCTCGAGGTCGACAGACTGACGCAGCAGCATGCGGAAGCTGACGTCGTCGCCGCTCGAGTCCTTCACACCGGCGATGACACCTTCACGGCCGAGTTCGACCAGCATCGCGACGGGAAGTTTGCTGTGAACGCGGACCGGAACATCGTAGGCGAACAGCGGAAGATCCACTGCTGCATGGATGGAGCGGAAGTGCGTGGCAGTCTCTTCGGCGTTGGTGATCGCGTAGAACGGAGCTGTCGCGACGATGGCGTCGGCACCGGCGTCGCGCGCCTGCTCGGCAACGGCGATGACGCGGTTCGTGGTCATGTCGTTGACGCCGACCAGCACCGGCAACTGGCCGCCGACATGGCCGATGGCGGTCTGCACGACCTGGGCGCGCTGAGCGTCGGTGAGGTAGCCGACCTCGCCCGAGGAACCGAGGATGAACAGTCCGTCGACGCCGGCCTCGATCTGCATCGACAGGAGGCGCTCGAGCGACTTCGTGTCAACGTCACCGTCGATGGTCAGGGGTGTGACGATCGGGGGAACAATTCCGCTGAAGGTCGTGGTGTCGGTACTCATGGGGTCTCCGTACTTTGATTATCGGATTGAATTGCGGGGCAAAACTTTTACAGGGTGGTCAAGCTACGGAAACCGGCTGCCCGCATGCGGCGGACCGGTACGCGGCGTCGATCACACGCATCGACGCGCGGGCGTCTGCTACGGAGTAATCAGGTTCGATGCGCTTCGGAAGGCGATCGAGGAGGTGCGAGAGGAAGCTCGAAACCGCGTTGTCGGATCCGAAGCCCCCGATGGGTATCGCGGTGACATCGCCGGAGCCACCGAACTGCATGACAGCGGGTTTGTCGTCGTCCGAACTGGCGTAGCCGTGCGATCCGAGGACCCGAACCGTTGCGGTGTTTGCACCGAAACCCGGTGCTGCCGGGATTCTTCCGACTGTGACGGTTGCGGTCACACCGTGTGCAAGGGCCAGCGAAACGAGGGCGGTGTCTTCCACACCGAACTTCTCGTGTGCGCCGCCGTACAACGTGCTTGTCTCCGCGTAGACCTCGGAGACGTCGAGGCCGGTGAGGTACCGGAGGTAGTCGGCGGCGTATCCGAGGAAGTTCACGACTTCTCCCCCGCCGGACAGCGCTGGGTCGACAACCAACTCGGGCCGCTCCACGGAGGTCGCAAAATGTGTTCCGCTGGCCAGGAACTCGATATCCACGTGGCGCGGAAGCCCGAGGTTTCCCGCGTCGATCCAGCGGCGCAATCTCCGCAGTGCCGGTGAATGCGTGCGATTGACGACCGTGCAGATACGTCCGTTTGCCTCTGCTGCTTCCTGAACGGCGGCGGCTTCTGCCTCGTCGATTCCCACCGGCTTGTCCACGAGCACATCAAGTCCCGCGTTCAAGGCAGCAATGGCGAGCCGGGCGTGCCGAGTCGGTTCGCTGCAGATGACCGCCAGATCGATGCGGTCGGGATCGAGAAGCTCGCCGAGATCGTCGATCCACGGGATGTCGGCGGCAGCAGCCATCTTCATACCGTCGTCGCGGATCCAGTCCGGCACCGATGTTTCGTCGGCGACACCGACCAACTGCACGCGAGGGTCGGCTCGCAACAGGTCCGCGTACGAACCGGCATGCCTTACGCCGCTGATGAATCCGATACGGATCGAGCCGGTCATTGCTGCCCTCCGATTGCAACTGCGCGCCCGGTTTCGAGAGACTGTTGTGCGGCCACCGCGGTCGCCAGCGCCGCGCGCACCTGCCAGTTCTGCACCAGCGGTGTCACGGAACCGTCGAGAGTGCCGATCCAATGGCGCATCTGATGTGTCATGGCGTCTTCGATGGACGACGGTGGAGCGTTGGTGGTGTCGGACATGAGTCCCGGATCGTCGCCCGTATCGTGCGCGAGAGTGCCTCGCGTGCCGGAGACGACGATGCGTCGCACCATCTTTCCCGATTGTGGCAACGCGTACGCCAGTTCGATCAACGCCAGGGAACCGTCCTCGAATCGGACGGTCAGGTGGAAACTGTCGTGAACGGGCATGCCGGCGGCAAAGGTCGGGAAGCTGCGGGCGAACACCCGAATCGGCTTGCGGTCGATCAGCCAGGTCACCAGATCAAGTGCGTGAGTTCCGTTGTGAACGGGGTGGCCGCCGGATCGTTCCTTGTCGTGCTGCCACCCGCGCCAGCCACCCGGCCAGACGTGGCCGGTGTACCAACTCAGATGGATCAGGCGGGGATCACCGATAGCGCCCTGCGCAACGGAAGCGCCGATCGAGGTGATCGACGGCTGGAACCGTACGGTCTGACCGACCATCAACGACGTGCCGTTACCTTCGGTGGCTGCGACCATGGCGTCGAAGTCCGCGACGGTCAGTGCCGCAGGCTTCTCGACGTGAACATGCTTTCCCTCCAGGCCGGCTGCAATCGTCACCGGCGCATGATCGGGAGTTGCCCCGACGACGTTGACGGCCGTGATCGACGGATCGGCCAGAACTCGGTCCAGATCGGTGCTCGCCTGCGCTCCCGGTGCGAGAGCCGCAACCGAGGCGGCCCGGCCCAAGTCACTACCGACGACGTACGCGACCTCCACCGTTGGCAGACTGCCGAGCGAACGTACGTGGTCTCGTGCGATTCCGCCGCTGCCGATCACGGCAACGCGGACGGTCATCGCGCAACTCGAAGGTCTGCGGGCTCCGCCTGTCCAACTCGCACCTGCTGCGCCACAAGCAGAGCTCGATCGGTAGCCGCCGTGAGAGGCGATTCGTCACCGGAATCGAGAACCCTTGCGATCTCGTCGATTTCGTGACGGATCGCTGCCTGCATCCACACTGACGACGCCCCGCCGCCGGAGTTGTACTTCTGCGTCTTGGTCGCCGAGTCGACCAAGGACTGGTTCTCGTCCGTATCGTCGAAGATCGGCCAGGAATCGACAACCTGACCATCCGTGAACTTCTCCACCAGTCCGGTACGGAAATCTGCCCGCAGCGCGCCGTTCGATCCGCCAACCGTCAGATCCCACGACGATGTGTGCGAACGGGTCGAGATGGTGTGCGTGCCGACCGCGCCGCTCGAGAACTTCACAACCGTTGTACGGAAGCCATCGTCCGGTGTCGCGATGCTCGACACGGCGCTGACGTCGCCACCGAGCCAGCACAGTAGGTCGAGCTCGTGGATCTCGTGAGTGAGTTCGCCGCCGGTCTGACTCTTGTCGAGCTTCCACCACTGCGGGTCCGCTCCGGCGGTGTCGATCCACCGCGACCGCGACGTCTCGATGGCATTGACATCACCGATCTCTCCGGACCGCACCGATGCGGCCAGACGTCGAACACCCGGCATCATCCGCATGATGTGTCCGACCATGAGCGTCGAACCGTTGGACTCGGCGCACTCGATCATGCCGCGGGCGTCGGCGAGCTCGACTGCCAGTGGCTTCTCGACGAACACTGCCTTGCCGTGTGTCAATGCGGCTAGTGCCGGTTCTGCATGCGCGTGATTGGGAGTCGCGACTACAACAAGGTCGATCGTCGCGTCAGCCGCCACATCATCGTGATCGTTGGTGGGGGTCGCGCCGAATTCTCCGGCGGCTTCCGTTGCCCGTTCTAGATCTCGGTCGCAGAGCATCGTGAGTTCGAAACGTGGATGGGCAGCAAACTCGCGTGCGAGTGAACTACCGAAGAATCCGCAACCGACCACGCCGACTTTGTATCGGGTCATGAAGTCTCCAAAGATTGGATAAGGGATGTCCTATGTTATACGGCCAGTGTGATCGACCGTCAATTCGAGGTCGGTAACACAGTCTTCATCTATGCAGGTAGGGGCATCGAAAGGTTCACGAAACCCGCTGAAAAATGAATTTTCGGGCAACAAGTTCCAAAGAGTCTCTAGACGCTTTCTGATCCACAATGTAGGTTACGCAACATCGGACGTCGAACATAGGACATCCCCTATCCCACTCGAGATGTCCCGCTCCCCGCCTTGGAGGCCGCCTTGAAGAACCAACGACCGCTGAGCTCCGCCATTAGCCGCCGGGACCTTTTCCGGTACACCGGCCTCATCGGAGCCGCTGCAGGTATCACCGCAACCCTCGCAGCGTGCGGCGGCGGCCCGTCGTCTACCTCGGTCGTGGGCGGCTCCTCGTCCACGGGCGATCTCACCACCGCCATCGGATACGGAAACGACCAGAGCTTCGATCCGATGCAGACTGCGTCGGGCTTCCTGATGGCCGCGGTCAACCACGTGTACGAAGGCCTGCTCGAAAACGATCCGGCCACCGGCGAGACGTATGCCGCACTGGCGAAGACCGTTCCCACCGACGCCACCGCGTCGAGTTGGACCATGCAGATCCGCGACGGCGCCACCTGGCACGACGGCACCCCGGTCACCTCGGACGACGTGGTCTTCAGCTTCGAGCGCATTCTCGATCCCCAGCAGAACGTGCTGATCCGCTCCTTCTTCTCCTCCTGGTTGCAGTCCGTCACCAAGGTCGACGATCAGACCGTGACGCTCAACTTCAACTACCCGTTCAGCGCTGCTGCTCAACGCCTGTCCATTGCCAAGATCATGCCCAAGCATGTCTTCGACGGTCACTGGGACGAAGCCAAGTCCGGCACGCTCGTGGTGGGTTCCGGTCCGTACAAGGTCACCAGCCATACCCCCAAGAGCAACACGGCATTCGAGGCCTTCCCCGCGTACAACGGTCCGCGTCCGGCCAACTTCACGACCATGAACTGGCTGTCCATCGTCGACACGTCCTCGCGTATCGCGCGAGTGTCCGGCAACAACGCCGGCGCTCAGCTCGCCGACAACATTCCCGTCGCCAACGTCCCGACGCTGACGTCCGGCGGACGTACCGTCGAAGGCAATCCGGGCATGAACCTGATGTACCTGCTATTCGACACGACGCAGGCACCGTTCGACGATGTTCGCGTTCGTCAGGCGATGTTCTACGCGATCAACACTCCGAAGATGATCGAAATCGCCCTCGGCGGCAAGGCCGCACCGGCCACGAGCTACCTGTACGAACGCAACCCCGACTATGTCCGGTCGTCGACCGTGTACTCGTACGATCCGGACAAGGCCCGCTCACTGCTCGCTGCAGCCGGCGTCAGTGGTCTCGATCTGACGCTGCTCTCCACGAACGTCAGCTGGCTGGCGGACTGCTTGCCGACCATCAAAGAGTCCTGGGACGCAGTCGGATTCAAGACGACGCTCGAACCGCAGGACACCAGCGCAATGGTCAGCAAGCTCAACAGCGGCCAGAAGTTCCAGATCGCGGCCGGCACGTCCAACCCGCAGGCATTCGGATCCGACGTCGACCTGCTCGTCCGTTACACGTACAGCAAGGGCGGCCTGTGGACCAAGACCTACGCCAAGTGGGACGACACCCCGGAAGCACAGAAGATCTACGCCACGATGGACGAGGCAACCCGTGAGACGGACCCCGCCAAGCGAAGCACCCTCGTGCAGTCGTACCTGAACCAGATCGCGGAAAACGCTGTCTACTACCCGGTCCTGCATCAGGAACTGTTGACCGCCTGGGATCCGCAGAAGGTCGCCGACGTCACGCCCCTGCCGTACCCCGGCGTCAACCTGCTTCAGACAAAGCCCGCCTGACGTTGCGCGCGGCCATTCCTATCGACTGAGAGATCCCCCGATGGCAAGAGTCCTCCCCATGCTGATCAGGCGATTACTGATACTGATCCCCCTGATCCTCGGCATCATCGCGTTCGTTTTCATCGTGATGCAGTTCGCGCCCACCGATCCCGCGACTGCGGCGTTCAACGGTGGCAACCCGACGGCAGAACAGTTGCAGCAGTTCAAGGAAGAGAACGGACTGCTCGACCCTCTGCCGCTGCAGTACGTCCACTTCGTGACCGATCTTGTCAGTGGCAACATGGGCGACAGCCTGATTTCCGGTACCCCGGTACTGGATTCGATCTCCACGGCGCTGCCGCTCACGATCCAGCTCACGGTGCTCGGACTCGTGATCGCCATCGTGCTTTCGCTGATCTTCGGCGTCACCAGTGCACTCTTCCGTGACCGCTGGCCTGATCAGGTCATTCGCGTGATTTCACTCGGCGGCGTGGCCGCACCGTCATTCTGGTTGGCACTGTTGATGATTCAGTACCTGGCCGTCCAGCTCGGCTGGTTCCCCACCGGTGGCTACGTCAATCCGGCCGACTCCGTTACGGACTGGCTCTGGTACATGGCACTGCCGGCGTTGTCGCTGTCGCTCCCCGTCGCAGCCCAACTCACTCGCATCATCCGCACCTCCATGGTCGAGGAATTGGACAAGGACTACGTCCGTACGGCCATCGGAAGCGGCCTGCCCTACCCCGTGGTGATCGGGCGAAACGTGTTGCGTAACGCGCTGATCAACCCACTCACCGTTCTGGGTCTGCGCGTCGGTTATCTCCTGGGCGGCGCCGTGGTCATCGAGCAGATCTTCGGCCTTCCCGGCATGGGTCAGCTCATGATCAACGGCGTCACCAACGGTGACCCCGCGGTTGTCCAGGGTGTTGTCATCGTCATCGCAGTTGGCTTCGTTGTCGTCAACCTCGTGGTCGACATCCTCTACCTGCTTGTCAATCCACGACTTCGGAGCGCAGCATGATGAGAAGAAAACTCACCGAGAAGCTTTCGCGTCCCGGTATCACCTTTTCACGCTTTCCCCTCTCCGCCTGGCTGTCCATGGCAGTCCTCGCGATCATCGTTCTCGCGTGTCTGTTCGCGCCACTGGTCACGCAGTACAGCCCCCTCGAGCAGGCCGTCGGCACGGCCGGACCCAGCGCAGATCACTGGTTCGGTCAGGACAGTCTCGGACGAGATCTGTTCAGCCGCTTGCTGTACGGCGGGCGCTGGTCACTCGCCATCGGCCTCGGCTCTACATTCCTGGCCCTGTGCGTCGGTGCTCTCATCGGTTCGGTGGCGGCTACCAGCCGCAAAGCCGTCGACGAGACCATCATGCGTGTTCTCGACGTCGTGATGGCATTCCCGGGTATTGCACTCGCAGCGGTCCTCGTCGCTGCATTCGGCGGTTCGATCCCGACCCTGATCGTGACCATCGCCTTTCTCTACACCCCGATGGTTGCCCGTGTCGTTCGCGCCAACGTGCTCGCTCAGTACGGCGAGGACTACGTTGCAGCCGAAAAGGTCATCGGGGCAAGCACTTTCCACATCGTCGTCAAGCACGTCATCTCCAACTGCGCCGCACCGGTCCTCGTGTTCTGCACGGTCATGGTCGCCGATGCCATCGTGCTCGAAGCCAGCCTGTCATTCATCGGCGCCGGTGTGCGTCCGCCGGACCCGTCATGGGGATCGGTGATCGCCGACGGTAAGAACATGGTCCTGCTCGGTGGTTGGTGGGCAACGGTGTTCCCCGGTCTGCTGATTCTTCTGACGGTTCTCTCCCTCAACGTGCTTGCCGAGGGTCTCACCGACGCGATGGCCGATCCGAGCCTCAAGAAGACCAAGAAGACACCTCTCGAAGCAGCCCGCACCGCCGCCGCAGAAGAAACGTCCAACGAGCTCATTCTCGAAGCTGAAGCCGCAGCGGACGCCAAGTTGGCGGTCATCGACGACGACTTCGCCGACTCGAGTGTCATCGTCAGCAAGGCGCTGAAACCGGTCGCCGCGCCGACGCCACTCGAAACGCATCTGAAGATCCTCGCGGAAACCGAACGCACACGCACCGATCGTCTTGTGTACGAAGGTGACGCGGCCCCGCTGCTCGAGGTTCGCAATCTCACGATCCGGTTCCCGGAACGCTACGGCGACACCGCGATCGTCGACAACGTGAGCTTCACCGTCCGCCCGAACGAAACGATGGCTCTTGTCGGCGAATCGGGCTGTGGCAAGTCGTTGACGTCGCTGGCCATCATGGGCCTGCTACCCAAGACCGCAGTGGTGACCGGCGAGATCCTGTTCGACGGGGTCAACGTCCTCGAGCTGAACAACCGGGAACGAAACAAGCTTCGCGGACACGACATGGCCATGATCTACCAGGACGCACTCAGCTCCCTGAACCCGGCAATGTTGATTCGCGCCCAGTTCAAGCAGCTCACCAAACGAGGTGGAACGCGTACCGCCGAGGAACTGCTCGAACTTGTCGGACTCGACCCGGTTCGCACGCTTGCCAGCTACCCGCACGAGTTGTCCGGTGGTCAGCGCCAGCGTGTCCTCATCGCGATGTCCCTCACGCGTAGCCCGCGCCTGATCGTCGCCGACGAACCCACCACAGCTCTCGACGTCACCGTCCAGGCTCAGGTGGTGGATCTGCTCAACGATCTGCGCGAAAAGCTCGGCTTTGCCATGGTTTTCGTAAGCCACGATCTTGCGCTGGTTGCTTCACTCGCCCACAAGATCACGGTGATGTACGCCGGTCAGGTCGTCGAGTCAGCGCCTACCCGCGACCTGCTCGTCGATCCCCGCCACGAATACACCCAGGGCCTTCTCGGCGCAGTTCTCTCCATCGAGGACGAGGCGCCGAGGCTCCACCAGATCCAGGGAACCGTACCGTCGCCCGGCAGCTTCGCCACCGGTGACCGCTTTGCCGAACGTTCCCTGCGTCCGGATTCCGATCCCCACCGAAAGCCCGAAATGGTTCGGATCGACGGAACCGAGCACTGGTTCGCCAACCAGTCCGCGGCGCCGTTGTCCGCAGAATCGGAATTGGAAAGCGTGCGATGACCACAACTGAGACACCCATCCTGGAACTGAAGAACATTCACGTCGTCCACAAGACTCGTTCGGGATCGCTGTTCAAACCCGGAACCGTGCACGCCGTCAACGATGTCAGTATCGCCGTTCGACGAGGGGCGACGATCGGCATCGTGGGCGAGTCCGGTTGCGGTAAGTCGACGCTCGCGAAGGTCATGGTCGGGCTGCAGACGCCGACGTCGGGCGACGTTATCTTCCGTGGGCAGAGCGCGCTGACCCGATCGGCATCGGTGCGCAAGGAATTCGGACGCGCGATCTCCATCGTGTTCCAGGATCCGGCCACCGCGCTCAACGCGCGAATGACGGTGGCCGACATCCTCACCGATCCGCTCGACGTTCACGGGATCGGGAATCGTTCGACCCGCACCGCTCGGGTCCGCGAACTTGTCGGACTGGTCGGGCTTCCCCCGTCAGCGCTCGAGGTCCTCCCGAGTCAGATCTCGGGCGGACAGCGTCAGCGAGTGGCGATCGCTCGTGCGCTCGCACTCGAACCGGACGTGATCGTGGCCGACGAACCGACATCCGCGCTCGACGTGTCGGTGCGCGCGCAGATCCTCAATTTGCTCAGCGACATCAAGGCGCGACTCGGGCTCGGCATGGTCTTCATCTCGCACGATATCCAGACCGTCCGCTACGTCTCCGACAGCATTGTCGTCATGAATGCCGGCCGCATCGTCGAACAGGGAACAGCTCGCGAAGTGTTCGACAACCCGTCCGACGCCTATACCGCAAAACTGCTCGGCGCGGCACCGAGCCTGCTTCAACGCACCGTGGATGCGTGATAACCGATGGAGTCGGCAAGCGGACATAGGATGAAGGACGTTCAATTCGGAAAAGGGGAATCGATGTCTGTTCGGAATGGCACACCGCGTGCTCGTTTCAGCGCGCAAAACCGTATGCGTGCGCTTCAATCCGACATCATGAACTTGATCCTGGATCGTCGACTCTGCCCCGGTGATCCCATGCCGACGGAAGCCGAGCTGTCCGAAGAACTGGGAATCGGCAGGAACACACTGCGCGAGGCTCTCAAGGTTCTGCAGGCCTTGGGCGTCGTCGAAATCCGGCACGGTTTCGGAATGTTTGTCGCCCCGAGTAACTTCGACGCTCTGGCCGACGGTCTGACGTTCCGCGGCCGATTGTCCCTCCAGGGCACCGGCCACGAAGCGATGGAACTGGTCGATATCCGTCAGGCTCTCGAAACCGGTCTGATCGGTGCCGCAATGGCCGAAATGACCACCGCAGATCACGACGCTCTCGACGAACTCGTGACGGGAATGGAAGTCCGCGCAGCTGCCGGAAAGAACTTCTCCGATATCGATGCAACTTTCCACAGCCGGCTGTATTCACCGCTCGACAATCAGGTGCTTGCGCAATTGATGGATGTCTTCTGGCAGGTGTACAGCGAAATCCAGCAGGCAATCGGTCATTCGGATACACCGCTCGTCGATATAGCGTCGAAGCACCGCGCAATTCTCGACGCTATTCGTACCGGTGACGCCATCGAAGCTGCCCATAGTCTCGACGTACATTTCGGTGGCCTGCGGGAGCGGATCGGAAATCTGCATGCGGAGAGTTCGAACTAGCGCTGAGCGCCAGGCATTGATCTTGGACACGCGATCCCCCACGTCGGCAGATCTTGCGGCAAAATTGCAGGCATGAAGAATCCGAACCTGACGCCGTCGCGCATCCTCGCGTTGGTCGCCGCCGCTGCCCTGGTCATTTTCGTGATCGCCCGTCGTCGAGATGACGGCGGCGTACTCAGTCGCGGAGAATGGCTGGCCGACAGCGTCGGACCGGACGACCTGGCGGGCTGAAACAAGCAAAAGGCTCTCGACCACTGAGTGGTCGAGAGCCTTTTGCCCTGTCTGCTTATTTCGCGGCGTTCTATTTCACGGCGTTCTATTTCATGGAGTCCAGGCGCGCACGCGCATCCTCGAATCCGGAAACCAACTCCGCCATAACCTCGGAGACCGGACGGATCTCGTTCATCCGTCCTACGATCTGACCGACCGGCATTGCCACGACGTCAGGATTTTCCGACGCCGAAATACGTTGGTGCGCATCACTCACCAGAAGATTCTGCAGCGGCATCGGCAAAGCGTCCGGCGCACCGGGCTTCGACCAGGCTTCGGTCCACTTCGTCTTGAGCAGTCGGGCGGGCTTGCCCGAGTAGATCCGAGACCGAACGGTGTCC
The DNA here is from genome assembly GCF_042790355.1 of Rhodococcus sp. NPDC056743. Classification (NCBI taxonomy): domain Bacteria; kingdom Bacillati; phylum Actinomycetota; class Actinomycetes; order Mycobacteriales; family Nocardiaceae; genus Rhodococcus; species Rhodococcus sp. NPDC056743. The sequence continues at coordinate 409,760 of NZ_JBHTZI010000004.1, read as the reverse complement.
GCCGACGTCGCCTTCAGCAGCGCACGTTGAATGGCCGACGGGCCATCCCCCGACGCGCTACCCAGTTTGTATTCCGACGTGGTGAGCCAGTACGAACCCATCCACACACCGGATGCACCGAGCGCGAGGGCTGCGGCAACCTGCCGGCCGCTTCCGATTCCGCCGGCGGCCAACACGGCCGCACTGTCGCCGAGTGCGTCGACGATCTCGGGAACCAGCACCATGGAAGCAATCTCACCGGTATGCCCGCCGGCTTCGTAGCCCTGGGCGATCACGATGTCGACGCCGTTCTCCACATGACGACGGGCATGCTCGACCGCACCGGCCAACGCCGCAACCGGCACACCCTTTGCATGCGCCTGATCGATGACATCTTTCGGTGGTGAACCAAGAGCATTGGCGATCAAGGCAATTCGATGCCCGAGAGCTACATCGACGTGCGAGCGGGCCACGGAATGCAACCAGCCCAGGACACCAGTGGCGTGTTCGACGTCGTCGGACAACGGCGGCACACCGAGTTCGTCGAGCGTGCGGTCGACGAACGCGCGATGCTCGGCCGGGATCAGCTTGTCGAGATCGATCGCGCCGCCCTCGGTGGGAACCTTTGCGGGCATGACGATGTCGACGCCGTACGGCTTACCGTCGGTGTTCTCGTCCATCCAGGTCAGGGCCGCTTCGAGTTCTTCAGGATCGTTGAATCGCACACAACCCAGGACTCCGAGTCCACCGGCGCGAGAAATCGCAGCCGCTACGTGCTCCGACGGAGTGAATCCGAAGATCGGGTATTCGATGCCGAACTTGTCGGCAAGATCGGATCGCATCAGGCTTCCACACTCTCTGCACTGTTGGCCTCGGGAGCACCGTTTCCGTTGTGGTCGTCGGCTTCACGGGATTCCGTTTCGGCCTTCGCCCATCGGTAATCCGGCTTGCCTGCTGGGTTCCGCTTGACCTGGTCGACAAACCACACGCTGCGCGGAACCTTGTATCCGGCAATCTCTTTGCGTGCCGCCGTCGCGATGTCGAGCAGCGTCGGAGACGTGCCTTCGCGGACCTGAACCACTGCGGCAACTCGCTGCCCGAAACGCTCGTCGGGGATGCCGACCACCAGCACGTCGAAGATGTCCGGGTGCGCCTTCAACGCACCTTCGACCTCTTCCGGGTACACCTTCTCACCGCCGCTGTTGATGGACACCGAACCGCGTCCGAGCATCGTGACAGTACCGTCGGCTTCGACCTGCGCGTAGTCACCGGGGATCGAGTAGCGCACACCATTGATGGTGCGGAACGTCTCCGCCGTCTTGACCTCGTCCTTGTAGTAACCGAGCGGGATGTTGCCCTTGCGCGCAAGCATGCCGCGCTGGCCCGATCCCGGTTCGACCTCGTTGCCGTCGTCGTCGAGAACCGTTGTGGAGGCGTCGATCTTGACCGTCGGACCGCCGGTGTGCTTCTGCCCCTTGGAGAGAACTGCCAAGCCACCGAAACCGGTCTCCGACGCTCCGATGGAGTCCGTCAGCAAACGGTTGGGCAGCAGTTCCAGGAACTGCTCCTGAATGCTCGGCGAGAACAGCGCCGCACTGCTGGCCATGACGTACAGCGACGAAAGATCGTAAGGCTGGCCCGTTTTCGGGTTTCCGGCGATCAAGGCGTCGAGCATCGGCCTGGCCATCGCGTCGCCGGTGATGAAGATGAGGTTGACCTTGTGCTTGTCGATGTTCTGCCACACCTCGTGGGCGTCGAACTCGGGGTGCATCAAGCAGGTTCCGCCGCCGAAGAGGCTGTGGAACACTGCCGACTGCGAGCCGCCGTGGATCATCGGGGGAATCGGGTAGCGCACCATGCTCGGGTTGGCAGCACCGACCTTCGCCATCTCGTACTCGTCCTCGACCGCAACTCCGGTCACGAAGTTGATGCCACCGCCGAGCACACGCCACCAGTCCACGTGACGCCACATGACGCCCTTCGGGCTACCCGTCGTGCCGCCGGTGTAGAGCATGAAGATGTCGTCGTTGCTGCGATCCTCGAAATCGCGCTCGCCCGAACTCTGCGCGAGTGCCGCTTCGTACTCGATGCCGAACGACGAGTAGTCGGCATCTGTGCCGTCGTCGATGATGACAACCGACTTGACGAGGGGCGCGTTCGGGAGAACGTTCTTGATCTTGTCGGCATAACGGCGCTCAGCGACCAGCGCAACCATGTCCGAATTGTCGAAGATGTATTGCAACTCGTTCTCGACATAGCGGTAGTTGATGTTGACCATCACCGCCCGGATCTTGAAGATCGCGACCATAGCCTCGATCGCCTCGATGACATTGCGGCAGTAGATGCCGACTTTGTCACCCGGCTTCACGCCATGTTCGCGCAGGTAATGACCAAGCCGGTTGGCGCGGTCCTCGAGTTGCGCGTACGTCACCTCCCGATCATCGGAGACCAGTGCAACCCGGTCCGGAACGAGGTCGATCGAGTGCTCTACGAAGTCTGCGATGTTAAGGGCCACGCCCTTCAAAGTAGAACGTGTTACCTTTTCTGGCAAGACCCAATTTGAGAGCCAGCTCACAGACTCACCAGGAGCCATCAGTGTCCGCTACGACGACCGAGAAATCCGACACTTCGGAAACCGCACCGCACTGCCTCGTGGAGAAACGCGGTCACGTCCTGATCATCACCATGAACCGCCCCGAGCGGAAGAACGCCATCACCGGCGACATGATGGCGATCATGGTCGACGCGTGGGATCAGGTCGACAACGACCCAGACATCCGCGTCGCCGTCCTCACCGGAGCCGGCGGCGACTTCTGCGCCGGCGCCGACCTCAAGAACATGTCCGCCAAACCCCCGGGAGACGCCTTTGCCGGCGGCGGTGTCGACATGTCCAAAATCGAAGGTCTCCTCAAAGGCCGACGGCTCACCAAGCCCTTGATCGCAGCCGTCGAAGGCGCCGCCATCGCCGGCGGAACCGAAATCCTGCAAGGCACCGACATCCGCGTCGCCGGTGAAAGCGCCAAATTCGGAGTGTCCGAGGCCAAGTGGGGGCTCTTCCCACTCGGCGGTTCGGCAGTGCGCCTGGTCCGGCAGATTCCGTACACCATCGCCGCGGATATTCTGCTCACCGGACGCCACATCAAAGCGCCGGAAGCCAAGGAAATCGGGCTCATCGGCCACGTCGTCCCGGACGGTCAAGCCCTCGACAAGGCACTCGAACTTGCCGAACTGATCAGCGCCAACGGACCTCTCGCAGTCCAGGCGATCCTCAAGACGATCCGCGACACCGAGGGCATGCACGAGGAAGAAGCCTTCCGCATCGACGCGGAACTGGGCATGAAGGTCTTCATGAGCGCAGACGCCAAGGAAGGCCCCCGAGCCTTCGGCGAGAAGCGGGCGCCCAAGTTCAAGGGAGTCTGAGGCCCCACCCTCGTTCCCTGCCCAACTACTGCGCCGACCGGCCCCACTCGCCCCACCCTGCCCCGACCCCGCCCGCTCCCGCCGATCGCATGAACGTATCGCTCCCCCTGTCCAACAGGGGGAGCGATACGTTCACCCTCCGGGTCTGGCGCTGATGGACACCCTTGGGCGTGGCCGTGACGCCGCCAACGCATAATGCGCGCGCAGATCTGCGATCACGCGCTCAGGCTCAACGCGCAACGCGCGAGGCACCGTCGGCAGGACGATGATTCCCGCATTCTGCATCCTCGTCCGACGCTCAACTGTCGCACGATAATCATCGGGTGAAAGATGCCAGTCCAGTGAATCGATATCCCAGGCAAACGCGACAGAATCGATCCACCCGTCCGGCATAGCGATGAATCTCCCATTTGCGTCGCAGATTTCACGGTTGAAGACCATCTCGGGCAGCCCACTCCGTTTCCACAGCCTGCGAGCCTGCGCCTCGGGTACCGAGTGGACATTGGCGTCGACCTCACGCAGGACTTCGCGAGGCAACGCGCTTCCTCGGATGCTTCCAGCTTCGAGTTCCTTCGACAGGTCGCGAACTGAAACATCGCCACGCTGAACGACTTCTGCAATGACCGCACGAGCAGCATCCAGCGTCTTGCATCGCCGGGCAACGTCGAGTACCGAGCGAACCAATGGTGCGCAGTCGATTCCGTTACGGGTCGATGGGTCCGGCAATCTGACGGTGCGCTCGACGACGACAAAACCCGTCGACTGTACGCGACGGTGCATGGGCATCAACAACTGAACGTCCCCCGAATGCGCGCGGTACCCATATTGAGTCATTGCCGCCCGTCCCGTGACCATCGACCCGCGACCACAGAACATGAGTGCTGCAATGGTGCGTTGGCGCGGACTCGGATAGCCGTTGCTCAGCATCACGATCCCGGGCAACAATCGCTGCCACGCACCTCCCGGTTTGCATCGCCCCGCGATTGCAGTATCTGAAACTCCCAACCGCGTCAGTTCTGCCACCCGAATCACTCCGTCGGCGCTCGCTGCGTACAACAACCTCGGATCGTCGCCCCACTCTCCTCTTCGCATGGAAAACAGCATGGGTCATCGCGGAAAGTGAACTGTCTCAAAATTCGGGGTTATTCACAGGGCTGTGGATAACATTTCGGCGCGTGAACGTATCGCTCCCCCTGTCTGACAAGGGCAGCGATACGTTCACGCGGTCGAAGGGGCTCCGAAAAGCCGAAAGGTACGTTCGCTCAAAAAGGGGTCAGCCCCGCACCGCCGCCGCCAATTCCCGCACATGATCGGCGTCGCGGCAGGTCACCAACAGCATCGTGACGCCGGCCTCTTCCCAGCGCTTCACGCCGGCCCGAACTTCGTCGAGGTTGCCGATGATCATGGTCTCGGTGACCATCTCGTCGGGGACGACGGCCGCAGCTTCTTCCTTGCGGCCCGACATGAAGAGACGGCCGATCTCGTCGACCTCCTTCTCGTAGCCCATGCGCTTGTAGACCTGGGCGTGAAAGTTCAACTCCGGTGCGCCCATTCCGCCGACGTAGAGGGCTGTCGTCGGTTTGAGCTTCGCGATAGCTGCAGCGCGATCGTCCGTGACGATGACCTGACAGGTGGCGGCTACCTCGAAGTCTTCACGGCTGCGACGCGCTCCGGTGCGCGCGAATCCTTCGTCGAGCCATTTGTTGTACATCGGTGCGAGCCGCGGGGTGTAGTAGATCGCTAACCACCCGTCGGCGATTTCTCCGGCGAGGGCAACATTTTTGGGTCCTTCGGCGCCGAGCCAGATCGGAATGTCGGCGCGAAGCGGATGTGTAATCGCCTTGAGCGGCTTGCCAAGCCCTGAATTTCCGGGCCCGTCGTACGGCAGCGGGTAGTGCGGTCCGGGGCTGGTGACCGGTTTTTCGCGAGCGAGGACCTGGCGGATGATGTCCACGTATTCGCGGGTCCGTGCGAGCGGCTTTTCGAACGGTTGCCCGTACCACCCTTCGACAACCTGCGGTCCGGATACGCCGAGTCCCAGGATGGTCCGACCGCCACTGAGGTGATCGAGCGTAAGTGCGTGCATGGCGCAACTGGTGGGCGTTCGTGCAGAAATCTGGACGACGGACGTGCCCAGCCGAATGTTCTCGGTCCGCGATCCCCACCACGCGAGTGGTGTGAAAGCGTCGGACCCCCAGGACTCCGCTGCGAAAACCGAATCGAAGCCCGCGTTCTCGGCTGCCTCGATCAGTTCCGGAGCATTCGTGGGGGGTTGTGCGCCCCAGTATCCGAGTTGCAACCCAAGCTTCATCTCGCGCCTCCACGTCTCCGGTGATCAGAAGTGACCCTTGCCACAATCTCTAGAACCTGTTCTACTCGATCTTGTGACCATCGGAAAGAGCGGGGTGGCCGAAAAGCCGCTGAGCGCACCATTGAATCTCCATTTCGACTACACCAGATCGACGGGGCCGACCATCGGCGCGTTCGTGACGGCCCTGCGTGATCGCAAGGTGATCGGCGCGCGCGGGTCGAACGGACGTGTCTTCGTGCCGCCGCCCGAATTCGATCCGGATACCGCCGAACCACTCACTGACTTCGTCGGAGTGTCCGACGGCGGTACCGTCGTGAGTTGGTCGTGGATGCCGGAACCGATCGACGGCCAACCCCTCACGAAGCCATTCGCATGGGCCCTCATCAGGCTCGACGGCGCAGACACCGCGATGCTTCACGCGGTCGACGTCGAGTCCCCCGACGACATCAGCACCGGCATGCGTGTGCGTGCTCGATGGGCGTCGGAGCGAGTCGGCCAGATCAAGGACATCGAGTGCTTCGAACCTGGTGAGAGCGAAAATGGCATCGCGACAATCGATTCGAGCGCCGATCCGGTCACCATGATTACGACGCCCGTCGACCTGCACTTTTTGCATTCCGCTTCGGCCGAGGAAAGTTTCTATCTCCGCGGGCTCGCGGAGGGCAAGCTCATCGGTGGTCGCAGCGGACCGGGAGACAAGGTCTACATCCCGCCGCGCGGCGCCAACCCCACCAACGGGAAGCCGACGAACGAGCAGATCGAACTGCCGGACAAGGGAACCGTCACCACTTTCTGCATCGTCAACGTCCCGTTCCTCGGCCAACGGATCAAGCCCCCCTATGTCGCCGCCTACGTACTGCTCGACGGTGCGGATATTCCGTTCCTGCACCTGATCTTGGAGTGCGACGCAGCCGATGTCCGGATGGGCATGCGCGTCGAGGCCAAGTGGAAACCACGCGAGGAGTGGGGTTACACGCTCGAGAACATCGAGTACTTCAGGCCGAGCGGTGAACCCGACGCCGAGTACTCCACCTTCCAACACCACCTGTGAGGGCTTCCGACATGACTTCTGCAGACATCGCGGTGGTGGGCTTTGCACAAGCCCCACACGTACGCGAGACCCACGGCACCACCAACGGCGTCGAGATGCTGGTCCCGTGCTTCCAGCAGCTCTACCAGGACCTGGGAATCACCAAGTCCGATATCGAATTCTGGTGCTCGGGTTCCTCCGATTACCTTGCCGGGCGCGCGTTTTCCTTCATCTCGGCAATCGACTCGATCGGCGCCGTTCCACCCATCAACGAGTCTCACGTCGAAATGGACGCAGCCTGGGCGTTCTACGAAGCGTGGATCAAAATCTTGACCGGTGAGGTCGAGACCGCACTGGTGTACGGCTTCGGTAAGTCTTCCGCCGGGCACCTGCGCAAGATTCTTTCCATGCAACTCGATCCATACCTCGTGACGCCGTTGTGGCCCGACTCGGTATCGATCGCCGGCCTTCAAGCCCGACTCGGACTCGACGCCGGCAAGTGGACCCACGAAGACATGGCCGAAGTAGCCGCCCGCAGCCGCCGTCACGCGATGAACAATCCGAACGCGCAGCTCGCCGGCGAGGTCGACATCGAGGCACTGCTGGCCAGTCCGTTCCTCGCAGATCCATTGCGTGCCCATGATTGTGCACCCATCACCGATGGCGCCGCAGCCATCGTGCTGGCATCCGGAAACCGGGCTCGCGACCTGTGTGAACGTCCGGCATGGATCTCCGGCCTCGAACACCGCATCGACTCACCCGACCTGGGGGCGCGTGATCTCACGACATCACCGTCGACGGCATCCGCCGCGAGGGCTGCGACGGGCGGTGATGTCAGCAACATCGACATTGCCGAACTCCACGCACCGTTCAGCCATCAGGAGCTGATCCTCAAGGAGGCAATCGGTCTCACGGATGCCACCACGATCAACCCGTCTGGTGGCCCGCTCAGTGGCAACCCGATGTTTTCGGGTGGTCTCGAACGTATCGGTTACGCAGCACAGGCAATTTGGGGAGGCCAGGCGAATCGCGCACTGGCCCATGCAACCAGCGGCCCAGTGCTGCAACAGAACCTGGTAGCAGTCTTGGAGGGACGGAACTGATGGCCGGAACGCCACAACTCGCGGCCGTGCTCGGCACCGGCCAGACTCACTACGTCGCAAAGCGTCACGACGTGTCGATGGCCGGATTGGTCCGCGAAGCGATCGACGCCGCGATGCTCGACGCACAGGTCGGCTGGGACGACATCGACGCAGTCGTGATCGGCAAGGCCCCCGACCTGTTCGAGGGATCGATGATGCCGGAGCTGGCCATGTCGGATGCTCTCGGTGCCAACGGGAAACCGTTGCTTCGCGTCCACACCGCCGGGTCCGTCGGTGGTTCGACAGCGATCGTGGCATCGACCCTCGTCAAATCCGGCGTTCACAAGCGGGTTTTGACGGTTTCCTGGGAGAAGCAGTCCGAGTCGAATGCGATGTGGGCACTGTCCACGCCGGTCCCCTTCAACATGCCGGTGGGTGCCGGCGCCGGCGGCTACTTTGCGCCGCACGTCCGTTCGTACATCCGACGCTCGGGTGCGCCCTCGCACATCGGTGCCATCGTTGCCGCAAAAGATCGCCTGAACGGCAGCATCAACCCCTATGCGCACCTCAAGCAACCTGATATCACGGTCGAATCCGTTCAAGCGTCACAGATGCTGTGGGATCCCATCCGCTACGACGAGACATGCCCGTCCTCCGACGGCGCCTGCGCGCTGGTGATCGGCAACGAAGAGGCTGCCGCCGAGATCGAGGCCCAGGGCCGGACCGTCGCGTGGATTCATGCAACGGCGATGCGCACCGAACCGACGACCTACGCGGGTCGCGACCAGGTCAACCCGCAGGCCGGACGCGATGCTGCGGCAGCCCTGTGGAAGGCAGCCGGAATCACGGATCCGCTCAACGAGATCGACTGCGCCGAAATTTACGTGCCGTTCTCCTGGTTCGAACCGATGTGGCTCGAGAACCTCGGATTTGCCGAGGAAGGGCAGGGATGGAAGCTCACCGAAGCCGGCGAAACAGCCATCGGCGGCAAGCTTCCCGTCAACGCGTCGGGTGGCGTTCTCTCGTCCAACCCGATCGGTGCGTCCGGCATGATCCGGTTTGCCGAATCTGCGATGCAGGTGATGCACCGCGCCGGCGATCACCAAGTAGCCGGTGCACGTAAGGCTCTGGGTCACGCGTACGGCGGTGGCTCACAGTACTTCTCGATGTGGGTCGTCGGCTCCGAACGCCCCACCACGTAAGCACGCCAACCGTCGATCAGGGAGAAGTCGAAGATGAAGTACACCGTCGGGGTTGCGATGAACCCTTTGGATCAGCTGCCCGGCATCGCCAAAACCGCTGAAGAGTGCGGATTTACGTCCATTGCGTTGCCGGATTCACTGTTCTTCATGGAAACCCAGACGGCGGACTACCCGTACACGCCGGACGGGTCTCGGATGTGGACTGCCGAGACCCCCTGGGTCGATCCGCTGATCGCCGCGGCGGCGATGGGCGCTGTCACCGAGAAAATCGAGTTTTACACGCAGGTATTGAAGCTGGGTAGCCGCAATCCGGTGCTCCTCGCCCGCCAGGTCGGGTCGGTCGCCGCGTTGACGAACAACCGTTTCGGATTCGGCGTCGGAATCGGCTGGGCTCCGGAAGAATTCGAGTGGTGTGGGGCTCCATACCAGCGTCGCGGCGCCCGAGTGGACGAGATGATCGACGTCATCAAGCTGATCCTCGGCGGCGGTATGGTCGAGTACCACGGCGAGTTTTTCGATTTCGATCGTCTGCAGATGAGTCCGACTCCCACCAAACCGGTTCCGTTCTACGTCGGTGGCCACACCGAGGTTGCTCTCAAGCGTGCGGCACGCGTCGGCGACGGCTGGACGTCGGCGATGATCAAGTTCGACGATCTGGTCGGCGTCATCGCCAGACTGCGTGAACTGCGCGCCGAGTACGGCAAGGAGAACGAACCGTACGAGATCCAGACTGTGTGCGTCGACCGGTTCGGAAAAGACGGCTACGCCGAACTCGAGGACGCCGGCGTCACCGACATCATCACGGTTCCTTGGGTTTTCGACGGTATCGGGTTCGACGCACCGCTCGAGGCAAAGCAGGATTCCATGCGCAGGTTCGCCGAGAAATACATCCAGTGAGGGAAAATCGATGACCACCGAACATCCCGCCCGCGTAGCGGGCAATGCATCGCGGACAGCAGCAAGTGGAAAGAACAAGGAAGCCTGGCTGGATCTCTTTGCCGAGGACGGCTGGGTCGAAGATCCCGTCGGTCCTTCGGGCTTCGATCCCGAGGGCAAAGGCCATCATGGCCGCGAAGCCATTTCCAAGTTCTACGATATGACGATCGCAAACACGGACAAACTCGAGTTCCTCATCGACGATTCCTTGGTGTGTGGCAACGAGAACGTCAACATCGGCAAGATACGGACGACCATCGCCGGCTCCGTCATCGACGCCGAAGGCGTGTTCGTCTACCACGTCAACGACGAGGGAAAAATCCAGTCGCTGCGCGCATTCTGGGAAGTGGAGCGCGCTATGAAAACAGCTCGCAAGGCCTGATCGTACAAACGAACAAGCGAGGGCTCCGGTCACACGACCGGAGCCCTCGCTGTTGCGCCGGATTCACGAAAATGGTTTCCTGGTCTTTATCGTCGCGTGTCGATGGCGGACTGCGCCAGGCATGGAGGCGTCGTACACCAAGGGTTTGTCAATGACCATTTCGTTCAATCACACCATCATCGCGGCACACGACAGACAAGAGTCCGCGTGGTTCTTCACCCACATTTTCGGTCTTCCCGATCCCACCCCGGCCGGGCATTTCCTCTCCGTCGAACTCGAACACGGAGCGATGCTGGACTACGCGCAGGTCGAGCAAGACGCTGAGATTTCACCGCAGCACTACGCATTCCTGGTCTCCGAGAGTGACTTCGACGGAATCTACCAGCGAATACTCGATCTGAGACTCGAGCATTGGGCTGATCCGCGCAAATTGAGCACCGGCTTCAACACCAATGACGGTGGGCGCGGTGTCTACTTCCTCGACCCGTCAGGACACTTCCTCGAAGCGATCACCAAACCATACGGCGGCTAGCTCTCGCGAACTACAAACGGCGGCGCCTGCGGGAGATGAGGGATCCCACAGACGCCGCCGCAGTTCCAAGTAGCCAGCTAGTGGCTCCTCAGAACGTCAACTGTAGTTCTGTGCAGTCGAAAGCGCAGTGCCAACCTTCGATTCCATACACATACCTACTTGGCACATACCTACTTGCCGGTTACCAGCTAAGTATAGGGCTGGTTCAGTGTTTGACCGGACAGCCACCGGTCTTGTAATCAACCTGAAACTCTTTGATGCCGTTGAGCCAGCCTGAACGCAGACGACGAGGATCTCCGAGCCGGGTGATATCCGGGAGATGATCGGCGATCGCGTTGAAGATCAGGTCGATTTCGAGGCGAGCCAGATTCGCTCCGACGCAGTAGTGCGCACCCGTGCCGCCGAATCCGAGATGCGGGTTGGGGTCGCGCGTGATGTCGAACTTGGTGGGGTTCTCGAAGACCTCTTCATCGAAGTTGGCCGACGCGTACATCATCACGACGCGATCGCCCTTCTTGATCTTCTGCCCACCGAGCTCGGTGTCCTCGAGAGCGGTGCGCTGAAAGGACGTCACCGGGGTGGCCCACCGAACGATTTCGTCGGCAGCGGTCTTGGGACGTTCCTTCTTGTACAGCTCCCACTGGTCGGGATTGTCCAGGAACGCCACCATGCCATGTGTGATCGCATTGCGAGTGGTCTCGTTTCCCGCGACCGCAAGAAGGATCACGAAAAAGCCGAATTCCTCAGGGGAGAGCTCATTTCCGTCGATGTCAGCTTCGATGAGCTTGGTGACGATGTCATCGGCGGGACACTTCTTGCGCTGATCCGCCATCTGGTACGCGTACCCGAGGATCTCCATCGACGCAGCCTGCGGGTCGATGTCGAATTCCGGGTCGTCGTACGACGTCATCTGGTTGGACCAGTCGAAGAGCTTCATACGATCTTCCTGCGGCACACCGAGAAGCTCGGCAATCGCCTGCAGCGGAAGTTCCGACGCCACCTGCGTGACGAAGTCTCCGGCACCGCTCTCGGCGGCGGTCTTCACGATCTGCGCGGCCCGCTCGGTCAGTTCGTCGCGCAGGCTGTTGATAGCTCGCGGTGTGAACCCACGCGAAATCAGCTTACGAAGTTTGGTGTGCTCGGGAGCGTCCTTGTTGATGAGGATGAACCGCTGCATTTCGACGTTCTCACGCGGGATGTCGTCGGCGAAACGCGGGATCGCAGTGTTCTCGTGGGTCGAGAAGATGTCGCTACGCTGCGAGACTTCCTTGACCTCTTCATGTCGAGTGACCACCCAGTAGCCCTCGTCCTGGAACCCGCCGATCTCCGGCGGCTGCGGATTCCACCACACGGGAGCAGTCTTACGCAGCTGGGCAAATTCCTCGAAAGGCATCCGCTCTGCGTAGATGTCGGGGTCCGTGAAGTCGATCCCCTGGGGGATTGCGGGCTGTGCCACTGATGTCTCCTGCCATGAGCCTTTTCACCACCGCGGTGATGACCATCCGTAATGTGGAACACGTTCTAACTTACATTGAAACACAAGCCTGCTTACTAGGAAAGGAAACAGTAGACAGCTCTTGCTTCTAGCTAAGAACTTGTTCTACTTTTTCAATACAAGGAAAGGAACCCACCGTGGGCACACCAGTAATCGTCGAGGCCGTCCGCACACCGATCGGTAAGCGCGGAGGCTGGCTCGCCGGCCTGCACGCCGCCGAAATTCTCGGAGCTGCCCAGAAGGGTCTTCTCGATCGCTCGGGAATCGACCCGATGTTGATCGAGCAAGTGATCGGCGGCTGCGTCACCCAAGCGGGCGCACAGTCCAACAACATCACCCGCACAGCATGGCTGCACGCCGGACTGCCCTGGCAGACCGGTGCCACCACCGTCGACTGCCAATGCGGATCCGCGCAGCAGGCCAATCACCTGATTGCCGGCTTGATCGCCACCGGTGCGATCGACGCCGGAATCGCCTGCGGTATCGAAGCGATGAGCCAGGTCCCGCTCGGAGCCAATGTCGGAACCCTGGCTGGACCACGTCGGCCCGCCACTTGGGACATCGACCTGCCCGACCAGTTCGGAGCCGCCGAGCGCATCGCGCGTCGTCGCGGACTGACCAGAGAGGATCTCGAAGCTCTCGGCGTCCGCTCCCAGGCCCTCGCCAAGCAGGCCTGGGAAGAAGGCCGCTTCGATCGCGAGGTACTCGAGCTGTCGGCACCCCAGATCGACAAGGAAGGCAACCTGACGGGCGAAACCAAGCTGGTCAATCGCGACCAGGGCCTGCGTGACACGACGGCCGAGGCCCTGGCTCGCCTGAAGCCGGTCATGGAGGGCGCAATCCACACTGCCGGAACGTCTTCGCAGATCTCCGACGGCGCAGCGGCCGTCCTGCTCATGGACGAGGACAAGGCCCGCGCTCTCGGCTTGAAGCCGCGCGCTCGCATCGTTGCCCAGGCTCTCGTCGGATCCGAACCCGAGTTCCACCTCGACGGTCCGGTCCAGGCCACGACCCGCGTACTCGAGAAGAGCGGCATGAAGATCGGCGACCTCGATCTCTTCGAGGTCAACGAAGCGTTTGCCTCTGTCGCCCTGTCCTGGGCTCAGGTTCACGAGCCGGATTTCGACAATGTCAACGTCAACGGCGGCGCTCTGGCACTCGGCCATCCGGTCGGCAGCACCGGCTCGCGACTGATCACGACGGCGCTGCACGAACTCGAGCGCCGCGACGGTTCCACTGCGTTGATCACGATGTGCGCCGGCGGCGCACTGGCCACCGGCACGATCATCGAGCGCATCTGACATGAGCGCTCCCCCAGCTAAACCCAAGGGACTCGACGCCAAGGCGACAGTCACGATCATCAAGTGGATGTCGAAGGCCAACGTCGCGATGTATCGGGCGACCGACGGATTGCTGGGCAGCAAGTGGCGGGTCGGCAGCGCGTTTCCACGCGGGCTGCCGATCTGCCTGCTCACGACGACCGGGCGTAAGTCCGGCGAGGAACGAATCAGTCCGCTTCTGTTTCTCGAGGACGACGACAACGTAATTCTGGTGGCGTCGCAAGGCGGTCTGCCTAAGAACCCGATGTGGTATCTCAATGTCAAGGCCGATCCCGTGGTGACCGTTCAGATCAAGTCACGCGTGCGGTCGATGAAAGCTCGTGTCGCCACCGAAGACGAACGCGCTCGGTTGTGGCCCAAACTGGTGGCGATGTATGCCGACTTCGACAACTACCAAGCCTGGACCGATCGGGTTATCCCGGTAATCGTGTGTGAACCACTCATATCGAAGTGAACAATTTGTTTACAACAAAGTGTTTACAATGCCGACGGTTCATGCAACCCTGACATGCATGACCGATGACCAATTCCGACCGATCGAGCCCGGCCGAGAGCGCGCACATCGCGAGTACGCCGGGCTCTTTCGGATCAACGAACGACACGGAGCGACCGAGAGCCAACGCGCCAGACAATCCCTCCCCCACATGCTCGAGCCGTACGGCGCGATCCGCGTCGTCGGCGGTCTCGCCGCGGGCAGCAGCACACTCGAACCCGGCGAACCGGACATCGACGACGCCGATGTCATGGCCGCCTTGAGCCTGATCCCCAAAGCCCGCGCCGAAATGGACCAGGACGAAGCACTCTTCCTCGCGGTCGCACGCAAACGCGGGATGACGTGGCAGGACATCGCGTTCGGACTCGGCCTCGGCAGCACTCAGGCTGCACGTCAGCGCTACGAACGACTCGTCCGGCGCACCACAGGCTGAACACGTGCCATAACGTGCAAGTTGGAGCACTATTGACCAGTACGGTCCGCACGGCAAGCGCTTGTAGCCTCGAACAACAAGGAGTCGCATTTATGACGACGCACATTCAAGATCAGATCCTGGACCGTCGCGAGCTCACTGCCGCACTTGTTCGCGCCTTGGAACGCCGACACGAGGTCTTGGACGCCGTTGTCGACAGCGCCGATCATCAGGCAGCAGTGGCCACGGTTGCAGAACTGCTCGGAACGTCGGAGTCCAACGCGGAAGCCGTGTTGGGCCTCAAGTTCAGCGCACTGACCAAGGCAGCACGCGACCGCATTCAGGGCGAACTCGAGAACCTCGACGCCACCTTGGAATGGACCGCCGTGGATCGCCCGGCAAGCAGCGGTGTGAACTTCAACCTGCGCCCGTTCAGCGGCAGCGCCGACGATGCAGCACTGTTCGCGGAGCGGTCCGCGGAGCAGCTCGACGACAACGGCGCTCCGTGGGCCTCCGATCGCGTCGAGTCGGAGCGCACCGCAGGCCTGGGCCGCATCGACGACGAAAGTGCGGCTTGGTTTGTGGCTGAGGATCTTTCGTCTGACACTCCGGCGAGCGTCGGCCTGGTTTTCGGTGAGCTCACCGATCAGGAAGTGAACGTCGCGATCTGGATCGCGCCGCAAGCCCGGAAGAAGGGCTACGGCACGGCGTGCATCAAGCACGCTCGCCGCGAACTTGCCGCCGAATTCCCTGGCACTGTTCTGGTGGTTCGGGCGAAGGCATGACCATGTGCTGTGCGCCTTTGTCAACCGCCCGCGGTTGATAAAGGCGCACAGCAGTATTAGCGCGCGTACATGATCACGCCAACTCCGGCTAGGCAGATCAGCGCACCGGCGATGTCGAATCGATCAGGGCGGAAACCGTCCATCACCACTGCCCACAGCAAGGATCCGGCGACGAATACGCCGCCGTACGCAGCGAGGATGCGACCGAAGTTGGCGTCGGGCTGCATCGTCGCGACCAGTCCGTACAGACCGAGCGAGATCACGCCGAGGCCGACCCAGATCCAGCCCTTGTTCTCGCGAATTCCCTGCCACACCAGCCAGGCTCCACCGATTTCGAGTACGGCAGCGAGGACAAAAAGCAGAAGCGAACGAGCAACGGTCATGTTCGGAACACTCAGGCGCTGCTAGCGGTTCCAGTCACCCAGACCGTCGGCGCCGCTGAGGATTCCACCGGCGGTGTTCTGCACGATGACGGGGTCGCCCTTGCCGGCGTTCTCGAAGAACCACTTGGCGTTCTCGGTGCTGACGTTGAGGCAACCATGGCTCACATTGGTGAAGCCCTGTTGCGCAACGGACCACGGTGCTGCGTGAACGAAGATGCCACTGTAGGAAATCCGTGAGGCGTATTCGACGTAAGTCCGGTAGCCCTCGGGTGAATCGATCGGAACTCCGTAGGTGGACGAATCCATGTACATGTCACGCAACTGCTCGCCGACGATGTACGTGCCGTTGGGAGTTTCGTGCCCCGGCTTGCCGAACGACGTCGGCATGGTGCGAACCACTTCACCGTTGCGGGTGACGGTGATCTGCTTCGTGTTGTCGTCCGCAACCGTGACCAGTGCGTCGCCGATGCTGAACGTGGAATGCGAATCGCCGGCGTCGACGGTCACGGAGATGTTCGCGGGCCAGAACTGCGTCGGCTTCCATCGCACCTGGCTGTTGTTGATCCAGTAGAAGTTGCCCTCGACCGGCGGACTGGTGGTGACGCGAATTGCACGTTCCGCGGTGGCACGGTCATCGATCGATTCGTTGAAGCGAATGATGACAGGCTGCGCGATTCCGACCCGCTCACCGTTGGACGGGTTCACCGACGGTGCCGAGAAGTTGGGAACCGGGGCGGGGATCTGATCCGCTGTACCCATGAAACCCGGGAGCGCCGGGTCAAGGCCGGCAACACCTGCGACGACGGGTACGGGAATTTCCGGACCACCGGGAAAGAGCGGGAAAGCCGCTGCCGGTCCGGCAAAGGTGAGGCCTGCAGCCACTACTCCGACAACCGCCACAGCTATCCGGGACGTCCGACGCACTCGCTTGCTGACCATCTCACTACTTTCCTTCGACAACGTGCCTTTGCTGGTCATGCGTGGCTGACGTCGATACCCGCCTGGCATCGACGTCAACGCGCCATTCGGAGCAAACCGCACAATTCCCTTGTAATTAACACATAAAACGAGAAATCCAGCAATACGAAGGTTCGCTGAACCGTAGCTGTCAACGGTCATGTTGCACCCGTTTCCAGGTTTGGTGGCGTCCCCTTCGGTGAATCCGTTTTTCAGCTTCCGTATCCGACGGGATCGCCCCTTTCCGTTCTGCGACGGAGGTGCACGTGAATTGGAGCGCCGCAGTTCCGGACAGTGCGTTGTGGCTGGCAAAGGCATACACGATCACCGCCGCCGCCTTCGCGATCACGGCAATTCTGCTGGCCCGCTTCACTCATTGGGGTAGCCAGTTTCGACGGATGGCCTGGCCGTACTTCAACCCCCGTCGCAGCCCCGTCCCGTTACTGATTCTTGCGACACTCCTGCTACTCACGGTGTGGGCTGTGCGCGTGACGGTGTTGTTCTCGTACTGGTACAAGGATTTCTACGACACGATTCAGAACCTCGACGAAGCCGGATTCTGGCACTACCTCGGAGTGTTCGCCATCTTGGCGGTCATCCACGTCGTGAGTTCACTCCTCACGTACTTCGTCGGGCAGGCCCTCGTCATCAATTGGCGCGTCTGGCTCAACAACAATCTGACCGACGATTGGCTCGACGGTCTCGCGTACTACCGCGGAGAATTCCTGCGCGACCCGATCGACAATCCGGATCAACGTATCCAGGCGGACATCACCGAATTCGTCACGTCAGCCAATACGTTGTCGATGGGTGCCGTCACCGCGATGGTGTCGATAGTGAGCTTCACCGCGATCCTGTGGAATCTCTCCGGGCCGTTGACCATTTTCGGTACCGAGATTCCACGGGCGATGATCTTCCTGGTCTACATCTATGTACTGGTGACCACGGCGTTGGCATTCTGGATCGGCCGACCGCTGATCATGCTGAACTTCCTGAACGAGAAATTCGGCGCGACCTTTCGCTATGCATTGGTGCGGTTGCGGGAGTACGGCGAAAGTATCGCGTTCTATCGCGGAGAGGACGTCGAGCGTCGAACTCTCGCAACACGCTTCGCTGCCGTGATCCGCAACATGTGGGCCATCGTATTCCGGACACTGAAGTTCAGCGGCTTCAACCTCGCCGTGAACCAGACCGCGGTCATCTTCCCGTTCTTGGTGCAGGGCGATCGGTTGTTCAAGGGGCAGGTCACTTTCGGCGACGTCATGCAGACCGCGCAGGCGTTCGGCCAAGTCCACGATTCGCTGTCGTTCTTCCGCGAGTCGTACGCCGATTTCGCGAGTTTTCGCGCCACCCTCATACGCTTGACCGGCCTCGCCGACGCCGACAAACGAGCTCGGGCGCTACCGACGCTCGACGTCTCGGACAGTGGAGATCAACTCGTCATCCGAAAACTCCACGTATGCAAGCCGTCCGGCGAAACGCTGATCTCCGAACTGAATCTGACACTCGATCACGGCGACGCCTTGCTCGTCAAAGGTGCGTCCGGCAGCGGTAAGACCACTTTGCTACGGAGCCTCGCACAATTGTGGCCGTACGCGGACGGGTCGGTAACCCGGCCGACGGGTAAGTCTCTCTTCCTTTCCCAGCGCCCGTATCTGCCGCTGGGGTCGCTGCGCACCGGACTCGCGTATCCGGGTCAATCGATCGCCCCCGACGGCAGGCTCCACGAGCTACTCGACCAAGTGCATCTGGCGCATCTGACCGACCGCCTCGACGAAGTAGCCGATTGGACCCGAATCCTGTCTCCGGGAGAACAGCAGCGACTCTCGTTTGCCAGGGTCGTTCTGGCCAGGCCCCGCACCGTGTTCCTCGACGAAGCTACATCCGCGATCGACGAAGGCCTCGAATACGCTCTCTACCGTATGCTTCGCAGCGAACTGCCCGACAGCATCATGGTCAGCGTGGGGCATCGCAGCACCCTCGACGTCTTTCACAATCGGCAACTCGAACTGCAGGGTTCGGGACAATGGTCACTCACCGAGCACGTGGGTTGAACGATCTCCGCTAGCCTTCCTCGCGAGCGGCCGCGAGCATCGATTCGATCGAAATGAGCTTGGTTCGCGGACGGCCGACTGCCGCACCGGATGCGCGCTCTGCCTTGTCGATTCGCTGCCAACCCTGGTAGTCCACCTGATCCGGTGACCTGTCGGCCAGAAGTACCGTCAACTTCTCCGCTTCGGCGCTCGGCGTCGCAAGGCGTCCAGCTGCGAAGTCGTCGAAAATCATCGAGACGGTTTCGGCCGAGCAGTACTTGTTCGTGCCGATCACACCGGTTGGCCCACGCTTGATCCACCCCGCCGCGTAGACGCCCGGCATGGGCATCCCTGATTCCGGATCGATCACTCGGCCGTTCTCGTTCGGGATCACACCCCGTGCGTCGTCGAACGGTAGGTCCGCGACGGGCGTTCCTCGATACCCGACGGAGCGCAATACCAGTCCGGTGTCGAGGGTCTCGGTTTCTTCTGTGGGCCGCGCGGACAATTGACCGGTGGGTGTTGCGACCAGTTCGTTCTTCACGATGCGAATCTGCTCCGCACTGCCATCGCCGAGGATTTCCTCCGGCGAGGTGAGGAATCGGAGAACAATGCGCTTACGGGTGGGATCGGCTGTGTGCGAGGCAAATTCCTGCGCCTGCTTCACCTTGAGAAGCACCGACGGCTCGGCTGCGTCGCTCTCGACAAAAGCTCGACTCGAATCGTCGAGTTCCGCCTCTGCCGGATCCACGATGACGTCCACATCAGTCATCTGGCCAAGCGCCAGCAGTTCGGGGTTGGTGTAGGCGGCCTGGGCCGGACCCCGACGACCGAGGATCACCACTTCACGAATATTGCTGTTACGCAACGCTTCGAGGGCATGATCCGCAAGGTCCGTCTTGGCCAGAACCTCGGGGTCCGTGACAAGTATGCGCGCGACGTCGAGCGCAACGTTGCCGTTGCCGACGATGACGGCCCGCTCCCCCGACAGATCGAAACTACGGTCGGCGTAACTCGGATGACCGTTGTACCAGGCTACGAATTCGGTAGCGGCATGACTTCCCGGAAGATCTTCACCGGGAATATCGAGCTTGCGGTCACCCGCCGCGCCCACCGCGTAGATCACCGCATGATGGTGCTCGAGCAGTTCGGTATGCGAAATATGCTTGCCCACCTCGACATTGAAATGGCAGTGCACCGTCTTCTTCGACACAACGGCCCGGAACTGGTCGGTGACGCCCTTGGTACCCGGGTGATCGGGAGCCACCCCCGCTCGAACCAAACCGTATGGCGTCGGCAGGCGATCGAAGATGTCGACCTCGACCCGCGGCTTGCCGGTCAGTTCCATGGCGGCGTAACACGCAGCCGGCCCCGAACCGACTATCGCGACCCGCAGTGTCCCTAACTCCGGAGCGATCTTGGCCATGGTTATCGGTTCCGGCCAGTCCGGCCCCATCGGATGCTTCTCGAAGTACGACGCGTTCATCTCGAGGTACGGCGCGTCGGCTTCGGCAAGTTCGTTGTCGGCGTAGATGGCCTCGACCGGGCACTCGTCCACACAGGCACCGCAATCGATGCACGTGTCCGGGTCGATGTAGAGCATTTCCGTGGTGGCGAACTGGGCTTCGTCGGGCGTCGGATGAATGCAGTTGACCGGGCACACGTCCACGCACGAGGCGTCGTTACAGCACGGCTGCGTGATCACATACGCCATTGCTCTCCCCTATCCCTGAACCACAAAGCACATCTACTTTCCAGACTATAACGTGTTCCAATTTGGTGCGAGAACGGTTTTCAGATCACGCCGTTGCGTTTCAACAAGTCAACTGCGGAAACGGTGGCATGACCACGCCATTCAAGTGCGGCAGCGGGTGAATAACTGTCGAAATCCACTGTCCATCCACCGTCGTCGCACTGCTGCGACGCCAACGCGGACAGTTCCTCCTCGATCACGCCCCCGCTGAACAATGTGCGGGTCGGGCCTCCCGGATACGGCGAGAAATCGAGCGGCCGCATGTACTCGTCGACGGCACCCCCGTCCACGTGCACCAATCCGTCGGGAGGAATCAACGCACCGAGCTTTGCCACCAACCGAACCTCGTTCGCTGCGTCGAGGAACTGCAACGCAAACGCCAATTCGAGAGCGCTGAACGTCTCGGCACGCTCGATTGCGCCCAGGCAGAATCGAACCGCCGAGACGAGCCAGGGATGCCGGGCCACCGCGGAATCGAAGTCGGCCACCCGTAGCGCCTTAGCGCACACGATGCTCGTGATCTGCAACGACGACACCGTCGGATCCGCATCGACCCAGAACGGCGCGCAACCCGCCGATTCGGAAATCGGAAGAGCAAAGGGCAAACCACCGTCGACGAGCGATATCGACTGCAACCAGTCGCACAATTCCAGCGCCCGTGGGGTCACCGTACCGACATCGGCAAAAACCTCGAACGCATGCAGTGCGCCACCGGGTTGGCTACTTGACGAACGCAGGTCCGGCTCGAGACCCCAGCCGTACCCACCGTCGGGATTGCGGTAGCCCTCGACGGACGCCAATGCACCATCCCGGTCACCGTGTCCCAGAACCAAATTCAACCGGTGACGGTCGAGTATCCGGCCGTTGCCGGCCAGAAATCGTTTTGCTGCCGCAAGGTCGACGACCATTTCCCCTCCCTCGCTATGTTCGACGCGCCAACTCCTGTGCCTCGGCTCCCAGCCTGGCGAGACGAAGGTCGCCGAGTGCTGTTACGGCACTACCCAATCGGTTGGTCGTGAAACCCAAGGACAGGCCGCTGTCGAGATCGGCGTACGCGCCCGAACCACCGACGCCGTAATGTCCGATGGCGTTTCGCGGTTGACGCCGTGCTGCGATGATCGGCGGGTGATAACCGAGAGCCCAATTGGGCCGAACGGCAAGCACGTAGTCACGCTCGCGCGTTTGAATGGCCGCCATCTGTTCGATGGTGGACTCTTTCAGGAACCGCTTTCCATCGAGCATGCCGCCGTTGGCAATTGCCGCATACATTCTGGCCAGCGCCCGCGCGCTGAAGACTCCGTTCCAACCCGGCATCACCGTGTCGTGCACCGCCGGATTACGAACCATCACGTCGAACCCGTCGGGCATCGCCGCCTCGGCCAGACCGCGAGTTGGGCCGACATGAGAGAGAACCGTGGAGGCAAACGCCCAGTTCAGACCTGCCGGATTGATGTGTGGAAACAGTTTCGCGATACGCGTCCGCTCGGTGATGGGTACCCGGAACCAGAATTCGTCGACACCGAGCGGCTTCGCGATCTCTGCCTGGACTACGTCGGTGAAGGGCAGTCCAGTCACCCGCGCTACCAACTCGGCTAACAACCATCCGTAGGTCACCGCGTGGTACCCGGGCCCCTTGAGCCGGCGCGGATCCGGCTTGCTCGCAGCCAGCGCGGCAACTACGGCGTCGTAGTCCATGAGATCAAGTGGATTGCGCATCAACCCACGCACCTTGTGCAGGCCGGCGCGATGCGTCATCAATTCACGAACGGTGATCGTGTCTTTGCCTGCGGCGCCGAACTCGGGCCAGTACTGCGCAACGGGTGCGTCGTAATCGATCAATCCACGCTCAGCCAAACGATGTACGACGGTACTGGCCACGCCTTTGCCGGTGGAGAACGAGAGCGAGATCGTGTCGTGGTCCCAGCGGCGGTCACGGTCGGCATATCCGGCCCAGATGTCGAGCACTTTCTCGCCGCCCTGGTACGCAACCAACGCGCCGCCGCCTTGCTGCGGTTGCCGGTACATCGCAAAGAACCGGTCTGCCAGTGGCAGGAATCGACGATCCACATACAACTCAGTCCGCGCCGGTGACTCTGCGTGTGCGAGTGAACCGCGCCGTGCGTTTGCCGTCATCGCGTCCTCCGATCCCCGTTTGATCACGGCAACTGCCCTGATCGACCCACCACAGCTTTACATCCTTGTGACCGGTGTCACGATGTGAACTGTAGTGCGAGGTAGCGTCACGGCAGCGTCCAGGTCGATATTCCATCGCTGAAACACCCCTGAGCAGTCGCGATATTGAAAACCAGCGCAGGACCCCCGCCGCAGATCGCGCCAACGTCGGCGTCACCGACAGCGGCGCGACCGCCTGGGCCTGCCAAGACGAGCGCAAAGGGTGACGCGGTGCGGCCGAGAGCCAACGAATCCCGTCCGAAAGCAATGGCAGCAAGCATGCCACCGCGTGTTTCCGCCGCCGCGACACCACCGAACATCGCAAGCCCGGCAGATGTGCCGCCGTCACGCGAGTCTGCGGCCCCCACTCCGTCACCTTCGACATGCGAGATGGCGGAACTGCCTGGATCGGCCACCGCCCGGCAAGCCGACGAGCCGTCCACCAGAGTTTGGTCGATTCCTCTCGCCGAGCAGTCCAATGTTGCGGCCGACGAGGGTGCGGTAGCACCAACAATGCTCAGAGCAGCGATTATCCCGCCGCCCATCAATAATCCGGTTACCCGTGCGCTCCGGTGATCCATTTGCCCCTCACAATGCACTCGCGAGTCTCGGATTTGTCCGTTTCAGACGCTACTCGGTTTCCGGCTCCTTCCGATCTCGATCGCGACTCGGTTGTACCCGTTTCGGCTCACCTGGCATTTTCGGGTAGTTGGGCGGATAAGGAAGGTCTCCCAATCCAGCCGCAATGTCCTTGTCGAACATTTCCAGAAGAACATCGAGCTCGAAGGCCTTCTCGTGCATCCCTGCCATCGGATCACCGCGGTCGGCGAGCAGACTCGGGACCGTCGCGATAGTGCAGTCATCAGGATGCACGTCACGCAGTTCGTCCCACGTCACCGGCGTCGACACGGTTGCAATCGGCGTCTTGCGCGCAGAATAGGCTGCGGCAATCGTTCTGTCCCTGGCATTTTGGTTGAAGTCGATGAAGATCCGCTCGCCACGTTCTTCCTTCCACCACGCCGTTGTCGCCCGATCGCCGCTGCGTCGTTCGACTTCACGAGCAAGAGCAATTCCCGCGTGGCGAACCTCGATGAAATCCCAACGCGGAGCGATCGGAATGTACACGTGCAGGCCCCGTCCGCCGGATGTCTTGGGGAACCCTTCCAGACCCAACTCCGACAGCAATGGACGCAGTACCTCGTCGGCGATCGCGACGGCCTCCGCGAAACCGGTACCGGGCTGCGGATCGAAGTCGATCCGCAATTCGTCCGGGTGATCGGTATCCGGGCAGCGCACTGCCCATGGATGGAACGTGATGGTTCCGAGGTTTGCTGCCCACACGATGTTGGCAGCGCTCTGCACTCGTAGGACATCGGCCTTGCGCCCGGACGGAAACGTGACCTCACAGGATTCGACGTGTTCAGGTCGTTTCGCCGGCAACCGTTTCTGGTAGACCTCTTCGCCTTCGATACCGTCGGGGAAACGTTGAAGGTGCGTCGGCCGATCCTTCAGTGCGGCCACCGCGGCGCCCTGTAACGCGACTGTGCGGTAGTACTCCACAAGCTGACGTTTGGTTCCGCCTTCTGCGCCCAATTGCGGATAGTAGATCTTGTCGGGGCTGGAGAGACGGACCGCGATTCCGTCGACATCCAGTTCCACTGCCGGACTGGCCATCACACACCACCTGCAAGGACATCCGCGAAGTCGTACCGCACCGGAACCTCCAACTGATCGAACGTGCACTCGTCGGGAATTCGATCCGGACGCCACCGCAGAAAACGCGCTGCGTGCCGGAAGCGTTCCCCTTCCATTTGGTCGTATGCCACTTCCAACACCCGCTCCGGGCGGAGCGGAACCCACGAGCGGTCGGCCGCCGACTTCCATCGGCTTGCCTCCCCTTCGGCCACCACGTCCTCGCCGACGCGAAGCGGTTCGAGTTCTTCCAGCAACTCGATGCGCCGCGCCGCGGTGAATGCCGAAGCGCCCCCGACCATCTTCAATTCGGAGCCGTCGAACAAACCCAGCAGCATGGATCCGATCCCCGGTTGGCTCTTGTGCGGACGATATCCGAGCAGTACGACATCTGCGGTTCGGGCGTGCTTGACCTTGATCATCTCGCGCTTGTTCGGCAGGTAGGGGCCGACCAGCTTCTTGGCGATCACACCGTCCAGACCAGCGCCTTCGAACATCTCGAACCATCGCATCGCCTCAGCACTGTCGAAAGTGGCAGCCGTGACATGGCAGCTGAGACCGCCGCCGATCGTGTCGACCAACAATGCGCGTCGTAGCGTGAAATCTTCGGCCGCTACATCCCGATCTCCTAGCGCCAACAGGTCGAATCCGACAAATTGCGCTGGTGTCTGTTCGGCGAGCAGTTTCACCCGGCTGGCCGCCGGATGGATACGTTCGGACAGCGCTTCCCAACTCAGCCGCGTCACACCGTTCACTTCCCGCGGAACAACGAGCTCGCCGTCCACCACGCATCTGTCAGGCAGTTCCGCCTTCACCGCTTCGACGATTTCGGGAAAGTACCGAGCCAAGTCCTTTCCTCCTCGAGAACCGAGGACCACCTCCTCCCCGTCGCGGAAGACAATCGACCGAAAGCCATCCCATTTCGGTTCGTACGACCACATCGGCTCATCGGATTCGGGTTGTACCGGCACTGTCGTAGCGGCCTTCGCCAACATCGGGGCGAGCGGCGGCATCTGAGGGAGGTCCACCCACTCATACTGACAGTCCAATTCGCAATTCGACTAGCGGTCAGTTGGAATAGACCCCGAACAGTTCAAGATCTAGCAAAGGGGGCTTCATGTCCGGAATCTTCGGACGCCTGTGTACTGCGGTAATCGCGACATCTGCGATCGCCATTTTCACCGTCGGGTGTGGATCTGACGTAGAACCCAAAGCCATCGCGGAATCATCATCCTCCGTGGCAGATTCGACCACAACGTCAGCCAGTCCCACGACCTCGAAAATCGACGGTCAAGAGGGCACCGACGCCGGCGGTGACGTCGACATCGACGTGAGCATCGGCGACTGCGTCAAGATCGGCGGCACCACCAACGACGCCGAAATCGACCATGCGGTGTGTGGCAGTGACGAATCCAACTACAAGGTCGTCGCCAAGGCTCCCACGTCGGATCAGTGCGCGTCCGACATCGATCAGACCTATTACGAGACTCTCCTCGGACAGGAACAGGGCGCTGTCTGCCTCGACATCGACTGGGTCGTCGGCGGATGCATGGATCTCGGACCTGGCGGCCTCGACGACGAACCGGCCCGCATCGACTGCGGCGATTCGGGAAGCGACGTTGTCCAGGTCATCGAAATCCTGCAGGGCTCGACGTCCATCGAAGATTGTGGCTCCGACGCAGATTCGGGATTCGAGCACGCTGAACGCAAGTTCACCGTCTGCACGGCAACGATGTAGCTTGCTGTGCGCCTTTGTTAACCGCCCGCGGTTAACAAAGGCGCACAGTCAGAGCCAGCCTCGCCGCTTGAAAATCGTGTAGAGACTTCCACACGTCAGCACCATCATCGAGAGCGCAAACGGATACCCCAACTGCCAGTGCAGTTCCGGGATGTCGTCGAAGTTCATGCCGTACACGGTTCCGATCAGTGTCGGGGCGAAGAGAATTGCTGCCCACGCCGACACTTTCTTGATTTCCTCGTTCTGCGCATAACTTGCGTGCGTGAGGTTTCGCATTTCCTCGTTCTGATTCTGCGACACCAGAGTTGCATTGACGGTCAGGATGTTTCCCAACAGCTGCCGGAACCCGTCGGCCTGCTCGACCACCGTTGTCGCGTGGTCGGTGACATCGCGGAGATACCGCTGCAATTCTTCGTCGGTGTGGTATTTGTCGAATCCGGCGGACAGTCCACGGAGCATACCGAGCAACGGCCTTGTGGCCCTCTGGAATTCGATGACTTCACGGGTCAATTCGTAGATACGACGCGACACTCCGGGATCACCGCTGAATACCTCGGTCTCGATCTCGTCGATGTCGTTCTGCAGGCCGGCGACAACCGGCGCATAGCCGTCGACGACAGCGTCGAGGATCGCGTAGAGAACGGCCTCTGTTCCCAGACGGAGGAGATCGGGATCGTTTTCCATTCGTGTTCGCACGGCGGTGAGGTCCGGAGATTCGCTGTGCCGGACAGTGAGAACGAAATTGGGGCCGCAGAACACATGCAGTTCGCCGAATTCGACGCGTTCGGTCTCGTCGCGGTAGCGCGCCGCGCGCAGCACGACAAAAAGAGTCTCACCGTAGCGCTCGAGCTTGGGCCGCTGATGGGCGACGATCGCATCTTCGACGGCCAACTCGTGCAGATCGAAATGTTGTGCTGCAGCATACAATTGAGCATCATCGGGCCGGTACAGCCCGATCCATGCCATCGACTGCGAATCCGGCAGGCACGACAACGCTTCGGCCAGCGTGGAAGGCGACGCGATACGAGTTCCGTCGCGGTACACACCACTGTTCACCACCGTAGCTTCCACCGGCGCAATCGCATCGACCGGTGCGGCCTTCACGACGGTGCGGGCACGCACATGGCCGGTTCGACTGTCGCCGAAACCTGCCGAACGACGTGGAAAGGGTGACCGGCGGGACTTGAATTCAGACATGCTGCAACAGCTTTCAAGGAAGAGTGAACGGCGAAGTTCGCTTCACAGCGAAACGTCAGGCCGATGAACACACAATGAAGCTGCAGCAAAATGCCCGACAACCCGGGTGGCCTACAGCTTCAGTTGGTACTCGGAGGTTGGCCACGCATTACAAGCCACACCTCCTCTTCCCTGAATTCCTACGCAATCATTCATGCACTCGGACGGCGCACGACGCCCACACACTACCCCTCTTCCTGGAACTGGACAAACTCAGGATTTCGCCGACTGGAGAGTGATCGCGTCCAACCGAAGTTTGATGAAGTCGGCCGACACGACGGGTTCCAGGCCGGAAACCCGCCCGATCGGCAACTCCAACGGGGTGACTACTGCGTCGTGATTGAGTTCGTAGAAGTAGATGAGCGAGACCAGATCTTCCTCCGGAGCGTCCGCCTGGGGAGGAAGCACGCGGTGACGGCCCGACGGCCAGCGTTTGCCACTCCAGTACTCGAGAAGGTCCCCGATGTTGACTGTTAACGCTTCGGCGTCGTACGGGGCGTCTTCCCAACCGCCCTCGTCCGTGTACACCTGCAGTCCACCGGATCCGGGCTCACGATCGAGAACTGTCACCGTTCCGAAATCCGTGTGCGGACCGATGCGGAACTGTCCCGGCTCAGGCTCACCCACCACGCTCATCGGTGGGTAGTGGTTGATATTGCACGTCCAGGTGGGGAGGTCGGCAAGCCCATCGAATGGGTTATTCGTCAAACCTAGTGCGGCTGCGAACATCTCCAGCAAATCGTCCGACAGTCGACGCATCTGCGCGGTGTAGACGGTCAAGAGCTCGTGTAGTTCGGCAACTTCGCTCGGCCAGACGTTGGAGAGAAACCAGACGTCGTCGACCAGCGGATCTCCTGTCCGAGTTTCTGCTCCGATCGCAAAGGTTTCCTTGAGATCCGGCGGAGTTTCGGTTCCCTCGGAGTAGCCGTTTGCCTCCATTCCCGGACCGATCCATCCGCGTTCGCCGACTACTGCGGCGTACCGGGCTTTGACCTCTTCGGGTAGTGCAAAGAAATTCCGCGCCGCAGCTCGCACGTCTGCGGCAAGTTCCTGGGTGATCCCGTGTCCACGAACGAGGAGGAAGCCCGCCCGGCGCAGCCCTTCGTCCACCTCACGCGCGACGGCTTCGGCACCGAGGCCGCCGGCGCGCCACAGGGAAATATCCACGGTCGATACAGCTTTCATTCCGCTACCCCGATGTCTTCGTTCCACAGTGCCGGATTTGTTTCGATGAACTCGGTCATCAGATCGATGCAGTGTTGATCCCGCAGAACTGTGACAGACACCCCGTTCTCTCGGAGCCACTCGTGTCCGCCGGTAAATGTGACGCTTTCACCGACGATCACAGATCCGATGTTGAACTGACGCACGAGCCCGCTGCAGTACCAACACGGCGAGAGAGTGGTGACCATAATGGTCTGCCGATAGTCGAGTTGCCGTCCGGCGGCACGGAAGGCGTCGGTTTCACCGTGCACCGAGGGATCGTCATGCTGGACTCGACGGTTTCTGCCACTCCCGAGAAGGGTGCCGTCGGATGCGAAGAGTGCCGCGCCGATGGGGATTCCACCCTCACTGCGGCCGAGTTCAGCCTCGGTTATCGCTGCCTGCAACATTGCCTGGGGGTCGAGAGCGCGAGAAGCGCTCGTCACAGTCGTCGACATACCTCTACCTTCTGCGGTTCCGGATACATCCACAACTGACACATTGTTGTAACGAGCCGCCCCTAGTGTGGACATACTGTCGCCCAGAGTGAGGAAAGCCGAACCGATGACTCTCACCGTGCGCGAGCTACTCGACAACCAGTTTCGTGGGGCCGATCCACAGGTTCTAGCAGGTGGCAGCCAGTTGGGACGGGTGGTCCGTTGGGTCCATTCGAGCGAGATCTACGAGATCAGTCCGTTGCTGTCCGGGGATGAACTGTTGCTCACTACCGGTTTGGGGCTGTCCGGAGTCGATCCGGGGACAAGGCGACATTATCTGCGAGAGGTCGGCAATCGAAACGTCGCCGGAGTTGCCGTAGAACTCGGACGAACCTTCGACACGATTCCGTCGGACATGATCGAGGAGGCGTCGATCATGGGGATGCCGCTGATCGCGCTCCGGACTGTTGTCCCCTTCATCGAACTGTGCCAGAACGCGAACACCGAGATCATTTCGCGTGAAGTCTCTGTTTTGCGCCTGGGAAATGATCTCGCGCGGGTACTCGAAATCGAATTGATGGCGGGCAGCGGTGTCGCCACTCTGCTCGAGCGCATCAGCGACGTAACCGGTTGTCCGCTGATCGTGACAAGTGGCAGCGGCGCCCTCGTCGCGGCACATGGCGTCGACGATGATCGATCTGCGTGGCGTGCCGCTGACGCCGGAACTGCGACTGCCACTATCCATTCCAGAGACGGAGCCTGGGGAACTCTGACGGCGGGACCAGGTTCGACACTGAATCCGGCAACGTTGCACGGGCTGTTGCAACGCGCTGCCGGTTCGTTGGGGTTGGCACTGACCTATTCGGGAAGCCTGACCGGCCGCCCCCAGCGGGCGGCCGCCACCCTCGTGTCGGATCTGCTGGAGCGGGGCGACGTACGGCAGATCGACCTTCGAGTCAGATCCGCGGCCGCCGGGTTCCATCCCACTCCCGGGCACCGCGTCGTTGCGATCGCTATCGACTCCCCTGGCTCACGAATCTCGATACGTCTGCTTGATTCTGCAGCCAAACTGCTCGGTCAACCCAATCTGGCCGCCGAAGTTCATGCCAGCACTTTCGGTCTTGTTGCGGTGCCTGCCAAGACAATCGATGCTGTCGGAGCCGTGAGTGCGGCATTCGGAACGTCCTTGTCGTCCAACATCACCGACGGTGTCACGGTGGTGATCGGAGACCCGTGTTCGTTCACGCCGTCCGAGGTTAGTGCGGCACTGCACGCTGCCAGATCAGGGCTTCGCCTTGCGACGTCGGCTCGTCGGACCTGGCTCGCCGGACGCGTGGTCACAACTACGCGCGAACTGGCACCGGAACTCGCGGTGGACCAGTTGCCCGTGGACGTCCGGGAGCGAATGGTGTCCGTCGTCGCTCCCCTGGTTTCCTGGGACGACACTCATTCCAGTGATCTCACGAGAACACTCGAAGTTCATCTCCGACATGGTTGCAGCGCAACACGTTCAGCAGCCGCATTGCATCTGGGGAGGCAGTCGCTCTATCAACGACTCGACCGCATCCGGGCCCTACTCGGATACGATCCGTCGATACCGTCGATGTACGCAACTCTGCTTCTAGCGCTGTGTGCTCACCGACTTGCCGCGAGAGATTTTCGAACCGTTGAGGAGGAGATAAAGTCCGCCCGCGATGACAAATCCCACGAAGAACGTGATGTCGCCGAGCTCGGGGACTGACCGTACGACGTAGCCGACAAACTTCTCCTGATTGGAGAACAGCAGAACCGAAGTGAGGAGTGCGATCACGAAGGCTGAGAATCCGCCCCAGTTGGTGTGCTCGGGATCGTAGAGGAGATTGTCGATGCGCTGCCCGCGGCGCAGATACTGGTCGGCAAACATGATGCCGAGCCACGGACCGATCCAGTAGGCGACAACAAGAAGGAAAGCTTCGTAGCTTGCTGCTGCATCGGCGAGTGCCCACCACGCAACGAGAAATCCGACAACTCCGAAAACCATTGCGACCATGGCGCGTTGCGTTTTCACCGGGAGTTTCAAGCCGATGGTCACGAAAGCCATCGAGCCGGAATAGACATTGAGTGCATTCGCAGCGACGGCTCCGAGCGCGATGGCAAGTAGCGTCAGATTGGCAAGTGCCGAGGGAAGATTGGAGGTAAAGGCATCGGCAGGGTTATCCGACGATGCTGCACCGATCGTGACCGATGCAGCACCGACAACCGACAGTGCCACACAGGAGACAAACAGCCCGGCCGACGCGAACAGGCCCGTTCGGAATGTCGAGACCGACGATGGAAGGTAGCGCGTGTAGTCAGCGGCATAGGGCGTCCACCCGGCGGCGTACCCGAACGCGGTACCCACCGTGAGGAGGAACCCGCCCAGGCCGCCGACGCCACCCTCGATCGCCGGCGCACCTGGATTGGCTTTGGTCAGAATGACAATCGCAGTGATCGCAAAGATGACGGCGAGGACGGGAAACGCGTATCGCTCGAAAGCCTGAACGAGGTTGTGCCCGAAGAAGGCGAATACGGTCTGGATAACGACGATCACCAACAGCGAAGGTACCGGCGGCAATCCAGTCAGTGTGTTGAGCGCAAAAGCGCCACTGACACTGTTGGTCGCAAACCATCCGACGCCGCACATGATCGACATGAACGCCGACGGCAGAGCATTGCCGCGGTATCCGAATCCCAATCGGCCGAGCACCATTTGCGGTACACCGTGCAGGGGTCCGCGTGCCGACAGCACGAAGTGCGCGGCCGCGCCGAGAGCTGTTCCGATGACCAGCCCGAGGGTTGCCTGCCAGAATGTCATGCCGAACACGGATACGGAGAGAACTCCGATGAAGATCGTGGCGAATTCGAGGTTCGGGGACATCCAGGTCCAGAACAACTGACTGGGCGTGCCGTGGCGATCCTCGTCGGGAATGAACTCGTTTCCGCCAGGTTCGACGGCAAGTACGCGGTCTCCGTACTCGCGATCCGCCCCGGTCTGCTCGCCGGTTACACCCTCGGTAATTGCCATAAGAGAACCTTGGGGTGCGGGGAGAGCTGCGACAACCGACAGACTGTCCGCCACCGCAGCCGGTTCTACGGACAGTCTGGCGCCGCACTAGTGCGGCGCGCGCAACCCGCCGATCAAGAGTTCGACGATCTCGTCAGCCAACGCCTCGGTTTCCGCGAGCGACTGGCCCTCTCGACGGCGATACCAGAGATCGATACCGTTAAGGCTGCTGAGCAGCACTTTTGCCGCCATCCGCGGTGACGTCGCGCGGATCGACCCGTCGGCGACTCCGTCGATCATCACCTGTTCGAAGAGTTTCTCGTAGTCCAACCGGAGGTCGTTGAGTTCGACGAGCGCCTGCTGTTGGCGAGGCTTGAGTGCCGAATTCATCTGCCCCCGCACGCCCTGGTGAATTGCATGGTGATGTCCGAGGTGCGTCATCAGATTGATCAGATGGGCCCGCGACATCGCCGTCAGCTTGGCCAATCCGGTGCCGCCCGCCGCCACTTCTCGGTCGACTTCCGCGCGGAGCCTGTTCATGCCCTGCTCGAAAATAGCCAGGTAGATATCGAACTTCGACCGAAAATGGTAGTAGACAAGACCTTTGGTAGCGCCGACGCGATCCGCGAGGTCGTCGATGGTCGTGGCGGCGTATCCGTCCGCCGCAAATGCGTCTGCAGCCGTCTCGATGATCACCGAGCGCATGTCCAGTGCGTCAGCACTCATCGTTCACCCTTCACTGCCTTGACTTGTTTCCACACTTTGACATAGTAATACTCGGTAGTATCCCAGATCAGAGAGGTTTTCCCCATGTCACTGGATTTCTCAGGCAAGGTCGCGATCATCACAGGCGCAGGCGGTGGCCTCGGCCGAGCCCACGCCTTGGCCCTTGCCGCGCGCGGCGCACGCGTTGTTGTCAATGACATGGGCGGATCCGTGAACGGCAGTGGCGGCGCCGATACCGCAGCCGCAAAGGTAGTAGCCGAGATCGAGGCTCTCGGCGGTGAAGCGCTTGCCGACCACTGCGACATCACCGACTCCGCCGCAGTTGCCGCCATGGTCGCCGCTGCGATCGAGAAGTGGGGCCGCGTCGACATTCTCGTCAACAACGCCGGCATCCTGCGCGACAAGTCGTTCGTCAAGGCTGAACTGGACGATTTCCGCAAGGTCATCGACGTTCACCTCATGGGTTCCGTCATCGTGTCCAAAGCCGTCTGGCCGCACATGGTCGAGCAGAACTACGGCCGCATTCTCATGACCACGTCCGCGTCGGGCATCTACGGCAACTTCGGCCAGGCCAACTACGGTGCCGCCAAGTCGGGCGTCGTCGGTTTGATGAACGTGTTGTCCATCGAGGGCGAGCGCAAGGGCATTCGCGTGAACTCCCTTGCCCCCACAGCAGCTACTCGCATGACCGAGGACCTCCTCGACGAGAAAACCCTTGCACTCCTTGCTCCCGAGTCGATTTCACCGGGCGCGCTGTTCATGGTCTCCGACGACGCCCCCACCAAGACGATCCTCAGCGCCGGCGCCGGTGTGTTCGCAATCGCCCGCATGGAGGAGTCACAGGGCGTCTACATCCCGCAGGATGCGCTCTCGCCCGAGGTTGTCGCCGAACGCTGGGCCGAAATCAGTGACATGACCAACACGGTCCAGGTCGCCGCGGCATTCGATCAGACGCGCCGCTTCGTGGAGAAGGCAGTAGCCGAGCAACCCTCCGCCTGAACGACATCGACGAGGCCGCTACTCCGGTTGTCGGCCGGCCAGTTGTTTGTCGGTGCCTGCGTGCATAGTGAACCGGACATGAACTTGCACACCGAAAGGCCCCCGATGAACAACTGGTCCGATCGCCCGATCTGCGCGTTCGACCTCGAGACCACGGGGCGTGATCCATCCACTGCCCGGATCGTCAGCGCGTGTGTTGCCGTCGTGGACGGCTCGAGTGTCGAGACCCGCACCTGGTTACTCAACCCGGGCGTCGATATTCCGGCCGGTGCCATCGCCATCCACGGCATCACCACCGAGCATGCGGCCGAGCACGGCCAGGACTACGCCGAGGGCTACGAGGAGATCCGTGAGGCTCTCCACAATTCGTGGGCCCGTGATCATTCGGTTGTTGCGTTCAATGCGTCCTACGACCTCACGGTCATGCACTCCGAAGGTTTGCGTATCGGCAAGCCGGCGCTGGTTCCCGGGATGGTTGTGGATCCGTACGTCATCGATCGCGCGATGGACAAGTTCCGCAAGGGGAAGCGAACACTGTCTGCGGTCTGCGAGTTTTACGGAATCACCCTCGAATCCGCACACGATGCAGAGGCCGATGCTATGGCCGCCGCAGCTCTCGCACAAGAATTGGCGGTGCGTTTTCCCGAGATCAACGATCTTGATCTCATGATCGATCAGGCACAATGGCATGCCGAACGGCAACGTGATTTTGCCGAATTCCTGAGCAGCCAGGGGAAAGACGTGTCAGATATAAACGGCCAGTGGCCTATTCAGTTCATTGCGTGATACCCGCACACGCAAGTCATAATCTCTGCGAAATCTGCTTGCGTAATTCTTCACGTGATCGTTTTCCGGTGTGCGTTGTCGGGAACATCTCCAACTCGACAAAGATGCGCGGCACCTTGTAGGCACTCAATCGTTCCTTGCAGAATTCGATCAGATCCTGCGGATCGACGGAGTACCCGTGGACCGGGATGATGCAGCCAACCAGCCGTTGACCTTGCCGTTCGTCGGCGACACCGATCACTGCGACTTCGAGGATCAACGGGTGCTCCATCAATATCGTCTCGACTTCTTGCGGGTACACG
Organism: Rhodococcus sp. NPDC056743; assembly: GCF_042790355.1. Taxonomy (NCBI): domain Bacteria; kingdom Bacillati; phylum Actinomycetota; class Actinomycetes; order Mycobacteriales; family Nocardiaceae; genus Rhodococcus; species Rhodococcus sp. NPDC056743. The sequence continues at coordinate 374,922 of NZ_JBHTZI010000004.1, read as the reverse complement.
TTGAATCCGCTGACAATCACCGTGTCCTTTGCCCGCGAGACGATGTACAGGTGTCCTTCGTCGTCGGACCAACCGATGTCGCCGGTTCGCAACCATCCGTCACCGTCCACCGCGTCGTCGGGCGTTGATTCCGGATCGTCTCCGGCTCGGAGATATCCGTGCATGATGTTGTACCCGGAGCAGAGCACGTGGCCGTCCTCGTCGGGCGGAAGCGGATAGCCGTAGTCGTCGACAATCCGGATCTCGAGTCCGTCGACGGGGGTCAACATCGCGAGCGAACCTGATTCGCCTTCGGTGATACTGCCCATGGCGACGGTCCCGCACGCTTCGGTAAGTCCGTAGCCCACAACCATGTTCACGATTCCGAGTTCGCGGCACGCACCGCGCATCCGGTCGAGCGGCACTTCGGAACCGCCGCTCACCGCCATCCTGCATACCAACCCGATGTCGTCGCGGCCGCTGCCGACGAGGTCGAAGAGGATGGTCGGTGGCCCCATCACCACGGTGACGCGGTCACGGACTATCACGTCGGCCAGGTCGGCTCTGTCGTAGTGTTCGACGACGCGCACCGAGGCTCCCGCGCACATCGCGGTCAGCAGCACGCCGTTGAAACCGAACGAATGTGCAAACGGGACGGCACCGATCACTCGATCTGCAGTCGTCAACTCGAGTCGCTGCGCCACTGCCGAGTACAACCGTGACAGCTGTCCGTGGGTCATGGGGACCTGCTTGGACACTCCTGTCGAACCGGAGGTCGAAAGAATCACCGCAACATCATCGGGACTGGCAGCAGGCCGATCCGGATCAGGGGTGGCGACTCCGGCCGCCGCCATGATGTCGGCGATCCGTGGTTCGTCGACTACCAGGGCTGGTTTTGTGACATCGAGAATCCGTGAATACTCGAGGTCACTGACGCCGTGCCCCACCGGAACAACAGTTGCCCCAGCGCACAGGATCCCGAAGGCGATACATACCCAGTCGGCGGTGTTGCGGCCGCTGAGAACCACCCGTGAGCCCGGTCGCACGCCCGCATTCGCCAGAACAGTCGCCACCCTCAGCGCGTGGTCCGTCAGTTCGCCGTACGTGATCTCCTGGCTGCCGTCGAGCAATGCCACTCGGTCTCCGCACCGCTGCGCCAAGTCCAGGCAGAGCGCGTCGAGCGTCGGTACCAAAAGATCACGCGGCATGTCTGCATTGAAACATCCGGCCGACTCAGGCTTGGCGCCTCTCCCGCTGAGTGGTTCTCCGGAACCGGGGTTGAGAGCGCCGTTCATCCGTACCTTCCCGCACTACTTTTCAGCATATTTCTAACCGAAATACTCTCTGGTGGTCTACCGGCAGGTAACCTTTCGACCATGGCAAAGGACAAAACATCCGCAGACGCACCCACTCTGCGACCGACAAGCTGGGCCGTCCTGGGCCTCCTCTCATTCGGATCCGAACTCTCCGGTTACGACCTCAAGAAATGGGCGGACTGGAGCCTGCGGTTCTTCTACTGGGCACCGTCGTACAGCCAGATCTACAGCGAACTACGCAATCTCGAGGCACACGGCTATGCCACCTCCCGCGTGGTGAGCACAAACGATGTCAAGAGCAAGCGCCTGTACGCGATCACTCCGGCCGGAACCGACGCGGTAGCGACGTGGGCAAACGAATCGCCGGTCGAACCCGCAGTGCTCAAACACGGCGTGATGCTCAGAATGTGGCTCGGCCATCTAGCCGACCCCGACAAACTGCAATCTGTACTTACCGAACACCGCGACCAGTCCGAAAAGATGCGCATCCGCGCAATTGCCGATGCCGAAGGCGCATCCGAGGAAGCTGGATGGGCATATCCCGAACTGGTGCTGCGATGGTCGGAGATGTACTACGAATCAGAGCGCGACCGAGCAAACTGGATGTTGGAGAACATCTCTCGACTCGGGACCGACAAATCCAGCGCCGGAAAAGCACGCCGGAAGAAGCCTGAACCCCGCACTCCGGACGAGCTCCGCAAACACGAAGACTGATGCTCGGATCGCTCTGACACTGAAGGTGTCAGAGCGATACAGGCCGGTATCGCAGCAGCGTGATGTCTCGATCCGGATAGTCACAGAACACGGGTTCCACCCGCATACCGACGCTGAGCTCGCGATCGCCGACCTCGACCAGTTCGGTACTGAACCGCGGTCCCTCGTCCCACTGCACCACCGCCAACAACTGCGGCAACGCATCCGACCACGGCGGTGCCGTCGGACGGTCAGCCACCGTATAGGTGTAGAGCGTGCCCAGTCCCCTGATCTCACGCCACTCGAGGTCGTCGGCCAACGTGCGCGGCGCCAGCAATCGTGGATAGAACACAAATTCGTCCGAAGAAGGTGAGTACTGGATCTTTATCTTGCGCTCTCGCAGAGCATTCCAGAACGGTGCGGACACCGGTGTCGGTTCCGGAAACGGCTTTTCATTCGACATGCCTAGTCTCCCTGGAGTATCAGTGCAACTTGCTCACTCATGATGCCGCCGTTCCCGGTGACGAAAGCGGTATTGCAGTCCTCGACCTGCGCCGCCCCGGATCGGCCCATCACCTGACGCACACCGTCACATACGTGATGCATTCCGCCCGCCATTCCGGCTTGCCCGTAGGACAATTGGCCGCCCGCGGTATTCAACGGGAAATCGCCGCGGAAGGTCAGGTCTCGCGACGACACGAACTCCATGCCCTTCCCCTTCTCACAGAAGCCTGCGTCTTCGAGGCTCATCACCACCGTGATCGTGTAGCAGTCGTAGATCGACGCCACATCGACCGCTGAGCGCGAGATTCCAGCCATGTCGAATGCCGTGTCGGCAGCCTTCGCGATCGGCGTGCGCACCATGTCGTCCGCATAGGTCGGCGTCTTGAACGACAGGTGCTCGCCAAACCCCTTGACCCAGACCGGACGGTTACGGCCACGACGGGCGATGTCCGCGTTCGCCACGACAATCCCCGCCCCACCCTGAACCCGCATCACCACCTCGAGCATCCGAATGGGATCAGCGATCATCGGACTCGCCAGGACGTCGTCGATGGTGATCGGCTTTCCGTGGAACACCGCGCCCGGAGTACCACAGGCGTTGGTTCGCTGGTCCACTGCGATCTTGGCAGTGGCACGCTCGTCGTACCCGAATTCCGCCGCGTACCGCCGTGCAATCTGAGCGTACGGCGCGTTCTGCCCGAGATTACCGAACGGAATCTCGAATTCGGCCTGAGGAGAACCGAACTTGCCACTCGAAGCACCGAGATACCCCGGATCCGCCGCGGGCTGAATCTGAGATTTCGGAGTCATGAACGACCCAGGAACAACAACCAACACCGCGTCGCAGATACCGAGTTCGACGGCTGCGGCAGCTCGCCACACCATCCCGGCTGCCGTTGCACCGCCGAGGTCTACTCGCTCACCGAAGTTCAGGGGAATCCCGAGATATTCGGACAGCGTGGCCGGAGCAAACATATCGGATTCCGCAATACCATGCGTGACAAGACCATTGATCTGCGAAGCCTCCAGCCCCGCGTCCTCAATTGCCAGCTTCGAGAGCATTGCCCACTGCTCGATGGTCAACAACTCCGGTCGGGTCTGCTTACGCTGGGCAGGCAGTTCACAAAATCCGACGATGGCAGCCTCTCCGCGCAGTCCCGCCATCAGGACACTCCATCCGCGGCGGCAGTGCCCCGACGCGGCAGCAGTACCGTCGCAGTTCCCGGCATCAGCACCTCACCGCCACGTACTCCCGCAAGATCCAGATCGACCAATGCTCTGCCGTTCTCGTCGCGCTTGCCGGTCACTGTTCCCGTGAATTCCAACGGCTCGCCGGGAAAGGCCACGGCGCGGTTCGAGGCCGAGAAGTTCACCAACGATCCAGCACCGCCAATCCAGTCGGTGACAACGCGCGCCAGAAGGGCCGCCTGGAGCGGCCCCTGCACTACGACGTCCTGGTAACCCTCGACGTCGACGGCCCAACTCCGGTCGTAGTGGATGCGATGCCCGTTGTACGTTGCCGCACTGAAGAGGAACATCTGCAGCTGAGTGACACTGACCGCCAACACCGGAATCGTGTCGCCGGTCTCGATGTCGTCGAAATACACTTGCGGTGACATAACTTTCATCTTTCTGCGGGATACGGCCGGGCGAGCTACGGACGGGCGATCATCGAGGTCGTCGCTTCGGCCACAACCTCGTCATTCTGATTGGTATACGTGGTTTTCCACGTCACCAGCACGAACCGGCCGGATCGACCGCGCTTCTCGACCACCGAATCCACGACGCGCACACTGGTGATCACGTCGCCGTCATAGGCTGACCGAAGGAAAGTGGTGTTCTCGCCGCCGGCCATCCGCTTGGGACACAACGGGAATACCAGATTCCCGGAGGCAGCCCCGGATGACCCGTCTACCCGCAGTTCCGGTATCGGCGTCACCCCGAGAATCGCGTACTGCAGATACAACGGCGGAGCAACAATATCGCGATAGCCGTGCTCACGGGCATAGGCACTGTCGAAGTACAGCGGGTTGGTCTCGCCGACAGACACCGCCCATCGTTGCCAATCCCGCGCGACGACAGCTCCTGTTGCCCTCGAGACCACTTCCCCGACCCGCTCCGCAACAGTGTCGGGGATCAGAGATTCCGAATCCGGAACCACGGCTATGTTTTCAGTCATGTTCTTTCTCTCTCACGCTATTTGACGGTCTGTGACCAGTCCGGCATTCTCGAGTTCTGCATACTTCTCATCGGAATAGCCGAGAATCTTCTTGTAGACGTACTCGTTGTCCTCACCGAACCCCGGGAGTACTCGCCCGAAGGCAAGATCGAATCCCTCTACCCGCCAGGGATGTCCAGGATATCGATAGGTTCCCACCGACGGGTGCGTTCGCTCCTGGAACCAGCCCCGCTCGCGTAGATGGTCGTCCTCGAGCAATCCGGTTTCTCTCATCACCTCACCCGCGGGAACGGCGCAATCCTGCAACACCGAAACGATCTCGGCGGCCGACACGGACCGTGCCCAATGCGCGATTCGATCCCTGATCGACGCGGAATTGGTCCGTCTTGTGGCCGCATCGGCGCCAAGTACGGCGAGTTCGTCCCCGCCGATCACCGCAGCCAATGCCGTCCACTCGCGATCGCTGCGCACGGAGATAGCGACCCACCGGTCTGCATCGGCACTGAGGTAAACATCTTGCAGCACATGAGGATCGGAGTTGCCGAGAATCTCCGGAACTCTCCCGTTTACCTGAGCGTCGAGTACAAATTCCCCGATCTCCGCCATGACGTTCTCCGCCTGCGCAAACTCCACAAGTCCCCCGACGCCGGTGTGCTCGCGGTCCCACAACGCGGCCATCACCGCAAAGGCCAATCCCGCCGGCGCTGCCTCATCCATGTGGTAATTCTCGCCGGCCGAGTCGGCTTCCTCACCCTCGTAACCGTCCATCGCGGCAATCCCCACGAGCGAATTGAAATTGGGCCCGTAACCGAGATAGTCACTCATCGGTCCCGTCATCCCGAGGGGAGGCATACGAGCGACAATCAACCGTGGGTTGAGTTCGAGCAAATGCTCGTGTCCGAGACCCAACTTCTCCAGAGTGCCGTTGGAATTGTTCTCCACCAGAACATCACTGACCTTGATCAGTTCGATCACCGCCGCGTGTCCCTCTGCCGTGTCGAGATTCATACACGCCGAAAGTTTGTTCCGGGAATGCCAATTGAACAGAGCTGTGCGGTCGTACGGCCGCTCGCCGGGATCCTTCTCCGGATAGGTGCCGCCGTGATAGCCCGTCTGCGCGATCGATTCCTTTGTGGTCTTTGCCGATACTTGTCGGCTGACGCGGTTGTTGCCTTCCACCCGAATCACTTCGGCACCCAAGTCCCCCAGCATCGCTGTCGCACCGGGTCCGGACCAGACAACCGTCAAGTCGACAACACGAATCCCCTCGAGCGGATAACTCACGATCGCTCCCCTGTCTGTGCCGGTGACTGTGCCTGTGCCAGTAGCTCGCGGATCTCCGGGCCGTGCTGGTCGAGAGTTGGCGCGGTATGACGCAACCGGTACCCGTTGGCCATCCGCCACGGGGCACCGGTGTACTCCAACGTTCCCGCGACCGGGTGCGAACCACGGACAAACGCGCCTCGGCTACGAAAGTGATCGTGACTCAACAATTCCGAGACGTTGAGGTACGCCGTGACGGGAATACGAGCCGCCTCACACTGTTCCATGATCGCGACTTTCGGTCGCTGTGCGAACCACTTGGAGACATAGTCCATGAACTCGTCACGGTCCGTTCCCATGATTGTCTCGCGTCCGTGATATCGAGCATGGAATTCGCTGTCGTGCTCACCGACGATGTCGACCAATCGATTCCAGAATGCCTGATTGGTCACGTACAGCATCACGAATCCGTCCTTCGCCCGGAACGGCCCGGTGAACGTCACGCCGTGCCGATGCGGGCTTCGAACTCCGCGTGGGGCATTCATGCCGGAATACGCCGCCGAGACCAGATACGACGCTCGCCGGTCGGCGCCGGCGAGCAGCACCTCCTGCCCCGACACGTCGATCACCGAACCTTGTCCCGTGCGCTTGGCACTGAAAATTCCGGCCATCGTTGCTTCGCCGGCTGTACGACCGATCGTGTAGTGCTCGAGCAGTCCCGGTTTGCGCAACGGCGCGCGATCAGCCGCACCGGTTGCATTCATCGGACCACCGGCAGCCTGTAGGACCAGGCCACTCGCTTCACGGTCCCGGTACGGTCCGGTCTGGCCGAATGCACTGATCCGCGTGATCACCAGCGAAGGGTTGCGCGCCTGGAGCACGTCCGGCCCCAGGCCCAACTTCTCGAGCTGTCCGGGCCGGAAGGACTCCACCACAGCGTCCGCGGTGTCCACGAGGTTCAGGAGAACGTCCCGTCCGGCATCCGAACTCAGGTCGAGGACAAGCGATTTCTTGTTGGTGTTCAGATGCAGAAACAGCGCACTTCGCTCGACGTTCGGAACATCGTCGGGGAACGGCCCCCACGACCGCGTCAGACTACCTGTCTCCGGCTTTTCGACCTTGACAACGTCCGCACCAAAATCTGCGAACATCTTCGTTGCGTATTCGCCGGCCACCCATCTCGACAAATCCACGATCCGGAGATCCTGAAGTGCCTGCCGCGGTTCCGGCTTCGCCACACTAGGCAAGATTCAGCTCCTTCTGCAGCCAGCCCGCAGCAACATCTGCTGTGCCGTAGCGGATTTCGGTGACCTTTGCCCTCTCCGACCACAGATGCAGATCGGTTTCGAGGACGTATCCCATGCCGCCGTGCAACTGATGTGCGTCGAGCGTCGCGCGCTTGTAGGCCTCATTGCACTGCATTTTTGCAATCGCGACCGCGCGAGTGGCGGATTCGCCGCGAGCCACCCACCACACCGCTTGCGCAGCAGCCAAGCGGGCGCCTTCGAGCGCGATGTGCATATCGGCAATGATGTGTTGCGCGGCTTGGAAACTGCCGATCGACCGTCCGAACTGCTCGCGCTGCGCAATGTAGTCGACGGTGCGGTCCAGAACTGCGGCGCCACCACCGGCCATCTCCATACATTGCAGCGCCACTGCCGCGTTGGCCACCCATCGAAGATCGGCGACGCTCAACCCGTTCCCGCTCAACCCGAGCGACACCGACTCGTCCGAGACGAAGATGTCGACCAGATGGACCCGAGAGAGCCTCTCTCCGGACATGTTCGACAAGGGGACGGCATTCCACCCTGGGGCTGTCGGCTCGATAAACGCACAGATCAATCGTTCCGGTTCAGCGAACACCGAGGTGCGAGCAGTCACGAGGACCACGTCGGACTCCGCGGCGTTCACGGCAAATGGCAGGGTGCCGTTGAGCAGCCACCCACCCTGCACTGGGGTTGCCGTCACCGTCGGTCGGATGTCACCGGCGTCACCGGGATTCCAGGCGGCAACGCCGGCACGGAGTCGACCTTCAGCCAATGCGGGCAGATACCGGCTGCGTTGTTCCGGCGTGGCCAGTCGCCCGACAGCAATACCGAATTGCAGTGTGCTGTAGACGATCGATGGGCACAGTACCCGTCCGGCCTCGCGAAAGAACACACCGAGTTCGTACAGGCTCGCGGCGCCGCCGCCGTATTCTTCACCGATCGCCAATCCCAGAACACCAACCTCGGCCAGCGCCGTCATCAGCTTGTCCGGATGGCTCTCGGACATCGGTTCTGCCAGTTCACGCACCACACTGATCGGACACTGTTTGGCCAGGACGGCAGCCGACATCGCCTGTAGATCGAGTTGGTCTTGGGTAGCAACAAGTTTCATCAGCGAACTCCTACGCCGTCAAGGGATGTCGAAATCATGTCAGCGTCCGTAACTCGGCAAAGAGTGCCCGCGCTGCGCGATGACATCTCGCAGAACTTCGTTGGCTCCGGCACCGAATCGCAGCAACGGCGCGGCTCGATACAGCCGCTCGAACTTTCCCGCCATCACTGCATGTGGATCGCCGCCCGTGATCAAACCCGCCGGGCCGAGCATCGACGTTCCGACGTCGGCAATCCGTTGTCTGAGTTCACTGGAGAAGACCTTTTCGACGCTGACAAGCACGGACGGAATGGTTCCGCTCTCGAGCAGCGACGACGCTTCGAAGCCCATGAGTTGCGCGAGTTCGACATCCGCGTCCAACTGAGCAAGCTTTCGTCGTACATCTGCGTGATCGAGTGGCCTTGTTCCGTCTTCGCGGATCTCGCGCGCAAGAACTACAAGGTCGTCGACGGCTCTGCGAAGGTCGCCGGCATTCGTGAGCGCACCCCGTTCGAGATCCAGTGCGCCGGTGATGTATTTCCATCCCTTGTCGACTTCACCGATGAGGTTGGTCACGGGGACACGAACGTTGTCGAAGAACGTTTCATTGGTTCGATACCCGGACCACGCGGTGATCGGGCGAATCACGACGCCGGGAGCGTCGATCGGCACGATGATCACCGAAATTCCCTTGTGTTTGGGTACCTCGGTATTGGTGCGAACGCACAACCATTCGTGAGTGACGCGCTGCGCCATACTGTTCCAGATCTTGGAACCGTTGATCACCCACTCGTCACCCTCGCGTACCGCCCTGGTCTTCAAACTCGCAAGATCGGTTCCGGCATTGGGTTCGGAATAGCCCACGGCGCAGGTCAGTTCACCGCGCGCGATCGGCGGCAGAAACTCCTCCCGATTCTGCTGCGTGCCGTGACGCATGATCATCGGTGCCACCGACGTGACCGTCAGGTCCGGTCCCGGAACACCCCAGTACTCGAATTCACTGACCAGGAGATGCTGATACACCGCCCCGAGACCAAGCCCACCGAACTCTGTGGGCCAATTGAGCCCGAACCATCCTTTTGCCCCGATCTTTCGCCGAAACGCAGTGAGCTCCCCGCCTATGAACTCGAGGTCGTGCTCGGCCATCTCCGCACGCAATTCCGGCGTCACATTTTCGCGAAGAAACGCACGTATCTCTTCGCGCCACGCTCGCTGATCTGCATCGAGTTCAAAATCCATGAGTGTCCGTTCCGCAGCAGCTGATAGCTTGAAAGCCTTGGTCGTTCATTGGGAGGCCTGCAGGCTCTCGAGCAGTTCGGGATCCGACCGCAATGCAGCGCGCACCGCAGCCTCCCAGAAGCCGTGGTAGCTGTTTCCGTCGCTACCGGCCATTCGATCGAGCCACCAGTCGGGCAGTGCTGTCTTCTCCGGTCCGCTAGCCACTCGGACCATCCAGGCATTCTTGCAACGTTGTTCGAGTGCGACCGCCCGCAGGTAGACAGCGGCAGCGGTGCTACCCGTGACAAAGACACCATGCCCAGCGAGCAGCGCTCGATCAGCGGGCCCGATCGACCGAATCGCAGCCTCGGCCGCCTCCATGTTGTCGACGCCACCGTCGTATTCGTCGACAAGCACTACCTCGCCGCCGCCGAGGCTCGAACTCTGATCGTAGGCAGGTGGAACCTCACCCAGATCGGCCCAGACCGTTCCGAACTCCGAATGATTGTGCAGCGCAATGCCGACATCGGGACGAGCGCGGTGAAGCGCGAGGTGCAGGGGAATTCCCAGCGGGACAGGCCAATCGCCGTCTAGAACATTGCCGTCCATATCGATGCGAATGATGTCGGCGGGGAGGATCTCCTCCCAGGTGAGCAACCAGGGATTGCACAGCATGGTGCCGTCGCCGAGGTTGTACGTGATGTGCCCGGCAAGGTGATCCTGATACCCCTCGGTCCACAAGACGCGCGCGAGCAGGACTATCTCCTCCGCCGGCGTCAGGTTCGGGATCAATTGATCAACAGTGGGTTTGAACTTCTTCACAGCAACCTCTCGGTAGTGCACTGGACCGCCAGCAGGAAAGAAAGGGAGAACTTCGGAAAGACCATCGCACAGTTTGCATCAGCATGTATCGCTATGTGATACTGTGTATCAAATTCAAGTCCCACATTAGGGGTGATTCAGATCGCAGTCAAGACAATCAGCGGACTCACGCGTGGACTTCGCGTCATCGAAGCCGTTGCCGCCCACCAGCCGATCGGCCTGACCGCGCTCTCACGCCTACTCGACGTCGACAAAAGCGCCATGCAACGCACCCTGGCAACTCTCCATGAAGCGCAATGGATCCACCCCGTTGGGGAGGCTCCGCCACGATGGGAGCTCTCCACCCGTTGCGTTGTTGTTGCCGGACAGGTCTACAACGGCTCGTCCCTGGCTGCCCGAGCGCAACCCGTCATGACGAGGCTCCGGGATACCACGGGCGAGACAGTGCATCTCGCGGTCACCGAGGACGAACACATGATCGTTCTCGGCGTTGCGGAAGGTACCCACATGGTTCGGACCGGCCTGAAGATCGGACAGGTACACGTACCCGAAGCAAGTGCCGCGGGCCGGGTCATCCACGCATACCTGCCGCAGGAAGAGCGCGTGAACAGTTCGGGTCAGCCCGATCTCCTCCTCGGGGAGCAGGAGTACCAGGAGATTCGCAGCCGCGGATGGGCCGCCAGTGCGGAAGCCGTCCAACAAGGATCGACCAGCCTCGCCGCGGCGATACTGGATGCGTCGGGGTCGCCACTCGCTGCAATCGTGATCAGCGGACCCGCCACGCGGCTGACCGAGGATCACTTCACGCAGTACGGCGAACTGCTCCGGGAAGCAGCGGATCAACTCGGAGGCTCCCACTGAGCGGATTCACTTGCTCAGTGTGGCAAAGACGACCAGGGCCAGGTTCGTGTGATCAGACTGTCCCGAAAGCCCCTCCAGCGCACTAGCGGACTCGAACGGAATGAGGCTTCCCGGCGGCAATGCACGGCCGCCGAACGCAGCACTGCCGGACAACACCACCGCATATCCCCGGCCCACACATTCGGTCAGCGCATCGGCCGTCAATACCGCACCGGGATCGAGCGCAACACCGAATGCCGCGGCGCCGCGTCTGGTACGCGCCAGCAGATCCAGCTTTCCTTTCTCGGCCGCAGCGTCGTCGATCGCACAGGTGAAATGTTCACCGGCACGCGTCTCACCTTTCACGCGCGATTCCGGCATGTAATTCAATCCAGCGGCAGGGTCGAGCCGAAGTGTGAAGTACGACAGCCCTTCCGGAGCATCGGCGAAAATCGGCCCGTACACCGTGTACGCATCGCTGTAATGCACAGTGCCCGAACGGATGGCGTGCCTACCCAACCGTCCACTGCCGTCGAGAACTACCTGAAACTGATCTACCTCGTGATAGTGCGGCCGGAGCTTCGGCGCCTTCTGACCGACAAGATAGGCCTGAAAACCATCGGTTGCCGAACCATCCGAATGCTCACCTAGATAGTCACTCATCAGGAAGTCTCCGGACTCCGTGGTACGCAGTACGGTTCGAGACTGCGCGGGTGTGACTGCTGCCGGGGGTGATGTCATCGAATTCTCCTCAACTGACAGGTTCGGCTCGGACGCCCTCGAGAACTTGCCCACGCACTGATCGTGGAACAGGCACAGGTATCGCGTCGAGTAATGTTCGGGTGTACTCCTGCTGCGGGCTTTGGAAGATGTCCTTGGTCGACCCGCTTTCCACTACCTCACCGCGCGCCATCACCAGTACGCGATCCGCGATCACTTCGATCAACGCCAAGTCATGGCACACGAACAGATACGCAAGACCCAACTCCTCCTGAAGATCTCGCAACAGATTGAGGACTTGAGCTCGAACCGAAACATCTAGCGCAGCAACGGGTTCGTCGCAGACGATCATCTTCGGATTAAGTGTCAACGCGCGAGCGATCGCCACTCGCTGAAGCTGACCACCCGAGAGTTCCGCCGGATATCGGCCGAAGTAGCGGGAGCCGATCCCCACCTTGTCCAACATCGCCGTCGCCAACTTCTCACGCTCACCCCGACCCATGTCGGTGTGAACGATCAGCGGTTCAACCACGGCGTCGACAACAGTCATCCGCGGATTGAGGGAGCTGTGTGGGTCCTGGAAGATCATCTGCATACCGCGGCGCATCGAACGCAATTCGGCTGGTTTTGCAGCCCGCACATCAACGCCGTCGAACGTAATAGAACCCGTATCCGGCTCGATCAACCGCAGCGCAATCCGGCCCACGGTCGACTTACCCGCGCCCGACTCCCCCACCACGGCAAGACATTCGCCAGCCTCGAGGCTGAAGCTGACATCCTTGACCGCATGAGACCACTTGGTGCGGCGGCCGAGAAAGTCGCGGCCCGACGCAAACGACTTCGACACGTTCTTCACTTCGAGAAGGCTCATCGCACACTCACTCCCTGCAGATCGAGGTCCTGCACGCGCAGGCATCGCGCTTCTCCGGTGGGAACACTCGCCATCGAAGGATGCTCCACATCGCATACTCCCGGTGTGGCATGAGGGCAACGCGGCGAGAACCGGCAACCTGTCGGCCAGTCGGCCGCCGCCGGGATTCCCCCCGGGATCGCATGCAGCCGCCGATCGGTATTGAGCCCCGGCTGCGGAATCGAGGCAAGCAGCCCCGACGTGTACGGATGCTGAGGACGGAAGAATACTTCTTCTGCCGCAGCATTTTCCGCGATCTCACCGGCATACATCACAACCACCCGCTGGCACAATTCCGCCACCACTGCAAGATCGTGACTGACGAACAGTAACGCCACACCGGTCTGCTCCTGCAGATCTCGCAGCAGATCGAGGATCTTCTCCTGCACCGTCACATCGAGCGCGGTGGTCGGTTCGTCCGCAATCAGCAACCGCGGGTTACACGCCATCACCATCGCAATCATCACGCGCTGACACATGCCACCACTGAATGCGTGCGGGTAGTCACTCACCCGCTCCTTCGCCCGGGGAATCTGCACCAACTCGAGCATCTCCATTGCCCGGGCCATCGCTTCCTTACGACTCAATCCGAGGTGCTTGCGGACGGACTCGGCGATCTGATCACCGACCGTATAGGCAGGATTGAGGCTACGAATGGGCTGCTGGAAAATCATGCCCATCCCGGTGCCGCGGAGTTTGCGCCACTCGCGCTCCGGAACCTTCGTCAGATCCCGACCGTCGAATTCGATGGAGCCCCGTGAAATCCGGCCACCGGTTGCCTGGGTAAGACCCATCACCGCGAGCGAGGACACCGTCTTGCCGGATCCGGACTCACCGACCAACGCCACCGACTCGCCGGCACCGACATCGAAGGAGACACCCTCGACCGTCGTCTGCCACCCCCCGCTGCCGGGAAACTCGATAGTCAGATCCCGAACCCGCAACAGCGGTTCAGCACTCGCACCGAGCTGTTCTTTTCGCATCAGATCAGTCATTGTCACCATTACGACTCCGTAGCAAGGATCGGCGAACACCGTCGCCCAGATAGGTGAAGGACAAGACGGTCAAGAAGATCATCACACCGGGAGGCCACACCAGGTACGGCGCGAGCTGCATATTCGACGCCGCCGTGCTGAGCATCGAACCCCAACTCGCCGCCGGAGCCTTCGCCCCGAGACCGAGGAAGCTCAAACTCGCCTCCGCCGCGACCGCAGCACCGAGAGAGACCGAGATGACCAGCACCACCGGCGGCATCACGTTCGGAAGGATATGCCTGACAATCGTTCGCACCGGGCGGCACCCCAACGCGATCGCAGCCTCGATGTACGTCTCGTGTCGCACATCCATCGTAGATGCCCGAGCAACACGGAAGAACCTGGGCGCCATGACCAAACCGATGGCAAGCATCGCGTTGGTGATTCCCGAACCGAGGACCGCGACGATCGTGATTGCCAGCACCAGCGACGGAGCAGACATCAGCGCATCCATCACCCGGGTGATCAGCGAATCGACCCAGCCGCCGCGATACCCCGCGATGACGCCGAGAGGAAGTCCGAGAATCAGCGCGACGCTCACCGCCTGCAACGACGCGGTCAGCGAGATGCGCGCGCCGTAGATCAACCGGCTCAGCACATCTCGGCCGTAGTCATCAGTGCCGAGCAGATGATCCGCACTGGGCGGCTGCAACCGGTTGACCAGGTCCTGCACGTACGGATCGTGTGGCGCCAGGATGGGGGCGAACACAGCCATGATCACCAGGAGCAGGATGAAAATACCCGCCACCATCGTTACCGGCTTCCGCAGAACAGCTTTCAGACCTCCGCTGCGAGTTGATCGCGCTGCCGTCTCGGTTTTTGTCAGTGCCTTCGGAGCCGAAGTTGCCTCCGTCGGTGCCTTCGGATCTGTCATGCGCGAACCTTAGGGTTGAAGTAGCCGTACGAAATGTCGACAAGCAGATTCACCAGCACCACCACAACGGTGGTGAATAGGACAAACCCGAGCAACACCGGAATGTCATGGTTCTGGACGCTGTTGACGGCCAAGCTGCCCAACCCCGGCATGCTGTAGATGATTTCGATAGTCACCGCCCCGCCCAACACCTCGGCAACACGGAAGCCGAGCACCGTGACCACCGGGATACACGCATTCTTGAGCCCGTGTTTGAACACGACCGTCCCGCGTCCCAGACCCTTTGCTTCCGCATTGAGAATGTAGTCGCTCTTGAGTACCTGCCCCAGCGACGACCGAAGCTGCAAGGTCACCTCCGCCGCGGGCAACAACGCCAACGCTGTGCCAGGCAAGATGAGGTGCTGAATCCACGGCACAAAACCGTCGGACAACGGCGCATAGCCGAATGCCGGGAAAATCTGATTGGTCACCGCGAACACCGACACCAACACCAGACCGAACCAGAATGCCGGAATCGCAATTGCAATCGACGCCACCACATTCACCAGGCGATCGACGATTCCGCCGGGACGAAGCGATGCCACGACACCGAGGATCAGGCCGATCGTCACCGCGAGCACCATCGCGAAAATGACCAACGACAATGTCGTCGCCATCCGGCGGAAAATAAGTTCCGTCACAGATTGATTCGACAGAAACGACGTACCCAGATCACCATGCAGAACACCGCCCACCCACCGGACGTATCGCACAAAGATGTTGTCGTCCAGGTGAAGTGTGGACCGGATCTCCGCCAACCGTTCCGGAGTCGGATCATCGCCGGCAAGAATCGCAGCCGGATCCCCCGGCGCGAGATCGATCAGCAAGAAGATCATCAAGGGCACGATCAACAGCAGCGGCACCGCCGCCAGCAACCGTCGCCCGGCGTAACGCAACATAAGCACCCCTCACCGGCGCTTACAGCCGGTCTTGTCGGCGGTTCCCCTTCACGGGTGATGCGACTACGTGAATCCTTGTGTCGCATCACCTGTGAAGCGGATCGGTCTTTCAGCAAGAGATTGCTGTTCTGCAGTGCTACTTGGTAATTGCTACTTGGTCATTCCTACGTAGCGCAGATCGAAGATTCCGGTGTCGACCCACGGGATGTTGTCGGCATTGACTACCTTGTCACTGAAAATCGTTGCGTTCGTCTGGTTGCAGATCGGCACGAACATGGCCTCGGCCAGTGTCTTCGACCAGATCTCGTGGTACATCTCGGCCCGCTCGTCCTGCGACAACGTCGGGTTGGCAGCCTTTGTCGCCAGTGCGGCGATCTCGGGATTGCCGTTGCCGAAGTCGTAGGGACCCACGACAAAGGTATTGACGGTCTCAGCGGGGTCCACCTTGGGGCTGAAGCTGTTCGACACCATCGACTGGTAGGTGCCCGCGATGTAGCCGGGTTCGTTCTGGGAGTTCGGAACGGGATTGAGCTCGGCGTCGAACCCTGCTGCCGCCAAGGCGGACTGAATGACGTTGGCAGGCTTTTCCGTGTTGGTTCCAGCGCCGAAGGTCAGTGTGATCTTGGCTCCACCGGCACTGGAGACCAGACTCTTGGCCTTGTCCACGTCGAAGGTGTACGGGTACTGGTACGACGGGTCGGCCGCCCAGCTCGATTCCGGATACATCTGGCGGTACGGGGTGCAGGTGCCCGAGAAGAGCGCGCTGATGGCCTCGGGATCGATAGCGTGTGCAACAGCCTGACGCACTTCAGGTTTCGCGAGGTCATCACGGGCCCGCATGAAGACGCCGAGTACATTGCGGAATTTCACCTTGTCGATGCCCATAACATTACGGTCCGCGAGCGACTGAGCCTGAACGATCTCGTTGGCCGAGCTGACCCAACTGATATCGGTGGCGTCGGTCTGCATTCCGTTCAAACGCGTCGTCGCGTCCGGCATGGTCTTGAAGCTGATTCCGCCGAGCAGACCGGCTGCCGAATCCCAGTAGTCGCCCTCTGCGCGAGAAACTTCGAGAGATTCTTCCGGCACGTACTTGGTGACGATGTAGGGTCCGGATCCGCTCTGCCCCGGATCATTTCGGAGGTCAGTTCCGGCTTCAATGGTCTTGGGACTGACCATCATGCCGACATTGGTGCTGAACAGCCCCGGTAGCTCCACACCGGAACCCTTGGTCAGGTTCAGCCGGGCAGTCGTCGGGTCGACAACATCGACGGACGTGATGTCGTCGAGCGCAGCGACAACAGTGCTGCCTGCCATAGTCTTTCCTCGCTGGACGTTCGCGGCGAGAGCAGCTGCGTCGAACTTTGTGCCGTCGTGGAACGAGACGTCGTCTCGCAACTTCAGCTCGAGATAGCCACCGTCAGAAGAAAATTCCCACGACTCCGCAAGTCCCGGAACAAGATTTCCGTCCTTGTCCACCATGGTCAAACGATCGAACATCGGAGTCAGATATCCCCAGCCGCCGTAGCTGGTCTGGAGGTACGGATCGAGGTTTCGGGTCGGCGCCGACGCGGTGACACGAAGTACGGCCGCACGGTCGACATCCGCGGCCGATGCAGTCGAGCCGCCGGCAGTGCTGGTGCCGCCGCCCCCGCCGCATCCGGCGACCGCCAAGGCAGCCACCAACGACACCGCGGCAATCTTGCCTTTGCCGTTCCATTTTCCGCTCATCGAATTCCTCTCGAAGTAGATCAAAGTCGGCGAGAAACCTCCACGCACACGGTCTCTTCGGCTCACAGGCAGACTAGCCCGGATATGTCTATTAGGTATACGTTTTTTCGGAACTAGTTTTGACGATGGTAACCGGCACAGACGTTGTCCATCGATGTCCCGATCACTGGGAAGTTGACTAGCGAAAACAGATATCGACAACCGCTCATGGTCGATCGGCCAGCAGCGACAGAGTTCTCGCTCGGGCGTCCTCGTACTCTCCGACGGTTTCGTGCACTATGTCCGAAATTGGGCCGCGCCGTTTCACCCCGGACACCGTATGCCCTGCGCTCCAGACATCGGTCCATCTTCTCGGCCCCGGTGCCGACGACTTCGACCCGAACAGTTCCGCCGATTCCTTCACGGAGATCTGCTCGTTCAGTTTCTCGGGATCGAGCCCCTGAGCTCTGATGGAAGGAGCAAGCATGTTCGTACGCAGTCCGGTGAAAGCGTTGGTCAACACCACGTCGTCCATCGTTGCGTCGACCACCATGTCCTTGTACCTCGTCGACGCCAGACTCTCGTCAGCCGCGATGAAGCGTGTGCCCATGTAGACCGCGTCGAACCCCGCCACCTCCGCTGCCCACAATGCGTGCCCGTCAGAGATTCCGCCTGCGAGAATTACTGTCCCGGCGAAGAATTCACGGACACCACGAATGAAGGCGAACGGGTTCATCCACCCCGTCTGCCCGCCGGCACCGGCCGAAAGCAGCACGAGCCCGTCCGCGCCCGCCTCGACAGCCTTTTCGGCATGACGAAGGGTGCCGACGTCGGCAAATACGGCAGCGCCGATATCGTGGAATGGTCCGATGATCGGGGCCGGTGAGCCCACGCTCGCGATGACCATTTCCACTCGGCGGCGTACCAAGCACGCAACGTCGTCAGCGAGTCTCGGCGCCCTCATAATCAGATTGGGGCAGTAGGGAGCCAGTGCTCCGCCGCTCTCCTCGTGGGCACGATCGAACGTCTCCAACCACGAATCGAGTTCTTCGGGCGTGCGCGCGTTAGCCGTCGGAAAGGCACCGACGACGCCCGCAGCGCAGGCCGCCGCGACGAGGTTCGGCCCGCTCACCCTCAACATGGGGGCCGCGATAAGCGGTAGCCGCAAGCGGGCGCCGAATCTACTCCGAAATGCCGGTGTCACTTCGGGTTTCATCAGGGCAGGTATCCGGTGTGCACCACCGGCGCAACCGGTTCCGAATCCCGCGCACTGGAGAGCCTCAGCGCGCCGAGCAGTGCGTTACGCAGCTCGCGCGGGTCGATCACATCGTCATAGGTGACCGAACTGGCGAGACGCCAAGGACCTGCAGCCTCGTTCTCGATCAAGGCGCGCTGTGTTCGTTCGTCGGCTTTCGAAGTGCTTCCACCCACGGCAGCCGGAATTCCTCCCAGCATTCCGCCCGGGAACGACAACGACACGGTCTGGTTGTCGAACGAGTTCTGCCCCATGACAGAGCCCCCGAATCCGAAAGCTTTGCGCACTGTCACATGCATTTTCGGCACCGTGGACCGATGCTGGGCCGCAAACATCCTGGCGCTCGCCCGAAGAATCCCGTCCCGTTCGGATTTACTGCCGGCAAGAACTCCCGGGTTGTCGGCCAGGAAGATCAACGGGATATGGAAAGCTCCGGTCATCTCGATGAATCGGCACGCCTTTTCCGCCGCAGCAACATCCAACGCACCAGCAAGCACCAGTGGCTGGTTGGCGACAACGGCGACAACCCTGCCACCCATCCTTGCCAGCGCTGTGATGACGGAAGAACCGTGCTGCGGTTGCAGTTCGAAGAGTGTGCCCTCGTCCACCATCACGGACAACACATCGTGCATGTCGTACGGGATACGAGGATTCGGCGGAACTATGTCGAGGAGGGCGTCGAGGGAGCGCGGCGCGGCAACCGGAGCGTCAGGATCCGATAGTGGGGCGCGGTTCCATGCATTCGACGGGAAATAGGACAGGTATCGACGCGTCAACTCGAGCGCCGAATCCACATCCGCAGCAATGTTGTCGGCGATGCCGCTCTGCACCGCGTGCACAGTCGATCCACCCAGGTCTTCCTTTGTCACCTTCTCGGCAAGCGACGCCTCCACCAACGGTGGGCCGGCCGTGAACATCGCGCCGTGGCCTTTGACCATGATGACAAAATCCGACATGGGTGCAGCGAGCGCTCCGTGGCCGGCAGAAGGTCCACACACAATCGAGACCGTCGGGACCAACCCGGCAAGCTCAGCCATCGCCTGGAGATCGTTAGGTGCCGGCCGATGTGGATGCAGGGCATTTGTTGCCCGATGCCCGGCGCCTTCGAGCATCATGACCAGCGGAGTCCGTTCACGCTGGGCGAGTTCCGCAATCCGGGCGCGCTTGGTGGCCGCTGCCGTGCCGATGGATCCGCCGGCAACCGTGAAATCCTCCGAACCGACCAGAACCGGCCGGCCGTTGACTAGTCCTGATCCTGCAACGAAGGCGTCGGACGGAATCGACGCGTCACCGGCCAGCATGCCAATTTCCTGAAATGTATCCTGGTCCAGGAACTTTGCTACTCGATCGCGCGCATCAACGCGCCCGAACCGCCGGTACCGCAGTAGTTTGTCCGGGCCACCCATCTCCCGTGCGGCCCGCCGACGCTCGTCAAGCGCCGTCAGAAGCGATGTCCACGCGTGACGATTCTCCGAGACCATCGCCGGTTCGGCATCGACATCGAGTTGTTTGCGCACAACCTTTCCGGTTGCATTGCGCGGCAACGGTTCTATTGTCAATCGCCATCGCGACGGAACCTTGTACTTCGCGAGACGCTCCCGCACGTACCCGAGAAGCTCTGCCTCCGTCACGGATCCCGGCTCTTCGATGACAACAATGGCGGCCACTTCTTCGCCGTAGTCCGCGTGGGGAATTCCGATCACCGCACATTCCTGCACAGCCGGGTGCTCACTCAGGACATTCTCGACTTCGACCGGGTAGATGTTCTCCCCGCCACGCAGAATCAAGTCAGAACGTCGGCTGCTGACACGGAGATGACCGTCGGCGATGAATCCCAGATCACCGGTGCGCAGCCACCCTTTTTCGTCCAGGGCGGCGGCTGTCGCCGCATCGTTGTTCCAGTAGCCCACCATCACGTGTGGTCCGCGCAGGCAGATCTCACCCTCGTAACCGTCCGGCAGTCTATGCCCGTTGTCGTCCCGAATTTCGACACTCATCGTCACGACGGGGCGGCCCACGGAATCGGGGTACTCCTCCAGATCGGCGGCCGTTGCCAAGGTGGCTCCCGTGGACGACTCGGTGAGCCCGTACGTCGTTCCCAGTGAACGCCCTGCCACCGGCAGCAGTTCGCGAACCTTCTCCTTGAGAGCGGTTGACGACGGCGCCGATCCCAGTGACATCGTCTTGAGTGAGGACAGATCGTACCGAGACAGATCACCATGTGAAACAAGGCGATTCGCCATGGTCGGCACGGCTCCCCAATTGGTGACCTGCTCACGCTCGATCAATCGCAGCACACGTTCGATCTCGAATCGGCCGCTGTAGATGACTGCGGTGTCCCCGATCGACAACCGGGGCACGGCGAGGTTGTGCAGCGATGCGATATGGAACAGCGGATTGGACAGGAGGAACCGCCGGTTCGCGGGCGGGCTGCCGAAGTGCGTTGCCAATGCATCGTTGAATCGGTGAAAGTCGTTTGCCGTGATGATGTTCCGGTGCGAGTGTGTCGCACCTTTCGGCCGCCCGGTTGTACCGCTGGTGTACAGGATGACGGCGGGGTCGTCTTCGTCTATGGCGACGGTCGACAGTTCTGCGTCGTCGTGCAGTGTCGACAATCGAGGTACGTCGGCTTCGGTGGACAGCACCGGCACATCGATGTTACCGAGTAGTTTCCGCCGTTTGGCATCGGCGACAACAAGTTTCGGAGTGGCATGCTTCAGGCCGTAGTCGATCTCGGGAGCGGACCACATCGAGTTCATCCCGACCACTATCGCTCCGAGTGACGTCGCCGCCCAGAACGTGATGATCCATTGGGCGTTGTTCGCCGACAGAATCGCAACGCGATCGCCCTTACCGATCGAGTACGTGCGTCGCAGCTCCTCCGCCAGTGACGCCACACGTACTAAGTGATCGGAGAACGTGATCCGCTGTTCGTCACACACCAGATATTCGGTATCACCATGCCTGACCGAGGCCGCCAGAATCTCACGAAGCGTGTGCGCGCGATTCTTGAACACCGGCATGATGTGCCCGCGCACGGATTCATCAGCCACCTCGAACAACTGCCCCGGGCTTGTCAGTTCAGCCACAGCCAGAGAGCGCCGGTATGCCATGTCCGGTTGAACGACCATCCTTGATCCATTTCTGTGACAACGCAGTTCGATCGCGCTGGGCGGCCCGCCGGTGTGGATCGGAACCTGTTCGCTCCACACCGGCGCGACTACTCACCACCGCTCATTGTGGATACTACGCAGAAGAGTCGTTCGATATGCGATATTTCGATTAGAAATACTTTTTGAGTTTCGAGGCGCCAGTCCGGCCCCATTCCGAGCACGACAAAGCGGCCCGGCAGCGTACGAGAATCACCGCCGGACCGCTGTTGTCGCGCTGTTATCCCTGGGTCGGCGGCCACACGGGAGCGATGGACCACGGGCGTGCCGTTTCGAGTTGCGACGCAACCTGAATCAGCACATCTTCACGCCCGAACGCGCCGACCAACTGCACGCCGATGGGCACACCGGCCGAATCATGACCCATCGGCAAGGAAATCGCAGGCTGACCGGAGCTGTTGAACGGACTGGTCAAACCGCTGTATCCAGCCGAGTGCTCCCAGATCGACAGGGGATTTGCCGTATCGAGCAGACCCAGCGGCGCTGCCGGCCGAGCCATCGTCGGGGTCAGCAACAGGTCGTGATCGACAAAGAACGCACCGATCACCTGGGCTGCCCGCTCGAGTTCCTGCAATGCCTTGACGACGTTCGTCGCACTTTCGGACTTCGCACGGTCGTAGATCATCCGAGCCATCGGCTCCAGGTCGTCGTCGCGGATTGCGCGGTTCAGGGTCTCGAGTCGTTCATCGACCTCGATCGTCATCGGAATGCCCATCAACACGGAAAGCCCGGCAGTAAGTGCATCGAGCGGAAAGCTCGGGGCCCCCTCGGTGACATCGTGACCGAGTTCTTCGAGCAGACCGGCAACACCGGTTGTGACTGCCGCACACTCCGGGTCCACCGGGGTGCCGTCGGGCAGCGCGTTACTCAGAGCAATCCGCAATCGTCCGGGATCCGCGCCCACTTCCTCGACGTACGGCCGCTTCGGCGCCAGAATCACGTAGGGATCGCCCACCGTGGGCCCGGCGGAAAGATCGAGGAGAAGTGCGGTGTCACGCACACTTCGAGTGAGCGCGTGGTGAACACCCATCGGCGACGCGAAGAGAGTGCGCGCCGGTGCCGTCGGCGTGCGACCACGACTGGGCTTGAGACCAACCAACCCGCAAGCGGATGCAGGGATGCGGATCGAGCCGCCGCCGTCACTCGCATGGCCGGCGGGCACGATTCCCACGGCAACAGCGACTGCCGTTCCACCCGACGAACCACCAGGGGAACGATCGAGCGCATAGGGGTTGCGGGTGGGGCCGAACAGCGCAGGTTCGGTGCTCGCGTTCTTACCGAATTCCGGGGTGTTCGTCTTACCGACAATCACCAGGCCGGCACGACGGTATCGCTCGACGAGCGTCGAATCCTCCTGTGCCACAGCGTCGGCGAACAAGCGAGATCCGTTGGTGCTCGGCAATCCCGCGACGTCCAGTCCGAGATCCTTGATCACGAACGGGACTCCGTGCAGTGGACCTTCGGGAAGACCGGCAGCGACCTCGTCCCGAGCTTCGTCGCGGCGCTCACTGATCACTGCATTGACGGCCGGATTGCGCTCGTCGAGCCGGTCAAGGCTGAACTCCAGGACCTCCTTGGCGGATACGACTCCCTCGCGAATCGCCCCGGCCAGGCCCGTCATGTCACTGTTGTCGAACAAATCCTGCATCGATGCCCTCATCACTCGTGTGCTTCGTGTGCGATTGTGAGGTCCGTCATATCAACCGCGGCGAGCGGCGGGTATCGGAATTCCGCTTACCGGGACTCACTCACACAATCAGCCCGTGACGGCGAGCCTCCACCACAGCTTCATGACGACTCCGAACGTCCAGTTTGGCCATGAGATTGCGCATGTAGGTCTTGACGGTCTCGACACTCAAGGAGAGCCGCTCGGCAATCTCTGCGTTGCGCAGACCCAGCGCGACGTACCTCATCACGTCAGTTTCTCGCGGCGACAGAACTATCGCGCTCTCGATCCGGGCGGGTGCGGTCAATGTCCGCAGCTTTGCCTCGACGGCCTGAACCTGCGCACTGAGGGTTTTGTCCTGCAAGCCTTCCGCGATCTCGCCCAACGCAAGGAAACTCTCCGTCAACGTCTCCGAGATTTTTGCCTCGCGGTTCGAAACCTGTTCCACGGCAGCATTGTCGATCATCGCGACGCGGCGGTCCACCTCGTCGCGGATCTCGATTTCGCGGGCCAACGAATACGACGCGCGCATCATCTTGTCTGCAACGACGTCCCCGATCGGCAGGTTGGCGCGCAGTCCACCGTAGAGCGCGCCGCGGGTTTTCCCTCGCACGACGACGGGAACCGCCATCAACGATTCGATGCGTTCGGTGCCGACCTCGTAGTCGTAGTCGTGGGTGATCTGCGACGAATTCGCGTAGTCCTGCACTGCGCCCGGTCGCTGCTCGGCAATTGCCCGCCCACCGAGGCCGCATTCGGCGTTGATCTCGAGGTTGCGCAGAATCGTGCTGTGCGTGCCGACGTAACCGGTGATGGTCAACGAGTTGCCGCTCACGCACCCGCCGAACAGAACCGGCAGTTCGGTCTGTGGCTGCAACTGTCGCAACGCCGCACGCAACGCGTCGTCGTCGCTCGGCCTCAAAACCTTGTTCACGTGCACTCCTGGTCGGGGACAAACGTAGATACCCACTTCAGAGGGTAGCGGCTGACGCGCTCGCCCAATATCGTCCAACGCGAGCGTTTGTAGTGCCGATCACATTCACGGTGACGGGTGAGCTGCAACGTCCGACCACGCGAACCTCGGAGGAACCCGTGTCTGCATCCGCCGCACTCACAGCCAACAACACCCCGCTCAGCCCGCTGCGTTTTCTCGAACGCAGCGCGTCGGTGTTCCCTGATCGCACAGCCGTCATTCACGGCGACCGGACGTACACCTACCGCGAGTTCGGCGACGAGGTGGCCGCCCTGGCACGAGTTCTGCGCGAGCGTATCCAGCCCGGTGATCGCGTCGCCTACCTGGCGCCGAACATCCCCGAGATGCTGTTCGCGCATTTTGCCGTCCCGCTGGCGGGCGGAATTCTGATCGCCCTCAACTCGCGCCTCGCCGGTCCCGAACTCGAGTACATTCTCGATCACTCGGGAACCACGATCCTGTTCGTCGACTCGGAATTCGTCGGCTCCGTCTCCTCGTCCAAGGCCAACGTTCCGAGCCTGCGCGAGATCATCGAGATTCCGGACTCCACCGTGCCGTACCCGGAAGTTCCCGCCGGCATCGTCACCGGGCAGTACGCCGATCTGCTGGCCGAAGGCGAAGCACTCGCTGATCAGCCGCTGCACTGGGGCGTCGACGACGAACAGCAGTGCATCGCCATCAACTACACCTCCGGCACCACCGGAAAGCCTAAAGGCGTCATGTACTCGCACCGCGGCGCTTACCTGAACTCTCTCGGCGAAACCTTCCACAACGGGTTCACCGGGTCCACCAAGTACCTGTGGACGCTCCCGATGTTCCATTGCAACGGCTGGTGCACACCCTGGGCCGTGACCCAGGCAGCCGGAACCCATATCTGCCTGCGCGCCGTCCGTGCCGACTCGATCTGGGACGCGATCGACAACTTGGGCGTGACGCATCTGTGCGGCGCTCCCACCGTCTGCTCCACCATTGCCGACGCGGAACAGGCCCACAAGGTCGACACCCTGCGTATCACCACGGCAGGTGCTCCCCCGTCTCCGACGATCATCGGAAAGCTCGAGGACATCGGCATCACGGTCGTCCACGTGTACGGGCTCACCGAGGTGTACGGGCCGTACACGATCTGCGAGTATCAGGAAGCCTGGGACGAGAAGCCGCAGGCCGAGCGTGCCGCCCTGCTGTCTCGCCAAGGCGTGGGCATGGTCCAGGCCGAGAACGCCCGTGTCGTCGACCCCGACATGAACGACGTGCCCGCCGACGGCACTGTCATGGGTGAGATCGTCCTGCGCGGCAACAACGTCATGCTCGGGTACTACCGCGACGACGCTGCCACCGCCGCGGCGTTTGCCGGTGGTTGGTTCCACACGGGCGACCTCGGCGTCATGCACCCCGACGGCTACATCCAGCTCAAAGACCGCGCGAAGGACATCATCATCTCCGGCGGCGAGAACATCTCGACCGTCGAAGTGGAGCAGGCGATCATGAGCCACCCCGCAGTGATCGACGTTGCCGTGATCGGGGTTCCCGACGAGAAGTGGGGCGAGCGCCCCAAAGCGTTTGTCGTTCTCGGCAAGGGCATGAGCGCCACCGCCGAAGAGCTTGTCGCGCATACCCGGTCCTTGCTCGCCGGATACAAGGTTCCGCGGGACATCGTCTTTCCCCTGGATCTTCCTCGCACACCGACGGGCAAGGTTCTCAAGTTCGAACTGCGAGCGTCGAAGTAACTCGGAGTTAGGGGCTCAGCGCACCGGAGTGGAACGCCGACGCAGATCGACAGGTTGACCGTCGGAAGGGAATGGTAGGGACGTGAAGTCGAGCGGGGCGACGTAATCGGCATCGACGTTCCAGTCGAAGCGCAGGAGGAGATGATGCATGATTGCTTTGATCTCGGCGCCGGCGAAGTGCATTCCGAGACATTTGTGCACTCCACCGCCGAACGGCTCCCACGCATATCGATGAATCTTGTCTTCGCGTCGATTCTCGGCAAAGCGCTCGGGATCGAAACGCTCGGGATCCGGCCAGTATTGCGACATATGGTGTGTGAAATGAGGAGCGACGGCGGCATACGTCCCCGCCGGCACGAAGCGACCCCGCACTTGAGTGTCGCGTACCGCTCGCCGCGCCATGACCGGTACGGGCGAGACGAGTCGGAGGCATTCCTTCATCACCAGATCAAGACTGCTCAGCCCGTCGAGATCTGCATAACTCGGCATCGAGGTTCCCAGAGCAAGCGATTCTGTCCGGCACTTGTCCTGCCACGTTGGGTGCTGACCCAGGTATTGCATCATCGTGGAAAGGGTGATGGTCGAGGTATCGTGTGCGGCCATCAGGAGGAAGATCATGTGGTCGATCACTTCGTCGTCGCTGAAGCGTTGTCCCGCTTCGGATTCGATGTGACAGAGCACGGAGAACAGGTCATCGGTTTCGAGATTTCGACGCGTCGGCAGGTAACGACGGAAGAAGTCTTCCAGGACCCGGCGGCCGTCGAGCCCTCGCTTCCATCGCGTCCCCGGCACGCGGTAGCGGACCAGAGACGTTGCTGCCTGGACACAATCGACGAAAGCCTTCTTCACCGAAGATATTTCGCTCTCTGTGCTTCCTTCCGCCCCGCCCATGAAAATGTCGGTGGCGAGATCGAGGGTCAGTGTCTTCAGCGCCGTGTAAGCCCGGAATCCGTCAGTGGGAGACCATGCGTCGAGCGCCGAGTCGATTGCCGGGTTGAGAACGTCGACAGACTTCTCGAGTCGTGATCGAGTGAACGCCTGCTGCATGATTCGACGGTGCCGTAAGTGTTCTTCGGAATCGAGCAGCATCAGCCCACCGTGAAAGAAGGGACCGATCAGCACCGACCAGCCGTCGCTGTTGACGAAAGCCCGATCTTTGTTCTGCAGCACCTCCTGACACGCGTCAGGCCCGAGTACAGCGATCCATCGCCGACCGACCATGGAGAACCAGGACACCTCGCCGAATCGATCCCAGTTCTCCTGCATCAGAGCGAGTGGATCGCGAATGTATGCCAGCGCATGCCCGACCAGGGGCAGCCCGGAACGACCCGAAATCGGGTGCAACGGTGAGTTCATCGGGGGACGAGCCAGGATCTTGGGCACTGTGACCTCTACTCTCGCTCAATCTGACAGTGACTCCTGTCAGATTAATAGTAGTCTGCGTCACACTGATGTGTCTGCCAATATCGACCCATGACTCCTCCAACGCCGCGTCGATATGCCGGCCTGAGCGGCGATCAGCGCTCGGCACTGCGGCGCGAGAGCTTACTCGAGGCAGGGATGGAAATATTCGCGGCCGTAGGCAATCGCGGCGCCACGATGACCGCTATCTGCGCACAGGCCAAGTTGACGGAACGCTACTTTTACGAAAGTTTCTCCAGCAGAGACGAACTGCTGGAAAAGATCCTGGACAGGATTGCCGACGAGGTCCGCGATGCCGGTCTGGCCGCACTACGAGCGAGCAACGGAACGCTCGAGCAGCGCGCGCGAGATGCCATCGCGTCGTTTGTCACCATCCTTACCGACGATCCCCGCAAGGGCCGTGTAGCAATGATCGAATCCGCTGCATACGAACCACTTCGAACACACCGACGCGCCGTACTGCAGGGCTTCGCTCAGATGGTCGCGGACGAAGCCACGCGAATGTACGGCGACCGAGCTTGGCCACCTCGTCAGGGTCAGATCAACGGACTGCTCTTTGTCGGCGGCCTCGCCGAACTGGTCACCGCATGGCTGAACGAGGAGATCGCTATCTCCCCCGAGGAGATCGTCGAGGCGGCAACCTATCAATTCACATCCACCGCACACCGTTGAGATAGAACTGATCCGGCACGTCGATCCTGCCCGTCACACCGGGATCGTGCTCACAGGGGCAATACTTGTCCCCATGAGTGAACGCGCAGACGTACCCGGAACCGATCCGACAGAGTTCCGCGTCCATGTCGCGTCCCAAGCCATTCGGTTGTTCTCGGAAAACGGTTACGAAGCCACCACCGTCGAGCAGATCGCCGCTGCCGCCGGTGTTTCACGTCGGACGTTCTTCCGACAGTTCCGTTCCAAGGAAGACGTGATCTTCGCCGATCACGAGTCGCTTCTGGCGCATGTCGCGCAGTTCCTGTCCACCGAGTCGCCGGATCCGTGGGGATCGGTCTGTGAAGCAGCCGGTCTGGTCTTCGACTTCTTCCAGCAGAATCGTGATCTGTCGATGCGGCGATACCGCGTCGTACAGCACGTTCCCGCTCTGCGCGACCGCGAGCTGGTGACAGGGTTCCGATACGAGCGACTGTTTGTCGACTATCTGCGCAGCGCTGTACCGCGCGAACCAGTGCTAGAGGTTGTCGGATTCGCCGCCGCTGTCACCGCGTGCCACAACTATCTCTTGCGCAGCATGATCAAGGGCGATTCCGACGCCACAGCCGACGCACTGCGCCAAGCGCTACTGAATGTGCGTCGCACGTACGGCGTCGCCCCAGGCTCCAAGACCACCCCACGAGAAGAGAAGTCTGTGCTGGTAGTGGCGTTTAATCCGGGAACTTCAGCTGAAGAGATCAGCAAAAAAATTCACGAACAACTCGGCTGATGCCCGTCATACACCACAATGTCACACCCCGCTCCCTTGACCTGGCACTGAGTGCCGTGTTTGACTGACCTCATTGGCACCAGTCCGCCGACAAGCCATGCTGGTTCTGTCGGCGCCGCACGACCCACCTTCTACTAAGGAGTGTCCTCATGGCCGGAAACCCGGACTTCAATCTCTTCGCACTGAACGAAGAGCACGACGAACTGCGGGCAGCTATCCGCGGACTCTCCGAGAAGGAAATCGCGCCGCACGCCAAGGACGTCGACGAAAACGCCCGGTTCCCCGAGGAAGCACTTGCCGCGCTCAACGCGTCGGGCTTCAACGCCATCCACGTCCCCGAGGCGTACGACGGCCAGGGCGCCGATTCTGTTGCCACCTGCATCGTCATCGAAGAAGTTGCCCGCGTCTGTGGCTCTTCCTCGCTGATCCCGGCCGTCAACAAGCTCGGCACCATGGGCCTGATCCTCAAGGGCTCCGAAGAGCTCAAGGCAAAGGTTCTCCCGGACCTCGTGAACGGCGGAATGGCGTCGTACGCACTGTCCGAGCGCGAAGCCGGATCCGACGCCGCCGCCATGCGCACCCGAGCGAAGGCTGACGGCGACGACTGGATCCTCAACGGCTCCAAGTGCTGGATCACCAACGGCGGCAAGTCCACCTGGTACACCGTCATGGCTGTCACCGATCCGGACAAGGGCGCAAACGGCATCTCGTCATTCATGGTCCACAAGGACGACGAGGGCTTTGTCGTCGGCCCGAAGGAAAAGAAGCTCGGCATCAAGGGCTCCCCCACCGCTGAGCTGTACTTCGAGAACTGCCGTATCCCCGGCGACCGCATCATCGGAGCACCGGGCACCGGATTCAAGACGGCACTCGAAACCCTCGACCACACGCGTCCCACCATCGGCGCCCAGGCCGTCGGCCTTGCTCAGGGCGCACTCGACGCGGCTCTGGCATACACCAAGGACCGCAAGCAGTTCGGCAAGTCCATCAGCGATTTCCAGGCTGTGCAGTTCATGCTCGCCGACATGGCGATGAAGGTCGAAGCCGCACGTCTGATGGTCTACACCTCCGCTGCTCGCGCGGAGCGCGGCGAGAAGAACCTCGGCTTCATCTCCGCTGCGGCGAAGTGCTTCGCTTCGGACGTTGCCATGGAGGTCACCACCGACGCAGTGCAGCTGTTCGGTGGCGCCGGCTACACCACCGACTTCCCGGTCGAGCGCATGATGCGCGACGCCAAGATCACGCAGATCTACGAAGGCACGAATCAGATCCAGCGCGTCGTGATGTCGCGTGCGCTGTTGAAGTAAGGCACTTCGCGCCCCTGTGCGCCTTTCTGGTAGTTCTGACTACTGGAACGGCGCACCGGGGCTTGCCCCTAATTTTCGAGGAGAATTGTGGAACTTGTAGGCGTAATCGGCGGCGGCACCATGGGTGCCGGCATCGCCGAGGTATGTGCAAAGGCCGGTAGCTCGGTACTGGTGCTCGAAACCAAGGAAGAATTTGCCGCTTCCGCACGCGAGCGGATCGCCAAGTCGATCAACCGCGGCGTAGCCAAGGGCAAGATCACCCAGGAAGAAGCAGACGCCGCCATCGCTCGCGTCCGCGTCACCCTCGACATGGAAGAGTTCTCCGATCGCGATCTGGTGATCGAGGCAGCTCCCGAGATCGAAGCCCTCAAGTACGAGATCTTCGGCAAGCTCGACAAGATCGTCAAGCCTGCCGGCATTCTGGCGACCAACACGTCGTCGATCCCCGTCATCAAGATCGCCAAGGCCACCTCGCGCCCCGGTCAGGTTGTCGGCGTTCACTTCTTCAATCCGGTGCCGGTCATGCCGCTCGTCGAGATCGTGGTCAGCCTGACCACGTCCGAAGAGACTGTCCTCGCGGTCACCGACTACGCGAAGAACACGTTGCGCAAGAAGACAGTTCGTGCGGGCGACCGTTCAGGCTTCATCGTCAACGCGCTGCTCATCCCCTACCTGTGCCAAGCGATCCGGATGCTCGATTCCGGCTACGCCACCGCGGAAGATATCGACGAGGCCATGAAGGGCGGCTGCGGCTACCCGATGGGCCCGCTGACGCTCCTCGACACCGTCGGCCTCGATGTTGCTCTCGCAGCGGCAGAGTCGCTGTACGCAGAGTTCGCCGAACCGCACTACGCTCCGCCGGCGCTGCTGCGCCGCATGGTCGACGCCGGACGCCTCGGCAAGAAGACCGGCCGCGGTTTCTACGACTACGCCTAGCCGTTTCAGTTCTCACTTTCGGCCCCACACCTTTCGAAGGTGTGGGGCCGAAAGTCTTTCAGTCGAGCGCGCCTTCAGCTCTCGTAGGCAGATTTGTTGAATCGCTCCAACAACGTGATGAACGTCGACACATCCTCGTGCGTCCAGTCACCGATCGCGTCGGCAATTCGGTCGTGATTCACCTTTCTCACGTCGCCGAACTTTGCCGCAGCATCCGGCGTCGGAGAGAACAGCGAAACCCGTCCGTCCTGTGGATCGGATTCGGACACCACGTAGCCCTGCCTGGTGAGGGCGGTCAGATTACGACTCACCACACTCCGATCCAAACCTGTGACCGCAATGATCGCCGCGGGCGACACGGGGAACATGTCGACGATGCGGGTCATGATGACAAACGCAGCCGGCGTCATCTCCGGCGCTGCCGCACCCGCGTCGGCAATCAGCGTCTTGCGGGAACCTTGCACGAGCCGCCGGATTGCCCATTGAATCGCGTGGATATCAGCTTCAGGTTGTGTCGACCTCACCTGGTCAGCATAGAACCTCCCCTGTCGGCCGACTTTTGAAATAGTTGCGTCAATCAACTAAAGATGATTGACTTCAGTCACATACTTTGCCGGGTCTGACAGCTACGCGAGGAAACCGAATGATGGAATCGACCACCGAAAACGGACCAGCGCCGACAATGTCTCGACGCCAAGTAAACGAAGCGTTCGGCGGAATCCTCATCGGAATGCTTGTCGCCGTGCTGTCGACGTCCGTGATCAACACATCCCTCCCACGCATCGTCACCGACCTCCACGGCGACCAGACAACGCTCACCTGGGTTGTCACCGGGTCACTGCTCGCAGTCACCGTCTGCACACCGATCTGGGGCAAGCTGGCCGACCTCTTCAGCCGACGGCTTCTTCTGCACATCGCACTCCTGACCTTCATGATCGGCTCTCTCGCAGCCGGTTTCGCCAGCGAGCCGACATTGATGATCGCAGCGCGGTTGATTCAGGGAATCGGAACCGGCGGGCTCATCACCCTGTCCCAAATAGCCATCTCGGACATCATCAGTCCTCGCGAGCGTGGCAAGTACATGGGCGTCCTCGGGGCCGTCGTCGTGGCCGGCACTGCGGGCGGACCGCTTGTGGGTGGACTCGTCACCGACACCATCGGCTGGCGTTGGAACTTCTACATTGTCATTCCTTTTGCAGTAGTCGCGATGATCGTCATCCAGTTGAAGCTCATCCTGCCTAAGCGAAAAGGCACCGGAAAAATCGACTACATCGGGTCCGTCCTCCTCACCGCCGCGATCTCGACACTTCTCATCTGGCTCTCGCTCGGAGGCAAGGTCTTCGCCTGGAACTCTGCGGCATCCTGGTGCATGGGCATCGGCGCAGCGGTGCTGATCGCCGTGACGCTCGTTGTCGAGAGCAAGGTGAAGGCCCCGGTCCTTCCCCTGCACATGTTCCGAGGAAGGACCTTCACGCTCTCGATCGTGGCCAGCGTGTGCGTCGGCGTGGTCCTCTACAGCGTCTCCATTTTCATCAGCCAGTACATGCAGCTCAGCCGCGGCGCATCGGCCACCGGCGCCGGTCTGATCACACTGCCGCAGGTCGCCGGAAACCTCATCGCATCCACCGTCGTGGGTGGGCTCATCTCTCGCACCGGACACTGGAAGCCGTGGCTGATCACGGGAGCCTCGCTGCTCACCGTCGCCAGTACCCTGCTCTCGACCTTGCGAGTCGACACCAGTATCGCCGTGCTCTTTCTTGCCCTTCCGCTCGTCGGTCTCAGCCTCGGCATGCTGCTGCAAAACCTTGTCCTTGTCGTACAAAATGCCACGGACGTTCGCGAGATCGGCGCGGCCAGCTCCGCCGCCGCATTCTTCCGCAGCCTGGGCGGCGTCCTGGGCGTGACCATGCTCGGAGCGGCCCTCTCTACACGAGTCGATACCGAAATCGAGAACGGTCTACAAGAATCCGGCATCCCCCGATCCGCAAGTGGCCTGACGGAGGGTTCACTCCCGAACATCGACACGTTGTCAGATCCGGTACGAAACGTCGTCGAATCGGCATACGGACAGGGCGTTGGGGAGGTATTCCTCATTTCGATTCCGTTTGCCGTCATCGCCCTGATCTGCGTCATCTTTCTCCCGAATGCCGTTCTCGGCACCAAAACCGGTATCGAGCAACTGGCCGACATCGAGCACGAAGAGCCGGCGGACGCATCGCCCGCCGTCAAGGTTCCTTAGTCGCATCGACATAAGACGCGTGACGCATCAGCAGTCATGCGGCCGGTATCGTCGTGGCCATGGCCCAACTACCTCCCGACGCGATCAGTGTCCGCGTGGACAGTTGGACGTGGGCTGTCCGCCTGTTCAAGACCCGGTCCCAGGCTGCGGCATCGTGCCGATCCGGCCATGTGCGGGTGAACGGGACATCGGCAAAAGCTGCTCAGCAAGTCAAAGTCGGCGACGAAGTTCGGGTACGGGTTTCAGGTGTCGAGCGCATCGTTGTCGTGGTCAAACCCATCACCAAACGGGTTGGCGCAGTCCTTGTCGACGACTGCTTGAAGGATATTTCGCCGCCACCGCCACCGCCGGAATTGTTGGCGTCGATACCGATGCGCGATCGCGGAGCGGGCCGCCCCACCAAGCGCGAACGACGCGATCTCGAGAAACTACGGGGAATCGATCTCTGAACTCCGAGGGCGCCAATTTCCGCATACCCATTGACATTTTTGCCCGGTGACGCGAAAGTCGGAATATGACAACACGCGTTGTCATATCCGTGCGAGAGGCAGAGGTCACCGCAATGACCAACGATGCAGATACGGTTTCCGAGAAGTCGGTCGGCAATCCTGAGCCGCGCACCCTTCGCGCTGCTCCCATCGGCCCAGGCTCCTTGACGTGGCGTCACTTCGGCGACAATCGCGGCTTGCTGTACCTCGCGCGCGCGGGAACCCTGCAGAACATGCATCCAGCGGTCAGCGGTGCGCTGCAAGATCATTCGAACTTCTTCAACGATCCCCTCGATCGGCTGTTCCGCTCACTTCCCCCTATTTACGGCGTTGTGTACGACCGCAACGATCACGGCACAGGGACGCTGGTCCGCAACTTTCACACCGAACTCAAGGGAACCGATGAGAACGGCCGGCGATATCACGCACTGGCTCCGGACACTTTCTGGTGGACACACGTCACGTTCTTCGAGGTAATTCTCGATTTCAACGAACGGTTTGCGTACAAGAAGTTCACCGAAGAACAAAAGGACCAGCTCGTCCGCGAAGCCGTAACGTGGTGGCGCTGTTACGGCCTCACCGACCGGCCGGCTTTCGACAACTACGCGAGCTTCCGCGACTACTGGGAAGACATGCTCGATAATCACTTGATCAATACCCACACCACCAAGTGGTCGACAGGCGTCGCCGAACACCGAATCGCACCACCACCCAAGGTGCCACGTTGGGTGTGGACGATCATCTCGCGCCCGACGGTCGCTGCCTCGAACTGGATATCCAAGGCACTGATGCCCGACAAGGCGCGCACGACACTCGAATGGGAATGGACTGCGCGAGATGAGCGCCTCTACGTCTGGTTCGCACGCCTTCTGACGGTGTCGGATCGTTTCTGGCATCTTCTGCCACTACGCGCACGATATGCACCACGCGCGTATGCCGGGATCCGCCATCACGGCCTCGAAACAGGCTGACGCAGAACCGTCTTGAGTTTCTCGGGCTGCGTCCGACGCGCATCACTGAGGTAGATCTCGTGATGATCTCCGTTGAAACTCAGGCCGTTCGCCGGGATGAATGTGTTGTGCAGGCGATCCAACGTCGGAGCTTCGTCGTCGTACGACCCGATATGCAGGATCTGGACCGACAAACCCTCCTCCAGTTCGAGGAATCGCACCTTGTCGAGGGCTGCGAGGTTCTTCTTTGCACCCACCGATGCAATCGAAGCCGACAGTTCAGCTGACGTGATCCACTCGGGTTGCGTGATCATCATCGTCCAGTCCCACGATGCCTTGTCTCGCGTCACAAACACCTCGGGATCGTCGGCCCGCCACAAACCCTCGAGCGGTCCCACCACGAAGTCACGGTCCAATTCCTTCTTGCTCGCGAATTTGGTCGCATAGGACAGCGCATACAGGGCTTCGAGCGCCTCGGAATACTCGGCGACGGTATTGGGATCACCGTGACCGTCGACGGCAAAGTAGCCGAAACGCGGCACCGTCACCAGCGAATAATCGCGTCGGCTGGGCGCATACAGTTCCTTGTACGCCTTTTTGACGTCGAACTTTTCCATGTGCAACCACCTGGTCTCTGATCAAGCCCCAACATCTCGAAACCTATCCGAAGGTACCGACGTCCAAATAGCGGACCGCTGTCCCCTTGTTAATAGACCAGTGGACCTTTACTCTGGACGGGGTGACTACACCACCGGCGACCGACGTCGCCCACGTTCAGCGCCGCAAGCCACTGCGAATCGTCGCCATCAGCGCGACCGTTGCGTCGATCTTGGCATTGCTGTTCGGCTACCCCTGGTGGAGTTTGGTCATTCGGCCGGACTGGCCGACCGCCGTGACGATCAACGGCACCGTTGTGTTTGCCGCCCTCCTGATCGCCCTGCCCGCGACCATGGTGCTCAGCAATGGACACACCGATCGTGATCGACTTCGACTGGTCGGCGATGCACTCCTCGGCATCATCTGGGTGGTGTTCGTCTGGACATTGCTCGGCGAGGTCTTACGCCTCGGCCTACTTGCCGGCGGTGTGGAGAACCCACTTCGCGCACGCGTTGTTGCCGTTGCAGCACTGATCATCTCGGTAGTTCTACTGATCTGGGGTTATCAAGAAGCGATGCGATTGCCGCGGATCAAGCACGTGGACGTCACGATTCCCCGCCTCGGCGCAGGGATGGACAAGCTTCGCGTCGTCGCAATCACCGACACCCATTTCGGTCCGATCAACCGGGCGAAGTGGTCCGCGAACGTTGTTGCCGCCGTCAACGGGCTCGACGCCGACATCGTGGCCCATGTCGGAGACATTGCCGACGGAACAGTCGAGCAGCGACGCAACCAATCGTCTCCACTCGCTGCGGTAGACGCCTCGCTCGCCCGCGTCTACGTGACCGGAAATCACGAGTACTTCCACGAGGCACAGGAATGGCTCGACTACATGACGTCGATCGGCTGGGACTCGCTCCACAACCGACACATCGTTGTCACCAAGGGCGGCGACCGCCTCGTGATCGCCGGTGTCGACGACGCCACCGCGTTGGGTTCACGACTGGAAGGGCATGGCGCAAACTTCGAGGAGGCTTTGACCGGAGCCGATCCCGACCTCCCCATCCTGATGCTCGCCCATCAGCCCAAACAGGTTCCCCAATCTGCTGCTGCTGGAGTGGATCTGCAGCTGGCCGGGCACACGCACGGCGGTCAGATCTGGCCTTTCAACTTACTGGTCAAACTCGATCAACCGTCAGTGTCCGGGCTCAGCCGTCATGGCGAACGCACGCAGCTGTACACAAGCCGAGGCACAGGATTCTGGGGCCCACCGTTCCGGGTCTTCGCGCCGAGCGAGATCACCGTACTGACCTTGCACAGCTCCTGAAATGTCCGTCAGCTCGTTCGGGTCGCCGCTAGTGCCGACAACCCGACGAGCTGATTGACCAGACCCTCCCGGAGTCCTTCGGCAAACATTGCAGCGGCAGGCGGTGTCTGCATCTCATCGAGAACAACAGCGACGGATTTCGAGGGTTCCGCGTACGGCCACATCCCGGCGACGATTACCACGGTCGCCTTGGCAAAATGTGCCACGTCGCTGTCCCCGAGGTCAGGCAGTTGCGAATGCACCAGGGATGCAAGGCGAGTCATGTTGACCGTTGCACGCTTCTTGAAGTCACGCGCAAAATCTTCCGAAATGTTCTTCTCGAGAACACTCCCCATGACACTCAACAATTCACACAACAACCGCTGAGTGACAAGCGATTCCGCAATTGTCGAGGCCACATGGATTTCGGCGGCAAACGGCGAGTCCTCGTCAGTGGGGATCAGTGACGCTTCCAACCCGTCGAGCCACGCCACCCAGTTCTCGTCCAGAACTTCGAGAAAGATGGCCTCACGACTGTCGAAGTACCGCAGCACATTCGACTTTGCCAGTCCAACGGTTTCACTGAGTTCCCGCAGACTGATGTCGGCAACAGGCCTGGATCCGAGCAAAGCGCGGGCGGTATCGAGAATGGCGCATCGCCGCGCCTCGATCTGCTCCGGTCTGCGCGCGCGCTGAAATCCGTGAGTCGCCACCATCCGGACAGAATATCAGACCACCAGTCTGTTGCATCGTTGTCGCTATCTACCCCCACGCGCTTGATTGCGCAGCAACGGCAGGACCTGTTCTGCCACATCTGCCAAGAGTGCGTCCGGTAGATCGTAGGAACCTACATGTTGTAAGTAGACCGCGTCGCCGCCTGCCTCACTCACCGCAGCGAGCTTGCCCACGATCTCGGCGGCGGTGCCGTAGAGGCAGAATTCACGGGCGAACGCGATGACGGCCTCGTCACTGACGTACGGGTCGCACGCACGTACAGCTGCGTCCCAGTCCACCGCGTGAACAAGATCGGGGTACACGCCGGGCAGATGCTGCGGCACATCGATATCCACACCAGCGAGAGCAAGGAACGGGGCACCCCCATTCTGGGCTATCCGCGCGCAGATTGGTTTGAGCTCGCGCGCGAACCGTGGCACGTCATCCGTTACCCGGCAAAATGCCGACACTGTCATCCGCACTCCGGTCTTGCCTGCAGAGGCTGCTCCTTCTCGCACCCTGCCTGCCGCCGCAGCCAGTGGCGCAGGCGCCACCCCGGACAGCAGGATGGCACCATCCGTCAGTTCCCCGGCCAGACGAAGGTTGCGTGGACCGCTTGCCGCGAGGTAGATCGGCACGGGCGTCGGGTCGCACAAGCGCGAATGTGTTCCGCCGAAGTCCACTGTTCGGCCGGCGAGTAACTCCTGTATGACGGCGAGTCCGGCTCGTAGCTCTGCCCCGGTCGACTGTCGCAATCCAACCGGACCTACCGCACTGTCGCCAACACCGATACCGAGAACGAACCGATTCGGAGCAAGTTCCGCGACGGTGCGCGCCGCCGAAGCGACCACGCTGGGGTGCCGGGCCACAATGTTGGTGACAGCAGTACCGAGACCGATCTCCGTCGTTGCCGCAGCAGCTGCTGCCGCAACAGCAAATACGTCGCGCCACAGCAGCTGTGAGTCCGGAAACCACACTTCGTCGAAGCCTGCGCGCTCAGCTTCGCTCGCGAGGTCGGCGATCTGCCCCACCGGCGCGCACGGCGGGATCCGCAGCCCGATCTTCACAGCAGGAATTTCACTGCGAGTTCGTTGAAACGATCGGAATGCTCATGTTGAGGCCAGTGACCGCATTCAGGAAAGACCTCCAGCAACGAACCCGTGATCGACTGTCGCATCCGCTCTGCCTCCGGTATGTCGCCGAACGGATTCTCCGCGCCCCAGACGATCAGGGTGGGAGCGCTGATTCGGGCCATCTGTTCAGCGGTCAGTAGGTCCTCGGTACGGTTCTCGATATTCTGCAGGCACAGCAATTGGTCTATGCCGGAGACGAATTCGGGCCGGTGATAGATGGCATGGCGAACGTCAACCAACTCGTCGGATACGTTCACTGGGTCGTGCATGAGTAGGTGAAGTCGCTCCCGAGTCAGATCACGGTCGTCACCGGTCACTGCTGCTTTCGTGCTGGTACGAATGCGGTCCATCACTTCCGGATTGGCCACCGTTCCCCCAGGCGCAACAAGCACCAATCGTCCGACCCGGTCAGGGTGATCGGCGGCAAGCCGTCCCGCCACCCAGCCTCCGAGAGATTCCCCGATGAAGTGCGCGCGCTCGATACCTCGACTGTCGAGATAAGCGAGTACATGTTCCACGTATCGAGGGATTCGCAGGTCGCCGACAGGATTGTCGGTGTAACCGTGGCCCAACATATCCAGTGCATGTACTGCGAAGTGCTTCGAGAATGCTGGCACATTACGAATGAAAGCTTCGAGATGGCCGCTAGTGCCGTGCAACATCACCACGGCTTCTCCTCCCTGCCCCGCGCGTAAGACGCGGGTCCGCGCGCCGTTCACAGGTGCGTAGGACATTTCGAATGCTGTGCCGGTCAGGTCAGTCCAGATGGTCATGTGGGTTTCTCCTCGTTAGTGGGTGTGAGCAGGCTGACTCCCATTCCTGTCAACCAATTCGGAACGGCCCCGTAGGCGAGCGTGCACCCCGTTGTCGTGCCGGCAGTCGCCAGCGCTGCAAACATCGCGATCCAGGAACGCAGCTCATGTGCTCCATTGCCTGCCTCGCCCTCGATCTGCGCATCGGTCTTCGCCATCAACGGCCCGAGGTCACCGGCCTCGAGCAGTGCGAGAAACCATTCGTCGAACGCCTCGTTGATGTCTGGTTCTGCAGCTCGGATGATCTGCCGGCGCCGGGCCTCGTACTCGCTCCACGACGCACGGCCGTTGAGCCAGGCCTGGACCAGAAATCTGTCGTCATCCGACAGTGCAGCAAACCATTTCGGCCACGGCAATCGATGCGACAGTCCACCGGACGCGATCACCGCCACCCGCTTGGTCTCGCCGTCTGCTGATATCGCGGAGCCGATCGCCGTACCCAGGTCGTGGCATCGCTGCAGCGACGGGAGTGGGGGTGCAAACATATTGATAACGATCGGGACAACAGGTACGTCGAGCTCCGGCACCAGATGCTGCAGAGAATGCGTGATTCCGTGGTCAACGGTCATCCGCAGCGAAAACGCCGGGTCGAAGCCATCACGGACGAGACCGTCCACAATGTGTCGTGCCAGGACTGTGTCCACCGGAAGCGGCCCAGCGGGCGTGCCCGCTTCACCGGCACCGTTGACCTCGGCCACCCCAATGGTAAATGTGGGCATGAGGTCTAGGAACATGCCGCGGAAGTGATTGGAGCCGATCACCACCACAGCATCAGGACGCGCGGCGGCGAGTCTCGCCTGTGCTTGACCGAGCCCGTCGCGGAACCGGTGCGCCGCGGCGAGCCCCTCCACCTCCTCCCAATGTGTGTTCATCAAGGTGCTGTGCGAGGCACCGATTCCCAAGACCAGTTCACTCACGGGATGCTCCGCTCTCGAGTACACAGCGCGATGGTGGTGTGCACGATGGTTCGGGTCAGACGGACAGCTTCCCGGATGTCGACAACATTCATACCCGACGAGAAGTCAAGTGGCAGTGGAGCTTCGCCCCCTATCCGGTCCATACCGATACGGGCAGTCGGGAGACCTCGCGCGCGCAGGATGTTGGCATCAGTGGCCCCACTGTTGGCAACAATCGGTTCGTGTGGGCGGCCGCTCTCCTCTTCCCAGGCGGCCGTCGTGGCGACGATCACTGGAGCGTCCGGAGACGTTCGGGTACCCGGGATCGACAGAACCATGTCCCAATCCAGTTCGATTCCGGGATGTTCGGTCAAGATCGCATCGAGTGCGTCGGCGAATTCGCGTCGCACGTCGGCAGGGGTCGAGCGGGGGCTGGTCCGAAGGTCGATCATGAAGCGACACAACGCAGGTGACACCGCAGCCATGCGAGGCCAACCACCTTCTATCGCCGCCACGATGCCTTGGGGAGCAACAAGGCCGTCGGTATGTCTGGCCGCGTACTCGGGGAACCAATGTTCCAACGCAGCAATGACTGTCGCAGCGTCATCGATCGCGTTTCGGTAGGGCATCCGGTGCCGACTGCCTACATACGTGTATGTGCCACGTACACGAACCTCGAACCAGCACAGCCCCACTTCTTCCCAAGCAACCGACCATCCAGGTTTGGCGATCAGTGCATGGTCTGCCCACCATCCCTGTTCGAGCAAGAAGGAGCAGCCGACACCGTGTCCAGCATTGCGGCGACTCAACCCGCGGGCGGTCCGACCATTGGTGGGCATGCCGCCGGCACCGAACCCCACGATCAAGTCGCCGCGCAGCGGGACTCCGGCCTTGGCAATCGCCTCTGCTGCCGCGATGACGGCCGCTCCATGGCCTTTGGGGTTGCTGGCGCCGAGTCCGACAACGTGATCTCCGTGCACTTCGGCACGTGGACGCATGTCAGCTCGGAGTTCGGGCCCGATCCACGGCACGTCCTCGACCGGGTCGCCCACGGTGAGAGTGTCGATGGGTGCATAGAGCAGCAGGTCTTCGCCAGTACCGTCACCACGTAGCCGTGCAACGGCGTTAGCCTGCCGATCGTCGATTGCTTGATAATGAGAATCGAAGCCGGCGGCGTCGAGAGTTGCGGTCAACCACCGGGCAAGCTCAGCCTCCTCGCCGGTCGGGCTGGGGATGTCGACCATCCCGACAACAAGTTCGGTGAGGCGATCACGATCCACAAGTGCACAAGCAGCCTCGTACCAGGCGTGCTGCTCTGCACTCAGAGTGCTCACCGGGCGCCTGGCCGGACGGAACGGACGGTGGTAGCCCGCCCCAGACGGGCAAGAGCGCGCGGGCGTGTGGCTACGGCAATTGCCGTGCCGATCGTGAAAGACACAGTTATTAGGAGGGTCGCACGGGACACAAGAAATCAGCTCCTGTCAGTGAAAAAATGCTTCGGTGAGTGCCGCGACAGCTTCGGGACGCTCAGCCTGAGGATGGTGGGCAGTTCGCCCGAGGACTGCAAGATCGCCGCGGGGTAGTGCGTCGGCGAGTACCGCCGCATATCGGGGGTCGGCAAAGGGGTCGTGACGACCCCACACAACCAGAGTCGGAGCTGACACTGCACCTAAGTCGACACTGGGTTCTTCGACGGCTGACGACACCGTCGGTTTCACCAGTGCAATAGGCGAGATGCTGGCCAGATATCGTGCTCGCACAGTTGATTCAGGGACCGAATTAGCTTTGTACCACTCTAATTCGGAAATCAACGCTCGCATCTTGTCCTGCGTGGGGCCGATGCCTCCGTAGTACTTGATACGCGCTCGCACCCCGAGTCCCGGATCAATGTGCAAGCCAACCGCATCCACGGGAGCAGGCACCGGCTGACTGCCGATAACAACTATTCGCCGCAGCCGTTCGGGTCGCAGCGCCGCCAGTCGCAACGCCACCGTCCCACCCAGCGACTGTGCCAGGACGTCGACGTCCTCGAGTTCAAGCCGCTCCAACAACCCGTCGAGAGCTTGGGCCGCTGCAATCAGCCGAGGAGTTGAAGCTGCTACGACGGGTTCGGAACCTCCGTAGCCCGGCAGGTCGACCCACAACCATCGACGGTCTGGCCTTCGTGACATCACCGCCGAAAAATCCGACGCGGCATGACATCCCGGACCGCCACCATGGAGCACCACAGTGACAGGGCCGGTTGCACATCCGGCCCACCCATGCGCCAACTGTGGAATCACGCGGCTGGAATCAGTGACCAATGCGTCGTTCTGTCGGCTGGACAACAGGAGCAACCTGTTCGACGTGTCGGCGCCACGCAGTGATGGACAGATCCGGCCGATACAGCCTCTCCGGCGGTGCGTCCGTCACGTTCACCATCCAGGCATCCTGACGAGTGAACTGACCGTGGAACAGCCACCTGAACGCAGCCAGATACTTCGCCTTGAAGGCCAATGCTGTGGCTCCCGTTTCGAATCGCACCATCAGCTGCACGTAGCGCACGTGATCGGCGTCGACCGGGACATACCATTCGTAATGGATGAACTTCGGGTATGCCACACGAAGAAGACCTGGCATCCGAACCGACACAAATCCTGGGATGTCCAGCGCCGCAATGACCGGGTTCGCATCTCCGTTCTTGCCCGGGTGGTCCGGTAACGGAATTCGCTTCCACCACCTCTTGTTGGTGAAAGTTCCGAGGCCTGGGAACTCCGCCTCCCAGTGCAGCTCGTCCTGCACGCGGACCAGCCACCCGTCACGTTCGACGATGCGTGTCTTGTTCCATGTGGGCATGACCTTGAACAATCGCCACAGCGCGGTGTTGTGGAGGTACTTTGCGTGTCCTTCATCGAACCCGTTCTCAGTTGCGAACCGCCAGTTGCCCTTCCGGACGTCATTTCGGCCACCGAGCACCAAAGCATTCTCGGTCAGTTCCGTCGGGATGTCCCGCTCGACAGGTGGGGGTTGTGTTCCCGACGGAACCTCTCCGATATATACCCAGAGAAGCCCCAAGCGTTCTTCGACCGGATACGTCGCAACCGCCATTTTTCCGCAGATCGGACTGTCCGGGCCATCGGTGATGACTGCTTTGAGTTTCCCGTCGTCCAGACCGAATGTCCAACCGTGGTAGGCACAGCTGATGGTTCCGGGAAACTCCCGTCGCCCGTTGGCTAGCGGAACGCCCCGGTGAGGACACCGATCGTGAAGTCCGCGCACAACGTCACCGTCGCGGATCAGAACGATGCGTTCACCCGCAAGTGTAATGGGAACGGGTTTTTCGCCGACCTCATGTGCCCACATAGTCGGATACCAGTAGTCCCGAAAGCCCTGCGCAGCAGAGTCATAGGTCGGCCATGCCGACCAATCTGCCCCGTCTTGCACCGGCGGGCCGGGTTCGGGGGGCGTTGCGGCACGGACTCCGTTACGGGAGCGCGCCGGCCTTCGCGGCGCGACATCGGGGGTGGGCGCGACATCGGGGGTGGGAGAGCTCGGTGCGGTCACAAATTCCTCCATGGGGATGCTTTAGGTACGTGGGTAGTTCAACAACGCTCGCCCGCAGACACAGTCGTCACAGGTCGAGCACGAGCTCCGCGCCGTGTGCGCGTGATACGCAAGGAAAAACGATGTCGGTGCGGTCCGAGTCGGTCAACGCGTCCCGATGCAACGGCCGGCCCGCAAGCACGCGGGTTTCACAGCTTCCGCAGACCCCGTCCCGACACGCGTTCGGAAGAGCAACTCCGGCAGCATCGAGCACATCAAGGGCGGAACTGTCGGCCGGCACCATGAGCCGCTGACCCGATCTCGCCAACACCAACTCGAAAGCCTGTAGATCAGCCTCGCCGTCACGTGGTCCGGCAGCAAATCGCTCGACCTGGAGAGTTCCCGACGGCCAAGTGGTGCAACGCTTTTCCACTGCAGCGATGAGCGCTTCAGGCCCGCAGCAGTACACGGCCCGACCCTCGATCGGCGAAGCGAATGCGCTGTCGAGGTCGAGGTGACCGTTCTCGTCGAAAGGCCGGACCTCTACGCGATCACCGTAACCCGCCAGTTCCGCGAGGAAAGCCATCGAAGCACGAGACCTCCCTCCGTACAGTAACCGCCAATCGCCGCCTTCTTCGTGGAGTCGCCGGATCATCGGCAGTAGCGGTGTGATGCCGATCCCGCCCGCGATCATGAGATAGCTGTCCGCCTCGGCAAGTGGGAAGTTGTTACGTGGACCACCGACCTCGACCAGATCTCCCGGCCGCAGCACCGTGTGGACAT
The DNA here is from genome assembly GCF_042790355.1 of Rhodococcus sp. NPDC056743. Taxonomy (NCBI): domain Bacteria; kingdom Bacillati; phylum Actinomycetota; class Actinomycetes; order Mycobacteriales; family Nocardiaceae; genus Rhodococcus; species Rhodococcus sp. NPDC056743. Next base: position 330,233 of record NZ_JBHTZI010000004.1, on the reverse strand, counting down.
AGCGAGACCCTCCCGACGAAGCCCGTTCGCGGAGCACAGCGATCCGGTAGCTGTGACGCTTCTGTGGATCTCCCATCAAGGAGTACTGCCGAATGTGGTCCGGAAGCCCAAGGTCGATATGCGCACCGGGCTCCCATGCGGGCAGGAGTCGACCATCGACATCAGCAAGTTCCACGCTGATCACACAATCCGATTCCTGACGCAGAGCTACAACTTGGAGCTCCAAAACGTCTGTGCCACCGTCAATCATGTTCACCTCCAAGTTTCGTACAACGTACGGTACTCAATACGCCAGAAGGGCGCAACACTTAATTTCGCAAGCTCCCAGCGACGCAGCCAGACATCGAACTCCAAGCGGAAATGCCGTCCGATACGCTGTACCGACAGATATGCAAGGAGCCCCATGACCCCGCCGCAGAAGCGAACTCAGCGTCGCGACACGTCGCTCACCACCGAGCGAATCATCACGGCTGCCCTGCAGATCTCCGACGCAGACCCCAATCTGGAACGGCTGACCGTACGGCGACTAGCTGCCGAATTGAATGTCGGCACAATGACGCTCTACAGCTACTTCCGCAGCAAAGAGGACATCCTCGACGGAATGGCAGACCACGTACTCGGACGGATGCAATTGCCGTCCGAGCCCGATTCCGGCCCGGCAGAGGCATTGCGAACCGTCGGGCACGCATTCCTGTCGATAATGCGAGATCACCCTAGCGTTGTCCGACTGTTCGCGAGTCGCATCACCGACAGTCGCACTGCACTACGAGGTGCAATGGAAGCAGTACTTCAGCGATTGGTGGATTCCGGCATTCCCGGGCCACAGGCCGTCCAATGCTACGGCTTTCTCATCACCTACGCGATCGGTTTCGCCAGCTATCAGACACCACGACCATGGGGCCGGCTCACCAACGACGAAGGTACGGAACAACTCAGGCAGCGAAGTCATTTCTATGCCGGGCTACCGATCGAGGAATTCCCGCAGGTAGTCAACCTCGCGGACGAAGTCGCGGAACTACCCTACGACTCGACATTCGATGCAGGACTCGAAGCGTACATCGATGCCACAGTCCGCACCCTTGCGCCGAGATCCTGAACGTTCGTCGACTGATTGCCGAAGCCTGGATACATCCCCACTCGAATACGGCACGGGACTTCCGCAGCTTTCCCCACCGTTGATGTTTCGACAGAGTTAAATGTGCCGGCGCTGAATGTGCCGCCATCGGCGGCAGCCTGAAGGTCCCCGGAACCGGGGCAAGGAAACGGTACGTGAGCACCCCACTTAACCTGTGCGACTGTCGAATTCAACTCCAATTCGCGCAACTTCCAGCATGAACACCATGCGCCAGGCGCTGCAAATATTCTGCGTTTCCGCGCGCAGTCACGAGGGTCGACCACACCGTATCTACCCACCAATCCCGCCATATCTCTTGACAGCCGGACGTAGCCCGTACATAGTACCAATCAATGTACGGCCAGTTGCCGGGGTCGCACGGTCTCAACCAGTACTCGTGATCCACCCACGCCCTGTCGATCGCACATAGTCGAATTATGTTCAGACAGAACATAATTGCTCAGAGTTGAGGACCTCGACAGGTCAGGCACGACATCCCTGTTCGCTTGGCCGAGCATCGGCCCGTCTCTCGGAGGACGCACCATGTCCCTCTCGACCCAGCCCGCCACCCACAAACGAGCAAGAAAAGCCGTCTTTGCCAGCTGGATCGGCACGACGATCGAATACTACGACTTTTCCGGATACGGACTCGCAGCATCGTTGATTTTTCCGACGCTGTTTTTTGCCGGAACAGATCCAGCCATCGCAACGCTGCTGTCCTTGTCCACATTCGCGGTTGGCTACATCGCAAGGCCCATTGGCGCAGTTGTCTTCGGGCACTTTGGTGATCGCATAGGTCGAAAGACGACGCTGATCGTCACACTCATCCTCATGGGGGCGTCGACCTTCGCAATCGGAATCCTGCCGACCTACTCCCAAATTGGAGTGGCGGCTCCAGCCCTACTGGTCATAGCCCGACTGTTACAGGGTTTTTCCGTCGGAGGCGAATACGGCGGTGCGGTCTTGATGACCGTAGAACACTCCAGTGGGCGCAACCGCGGATTCCTCGGTTCTCTGATCAACACCGGCGCCACCGCCGGTCTACTCCTTGCCAACCTCGCTTTTCTTCTGGTCTTCCAACTCCCCGACGAGCAATTGATGTCATGGGGATGGCGAATTCCGTTCCTACTCAGTGGCATTCTGGTGATCGTGGGGCTCGCGGCTCGAATTGCACTCGAGGAGACGCCTGCATTCGCCGAAGTAAAACAAGACGGTGCGGTGGAGCAACGACCAATAGTCGACGTCATGCGCAACCACCTCAGAACGGTTCTTCTGGTGGCATTAGGCATCATTGCAGCAGGAACCGCGTTCACCATGACCACGGTGTTCTCCTTGAGCTACGGTAAGAATGCTCTTGGACTCAGCAGCAGCACTATGCTCGCGGTCCTGCTCCCGTCCACTGTGGTCATCCTGGTATGCCTACCGCTGTTCGGAAAACTGGCAGATCGTGTCGGCATCCGAAAGGTCTTCCTGAGTGGTGCGGTGTCATTGATCTTTCTGCCGTTCTGCTGGTTCACACTCCTCGACACCCGCAACTACGGCGCGATGCTGCTCGGTTTCGCCTTGCTGTTCGTCGGATACTCCGCGAACTACGCGGTGGTTCCCGTGTACTTCTCCCAAGTCTTCCCTCCCGCAGTGAGATTCACCGGCATGTCGGTCGGCCTCACGATTGGACTCATCGCCGGAAATGCAATCGCACCTTCCATATCATCGCTGATACTCGATGCGACGGGAGGCTGGATGCTGATCGCGCTATATATGTCTGGCACCGCTCTGATTTCAATCGTCGCAGGAATCTTCCTGAAATTACCCACCACCACTGTCAACCAGACCGACTCGGTGTCACCCCACACCGCCGAAACCATTGTGAGTTGACCATGCCCACAACTGAGCTACGCCACGGTTTTGCCGACACTCGATACGGACAGGTCCACTACGTCGAGCACGGCAACGGACGCCCCGTGATCTTGCTCCATCAATCCCCGCGCAGCTGGGACGAATTCCGCGAGGTCCTACCACTTCTCGGAAACGAATTCAGGCCAATTGCAATGGACACCTTGGGATTCGGAATCTCTGCACGCCCAGCCGATCCATGGTCCGTGGAAATGTTCGCCGCCGGCGTCATCGATCTGTGCGACTACTTAGGCCTCGAACAGGTAATCCTGGTCGGCCACCATACCGGAGCAGTGGTCGCAGTCGAGGTAGCCGCATCAGCACCTTCGAGAATCGGAGCCCTCGTCCTGTCGGGCATGCCGTTCGTGGATGCCGAACGCCGCGAAGCTGTCGCCCGACGACCTCCTATCGACCACGTTGTTCCTCAGCCGGATGGGTCGCACCTGCAACAACTCTGGGACAATCGCGCTCCGTACTATCCTGCGGACCGTCCAGATCTGCTCGACCGTCTGGTTCACGATGCCGTCGGCGTCCTGGACCGCGTCGAAGAAGGACATGTCGCGGTGAACCGTTATCACATGGAAAAGCGGATCGGCCTGATCACGTCTCCAACATTGGTCCTCTGTGGCGAAGAGGACATATTCTCACTTCCCGATCAATCCAAGGTCGCCGCTGCGATACCCGGAGCACGTGCCGCCGTACTGCCTGGAACGGGCGTCCCAGCTGTCGATCACAAACCCGCACAATTCGCGGCGGCCGTCCGCGACTTCGTTTCGAGTCTGTCGTGACAACGACACCCACACAACCTGCACTTTGCGCATCATCCAATGGAGACTTCGACATGGAAATATCAAGCCGCACAATACCTCTTAGTGAAACGTCGATGTCATATCACGTGTCGCAGCCGAACTCTGCGGGCACACCGATCGTGCTATTGCACCCCTGGTTCGGATGCTGGCAGTTCTGGAAGTCAGTCATGACCAGCCTCCCCGATCGTCCGTGCTATGCCGTCGACTTCTACTCACCGGCCACCGGTGACTGGTCCACCGTAGCCAGTCCCACGGACCTAGCCGACACCGTCATCTCCATGCTCGACTCGGAAAACCTCGACCAGGTGGACCTTATCGGTAACTCCGTCGGCGGCATCGTCGCACAGATCATCGCTGCCATTGCGCCAGAACGGATACGTCGGTTGATCCTGGTCGGAACAGGAGCGAACACAACTGGCGCATTACCTGGTTTCGCTGCTGCCGTTGATCGATGGACGAAAATTGCCCGAAGCGGCGACGTCCCCTCGCACGATACGGTCGAGGACACCGTGCGTATGCTCGTCACCTCGCGACCAGACAACGCGACGTGGGATTCGTACATCCAAGCGGTAAGGGAGACAGATCCGACGTACATCACCGCTGTCCTGCTCGCAGCACGAGAACTCGACCTCACCCCGCAACTGCACAGGATCTCCGCGCCCACATTGATAATACGAGGAAGCGAGGACTGCGCGCGTACCGCCGAACACTCCGCTGCGCTCGCTGCCGGGATCCCCACAGCTCGGTCGATCGAGATTGCAGGTGCTGGTCATTCACCCATGGTCGATCATCCGGCCGAATTCCTTCGGCTTGTGGTCGACCACCTCGACGCAGTCATACCCACGTCATGAGTCTCGGATTCGGACATATCACCAGGATCGGCCATCTCTACCCGTCAGGAGGCTTGTGCGACTACGAATTACAGCTGATGGCCCCCGATGGCGTGCAGTTCATCACGACTCGACTGCCATTTGCGACCACCGATATCGAAGGGGACCGTCTGCTCGTCAAATGGCTCGAATCGTACGTCGGGTTGCTCGCCGACGCCCAGGTCGACATCATTGCACTCAACTGCACGGCGGCTACCATGCTCGTCGGCCCTGAGCGACTGAAAAAGCGGATCTACGATGCAACGGGAATCGAGGCTGTGACCACGATCGAGGCAGTGATGGCTGCACTTGCAACAACCGGCGTCCGTCACCCCGCCCTGCTGACCCCCTACCCGGAGGACGTTGTCGAAGCAGAAGTATGTTTCCTTCGATCTGAAGGTATCGAGGTAGTCACCCACCTCGGCATGCCGCGTCTGACACCGGTAGAGCAGGCGATGATCGAGCCCGGGCAATGGCGCGACCTAGCCGCCACACTGGACCGAACCAAGATCGACGGCCTACTCGTGAGCTGTGCAGGCGTTCGAATCGCCGACGAAATCGAGTCCATCGAGCGCCAACTCGATCTGCCCGTGATTACCAGCAACCAGGCTCTGCTGTGGCACTTGCTCGAGACTCTCCGCATTCCTGAACGTCCTCGCGGATACGGCTCTCTACTCGCAGGACTACACCCTGAAACCCGGCAAGCGCGTGTGCATTAATCACGCTGCGCACTCGGACTACACAGGTTCAGCGCTCAGAATATTCAACGCCTTCGGCACCGCTTCGATGGTGATCGGCAACGGCCCCACTCGGTCGCCGTCGGCGTACGCGATGATGCCCTCGGAAATAAGCCGGACCTTCTTGGATCGGTACGTCTGCACTGCATCCAAATGGATGTGCGTTCCTTTGTAGACCCGCGGAAAGAGTCGCACCAGACGAAAGCGTGAACCATGCCCGACGACAGTCAGATCCAGCAGACCGTCCGTCTTCGACGCCCCTGGGGTAATGAGCATGCCGCCACCGTACGAGCGCCCGTTACCCACCGCGACAAGCGTCGCGTCCATGACGATCACCTCGTCGTCGAGTTCGATCCGGTACGGCAGCGGCCGCATCTTTGCCAACTCGGCGAGCATCGCCAGGTTGTAGCGCATCCGCCCTTTCGGCCAGGACATCTTGTTCGCCCGCTCACTGACCAACGAGTCGAATCCGCTGGCGATGATCGTGCCCGACCACACCACGGACCCGTCGTCCATCGTGATCTTCGCGAGATCGGACTGCTGCACGATGCCGTTTGCGATCACGTCGGCAGCAGCTTCGGGATCACCTGTGGGAATACCGAATTCGCGGGCGTGATCATTTCCCGTGCCCGCCGGAATGAGTCCGATCGGCGTGTCTGTCAGCGCTGCAGCTTGCAGTCCGATACTGATGGCACCGTCCCCGCCGACCACCACGAGAGCGTCGGTACCGTCTGCGATTGCCCGGCGTGCCAATTTCTTGGCGTCGTCCGCGTCGGTGCCGATGATCTCGGTTACCGCAACTCCACGTTCGCGCAGTCGCGCAACACCTTTGCGGCCGGCAGTGGGCGCATGCCCATGTCCCGCCATCGGATTGATCAGGACGGTTACCTTCTCGATCTGACTGCGGGTTTGGCTCAAGGAATCAGCTTTCCAGGATTGAGGATGCCGGCGGGGTCCACTGCATTCTTTACTGCGCGAAGAATATCAGCGCCCAATTCGCCGATTTCGTCTTTCATCCACGGCCGATGGTCCGCACCGACCGCGTGATGGTGGGTAATCGTGCCACCGGCAGCGATGATGGCGTCACCGGCAGCGGTCTTCGCCTTGTGCCACTGAGCGATCGGATCTCCGGTCTGCGCGCACACGACGGTGAAGTACAGAGACGCACCCGTCTTGTAGGTGTGCGAAATGTGGCACATCACAAGCGGCTGAGTACCCTGCTCGACCAATGCCTTGGTCAACGCCTCCGTGACCGAGGAGCGCAGGTTCGCAAGGTTGCCCCACGTTGTTGCTGTCTCGAGGGTTTCACACAGAGCGCCGACGTCGAGCAGAGCGTCGCGCAGATATGGCGCGTCGAATCGTCCGTGTTCCCAACTGTTTCCCGGATCCTCGCCGAGCGACGTTCCGCCGTGCGCCGTGAGAATTGCGCGGGCTTCTGCCATCCGCCCTGCGGTGTGCGAAGCCGTTCCTTCGTAGGTGGTGATACCAAGGCAGCCTCCGGTGAAAGCGTTTTCGCCGATTTTGTCGGTGGTCGCCAGGTTCACGCCGCTTTCCGCTTCGTCGGACAACCTCAGTACGGTCGGAGCCGAACCTTCCTGGACAAGCTCACGCAATGCTGCTGCGCCGGTCGCGAAGTCGGGGAAACTCCATCCCTCCCGCACTGTCGTCTCGGGCAGTCGGTGGACACGCACACGGACGTGTGTGATGACACCGAAGGTCCCCTCGGAACCGACGAACAGCTCGCCGAGATCCGGACCGGCCGCAGACGCCGGTGCCCGCCCCGTCTCGAGCGTTCCGCTCGGGGTGACGACGGTGAGGCCCTGGACCATATCTTCGAAACGTCCGTAACCGGCCGACGCCTGGCCCGAGGAACGCGTCGCCGCGAACCCACCGAGTGTGGCAAAGAGAAAGCTCTGCGGGAAGTGTCCGACGGAGAATCCGTGCTCGTGCAGTAGCTCCTCGGCGCGGGGTCCGGTAGTTCCACCACCGAAGGTCGCGATGCCTGATTCCTCGTCGAGCGAGACGAGCTGATCGAAACGTCGAAGATCGAGAGAAAGAACCGCGTCGAACCCGTTCTTGATGGGATCCAGTCCGCCGACGACGCTCGTGCCGCCGCCAAACGGGACTACCGCAATCCTGTTGGTCGAGCAGTACCGCAGAACTTGCTCGACCTCCGCGTCTGTTCCTGGTGTGACAACGGCATCCGGCGCGTCCTGCGGGTCAGTGCTGCGACGACGCAGCAGATCCGGGGTGCTCTTGCCTCCGGCCCGAAGAATCCGATCCGAATCTTCTGTTGTCACGTACTCCGCACCGACCACGTCAGCCAGCGCTTCGACGTGCGCCGGGGAAAGAGCGGACGGCGTCACTCGCACGTCCTCAATGGCTTGTCGGGGTTGCTTCGGGGCCGACACACCAAGAAATCCGGTCAACAGCGCTATGACCGCGTCCGACAGCTCACGCTTCTTTGCCGGATCGCCCCACGCGTCCCATTGCATCGGCGGTTGCAAGGCAGATTTCTCGGTACTCATAGCTACCAGTGTTACACATTGACGCAATGTGTAAACATAGGTGGGTCGATCATCCCATTGTCTTGGAACCATCGATCGCTTCACGAAGCATGTCCGCGTGGCCCGCATGCTGGGCCGTCTCGGCGATGATGTGCAGCAACGCACGACGCGCCGACCAGCGTGCACCAGGCTCGAACCACGGCGCCGACGGCAACGGATGCGAGAGGTCGAGGCTGTCCAAGGATGCCACCACCTCATCCGTCCTGGCAGTAATCTGCTCATATTCAGCCACAATGCCGGCCAATGTTTCGCCCGCCACCATCGCGAACTCCTTCGCGCGCTCCTGTTGCATCTCTTCCGACCACTGGGTGGGATCGAAATCTCCGCCCAGACCGGACGGCCCCTCCAGGATGAAGTCGACCCAGCCCCGCTCTGCCCGACCCACGTGCTTGATCAATCCACCGAGGCACAGTTCGCTCGCGGTCGGCCTTGATGCCGCCTGTTCGTCGGTGAGGTTCTTGACGGTGAAGAGCAGGAATTCACGATGCTGACGCAGGCTCTGGAGGAGATCTGCACGTTCGCCGGTGACGGTGAGAGTCGGTGCGTTCATGATGTTTCCTTCGGTAGTGGGTTCAAGCTCTGTGAGAACTACGTTAGAACCCATTGCGGACAGAAACGGTCCTCATTAAAAACTTCGCCACAAAAAACTCCCGGCATCCACCTGGTTGGTGGATGCCGGGAGTGTCAACCGAACTGGAACGAAGATCAGACGGTACGAGCCAAACGGTCAGCCAGCAGGCGCGTGAAGTGCGCCGGATCGCTCAACTCGCCACCCTCGGCGAGCAACGCCATCCCGTACAACAACTGTGCTGTCTCCGTGAGGTTTTCAGCATCGCCGTCGGCCGCCTGCGCATCGCGCAGACCCGTCACGAGCGGATGCGACGGGTTGAGTTCGAGGATCCGCTTGCTGTGCGGAACCGGCTGACCCGATGCCCGATACATCTTCTCGAGGGTCGGCGACATGCTGAATGCGTCGCCGACAATGCAAGCAGCCGACGTGGTGAGTCGCGTCGAGAGTCGCGTCTCCTTGATATCGTCCGACAGGGTTTCGGTCAGCCACGTCAAGAGCGCACCGAATTCCTTTTCCTTCTCTTCACGCTCGGCTTCGGCAGCCTTCTTCTCGTCCTCGGTGTCGAGGTCGACCTCACCCTTCGCGATCGACTGGAAGGTCTTGCCGTCGAAGTCCGAAACCGCGTCGACCCACATCTCGTCGACAGGATCGGTGAGAATCAGAACCTCGAGGCCCTTGGCCTTGAAAGCCTCCATGTGCGGGGAGCTTTCGATGAGGTGGCGAGATTCGCCGGTCATGAAGTAGATCTGTTCCTGAGCGTCCTTCATGCGCTCGACGTACTCGGCGAGCGTGGTCACGCCATCTTCACTGTTGGTCGAGGCGAAGGACGAGATGTCGAGCAACGTCTTACGGTTGTCGGCATCGGCCATCAGGCCTTCCTTGAGCGCGCGGCCGAACTCGGTCCAGAAGGTCGAGTACTTTTCGGGCTCGTTTGCCTTCATGTCCTTGATGGTCGAGAGGACCTTCTTGGTCAGTCGACGACGGATCGCCGAAATCTGACGATCCTGCTGCAGAATTTCACGGGAGACATTGAGCGAGAGGTCTTGTGCGTCAACTACACCCTTGACGAAACGCAGGTAATCGGGCACCAACTCTTCGCAGTCGTCCATGATGAAGACGCGCTTGACGTACAGGTGGATGCCGGCCTTGCGCTCACGCATGAAGAGATCGAACGGTGCCGTCGACGGAATGAACAGCAGCGCTTGGTATTCGAAAGTACCCTCGGCCTTCATCGGGATAACCTCGAGCGGCTCGTCCCAGGCGTGGCTCACATGCTTGTAGAACTCCTTGTACTCCTCCTCGGACACTTCGTCCTTGGAGCGAGTCCACAACGCCTTCATCGAGTTGATCGTCTCGGTTTCGATCGTGACCTCGGGCTCGTCACCCTCGGCCGGCGTCGACGTGCGAGCGACATCCATGCGGATGGGCCACGCGATGAAGTCGGAGTACTTCTTGACCAGTTCCTTGATCTTCCATTCCGACGTGTAGTCGTGCAGGCCGTTCTCGGAATCTTCGGGCATCAGGTGCAGTGTCACGGAGCTGCCCTGCGGCGCCTCGTTCACATGCTCGAGCGTGTACGTACCCGCGCCGGTGGACTCCCAGCGCGTCGCATGATCTTCACCGGCGCGGCGGGTCAGCAACGTGACCTTGTCCGCGACCATGAACGTGGAGTAGAAACCGATGCCGAACTGACCGATCAGCTCCTCGGAAGCCGCAGCGTCCTTAGCTTCCTTGAGCTTGCGACGCACCTCGGCGGTGCCGGACTTGGCGAGCGTGCCGATCAGGTCGATGACCTCGTCACGCGACATACCAATGCCGTTGTCGCGGATCGTGAGCGTGCGCGCGTCCTTGTCGATGTCGATCTCGATGTGAAGATCGGAGACGTCGACATTGAGGTCTTTGTCCTGGTATGCCTCGAGACGGAGCTTGTCCAGCGCGTCCGAAGCGTTGGAGATCAACTCGCGAAGGAAACTGTCCTTGTTCGAATAGATTGAATGAACCATCAAATCCAGCAGCTGACGTGTTTCTGCTTGGAACTCGAGCTGCTCGGTATGCGCGGTCACTTCGATCCCCTTCTCTTCTCGTTACTGGTCACAGGGATTTTACTCGACCTCGGATACGGGGATCCGGGCGCTTGCAGTGCGCCTTTGTCAACCGCCCGCGGTTAACAAAGGCGCACAGCAGAATCACGCCTCCCCGTTGCTGGACTTCTCGACCACCCAGGCTGCGATCTGCGTGCGCGAGGTGAATCCGAGCTTGGTGAGTATGTGCTCCACATGGCCCTGCGCGGTGCGGAGCGAGATCACCAATTTGGCAGCGATTTGTTTGTTCGTGAGTCCCTGGGCGACCAGGTCGGCGACCTCACGCTCACGCTTGGTCAGCACCACCGACGGCCCCGTTTGCGTCGCGTCCAGAGGCTGCCGGCCGAGCGCAAATGCGACTGCTCCCTCCATGGTCATGAGTCGGCCCTGCCGGACTGCAGCCTTGAATGCCTTCTCCCCCAATGCACGTCGCGTCGCCGTCTCGCATTCCTCGTGGTAGGGCTGCAAGGTGGGGAACACGATCGTGACACTGCCTACCGAGTGACCCAATTCCTCTGCAGCTCCCATCAGCACGGCAGCGCGTCGAGGATTCGGTTCTTCGGCGGCAATCCAGGCCAACACCTCCAGACAGGCTGCACAGGTGAGTGGAGAGTTCACCTGTTCGGTGAGCTGCAGTGCCTGCCCGAGAAACACCACCGCTCGATCTTGGTCACCTTGCCTCCACACCGCGACCCCCATGGCCCACAACGTGTATGAGCGATACACCGATTCGCCGTGAGATTCGGTGATTGTGAGCGCTTTTTCGTAACAGCCGATCGACCGCCTCGATTCGTCGAGCATCTCGTACACCAACCCGAGTGTCTGCAGCACACCGACTTCCAGAACGAGGTCGCCGTGTACGTCGAACACTTCGAGTGCATCTTCGAGGCGTGCGGCGGCACGGGGAAGATCATCGCGGTACAGCGCAAGCATCCCGTCTGCATTGTCGAGAAGAGCGTGAATAAGGGGATCGGTGAACTGCTCGGCAAGGGCGCGCCCCTCTTCTATCAGCGCAGTCGCCGCCAGCAGATCGCCCTGCACCGCCGCTAGTAAGCTGTCCGCGTATATCGCCCGAATACGTTCCGCCGTAGGCTTTCCGGCGTCGCGGGCGAGAAAATGGTCGAGCCAATGCCGAGATTCACCGTACAGACCGCGGGTCAGCGAGAACTGGTACAGCGCGGTAGCCATGCGTAGTCCGGCGGCGACACCCTCGTCGTCGGACAGACCGTACTCCAGCGCTTCCCGTATGTTCGGCCGCTCCCGATCGAGTCGATCGATCCACTCGAGTTGCCGAGGACTGATCCATTCCGTCTCCGCGTCGAGCGTCAACTGCTGATACCAGTCTCGGAGCCGGCGGCGCAGTGCCTCGTAGTCGCCAGCCTCCTGGATCTTCTCGCGGCCGTAGTCCAGAAGTGTCTCGAGCAGCCGGAAGTGGACCACTGTGTCCGATTCCTCGCGGATCAGGATCGACTTGTCCACCAGCGACCCCAGCGTGTCGAGTAGTTCCTCCGACGACAGATCACCACCGCATATCGCCTCAGCCGCATCGAGTTCGAAATTTCCGGCAAAGACCGACAGCCTGCCCCACAGCAACTGCTCTCGGGGAGTGCACAGGTCGTAGCTCCAGTCGATACTCCACCTCAAGGTTTGCTGCCGTGTCGGAGCGCCCCGGCTGCCGCGGGTCAGGAGCGCGTAGCGATCGTCCAACCGCGCCAGGATCTGCTCGGGCGCCATCGCCCGAAGCCTGGCAGCCGCCAACTCGATTGCCAGCGGCAGACCTTCCAGGCGCTGGCAGATCCGGGCCACAGTTGCCTTGTTCTCCTCCGTGATTTCGAAACCACGGACCGCAGCGGCTGCCCGTTCGGCGAACAACGTCAACGCGTCATATCGGGGAAGTCCCCGCAGTGACGGCTCCCGATCCGGGTCGGGGACTGCGAGCGGAGACACGCGCAGTACCGATTCCCCACCGATACCGAGGGGTTCGCGCGAGGTGGTCAGGATCCGCAACTCCGGGCACGCGCGCAGCAATACTTCGACCAACCCTGCCACCGCGTCGATCACCTGCTCGCAATTGTCGAGAACCAGCAGCAAAGTCCGAGTAGCCAGGAACTCCACCAGAATATCCTGCAGCGGCCGAGGCGACTGGTCACGTACGCCGAGGGCGGCAGCCACCGCGCCGACCACCAACGACTCGTCGTGCAACTCGCCCAACTCGACCAACCACACACCGTCGACGAAGTCCTTCTGGACATTCGCGGCGACGCGTAACGCGAGACGCGTCTTACCCACACCGCCGATTCCCGTCAACGTCACCAGACGCGACACCGATAACAGATTTTTCACCTCCGCCAGCTCGGTGCGTCGACCGACAAAGCTGGTCAGCTCCAGCGGCAGATGTTTGTCGGCCCGCCGAACCACGGGCGATGCGGGTGGACGCCATCCGCTCGGCTGCGGATCTCGCGGGTCGGTCCCCTGTTCGGCGCGTAGCGCCATGCTGTCGGCCACCAATCCGTGGCGGACCTGCAACTCCCGCAGTTCGTCGCCCAGTACCGACGTGGAAGGACGGTCGAGCGGATCGCGGGACATTGCCTTCTCTATGACGCCACACACGTCGTCAGGGAAGCCGTGCTCGCGCATGTCCGGCAGCGGTTGCGCGGTGATCCGCAGGAACTGAGCAACAACCTGCTCGCCGCTGCGGCGCTCGAAAGCCGCGTGACCGGTGAGCGCGCTGAACAGCGTGGCCCCGAGCCCGTACACGTCGGATGCGGGACTGGGCGGTTCACCGCCGAGCACCTCCGGAGCGGTAAAGGCGGGCGAACCTGTGACAGTGCCGGTCGCGGTCTTGAACCCGTCTGCGATGTGTGCGATCCCGAAGTCTGCCAGGGCCGGTTCACCGTAGTCGGTGAGCAGAATATTGGCCGGTTTGACGTCGCGATGCAGGATGCCGAGCCGATGTGCGGTCTCGAGCGCGCCTGCCATCTTCACTCCGAGCCGCAGGACTTCCTCCAGATCGAGCGGCCCGTTCTCGCGAATCCTGGTGTCGACGGACCCCTGGCGGTGGTAGGGCATCACCAGGTAGGGGCGACCGGTGTCGGTGGTTCCGACCTGCAGGATGCCCACGATATTCGGGTGTCCGGTCAGGCGCCCCATAGCCCGCTGTTCCCGAAAGAAGCGAGCCCGATTCTCCTCGTCGAGGTGGGCGGTGAGGACTTTCACCGCAACCGTGCGATCCAGTCCGATCTGGGTGCAGCGGTACACCACACCGAAGCCTCCGCGTCCGATCTCGCGGGCATCGTCGAATCCCGCCGCTCGCAACTCATCCGCTATGAACGGAAGCATGTCACGGCGCGTCTGGAGTGGATCGTTCTCGGTCATCGTCTACTTCGATTCCGCGGCATCATCGATGATGCACCGTCGCGTTACCTCTCGATAATGTTCCCACTCGGGTATGGCCGTCAACGCAGCGCACGTCCTCGGCCCGCGCACAGACGCTCCGGAATTACGACGTGCACTCCGAAACTGACACAGGTACTCACAACACTCAAAATGTGATACATATCACTTCATTTTGACGATTAATTTCAGTCCACAATGTCCCACCTGCCACCTATCCAAACGTCCAGGTCAGTGCCCTGACACATCGAATAGCGTCGACCGTTCCCTGGCTGTAAAACCGATAGCGAGATGCTTCCATGTGACTTCGACCACCCCGAACGTTACGACCGATCGATAACACCCACTCGAACACCAGTTCTCGGGAAGAACCACACGCACCAACCCCGACTTCATGAGTGAAGGACATGCATGCTGTTACCGATGGCACCCACCGATTCACTGTTTCTGCTCGGCGAGTCCCGCGAGAATCCGATGCACGTCGGTGGCCTGGCGATCTTCACCCCACCAGACGGAGCGTCCGCAACCGATATGCGCGCGATGTTCGATATCGCCCTCACCGGCGGCAAAGTCGCCGAGGTCTTCCGGAAACGGGCGCGGCGATCCCTCACCTCGCTCGGCCAGTGGGGATGGGAAACCCTCGCCGACAACGAGATCGACATCGAACACCATGTGCGCCGCGACGCACTTCCTACCCCGGGCGGCATGACCGAACTCACCGCATTGGTGTCGAGGTTGCACGGCACTCTGCTCGACCGCAGCCGCCCACTCTGGGAAATGCACCTGATCGAAGGCCTCGCCGACGGCCGTTACGCCGTGTACACCAAGATTCACCACGCCCTCGCCGACGGAGCCAGCGCGATGAGACTGCTCCGCGAGAGCATGAGTGAAGATCCCCATCGTCGAAACATGTCCGCTCCCTGGCAAGTTCCGCACTCACTGAGGTCGGTACCGACACCCGTCGCGGCACAGTCCAGCGCGCAGGAATCCGATCGAACGTCCCTGCCCCGCACTTTATGGGGAGTATCTCGCGCCGCGGTCAGCGAGGTGGCCGGATTGATACCGACGACGGTCCGCACCATGGACCGGGCCGTACGCGGCAAAGGCAGTGCCGTCTCGGTGACCGCGCCGCACACGTTGTTCAACGTCCCGATCGGTGGAAGCCGCCACATCGCCGCCCGTTCCTTCCCCGTTGAACGGATCCGATTGCTGGCCAAGCACTCCGATGCCACCATCAACGACGTCATCCTGGCAATGTCCGCCGGGACCCTACGCCACTACCTGTACGAGCGGGATGCACTTCCATCCGCCCCGCTGGTTGCCATGGTCCCGGTGTCATTGCGCGCCAACGACAACGCCGACGATCGCACCCCGGGCGGCAACCGGGTGGGACTGCTCATGTGCAACTTGGCAACTCACCTCGACGACCCCACGTACCGACTCGAAGTGATACGTCATTGCATGAATGAAGGAAAAGACGCACTGCGCGCGATGACTCCCGCTCAGGTACTCGCAATGAGCGCCCTCGGTATCGCTCCCCTCGGGATGGAAATGCTTGTCGGGCAGCGCGGACCGCAGCGGCCACCGTTCAACATCATCATCTCCAACATTGCCGGACCACGTACACCGTTGTACTGGAACGGATTCCGGCTCGACACCCTCCACCCACTGTCGATTCCGACAACCGGACAAGCACTCAACATCACCTGCACCAGCAGCGACGATCAGATCTCGTTCGGGCTTACCAGCTGCCGGCGGGCCGTCCCGGACCTCAGTCCCCTGCTCGATCACCTCGGCACCGAACTCGAACTCCTGGAAGCCGGCGCCGGCCTGTAATCCATCGCTCCTGCAACGATCGTCACATCCGCAACCAGGACAGGGACTTCACCATGGGCATCCAGATTCCGCAATCCCCGACATCCCCGGTAGCCGCCACCTACGCCGCCCCACGCAGTGGAGCAATCAGTACCGCAGAGATCAAAGCTCGGATCGAGGCCATGTTCGACGACCGTGATCGAGGCAGCGTGGCAAGAAATACCGTCTGACACGGTCTCTGAATAGTGCTGTTCTGCTTCTATAGAGAACATGCAGACAGCGATGACAACAACCCGACGACTAGCTCTGCGTCGACTCACGACGGTTATCGGGGTGGCGGGAATCGTCGTCGGGCTTGTTGCCTTGATCGCAACGCGGCTTACCGTGGAGCGCAATGTGGTGATCGTTCTGGCGTCCTTCGCACCGATGACGATGATTGCTCCCCTGGTCGGTGGGGTGATCTGCGGCTTCGGCCGACGCTGGATCCTGTGCGCCGGATCGGCGCTAGTCCTGGGCCTGTTCGTGTGGTCGGTGGGTCCGCTGTACGTGGGTGGTCCGACCGGCACCGCGCACGGTCCGTCGATCCGTCTCATGCAGGCCAACCTCATGGTCGGGGAAGCAGACCCCGAATCACTTGTCGCGACCGTCCGCGATCGAGACGTGGATGTGCTGACAGTGCAGGAGTTGACGTCGGGTGCCGCCGACGCGTTGAAAACCGCTGGACTCGAGGCTATTCTGCCCCATCAGTTCGTGGTTCCCTATGGCGGCGGTGGTGGTGGAGCAGGAATCTACAGCCGGTTCCCCCTGACTGACACACGAAGTTTGGACGGTTTCTCCCCCGAAACCTTGGCGGCCGAGTTGAACGTCGGCCTGCCGCAACCGGTCACGCTGTTTGCCGTCCACACGGCACCGCCGTATATCTCACCCGCCTCGGTGTGGGCAGCGGAACAACGGAGGCTAGGTGACTACCTCGCCGATGTCGACGGTCTCGATAACGTGATTGCGAGTGGAGATTTCAATGCAACTTACTCACACAAGGAGTTTCGCGATCTCCTCACGGACGGGTACGCCAGCGCCGCCGATCAGGTCGGTGCGGGCCTGATCCCGACCTACCCGACCGACAAGCCGTACCCCGCGATTGTCGGTATCGACCACATCCTCACCAGAGGCGCGGTGGCGACGTCACTCGAACGTATCGACGTCAGAGGATCCGACCATCACGGTCTGATTGCCGACATCACGATGGCGTGAAGTTAGCTGAGCAACCGAGCTTTTGCCGCCGCAAATTCTTCGTCGGACAGCACTCCCGATTGATGCAACCGTCCTAATTCCTGAAGCTTCGAGACCAGGTCGTCACCGGCCGGCGGTGCTGCCGGGGCGGCCTGTTGCTGCTGCGGCGGCGCCTGTTGCTGCTCGTACTGCTCGTACTGCGCCTGCTGCTCGCTCGCCTTCCGTTGGCTGCGTCGATCCATGGCGTTGGACGTCGCCTTTGCTGTTCCGGCCACAACCGCTGTGCGCGCGACGGTGCCGAGCAATCCTGGCCGCCCTCTGCGTCCACCTCGAAAAACCATGCTGATCTCCTTTAGCTGATCAAAGCGCCGCAGCGACTGCGGCCACTACGACGTCGTGTGGGATCTGAACGTGGAGAACTACCTCGCCACCGCCCGCTCGGGCCTTGGTGGTGAAGTCCCGCGCCCAGGTCTGCTCGTAGACGATGACTGCCGCGGAGGTACCTGGTTCCAGAGACTCGCGAACCACGTCGAGGTCCTCGTCGCTGATCAATGCTTTTGCCTCGATCGACAGGATTGCCAGGCCGATGTCGGTGAGGTCTTCGTCGACGTCGACCTGCCTGATGTTGCCGTCGAGATCTTTGGCGATGTACACGAGATCGAGCAGGGTCACGAACCCACGCTCGACGATGTTCTGCAACGCGGCGACGGTATCCGGGTCAACTCTCGCACCTGGGAACCCCAGCACCACCAATTCGACCGGGCCGATATTCAATGGATCGCTCATCCATCAAGCGTGGTACGAACGCCGGTGCGCTCGCCTCACCCGTCGCGGATGATTTACTGCCTACGACCTCGCAGTACCTCGCGCACCGGGCGTACGCGAACTCCATCTTCCGCAAGTTGGCGTCGCGCTTTGCCCCGGGTGACGAGCACACCGATGATGCCGAGAATCCACACCGGGTACTGAACCAACCAGGCCACCCGGAAGCCGTCGAAGGTATAGCCGCCCATGTGGCCGAGAATCACACCCATCACCTGGATCACGATCAACGAGGCCAGGAATCCACCGATGTTGACCATTCCCTGAGCTGTGCCCATCGCCGAGCTCGGGTTGAATGTGCGGGCATAGTCGAAGCCGATCACCGAACCCGGACCGCCGATTGAAATCACGATGATCAATATCGTCAGCAACCACAGCGGTGACGGTTCGCTGCGGACCAACACGATCGTCCACATCACCGCACTGCTCACCATGATGGAAAGAACGAGCCAGGATCGGCGCATCGGATACCGACCGGTGAGGATGCCGAGTACGGGGCCCGCGACGATGGCAGAGATCACCGACAGTGTGAGCAGCGAACCGACCGTTGCGGCGTCGAGTCCTTGCGCCGACGACAGGTACGGAACTCCCCACAACAACGCAAATGTCGTGATCGAGAACTGCGTACCCATGTGGCTGAAGAACCCGAGGCGTGTACCCGGACGCATCCAGACCGTCTTGATCTGGCGGCCGATCTCCTTTGCCCCGGCGGGAACCGCCACTATTTCGGCGCCCGGTGGGGAATCGCGAATCAGGCTGAGTGCCAATACAAAAGCGAGGAGGCCCAAGCCGGCGGCGCTGCCGTAGGCGAGTGTCCAACCGGTCCCGGTCAGCAACAACATGAACGGCAAAGCCGAAAGCACTTGTCCCAGTTGACCGAGAATGCCCGTGAACTGCGACACGAGTGGCACCTGTCTCGGCGGGAACCACTGCGGAACCAGTCGCAGCACGGAAATAAAGGTGAGTGCGTCGCCGGCTCCCACGGCGATGCGTGCGCCAATCGCGACGGGCAGCGATTCCGTGAACGCCAACGTCAACTGCGCGCACGTCAGGATGAACGCGCCGACACCGATCATGATGCGCGAGCCGTATCGGTCGAGCAGCACACCCGCCGGGATTTGCATGCCCGCGTACACCACGATCTGCAGGACCACGAAACTCGACAGCACACTGGGGGTAATCGAAAAACGTTCTGCTGCAGCCAGACCCGAGACACCAAATGAAGTGCGGTGAAGCACGGCGATCACATACGCAAATACACCGACGCCCCAGACCAGCCACACTTTTTTCATCGCGCAGTTATGTTACTCCTAGTAGTTCGCCAGGCTCACGACGTGACTACTCGCGTCCTTGCGAGATCCAGTTCAGATCTGCCGAGCGCTCCCCCTCGGTGATGGCCGCAAGCGCGTCGAGTCGGGCGACCTGATCGTCGGTCAGCACGATGTCCAACGCGCCGGCATTCTCGCTCACCCGCGCCGCAAAACGGGTGCCCGGAATGGACACCGACGGCAGACCGTAATGCCGTCCCTTCGCGTCGAGCCACGCCAGTGACACCTGCGCCGGAGTCGCTCCTGATTCGGCGCCCACTTCGCGCACGACGTCGAGCACCTTCTGGTTGGTCACGAGCGCTGCGTCCGTGAAACGCGGGAAGCGTCGACGCAGATCGTTCTCGCCCCACTCGTTGGGATCGAACGAGCCCGCGAGGAACCCTCGTCCCACCGGAGAGAACGGCACAAATCCCACGCCGAGTTCAGCGGCGGCGGGCACCACTTTGTTCTCCACGTCGCGACTCGAGATGTTCCACTCGGACTGGATCGCCGAGATGGGGTGGACCGCATACGCGCGACGCAGTTCGTCTCCCGTTGCTTCCGAGAGTCCGATGTGCCGGATCTTGCCGGCCTTTACCTGCTCTGCCATCGCGCCCACCGTGTCCTCGATCGGAACGGTCGGGTCGACACGATGGAGGTAGTACAGGTCGACATGGTCGACGCCGAGACGCCCGAGCGATTCGTCGAGTGCTTTCGCCACGTATGCCGGGTCGCCGTTGATTCCTCGCTGACCAGCTGACAAGCCACCCACCAGTCCGAATTTGGTGGCCAACTGAACCTCGTCGCGCCGACCTTCGAGCAATTTACCCACGGCCAGCTCGCTCGCACCGTCGCCGTAGATGTTTGCGGTGTCGATGAAGGTGATCCCGATATCCACCGCATGATGCAGCGTCGCGAGTGCTTCTGCCGGATCCACCGGCCCGTACACGGGGGCTACCGACATAGCGCCGTAGCCCTGTGCGCTGACGGTGAGACCTTCGGCCAGGGTGACGGTGGAAACAGGCATGAACACTCCTCGAGATCAGATAAAGGAACAACCCTCACAGTGTGTACCGAAACTGCCGGCTGCGCATTCAGGCGAGCACAGCAAGCTCCGGTAATCCCGCCACCACCACGGCGAGGTTGTAACCTGTCATCCTCAGTTCACCGTTGTCTCCGGTTCTCGCGTACTCGGCATGACCGAAGGCCCGTTCGTGTTTCACGCCGTCCGGCGTAATCCCCTCCGCTGTGGACAACCGCTGGAACTCCGTTCGCGTCGGGTCTCCACCGAAACGTCCGAAGCCCGCGATGCTGTCTCCTTCGGCTTTCATGACGTAGACGTGCCGATCCGCGATCCCGAGATCCGCCTCCACTTTTGCCCGGACGCCAGGAGACCCGTAGAACACCACATCGTCGACCGACGCACTTGCACCCCGTTGCAGTGCAAGCGAAGTCGCAAGGGATCCGTAGGAATGGCCGAGTGCGGTGATGTGTACGTCCGGCTTCGCAGCTGCCGCTCGTAGGCCGTGAAAGAAGCTCCCCAGCGCATCGGCCGCGATACCCGCTTTGGCGGAACGGCTCACATCGAAGCTGGCCCGACCGAGGTCGAATTTTCCCGGGCCGATGACTTGAGGGGCGTCGTATCCGATCCAGGCGATGGTGGCCACGGTTTCCTCACGTCCGGCGCTGCGGAGCTGGCGCAGCGCCTCGTCGCGCAATCGTGTTGCCTCCCCGACCATTCCGCGCAACGAGTCCTTGACGTTGGTGTTGAGACCAGGGACGGTCACGGCGATATGATCTGCCGTATCCGGATCACCGATTGCTATTGCGGCAAACCCGCGCTCACCGGAGCGCATATCCATCAGGATCAACTTGCGGTCGGGTTGTTCATGAAGGAGCTCGTCCAGCGAATTCAGATCTTCGAGTTTTCGCTGCGCGTACCAGAGTCCCGCACCGGTATTGCTCAATCGTCCGCCGAAGTACTCGCGATGGATTTCTTGCGAGATGCGCACCGAATCATCCTGTAGCCGTGCTCGTTCAGCCTGTACGCGTCGCAGATTCACCGGACTGCGCACACTTGTCGGGATACCGTCGAGATTCGCGATCAGATCCGGAGCACGCTGCACTATCTCTCGTCGGCGCGCCGGACTGAAACCACGCCACTCCTCGTTGACACGAAAAGCCTTGTCCCGCAGATCCGTACCCACCTGCGAGCGGACGGACAGCGCATGGTGCAGATCCGCGGATACCAGCAGAGCTTCCCCGATCAGCTCACGCGCGGCAGCCGAGAGCAGTTCGGCATGCACGTGAAGGGGATGCCCTTCAGCGATGGGAGCGACCGCTGACACCGAACCGTCTTCACGGATCTGCAGTTCGTCGGAGGCCGCCTCCCTGCGCAACACGTCCAGGCGTCGGCGCATGTCCCGGACGCGGTGCGCAACCAGCACGCCCTCGAGTCCTCCGGCAAGTTGTTCGAGTGGTTCGACGTCCCACGCGTCGATGTCGGTGAGGTCCACTCGGGTCAGGACGAACGAGCGGCGATTCGGGCCTGAACTTCGGGTCGGCGCAACGGCGGGACAGTTTGAGGAGGCTGTTTGCGCGGCGGCAGCGCGCTGAGCAAACGCGTCGTAGTTTCGGTGACCTCCCGAACTGCCTGTTCAAAGGCGTCACGGTTGGCATCGGACACCTTGGCAATTCCACTCACCTTACGTATGTATTGGCGAGAGGCTGCCTCGATCTCCTCCGCTGTTGCGGCTGGTTCGAGTCCACGGAGTTCGGTGATGTTTCGGCACATAGTTCGACGATAACCGCGCTCAGTCACCTCGTCACGGACCGATACACGAATGCATCCAAATGGCCACGCAAACCCAAGCATCACGGTAGTTTCAGTAAAATTCTCCCCAAGTGACTGGAAGTGGCCACATGGACTCAGCTCTCACATCGGTCGGTCTGCCGATTGCACTCGCGATCATCATGTTCGGACTCGGACTCTCACTGACCGTCGAGGACTTTGCCCGCGTCGCAAAAGCGCCCAAAGCAGTCTCGATCGCCCTCGTCTGCCAGTTGATACTGCTACCGGCCGTTGCGTTCGGGCTGGTTACCGCCTTCAATCTCGATCCCCTCCTTGCTGTCGGCATGATGCTCCTGGCCGCATCGCCGGGCGGCACCACAGCCAACTTGTTCAGTCACCTCTTTCGCGGCGACGTTGCGCTCAATGTGACACTCACAGCGGTAAATTCGGTGATCGCCGTGGTTACCCTGCCGTTGATCACCAACTTCGCCCTCGGCTATTTCGAACCTACTGACGCCGACGGCACCCTCGGCCTCCAGTTCACGAAGGTTGTGCAAGTTTTTGCCGTCGTCCTGATTCCTGTGGCAATCGGGATGTGGGTTCGCCTGCGCAGTAGCGCTTTTGCCCAGCGAATGGACAAGCCGGTGCGCATCGGATCGGCCGTCGTGCTGGCGCTGGTCATTGTCGGCACCGTCGTATCGGAGCGCGAGAACATTGCGGACTACCTGGTCGACATCGGAGTTGTCGCCGCATTGTTCTGTCTGCTGAGCCTGTCGATCGGATACGTCGTTCCCAAGGTCTTCGGCATCGAGGACCGTCAAGCCATCGCCAGTTCGATGGAAATCGGGATCCATAACAGCACTTTGGCGATCACCATCGCTGTCAGCTTGATGGACAACGTACGGTTGGCCGTTCCAGCTGCGGTCTACGGCGTCGTCATGTTCCCGTTGGCAGCGGCATTCGGTGCCGTCATCACGCGAAAATCTCGCAACATGGCCGAGATCGACTGAGATCAGCTCTTTTTCGCTAATCGTCTTGCGTACTGCCTAGATCCGTTCCGAGCGCCCCGGCAAGAGTGCGCAGACAGATCACGCGCAATTCTTCCTGCGGTATCGACGGTTGATCGAGCCAGTTCAGACACACTGCACGAACGAAGGCAATCCACCCACGCACCGCGACGGCGGCAATCTGCCTGCGCTCGTCGTCGAATCCGAGAGCGTCGAGGATTCGGATCTGCTGCTGTTCCAACTCGCGTTCGACTATCGCCCGGATACCGGCTTCGGCCGACAACGTCCCGACGTTGATTGCGCGCACTCCCTTACTGTGCGACTTCACGTACGCAAAGTAGGCATCGAGCCCAGCCGCGATCTGTTCCTGGATGGGCAACGTCGAATCCGGCGCCGTTACTTCGAGTAGATGCTGGGACTCTCGTTCGACTATCGCCGCAAAGAAGTCCCGTTTGGTCGGAAAGTAGTGGTACATCAGCCCGCGCGAGACGCCCGCTATCTCAGCGACTTCTTCGATCCAGACATCCTCGTACGACCGGTCGGCAAAGAGTTGCGCACCGATGTCGAGGAGTTGCGTGCGTCGCTGCTCGCGATCGAGACGCTTACGTGGGGTGACCATGGCGAACCCAGATTACTACTTGAC
This sequence comes from Rhodococcus sp. NPDC056743, assembly GCF_042790355.1. NCBI lineage: Bacteria > Bacillati > Actinomycetota > Actinomycetes > Mycobacteriales > Nocardiaceae > Rhodococcus > Rhodococcus sp. NPDC056743. Next base: position 306,584 of record NZ_JBHTZI010000004.1, on the reverse strand, counting down.
ACCGATTCAGTAAGGCGTACTTTGCGTACTAGACACCAATTCAGTAAGCGAACTCTTCTCGGGGGACAACGATGAGCGTCGACGCAACGCCGAACGCAGGCGCGCCTGCCATTCCGCATCCGGCCCACCGCCTCCCCGTCCTCGGCGACATTCTGGGCGTCAATGTCCGGACACCACTGCAGAACTCCGTCAGCATCGGCCGCGAACTCGGCCCGATCTTCGAACGCAACGTTCTCGGAAATCGCTTCGTCTTCGTATCCGGCGCAGACATGGTTGCCGACCTTTCCGATGAGTCCCGCTTTGCAAAACACCTGGCACCAGGCGTCAAAGCACTACGAGGAATTGGTGGTGACGGATTGTTCACCGCCTACAACAGCGAACCCAATTGGGCCAAGGCCCACAATCTCCTCGCTCCGGCGTTCAGCCAGACGGCCATGCGCTCGTACCACCGCACGATGCTCGACGTGGCCGGTGAACTGGTTGCACACTGGGACCGTCATGGCACCGACTCCCCCATCGACGTCTCGGCCGACATGACTAAATTGACCCTCGAGACAATCGGCCGAACGGGATTCAGTTACTCCTTCGACTCGTTCGAACGCGAAGAACAGCATCCGTTTGTCAAGGCCATGATCGGCACTCTGTCTCATTCGCAGCGGACCACGTTCATCAAGTCGACCGCAGTCGGGCGCTTTCTCGCGCGACGCTCGGACGCACGCGACGAGATTCGCAAGGCATACATGGCCGACGTTGTCGACGAGGTAATCCGCACTCGGCGCGAGAACCCCGGCGGCGCACACGAAGATCTTCTGGAACTGATGCTGCGCGCCGCGAAGGAGAACGATCCGAACCGGATCGACGAGCTGAACATCCGGCACCAGGTAGTCACATTCCTGGTTGCCGGACATGAAACAACTTCCGGCGCTTTGTCGTTCGCGCTCTACTATCTGTCACAGAATCCGGAGGTCTTGGCCAAGGCACAGGCAGAAGTTGATGCCGTCTGGGGCAGCGAAGAGCCGCCGTTCGAGAAGATAGCAAAACTCCGGTACGTCCGACGTGTCCTCGACGAATCGTTGCGGCTGTGGCCGACCGCCCCTGCCTACGCCCGCGCCGCCCGGCAGGACACCGCATTGATCGGCAAATACCCGATGAAGAAGGGCGACTGGATGCTTGTCCTCATCCCGTCGCTGCATCGAGATCCGGTGTGGGGCAACAATCCAGAAGCCTTCGATCCGGACAGATTCTTGCCGGCGAATGTCAAGGCCCGTCCCGCTCACACCTACAAGCCCTTCGGGACCGGCGAACGCGCTTGCATCGGACGGCAATTCGCCATCCACGAGGCAGTTCTCGTTCTGGGAACAATCCTGCAGAAGTACACCGTCGAACCCGATCCGGCCTATCGGCTGAAAGTTGTCGAGCGTCTGACCCTGATGCCGGAGGGGTTCACACTGTCGGTTCGACGACGCTGACCTCGACGTGCTGTGCGCCTTTGTCAACCGCGGGCGGTTAACAAAGGCGCACAGCAGATTTGTCAGAGACGCTCGATAATCGTCACGTTTGCGGTTCCGCCACCCTCGCAGATGGTCAGCAGGCCGTAGCGTCCGCCGGTGCGCTCGAGTTCGTTGAGAAGCGTTGCCATCAGCTTGGTGCCGGTAGCGCCGAGCGGGTGACCGAGAGCGATTGCGCCACCGTTGACGTTGACCTTGGCCGGATCCGCACCGATTTCCTTGATCCACGCGAGAACAACGGGAGCAAATGCCTCATTGATTTCGACGATGTCGATGTCCTCGATGGTCAGGCCCGTCTTCTCCAGCGCGTACTGTGTTGCCGGGATGGGTGCGCTGAGCATGAAGATGGGGTCGTCGCCGCGGGCGCTGAGGTGATGAATCCGGGCGCGGGGCTTGAGGCCGTGCTTCTTGACCGCTTCTTCCGACGCCAGGAGCAGTGCGCTCGCACCGTCCGAGATCTGGCTTGCGACAGCAGCTGTCATCCGGCCGTCTTCGACGAGGACGTTGAGCGAAGCCATCTTCTCGAGACTGGTCTCACGGGGGCCTTCGTCGACGGTCGCGTCGCCCATGGTGACGATCTCGTTGTCGAAACGGCCGGCGGCGATTGCAGCCTTGGCGCGCTCATGGCTCTGCAGAGCCCACTTCTCGAGCTCTTCGCGGCTGACGTCCCACTTTTCGGCGATCATTTCCGCGCCCTTGAACTGCGACACTTCCTGATCACCGTAACGCTCGGCCCAGCCGACGGAACCGGAAGTGGGAGTGTCGAATCCGTACTGCTGGCCGACGATCATGGCTGCCGAGATCGGAATCTGGCTCATGTTCTGCACGCCACCGGCGATGATCAGATCCGCGGTGCCGGACAGGATTGCCTGCGCACCGAAGTGCACTGCCTGCTGGCTGGAACCACACTGACGGTCCACTGTCACGCCGGGAACGTGCTGGGGGAATCCTGCTGCGAGCCAGGACATGCGGGCAATGTTGCCGGCCTGGCCACCGATGGCGTCGACGCAACCGAAGATGACGTCGTCGACCTCGCCGGCATCGATACCGGTGCGCTCGACAACGGCCTTGATGACGTGCGCGCCCAAGTCGATGGGGTGCACACCCGACAGTGCGCCGCCGCGCTTACCGATCGGGGTGCGGATGGCATCGACGATGTAAACCTCGGACATGATCTTTACTCCTAGTTCGATAGTGCAGCAGTAGTTTTGGGTGCGGCAGCTGCCGCAGACGGATCAGAGAGTCCGTCGAGAACAATTGCGAGGTACTGAGCTGCGACGGTGTGCGCGGTCAACGTGCCACCCGGCCGGTACCAGCGCACGGCAACCCAGACGGTGTCGCGCATGAAGCGGAAAACCAGTTCGATATTGAGGTCGGAACGGAAACTTCCGTCGGCGACCCCAGCCTCGAGCACACTCACCCACAGATCCCGGAACTCGGTGTTGCGTTCGACCAAGTACGAGAATCGCTCGTTCGCGACCAGGTGCTTTACCTCGTCCTGGTAGATGGCGACGGCCGAATGCGACGCGTCGATCGCTTCGTACGAAGTGACGATCAGCGCTTCGAGCGTTGCCCGGCTGCCAAGACCTGCAGCCACGATCTCGCGGTATTTGCCGAACAGGTCGTCGAGGAACTGGTGAAGGATCTCGTCGACCATCGACTCCTTGGAATCGAAATGGTGGTAGAGACTGCCGGACAGTATCCCGGCCGCATCGGCGATGTCGCGAACCGTCGTCGCCCGTACTCCGCGGTCGGCAAACAGGCCGGCTGCGATCGCGAGAAGTTCGTCGCGGCGACCGGATTTTCCTGCAGTGTCGTCGGAATTTCGGGATGGCGTCATGATTTCAATCCTATCCAGGGCTTCACTGTGCGCCTTTGTTAACCGCCCGCGGTTAACAAAGGCGCACAGTAGGCCTACGCCCTCTGCGAAGAAACAGAAACAATCTCGCCGGTCATGTACGTCGTGTAGTCGCTCGCCAGCATCGCGATGACCGAAGCGATTTCCCACACCTCGGCTGCGCGGCCGTAGGCCTCACCGGACGCCAGCTGGTCGAGCAGTTCTTCGCTGGTGACCTTTGCCAGGAAGGCATGGCGGGCGATGGACGGGGAGACGGCGTTGATGCGGACGCCGTACTCGGCGGCCTCGATCGCGCTGCAGCGCGTCAGTGCCATCACGCCGGCCTTGGCCGCTGCGTAGTGCGCCTGCGAGTGCTGTGCGCGCCAGCCGAGGACCGACGCGTTGTTGACGAGAACGCCGCCGTGTTCGACGCTCTTGAAGTACCGCAGTGCTGCGCGCGTCGCGCGGAAGGTGCTGTTGAGGGTGATGTCGATGACGCGATCCCACTGATCGTCCGTCATGTCGACGACGGGAGTTTCGCCGCCGAGGCCCGCGTTGTTGACCACGATGTCGATGCGGCCCAGCTTCTCGGCGCCGCCGTCGAAGAGTGCGTCGACCTGCGCCGTGCTGGAGACGTCGCAGATGATCGATTCGACCTGCTGGCCGGGGAATTCGGCCTTCAGCTTCTCGACGGTCTCGCCGAGACGACGCTCGTGGAAGTCGGAGACGAGGACGTCGCCGCCTTCCATCAGGACACGACGCGCGGTCGAGAAACCGATGCCCGTACCGGCGGCTGCAGTGACGATGGCCTTCTTGCCCTTCAGTAATCCGTGGCCCGGAGTTTCCTCCGGTGCGACGGACAAGGGCGAAACCACTGTGGAGTCAGACATTTAACGAGCCTCTCGGGGAAGACCGAGCACGCGCTCGGAAATGATGTTGCGCTGAATTTCGTTGGAGCCGCCGTAGATCGTGTCGGCGCGAGTGAAGAGGAACAGTCGCTGCCACTCGTCCAGTTCGAGGTGCTCGGGATCGGTGATGTCCGAGGGCTGGCCTTCGGAATTCTCCCAAGGTGCAACCAGCGACGACGCACCTTGCACGTCCATCGCGAGCTGGCCGAGGTCACGGTGCCAGTTGGCCCACAACAGTTTTGCGACGGATGCTTCGCCGCCACCTGTTCCGGCGTCGACCGCGTCGAGGGTACGCATGGCGTGGGCACGCATGACGCGTAGGCCCACCCAGGCCCGCGCGATCTTCTCGCGGATGTGCGGATCCTGGTCGCTGCCGTTGGCCTTCGCCAGGTTGACGACGCCTTGCAGTTCGCGGGCGAACCCGATCTGCTGACCGAGTGTGGACACACCACGCTCGAAGGTGAGCAGGCCCATGGCGATCTTCCAGCCTTCACCCGGTTCGCCGACCACGAGGTCCGCGTCGGTGACAGCGTCGTCGAAGAAGACCTCGTTGAATTCGGAGGTGCCGGTGAGCTGCTGGATGGGACGCACGGTCACACCGGGCTGGTCCAGGGGTACCAGGAGGAAGCTCAGGCCCTGGTGACGCTTGGATCCGACCTCGGTGCGGCACACGACAAAGCACCACTGTGCGACGTGCGCGAGCGACGTCCACACTTTCTGGCCGTTGATGATCCACTTGCCGTCTTCGAGACGGGCCGTCGTCGAGACGTTTGCCAGGTCGGAGCCGGCACCGGGCTCGGAGTATCCCTGCGCCCACAGTTCACTGACCGTGTTGATGCCCGGCAGGAAGCGACGCTTCTGCTCGTCCGTTCCGTAGGCGATCAGGGTCGGACCGAGAAGTTCTTCGCCGATGTGGCTGACGCGTGCGGGGGCACCCGACTTCGCGTATTCCTGATGAAAGACAACTTGCTGGGAGATGGTGGCTCCGCGGCCACCGAACTCCTTGGGCCATCCCAGGCAGGTCCAGCCGGAGGCTGCGAGATGCTTGTCCCATTCGAGGCGTTGCTCGAAGAACTCATGCTCGCTGCCCGGTCCGCCCTTACCCTTGAGCTGGGCAAACTTGCCGGTCAGGTTCTCTGCCAGCCACTGCGAAACTTCTGCCGCAAACTCGTCGTCCGTCATCTGCCCGTCCGGGCTCTCGCTCTGGTCCACATATGTAAGATAACCTACCAAGCACTTGCTAGGTAGCGTGTCAGGTAGGAGTCCAGTGACCGATCAACCGAGAACCATCCCATCAGCCCTCATCCGGGCCGCCGAGGAGTTCGGTGAGCTCGCGGCAATTGCCGATGGCGACACCCGACTGACCTTTGCACAGTTGCACCAGCGTGTACGCGATTTTGCGGGCGCACTGATCGCGCGTGGAGTGAAGGCAGGCGACCGTGTTGTCATCTGGGCACCCAACACCCACCACTGGGTGATCGCACTCCTCGGCGCGCAGTACGCCGGAGCAGCGATCATCCCGATCAACACCAGATATACGGGCACCGAGGCACTCGACATCGTCGAGCGCGTCGACGCGGCCGCTCTGGTAATCGTCGGCAAGTTCCTCAAGGCCGATCGATACCAGCAGCTACTCGACGCAAATCCCGACCTGTCGATTCCGACCGTGATCCGCGTGCCTGCAGACGGCGACGACGCACGCGAGGGCGTCATCGAGTTCGAGGACTTCCTCGCCCTCGCGACCGACGCCACCCGCGCCGAAGCCGACGCCAGGGCAGAAGCAGTGACGCCCGACGATGTCAGCGACATCCTCTTCACCTCGGGCACGACGGGACGCAGCAAGGGCGCGATCAGCGCCCACCGTCAGTCGATCGGCGTCGCCCAGTCCTGGGGAGATAATGCCGAGGTCACTGCGGATGACAACTTCCTGATCATCAGCCCCTTCTTCCACACCTTCGGGTACAAGGCCGGAATCCTGGTCTGCCTTCTGAACGGTGCGACCATCGTGCCGGTGTCCGTCTTCAACATCGACGAGACCCTGTCGCTGATCAACCGTGAGAAGATCAGCATCCTTCCTGGCGCTCCGACGATCTACCAGACGATCCTCGATCATCCCCGCCGCGGTGAGTACGACCTGTCGTCGCTGCGCATCGCCATCACGGGCGCCGCTCCGGTCCCCGTCGCGTTGGTCGAGCGTATGCAAAGCGAACTGTTCGACGCGGTTCTCACCGCCTACGGCCTGACCGAGGCCGTGGTGGCCACCATGTGCCGCACCGACGACGACCCGGTCACGGTGTCCACGAGTTCGGGCCGCGCGACAGCTGATTTCGAGGTCAAGATCGGCGATCAGGGCGAGATCCTGCTACGCGGACCGAATGTCATGCTCGGATACCTCGACGATCCCGAGTCCACCGCCAAGGCCATCGACGCCGACGGTTGGCTGCACACCGGTGACGTCGGAACCCTCGACGAGCGTGGATATCTCGACATCACCGACCGCCTCAAGGACATGTACGTCAGCGGCGGATTCAACGTCTACCCCGCCGAGATCGAAGGAATGCTGGCTCGTCTGCCCGGCGTCCACGAAGCGGCTGTAATCGGCATTCCCGATCACCGGATGGGCGAGGTCGGCCGCGTCTACATCGCTCAGCTCGACGGTGCCGGACTGACCGAAGAATCCGTCATCGCTTTCCTCAAGGCAAAGATCGCCGGATTCAAGGTGCCGCGCGAAGTTCACTTCGTCGATCACCTCCCCCGCAACCCTTCGGGCAAGATTCTCAAAACTGTTCTGCGTGAGGAAAAGTCATGACCGTTCCTTTCGAAGCCGATGTCGTGACCTACGAGGTCCGTGGCACCGTGGCCGTCGTTACGCTCAACCGTCCCGATTACCGCAATGCTCAGAACTCGGTGGTGACGTACGCACTCGACGCTGCTTTCCAGCGCGCCGTCGACGACGACGACGTCAAAGTCATTGTCCTGGCGGGCAACGGACCTCATTTCAGTGCTGGACACGACTTGGGAACACCGGGCCGCGACCATCACGTCGAGTACGAGAACAAAGCCGCCATGTGGTGGGATCACGTCGACAAGCCCGGTGGTGACCAACGTTTCGCTCGCGAGATGGAGGTGTACCTGGGAATGTGCCGCCGTTGGCGGGAGATCCCCAAGCCCACCATCGCCATGGTGCAGGGTGCCTGCATCGCCGGCGGTCTCATGCTTGCGTGGGTCTGCGACATGATCGTCGCCGCCGACGACGCGTTCTTCTCCGATCCCGTTGTCCGCATGGGCATCCCCGGCGTGGAGTACTTTGCGCATCCGTGGATGGTGGGCTCGAGATTCGCCAAGGAAATGCTCTTCACCGGCGACCGGTTCACCGCGCAGCGTGCCTACGAAATCGGCATGGTCAATCGTGTTGTTTCCCGCGACGATCTCGAGAAGGAGACGTTTGCACTTGCCGAACGTATCTCCGAGATGCCGCGCTTCGGACTGGCACTTACCAAGAAGGCCGTCAACCAGTGTGAGGATCAGATGGGGATGCGCAACGGCATCGATTCCGTCTTCGGTCTGCATCACTTCGCTCACGCTCACAACGCCGAGGTAGGCAAGGACTCGCTTGGTGGTCTCGACGCCAAAGCTATGGCTGCCAGTGCTCGCACACCGCAGGAAGGAACAAACTAGTGGATCTCGTATTCGACGACGCCACAACCGCATTCCGTGACGAGGTCCGCTCGTTCCTGGAGGCGAATGTGCCCGCCACTCCCCTGAAGTCGATGGACACCGCCGAGGGCTTCGAAGAACATCGCCAGTGGGAGCACACTCTCGCCGACGCCGGCTACGCCGTTGTCTCGTGGCCCAAGGAACTCGGCGGACGCGACGCGTCGCTGCTCGAGTGGGTCATCTTCGAGGAGGAGTACTACCGCTCGGGCGCACCCGGACGCGTCAGCCAGAACGGCATCTTCCTGCTCGCTCCCACGCTTTTCGAGCACGCCAATCCCGAGCAGTTGGCACGCATCATGCCGCGCATGGCCCGCGCCGACGACATCTGGGCACAGGCCTGGTCAGAGCCCGAGTCCGGTTCCGACCTCGCCAGCCTGCGTTCGAGCGCCAAGAAGGTCGACGGCGGCTGGCTGCTCAACGGCCAGAAGACGTGGAGCTCACGGGCCAGCTACGCCGACTGGGGCTTCGGCCTGTTCCGCTCCGATCCGGATGCGCAGCGCCACAAGGGCATTACCTACTTCATGTTCGACCTCCGATCGAAGGGCGTTACCGTGCGTCCGATCGATCAGCTCGACGGTGAGCCCGGCTTCGCCGAGATCTTCCTCGAGGACGTCTTTGTTCCCGACGACCCGGCCAACCCGGGTGAATCCGGCGTGATCGGCAGCGTCAACGAAGGCTGGCGGGTCGCGATGAGCACCGCCAGCAACGAGCGTGGCCTGTCCCTTCGTAGTCCCGGCCGTTTCCTCGCCACCGTCGACCGCCTCCTCGAGCTGTACAAGGCCAGCGGACACACGGACGACAGCGCACTGCGCAACCAGGTCGCCGACGCCTGGATCGGCGCTCGCGCCTACCAGCTCAACACGTTCGGCACCGTCACCCGTCTCGCCGATGGCGGCCAACTCGGTGCCGAGTCCTCGATCAACAAGGTCTTCTGGTCCGAGTGGGACATCGCTACCCACGAGACCGCCCTCGAACTGCAAGGCCCCGAAGCCGAACTGGCCGACAACTGGATGGACGGATACCTGTTCTCCCTGTCCGGCCCGATCTACGCAGGCACCAACGAGATTCAGAAAAATGTCATCGCTGAGCGTCTGCTCGGCCTACCTAAGGCGGACCGATGAGATTCGCGCTCGACTCCTCCCACCAGGACTTCGCTGCGAGCATCGATGCGTTGCTCACCAAGTCCGACATGCCCGCCGTCATCCGCTCCTGGAACGACGGTGACACCGCTCCAGGCAAGAAGCTGTGGCAACGGCTCGCCGAGACCGGTGTCAACGGACTTGTCATCGCCGAAGAGCACGACGGCCTGGGCGCCGACGCCGTCGATCTGGTTGTTGCCCTCGAGCAGCTCGGCCGCCATGCGGTTCCTGGCCCGGTCGCCGAGACCATCGCGGTAGCACCGACACTGCTGGCTTCCGTTGCACCGGAACGCCTCTCCGCTCTCGCCGAGGGTTCACTGGCAACCGTCGCCGCTCCCCCGCACACGCCGTTTGCGGTTGACGCCAACTCGGTTGACCTGGTTCTGCTTGCACAGGACGGCGCAGTCAGCCTCGGCCTTCCCGGCGAAGCCAAGGCATCGGTGGATCTCTCGCGCAAGCTCTTCGAGGTTTCCGCCGGCGAGTCGCTCGGCTCCGCCGGCTTCTCGGCAGCCTTCGACATGGGTGCCCTCGCCACCGCTGCTCAGCTTCAGGGCCTCGGCCAGACATTGCTCGAGGTCACGACCGAATACGCGAAGCAGCGCAAGCAGTTCGGCAAGGTCATCGGACAGTTCCAGGCCATGAAGCATCACCTCGCCGAGGTTGCGGTTGCCCTCGAGATGGCTCGCCCGCTCCTGCACGGTGCCGCGCTGTCGGTGCGCGATCAGTCCGCAGACGCTTCGCGTGACATCTCCGCAGCCAAGGTTGCCTGCGGTGACGCCGCGTACAAGGCCGCACGCGTCGGACTCCAGGTTCACGGCGCCATCGGATACACGATGGAACACGATCTCTCGCTGTGGCTCACCAAGGTACGAGCACTGCTCACCGCGTGGGGCACTCCGGCAATGCACCGCTCCCGCGTCGTCGATTCACTGGTCTCGGCGTCATGAGCATCGACACCGAGGACCAGGCAGCACTACGCGCGTCGGTACGCGACCTCCTGAGCAAGCATTCCGACTCCGCTGCCGTCCGCGCCGCCATCACCACGGACAACGGCTACGACGCCGCACTGTGGAGCAAGCTGTGTGAGCAGATCGGCGTCGCTGCACTGGCGATTCCCGAAGAATTCGACGGCGTCGGCGCGAGCCTGGCCGAAGTTCATGTGGTCCAGGAAGAACTGGGACGCACGTTGACACCGTCGCCGATGCTGGGTTCCGCGATTCTCGCTGCACAGGCTCTGTTGCTCTCGGGTGATACCGACGCCTGCTCACGTCTGCTCCCCGGCGTCGCGGCCGGCGAAAGCACTCTTGCACTGTGCTGGGCGGGCACGGGCGGTTGGAACACCTTTGGCGTCGAGGCAACCGAGGATGCATTGAACGGCACCGCTGCCTACGTCCTCGACGGACACGTCGCCGACACGTTGCTCGTGCTGACGGCCGACGGTTTCTACGAAGTCGATCCCCAAGCCGAGGGTGTATCCCGCCGACGCGTCCCCACCATGGACCCGACGCGCACGCTTTCGGAGGTCACGTTCTCCGGTGTTCGCGGGCGCCCTCTCGCATGGTCTGCGGACTTGGTCGATCGCATCCGAACGGTTGCGCTGATCGCACTGTCCGCCGAGCAGGTGGGTGCAGCCGCGGCCATCGTCGAACAGACCGTGGAATACACCAAGTCCCGCAAGCAGTTCGGTCGCGCAATCGGGTCCTTCCAGGCCCTCAAGCACCGGATGGCCGACATGTACACGTTGGTCGAGACCGCGCGGTCGATGACCTACGCCGCCGTAGCGACGCAGTCCGCCGGTGACGCAGCTGTCGCCAAGGTGTACTGCTCGGAGGCCTTCCAGCAGATCACGTCCGAAGCAGTTCAGTTGCACGGCGGAATCGCCATCACCTGGGAGCACGACGCTCAGCTGTACTTCAAGCGTGCGCACAGTAGCGCACAGTTGTTCGGTCAGCCGAGTGCCTACCTGCCTGAGTTGGCAACTGCCGCAGGGCTGTAACAAACCGCAGTCGAAGCCCCCTCAGTCTGGAAACGGACTGAGGGGGCTTCCGCGTGTTCAGCACAATCGAGTTACAAATGTGCATCTTTCACCCGAACGCTCGCCTAAAACCTCGCAGTGGGAATACGGTCGAAATTGCTTTGGCGTCAAACTCACTCCACCCGTAGCTCATGGCGGTTGGAGAATGCATGGTCGGTGAGCAGGATTCCTCCTTTCATCTCGCGGTGACCCGACCAGCGCCGCGCTACGTACAGCTTTGTGCTGTACGCAATTCCGGCCTAGCTGTCACATGTTCGCTCAATGGGAGAACCCCTGGTTTCGGGCTTTTTTCCCCGGAGAATCGGAAGTAGCAGCATCGTTTCTTCCACAGACCGGAGAGTTTTCATGAACCGATTCGACAACAAGCGCGTCCTCATCAGCGGTGCCGGGTCCGGCATCGGGCAAGCCACTGTGGCTCGAATCCTGGACGAGGGCGGAACCGTCGTTGCCGCGGATATTTCCGAAGCAGGGCTGGAACTCACCCAAGCCGCGGCAGCTGCCGCAGGTCACGTTGACCGCCTCACCGTCGTCACCGTCGACATCTCGAAAGAGGACTCCGTTCGGCAACAGATCGGTTCTGCGATTGCAACGCTCGGTGGTCTGGACGTCCTGGTCAATGCCGCCGGGATTCTGCGCTCCGAACGCACCCTCGATATGACACTCGACTTCTGGAACACCGTCATCGGCGTCAACCTCACCGGCACGTTCCTCATGACGCGTGAAGCGCTTCCGGCTCTGCTGGACAGCGGCAACGGTGTTGTCGTCAACTTCAGTTCCACCTCCGCGACGTTTGCCCACCCGTACATGGCGGCCTATGCGGCGTCCAAGGGCGGAATCCAATCCTTCACGCATGCACTCGCTCTCGAATACAGCAAGCAAGGATTGCGGGCCGTTGCCGTCGCGCCGGGAAGCATCGCGTCGGGAATGACCTCCGACCCCGGATTCCCCGCCGACGTCGACTACACCCTGCTCGGCAAACTACTCCCGGCTATCGGTGACGGTTTTGCTCCGCCGTCCGCGGTGGCCGGCGTGATCGCGATGCTCGCATCCGACGACGGCTCCTTCGTGACCGGAACCGAAATCCGCATCGATGGTGGCACGCATATGTGATCGCCTACTGTGCGCGTTTGTTAACCGCCCGCGGTTGACAAACGCGCACAGCACAAGGCGGCATACTTGTCCACAGTCCCCTGGAACCGGTCCGGCGGTACGAACTTCGGTGGGAGCGCGCGATGAGTGAAGCGACAGATACTACGAATCTCGAACCTGTACTGATCAGTCCCGTCGTCAGTGGAATGATCCGGACGTGGTCCGAGGACGAAACCCGCCTGTGGAGTATCGACAATCCCGAAGGCCTTGCCGAGCTAACCGGTCGCGGACGTATCGCCCGTACCATGATGCCGGACAACAGATCTCGGGAGATCGCCTTCCTGGACGCGAAGTCAGGCACCCTGTCGGTGCAACCGCGCTTCGCTTCTTCCGACAACGCCGAAGTCGCTGGATCGTTCCAACTCGGCGATCCCATCCCCGTCGACGGAGATCCGTGGGAAGAACTCGAACTGGCACTCGCACACGTTGCTCTCGCCGCTGCCGGACGCAGTGAGTTCTGGCTGGTGGAACAGGGCGGTTGGGACGCTCCCGCCCAGCCCCATTGTCTGTTTGCCGTGATCAGCGAGGACGGCGCAGCCAATGCCGTCATGGAAGCAGCACCCGCGCCCACCGACACCGGCGTCTGGCCTGAAGTCCCCAGCGATCAACCGGGAGTTTCTGTCGCAGCGCCTGCGTCGCAGGAGACCATCGAAGCCGCAGGCATCTTCGCCACGACAGCCATCCAGACCTGGAACGTCCACCCTTGGGATGTTGCTCTGACCTTCGGAAGACTCGAGGACTTTGCCTGATCCGCACTCAATTGAGTTCTACGTCTCCCCTCGCCGCGACTATCGCGATTCGTCACAACACCTGGTATGACCACGACAGGACGACCTGCGATGGGCATACTGAGGGAACTGGGGTAACTCCCGGTCACAAATACCGTGAATCCGCGTCGGGGCGGAGATGCGGCCCTCACTCCACGCGAGCGACTGGACCGACCGGCCGCTCCGAAAGGCTCAACCATGGCAACCGATCAATTGCAGACCGTTGTACTGCACGGTGACCAGCTGAAATACGTCGATCAAGGCGACGGTCCCGTTGTCGTCTTGATTCATGGCCTTCTCGGCGCACATACCAATTGGGAACCGCAGATCGAGACGCTGTCGCGGCGCTACCGCGTCGTCGCACCCGATCTGTTCGGGCACGGCGCCTCCGACAAGCCCGCCGGCGACTACTCCCTCAGCGCCCATGCCGCGACGGTCCGCGACCTCCTGCAAGCACTCGACATCCCCTCCGCTACGTGGGTCGGTCACTCCCTCGGCGGCGGCGTCGCCATGCAAGCGATGTACTTGTTCCCCGACCGCGTCGAGCGCCTGTGTCTGGTAGCCAGCGGCGGCCTCGGCCCCGAAGTCAGCCCACTCCTGCGGGCTGCAACCTTGCCTGGCAGTGAACTGGTTCTACCTGTCCTCGCATCCAAGACGCTCACCGACGTCACTGACAAGGTCATCGAACTGTTCAACAAGGTCGGACTGTTCAAATTGGGTGCCAGCGCAAGTGAGGCACGCAAGAGCCTTGCGACGGTATCCGACGCCGCAACCCGGCAGGCTTTCCTTGCGACGGCCCGTTCGGTGATCAATTACCAAGGCCAAACAGTCGCAGCAACACCACATTTCGCAAGCTTCCAGGATCTGCAGGCACTCTTGGTTTGGGGCGCCGAAGACACCATCATCCCCAACGCGCACACCGAAAACGCCCGCGCCGAACTCCCCCGAGGTCGTGTCGAAATCTTCCCCCGCGCCGGACACTTCCCGCACCTGGACTACCCGGACCGCTTCGACCGGGTATTCGCGGAATTCATGACGGACTGCGGTGTCGGCATAGGCACCGGCCCCAAGGCCGTCAGTAGCTGAACTAGCGACCCGAGACCAGCTCTTCGAGGTAGCTTGCCACTCCGTCCTCGTCGTTCGTGGGCAGAATTCGGTCGGCGAGCTCGATGACCTCAGCTCGGGCGTTGGCCGGCGCCAATGCTGTTCCGGCCCAGGTCAGCATGGCAACGTCATTGAACGCGTCACCCGCTGCCGCAACTTCCGACGCGTCGATGCCATCGATCGCGCACAACTGCGCGAGGGCGCTTGCCTTCGAGACGCCCGCTGCAGCCATCTCCATGTACGGGGCCCCCGAGTGGGTTAACTCCACACCTTCGATGCCAGCAGCGACCGCGGTTCGGTACAGGTCTGCGCTGGGAACTTCCGCGTGCCGGGCGACAATCTTCACCATCGGTTCCACATCGAGAGGCAAGGCGTCGGCCAGCACCATCTCGTGCAAGTGCCGGTGATGGTCCGCAAACTCGCACAGCGCAGCGTATTCGGGCTCGGCAAAGAACTGCGTGGGTCCGACGTTCGCGAACACAACGCCCGGAACCAGGGCGCGAACTTGCTCCATAGCCGTTGCCGCCAAGGATGTTTCGATCGAGACTGTGTCGACGATCCGCGGAGTCCCGTCGGCGAGGTCGAGTATGACAGCACCATTGGCACACACAGCCTTGCCGCGAAATCCGCACGAACTCGCCAACGTGTGTACCGAATGTCGAGCGCGGGCCGTCGCCCACACAACTTCGATCCCCGCCAGCCGCGCGTTCTCCATAGCTTGCGCGGTGCGCACCGAAATCGTTCGATCGGAGCGCAGCAGTGTGCCATCGAGGTCGGTTGCGAACATTCGAATGCGGGTCACCACACAATGATGGCAGTCCGTTCGCGGCCCTCACCAACTACATGACCCGAACCGTTGCTCTGTCAATTACCTGACTGGCCACCCAGAAGGTGGCGGCGCATCTCACCGAACACCACACCGAGACGCTCGACGTCTCGCGGGCTCAGCAGATCGAACATGTTCTTTCGCACTGCGGCGACGTGGGCCGGGCTTGCCGACGCCAATTTCTCGGCGCCCTGGTCGGTCAGCTCCGCATTGGCGCCACGCTTGTCGTCGACGCACTCGACCCGGCGAACCCAACCAACACTGACCAGCCGATTGACCGCCCTGGTCACGCCACTACGGGTTGCCATCACGGCGTCGGCGAGTTCACTCATGCGCAGTTGTCGGCCGGGCGCCTCAGCGAGAGCGACCAGCAGTTCGAAATCCGTGAAGGAAATATCGGAGTCGTGCACCAACTGTTGATCGAGGACGCGCTGAAGCAGGCGGGTCGAGTCCAGGTAAGCCCGCCAAGCCGTTTGCTCCGAGTCGGTCAACCATTGTGTCGATTCCATGACATCAGCATATCCGAAGTAGTTGACAACGAAATCAAATGAGCTATTCTTCATCTAGTTGATCAGTCAACTACTTGTTCGGAACGAAGTTTCAACCGAAAGGCGGGCGCCATGAGCGACGACAACACAGTGCAAGTCGATAATGCAGTGCAGTTCGAGGATCGCCGTGCCGAAATCAGGGATCGGCATCTGATCCCCGCCGACAAACGACCGGCGTCGATGGCGCGCGGCCTGCACCACACCGCCCTGATCAGCAGTGACGTCGAGCGGACCGTGACGTTCTACCAGGACATCCTCGGCTTCCCCCTGACCGAATTGATCGAGAACCGTGACTACCCCGGGTCTTCGCACTTCTTCTTCGACATCGGCAACGGCAATCTCCTGGCCTTCTTCGACTTCCCCGGTCTCGATGTCGGCCCGTACCAAGAAGTTCTCGGCGGCCTCCACCACATCGCGATCAGCGTCGAACCAGCCAAGTGGGCGACGTTGCGCACCAAGCTGACCGAAGCCGGCATCGATCTGATCGAGCACAGCGAGGTTTCGTTGTACTTCCGCGATCCCGACGGCGCTCGACTCGAGTTGATCGCCGACCCGCTCGGCGAGATGTACGGCAATCACGTCCTCTGAAAACTTGCTCTCCCCCACACCGTTCGGAAGGCACCCCATGACCTCCACCTTGTCGCAACCGACCTTCGACATCCGCCGATCGGGTGATCGTTTCAAGTCCAATGCCGGCTGGCTGGACTCGAAGCACTCGTTCTCGTTCAGCAATCACTACGACCCGAAGAACACTCACCACGGTCTCCTCCTGGTCAACAACGACGACATCGTCACGCCCGGAATGGGATTCGACACCCACCCGCACCAGGACATGGAGATCGTCACCTGGGTACTGAGAGGGTCTCTCGTACATCAGGATTCGATGGGTCATTCAGGCGTCATCTACCCCGGACTCGCCCAGCGGATGAGCGCGGGAACCGGCATCCTGCACTCCGAGAAGAACGACTCGTGGCGACTCGGTGACGTGGCCGGAGCGCATTCCGACAAGCACAGCGACCCGGTTCACTTCATCCAGATGTGGGTCGTCCCCGACGAAGCCGGAATCACGCCCGGTTACGAGCAGTTGGAGATCGATGCCGAACTACTCGCCGGTGGACTGGTTCCCGTCGCCTCGGGCATGGATGCGTACGCCGATCACTCGGCGATCCGGATCAAGAACAAGTACGCCGCGATGCACGTCGCTCGTCTTCAACCCGGAGCGCCGGTAACACTGCCGGATGCCCCGTTCCTCCACGTCTTCGTCGCCGACGGTCAAGCCGCCATGGAAGGCGTCGGGGTGCTCGAAGAAGGTGACGCCGTGCGCGTATCCGGCGGCGGAGGCCAGCAGGTCAGCTCCGACACCGGTGCCGAGGTCATCGTCTGGGAAATGCATGCCACGGTATCTCAGGGATGACGGTGAAGCCGTTCTCGTACACCGCTTCACCTGCTCGAATCGTCTTCGGCCAAGGGACGATCGACACGATCGCCGACGAAGTGCGGCAACTCGGTCGTAGCCGAGTGATGGTGCTGGCAAGCCGTCGACTGGACGCGGTTGCCGCCGCCGTCACCGAATCTCTCGGCGACAGGGCGGCCGTCCGCTTCGACGGCGCCGTAATGCACACTCCGGTGGACATCACCGACACGGCGCTTGCTCTGGCCGAACTGCATCACGTCGATGCCGTCGTCGCGATCGGCGGCGGTTCGGCGACCGGGCTGTCCAAGGCCTTGGCACTGCGGGCGGGATTCGATCAGATCATCGTTCCGACGACGTACGCGGGATCAGAAGTCACTCCGGTTCTGGGTGAAACAGCCAACGGGCGCAAGGTAACTCGATCATCACCGCACATCAGACCCGAAACTGTCGTGTACGACGTCGATCTCACCCTCGATCTGCCACTGGAAACTACCGTCACCAGTGCCGTCAACGCGCTGGCGCACGCGGTTGAAGCGTTGTATTCGACCGACTCCAATCCGATCACCGACTCGATGGCCATCGAGGCTATCTCCGGGATCGCGCGCGCTTTGCCCACAGTTGCCGGCGATCCGAGAAATCTGGAAGGAAGGGCCGAGCTGCTGAAATCGGCTTGGTTGGCCGGAACCTGTTTGGGCACAGTCGGCATGGGGCTCCATCACAAGTTGTGTCACACCCTCGGGGGCAGCTTCGGTTTGCCGCATGCCCCCACCCACACCGTTGTCCTCCCCCACGCGATGGCATACAACGCACCCGCCGTCCCGGACGTCATGGCGCGAATAGCAACAGTGCTGGGTGTAGCCGATGCTGCCACCGGAGTTTTTGATCTCGTCGCTTCCTGCGGTGGACCGACATCTCTGCGAGAACTAGGAATGAGCCGCGATCAGATCGGCCCTGCCGTGAAACTCGCGACTTCCGCCGCGTACCCGAACCCGCGCGAGATCACCGCTGCCGGCCTGGGCGAACTCCTCGAGAACGCCTGGTCCGGTCGGCGACCGGAAGTCCGGTGAGAACGAATACCGCGTCGCGGACATACCCGGCGCGGATCGACCGAAATCGCTAGCCTTGATCCATGAGCATTCCTGACATCACGCTGAATTCCGGAATCACCATCCCGCAACTCGGCCTCGGAGTCTGGCAGGCGACCAACGACGAAACCGAACATGCTGTGCGCTTTGCGCTCGACGACGCCGGTTACCGCCACATCGACACCGCTGCCGCCTATGGCAACGAAGAGGGCGTCGGGCGCGGGATCGCCGCGTCATCCGTTGCCCGTGAGGACGTCTTCCTGACCACAAAGCTGTGGAACTCCGATCAGGGCTACGAGCCGGCGTTGACGGCATTCGACACCAGCATCGAGAAACTGGGCGTCGACTACGTCGATCTGTACCTCGTCCACTGGCCGCTCCAGGACAAGGAACGACTGCTCCGCACTTGGGACGCGATGGAGAAGATCGCCGAATCAGGCCGCGCGAAGGCTGTCGGCGTCTGCAACTTCGAGCCCCACCACCTGCAACTTCTGGTTGACCGAGGTGGACTGCTCCCCGCGGTGGACCAGGTGGAACTGCATCCCCATCTCCCTCAGCACGCGATTCGTGAGAAGGCGGCCGAGCACGCAATCGCGGTCGAATCGTGGAGCCCACTCGGCGGAACCAGCAACGCGGGATGGGGTCCGGCCTCCAAGCCGAACACACTCCTGACGGACCCGATCATCACCCGAATCGGTGATCGGCACAGCAAGTCAGCCGCGCAGATACTGATCCGCTGGCACCTGCAGAACGGCCTCATCGTCATTCCCAAGTCCGTACACGATGCCCGTATCGCGGAGAACATCGACGTCTTCGACTTCGAACTGACCGAACTGGACCTCAGCGAAATCGCCACGCTCGACGACGGCACCCGCGTCGGCGCACATCCGGACGAACTTAATATCGGTGCGCCACAGTAATTTTCGACAGGTCTTGCAGAGTTTCCATTACTCGTTCGAGGGGCTCGATGCTGCGCGTCGTCTGACAGAGCGCAACGGCCCCCTCGATCGAGGCGATGGTCAGATTTGCCATCGACCGCGCCTGATCCGGCGGTGAGCCTGCCTCGCCCAGCGCGGCCTCGACGAGTGTCTGCCAACCCGCCAGAACCTCGGCAGCAGCCTCGGCAACTTCGGGTTCACTCGTCCGAGCGAGCCCGCCGGCAATGATCGGGCAGCCGATCGCAAAATCGGAGTTCGCGAGGTTGCGTCGCCAGATATCGCCGACGGCATCGATGACGTCGGCCGGCGATCCCGTGGCCGATGCCGCACTGATCCGACGCGTGATGACGGCACCCGCAGCTTGCACCGCCTCGACCATCAGCTGGGTCTTACCGCCCGGAAAGTGGTGGTAGATGGACCCACGAGGCGCGCTGCTGTGCTTGATCACGTCGTTGAACGAGGTCGCGTCGACGCCGTTGCGGCTGATCAACTCGACGGCGCTGCGGATCATTCGCTCACGCGAGCTCAGGTCTGCCATCGCACAGCGCCTCCGTTCTTCTTTCTCTGCCTTTCCCGCAATGCTACGTGCCGGCGCCAGCACCCTTTCTGCACAGTGAGCACGGTTTCCTGCCAGCTGAAGTCTCTGATCACTCGAGACAAACCATGTTCACTCGATCCACGCCCAGTCCACAGACCGAGACAGCTCAGCAACCAGGTAAGCACGCGATGTACCATCGGCTCGTGACCTTCCCCGCTCCACACAGCTGGTGGCCTGACCGCTGACGGTCAGCCGCACCTGTGTGCTGCCCAGACGAGATCGGGTGGTCCGCAACACTCCAGCATTGGATCACCCGATACCGCGAACCAGGTACCGAAATCCACGAAGGAGAGTTAGTTGACCACCACCCCATTCAACCGTTCGCTCGAACCATTGGGCGTTTCCATCCCGTCGAAGGTTCCGACGCACTGGTACAACCTGGCGGCTGACCTCCCCGAACCTGTTCCCCCGCACCTGCACCCGGGTACCCGCGAGCCACTCGGCCCCGAGGACCTGGCACCGCTGTTTCCGATGAACCTCATCGCGCAGGAAGTGTCGACGGAACGGTACATCGAGATCCCCGAGACCGTCCGCGAGATCTACGGCATGTGGAGGCCTTCCCCTCTCTTCCGCGCACACCGCCTCGAGCGCGCGCTGGGAACCCCTGCCCGCATTTACTACAAGTACGAAGGCGTGAGCCCTGTCGGTTCACACAAGCCGAATACCGCTGTGGCTCAGGCGTACTACAACGCCATCGAGGGCACTACCAAGCTCACCACCGAAACCGGTGCCGGTCAGTGGGGTGCGTCGCTGTCCTTCGCCGGCGCTCTGCTCGGACTCGACGTCGAGGTATGGCAGGTTCGCTCGTCCTTCGACTCCAAGCCGTACCGCCGCATCCAGATGGAGGCCTACGGCGGAATCTGTCACCCGTCGCCGTCGGATCTGACGGAAGCCGGACGCGCACTGCTGGAGTCGCATCCCGACACCACCGGCTCGCTGGGCATGGCGATCAGCGAAGCAGTCGAGGTTGCCGCGCAGGACCCGAACACGCACTACTCACTCGGCAGCGTCCTGAACCACGTCATGCTGCACCAAACCGTCATCGGCCAGGAAGCCATGGTGCAGCTCGAAGAAGCCGGCGACGCCGTCCCGGATACCGTATTCGGTTGCGCCGGCGGCGGTTCCAACCTGGCAGGCTTGACCTTCCCGTTCTTGGGCCGGAATCTGCGCGAGGGCACCAAGACTCGTCTTGTTGCCTGCGAGCCGTCGGCCTGCCCGTCGCTCACCGAGGGCGAGTACCGCTACGACTTCGGTGACGTTGCCGGCCTGACCCCGTTGCTCAAGATGCACACCCTGGGCAAAGACTTCGTCCCGCCGGCCATCCATGCGGGTGGACTTCGATACCACGGCATGTCGCCGATGGTCTCCCATGCCGTCAACCTGGGACTGATGGATGCCATTGCCATCGATCAGGACGACGCACTGAACGCCGGCCTGATCTTCGCTCGCGCTGAGGGCATCATCCCGGCTCCGGAATCCACCCACGCAGTTGCTGGTGCGATCGCTCACGCGCGTTCCGTCACCGAACCCGAGGTGATCGTGATCGGTCTGTCCGGCAACGGACAGTTGGATCTGCCCGCGTACTCGCCGTACGTCTAAGCCCCCTCGGACCCGGTGCGCCTTTCTGGTGTCGCTCACCACCAGAAAGGCGCATGACGGCCCTAATGCACCCGAGCCGGCCGCGCAATTACCTCGAGCGCAACCAACGCGACCACTGTCACGAGCACCGTCACCGCTACGACAACTCCCGACGGATAGCGCCAGAAAACCAGTACGGCGACAGCGATCACGACAATCAAAACCCGAAGCGCCACAATATATTTTGCGCACACCGTCTCGATGGCTCGTGGTTCACGATCCGTACTCGGCGATCTGACCGAGTCAACTGCCTTGCTGAATCCGCGGCGGACGGCCAGCGCCGACGACGAACCACCGGTGAGATAGCCGACGATCGCGACCACAACTCCGAGAACGAATACGGCACGCAAACTGGTCTTGAGCGGCAGGAGCAGCGTATCGACGATGACCCCCGCAGATTGCTGCGACAGAACATCTGAGGGAATGTCGTCCAAATACACCGCGCGCCCGATGCTGAGTGAGACCGCCAGCAGTGCCATCGCTACGGCAACGGTGATTCCGACCAGAGACAAAGTCCGCAGACGTGATCCCTTGGGTGCGCACCAGATCGCCCCGGCGGCAAGGATCAGGATTACCCACGGCAGCACCGCGGACGCTTTGTCCAACGCGGACACCAGACGCTGCGCCTTGACCAACTTCGGGGATTCGAAGATCACGAACGACTTGTCGACATCGGGAATTTTGTCGGCAAAAGCGAACCCCCGGTCGACGAGTGCGCTACGCGCCTTCTCGATCATCGGAGCCAACGAGATACTGACCTCACCCTTGTCACTGATGTTGACTGCTTCCCGGGTGTCGCCGGTCAATACCGCCGTCAATGACTGGTGGGCTTCACGATTCGCCTCTACCCACAGGTTCTCGAACGCGTCCGAGGACACCACCGACCCAACTGTCTGGTGAATGAACGATTTCGCTTGATCAGCAATGACCGGCGCAAGTCCGACCACCACTTGCGGCACCCGTTCCGCATTCTCGGTGAGCGTCGCCAGAGCGTCCGCTGTCACCTTCTCGATGTCCAACTGGGAATCGATCTCATCGGTAATCCGATCGGTGATCTCACCCTGGATGACGGGGTTCGACCCCAGCGGCGCTACCGTCTGCACATAACGTGCGGAATCGAGCAGTTCACTGCGTGCATAACGGGCGAGAACACCGGCGAACGACAGCAACAGGATCAAGATGAGCAAGATCCAGACGCCGATCCAGCGAAGACCCGAATGCTCGCCTCGTTGCCTCTCTCTCGGCTGTCTGGCCGCAAATTCGGCACGCAATTTCTCGAGTTCGGCGCGTTCCGACCTACTGAGCGGTTCGGCATCAGCGGAGTCCATCTAGTGTCTCGTATCTCTCGATGAAGCATCGACAGCGGAGCATGCACAGAGGTACGTACCCAGATATGAACACGCTCAATCTCGCCGGTAGGTCGAGAGCTTCCAGCGGCCTCTACGCAGCCATTTCAGCCGGAATACGGACGAATGTCACGACGCAAGCCGCTGGCCCGAAGCACTTGGCGTTCGACGCCGGCGCGCACGGACTCCTCTGTTCCGATCACCCGAACATGAGTTCGCGCGCGGGTGATCGCGGTATACAACAACTCCCGAGTCAGCAGCGACGACGCCTCCGCCGGCAACATGACGGAGACAGTGTCGTATTGACTGCCCTGGCTTCGATGGATCGTCATTGCATAGACCGTTTGCACTGAAGACAATGAACTCGGGTGCAACTGGAAGGTGTTGTCTCCGCGCTGAAAGGCTGCCATGAGCACTCCGTCGCCGTCTTCGACGATCACCCCGGTATCTCCGTTGTAGATACCGACCTCGTAATCGTTGGCTGTGACCAACAGAGGCTGACCGGGATACCACTGTTCGGGATTCAGAAACTCTCCGGAGGCGGCACCCACCCAGTCCATTGCCTGTTTTGCCCACCGACTGACGCCGTACGGACCGTCGCGGTGTGCGCACAGCAGGCGGTGCGCTTCCATCGCTTTCAGCGCGCTCGCCGCGTCACCGTGTTTCGCGGATCGGGTCGCGGACTCAGAGCTCGCGACGATATCGCTGCGCAGCGGGTCCAGATCCTCGGGCGCGTGAAACGACACGTTGGAATCACCGCTACGAAGGATACTGATGACTTCCTCTGCCTTGCCCTCCCGAACCGCGCTCGCCAACTGCGCAATCGTTCCGTCGAATCGTCGGCCGCGGGAAAGTTGAACGATGCCGCCGCGCAGACGTTCACGATCTTGCGCGGTGAGTGATTCGGCAGTATCTCCACGTTCGAAGTCCTCGCCGACAATGTCTGCCAGCGCCTTGTTGCCCTCGGCCTTCGACGGTCGTGCAACAAGATCCGCGAGGACCGCCCCGGCATCCACCGATGTCAACTGATCGGGATCGCCGACCAACAGCAGTCGCGCGTCGGGACGCACAGCCTCGAGTAGTCGAGCCATCAATGTCAACGACACCATCGATGTCTCGTCCACCACGATCACATCGAACGGCAGACGGTTGGACGCGTTGTACTTGAATCGGCTGGAACTGCCCCGTTGCCAGCCCAACAAACGGTGCAGCGTCATCGCCGTCAGATCTGCGGGAAGTTTCAACTGCTGCGCCTGCTCCCGTACCGACTCCTGCAAACGCGCAGCCGCTTTGCCGGTGGGCGCAGCCAGTCCGATTCGTAAACCGCTGCCGTGCTCGTCGATAAGTAGCGCAAGAATACGTGCAACCGTATGGGTCTTCCCGGTCCCCGGGCCACCGGCGATAACCGTTGTCCAGTGTGTGAGCGACAGGGCCGCCGCGATCCGCTGCCGGTCGGGGCCACTCGCGGAACCTGAATCCCCCTGGAAAGTTGTCTGCAATCGAATGCGCGTCTGTTCGGTGTCGACCACCGGATGTGTCTCGGCTCGTTCGTCGAGCACCCGACGAATTGTCTGCTCCTGCAAGAAGTACCGGTCGAGGTACAGCAACTCCCCGTCGTCGGTGTCGACAAGCCGCAGCGGTCGCAGCGGCCCGGCCGTTCCACCGATCACCAAGGGACTCGACCGCAGCGCGGTGATCACCGCTTCGGGTTCCGGCCAGGGCAACGCGGCAAGTTCGGCTTCGGTAGCCCCGTCGACGCTGACTTCGCGCATGCGTCGTAGATCCAGGCACACCGATCCCGAGCGCACTGCACGAACCGCCAATGCTGCCACCAGCATCACGTCAAGCGACGGTTCCCCACCCAGCGTGCACAATCTGACAGCAACATGGACGTCAGCGGCCAGAAGAACCCCGGCCTCGTTGAACGTCCGCACGATCCCCCGGGCTCGCTGAGCCAACTGCGCTTCGGTCATGAGAACTCCAATGCGCCGGACGAAGATCGGCCCGCGAGCAGATCCGACAACTCGACGATAAGTGCGGCCGGCGGTTTCCACTCGAATACACCGCATTCCGGCGGACTGTCCGGTCCGAGCATCCCGCGAACAAACTGATACTGCGCTCCGCCCAGATGCCGCCCCGGATCGTAATCCGCGAGTCGCCACCGCAGATACCGATGCAGTGCAACCGAGTACAGCAGAGCTTGAAGCGGGTAGTGCGAGCGAATCATCTCAGCCGCCATCAGGTCACGGGTGTAATGCGCAGCTGTGAGATCTCCGCGCCCCAGCCTGTTGGTCTTGTAGTCGACGATAACGAACGACGGCCCCGGAATGCGCAGTACCGCGTCGATACTGCCCGTCAGGAATCCCCGCATCGGCACGGCGTCGACGCGGCCCAGGTGATCGGTATAGCCCACCAGAATGTCGTCGTGCGGCAGATGCTTTCGGAGTAGCTCGGCTACCTGGCGCAACGTGACCATCATCGATACCGGATCGTCGCCACCGGCCAGCGGCAACTCGAAGTCCAGTTCCGGCAGTCGATCCGAAGGATCGATCGTCGCCAAGGTCCCGAAGCCCAACGGCGTGTGCATGACAGCAAGCAGGGCGTCCGCCAGCGCGTGCGGATCGAGGTCCGCAGCACGCGCGGCGACCGCCTGTACACATCGCGTCTCGAGTTCGCTACGTAGATCCGCAGCGGAGGTATCGACAACTTCGAGAATTTCGTGAACCAGCGTGCCGAACGCAGCGCCGGCGGGGAGCCCGTTCATCGGCGACGGGAACTCCTCCAGCGGTGAGGCTTCTACAGTGCCGACGTCCACGAAGTCCTCCGGTTCGTCGTCCTTCCCCGGATCCTCGACCTCACTGCCGCTGAGCGGGGCATGATGAGCGCCCGCCGTCAATGCCGAGTACGACGTCCGGCGCCACAGTGTGTCCAGGTCGCGATCGAAGTGGGCTGCCTCCAATTCGTAGTTCTGCGAAACGGATTCAGACCACCGATCGACCGGCGGCGGGTGCGGACCGACCGACTCGACGGAAATCACATCGGAGCGGTCTGCAGGCCACGATTCCAATCGTGCGGCAATGGCGCCGTCGTCGAGGACTTTCACCACTCGGGCGGGCTCCACGATTCCGGGGGTACGCCCGAGCAGCAACCTGTGCAGCGCAGACCGTGATGTGCCGAATGACGGTGCCCACCAGAGAACAAGCTGACACTGCGCCCGGGTGAGTGCCACGTACAGCAGACGTAACTCTTCGCCGGCTCCCTCCGTTTCCGCAGTCAACTTCCGGGCGTTGTATCCCGGCCCTTCCGCCCCACCGACGTCGAGAATCCGGCGTCCGTCGCCATCGTGGAGCATCTGGGTGGCGCCGGCGAATCCGCCGACGCTGTCCCAACCGAAGGGCACGTACACAATCGGAAACTCGAGGCCCTTGCTGGCGTGAACTGTGGCAATCTGCACGGCCGCTGAGTCACTGTCCAGACGCCGGCTGCGATCACTCACGCTTCCCGACGCCGGGTCCTTGATGCGATCCCCCAACCATCGCACCAGTGCGCTCAACCCGAACGATTCTTCGGCCGCAACTCGGCCGAGCAATTGCGCCACGTGACGCAGGTCGGTGAATTCACGTTCGCCGGACGACGATGACAGGACCCTTCTCTCCAAACCTGTTTCACCGGAGATCCTTTCGAACACCGCGGCAAACCCGATGCGTTGGAACAACTCGGCAAACACGCGCAACTGCCCCGACACGGCAGCCACAATTGTGTCGCCGTCGGCATCCATTGCCTCCGGCGTATGTCCCAGAATCGGCGACAGGGCCGCCAGCCGGACCCGATCTGCGCGGTGAGGCTGTTCGACGGCCTGCAACAGCCACAGCCAATGTCGTGCGCTCGCCGTCGCGAAGACGCTGGAGCCGCCGGTCAACACCGACGGAACACCGACAAGTTCCAACGCGGCACGAATCATCTCGGCCTGCTTGTGATTACGCACCAGGACTGCGATGTCGCCGGGTACAACCCGCCGTGGATCACCGCCGAGACTCAGCTCGGAACCACTCGAGAGCACCCGCACCACATCGGAGGCAAGGTCGTCGGCGATTCGGCTCCGCAATCTGCCGACTGCGGGAAACTGCGACCGATTGAGCGGGCCTGCGCCGGTACGCGGCAGATAGCGCAAACGCATCGACGGCTGAGAAGAAAGCCGGGAAACCTTGTGCGACGCCGCAACCGGGTGGGCTACGATGCTGTCGTTGCCCAGCGCAGCGCCACCGTACAGATGCTCGAGCGCAGCAAGCAGACCCGGATCGCTGCGCCAGTTGGTAGTGAGTTCCTGATGTGAATCGGCCTGCTGAACCGCGTCGAGGTAGCTCAGCACCTCTGCTCCACGGAACGCGTAGATTGCCTGTTTGGGGTCACCGACAAGTACCAGCGTGGTGTGCCCGTGAAACGCGAGGCGCAAGATATCCCATTGCAGAGGGTCGGTGTCCTGGAATTCGTCGATCAGGACGACACGAAACTTCTCGCGCACGCGGCGACAGGCTTCCTGTCCGTAGTCGGGATCGGCGAGCACTCCGTGCAACAAGGTCAGAAGGTCGTTGAAGTCGCGAATCCCCCTGGCACGTTTGCGTCGTTCGACTTCGCCTCGAGCTGCCGCCGCGAACAACACCCGCTGTCCCGGGATGGTGTCCTCATCGGCATCGGGTTCGAGTACCGCTTGCCCGTCGGCAACCGCACTCCGCGCGATAACCAGCGCGTCCTTGACCGAAAACGGTGGGGACGTATCGAGGGCGCTGTAGCGGACCAGGTAGAGATCGGACACAACTTCGTCGATCAAATCGTCGACCGATTCCACAAACGTCGCATCCGGTTCCCGTTCACCCGCGATACCCAGACCGTCCAGCATCCGCTGACAGAAGCTGTGCGTCGTGGTCATGGTGCCGGAATCGAACTCGGCGAGCGCTTGCAGAAGCCGTCGGCGACGAAGTGCCACCTCGTTGCCGGGTGCAGACGCCAGATGACGAACCAACACATCCTCCGAAGAACGAGCACCGTCCGCGTCTGCCAGTGCAGCCGATACTCCGGCGAACCGCTCACGCGTCCGTTCCCGAAGCTCCTGTGTTGCAGCCCTACTGAACGTCACCAGCAGTACCTGCGAAATATCCGCTACGCCTTCGGCGACACACCGAGTTGCCAGACCCACAATGGCGTAGGTCTTACCCGTCCCCGCGCTGGCTTCCAATACCGTGGTCCCGGAAGGAAGGGGGCCAAGTAGGTCGAAGTCCATGACTACTCCGCACTTTCGTTGAGCAACACGGGCAACCACAACCGGTTGGCCAGGACACCGAACCGCGTCGGCTCCTCGGCCCAGACACATTCGTCATCGAGTGGCGCCGTAGCGGCGAGGTCGGCAAAGGAACTGGATTCACCGAAGACGTAGACATTGCTCGGATCGTCGCCGTCACTGAATTGCCGCCCCCACGTGACCTCGGCGCTGCTCATGGCGTTGTCGATCGATTGTCCGGCAAACCGCCGCTTCGCGTATTCGGCGGTGGTATTGACCCACATCGGAATCGGACCGCGCAAACCACGATCGAGTAGATCGACCAGTTGAAGCAGAATTTCGAGCGGGTTCTCCGGAGCGGCCAGGACGGAACGTGTTGCCGCGCGTTGATTCCCACCCCGTCCTACCGTGATCGCATTGACCAGACCATGATCGCCGGCCGCGGCGAGTGCCAACAAATTGACCCACGCGTTCACGCGATGTTTGGGGGCCAACGACGAATACTGCGCCCGCACAATCGAATTTCCGTACACTCCGGTCACGGTCCCGCTCAGGCGTCTACCCCCGCCAAGATCAACTGCAACGTCGACGGAGGCAGCATCTCCGGCCATGTGTGGCAATGCGAGTGCCGCCAACTGGTCCACCACCCACTCGATGTTGCCCAACACGGCACTGCCCAGTTTGTAGGGCGGTAACGTACCTCGCCGCCATTCGGCGGCCCGGAAGTCTGCGGAACTGCGTCCGGTCAAGCGAGAGAGGAGCATTCGATCTCCCAACTCCCAGGTCGCGAGCCCGTCGAGTTCCGCGTCGAGTGAATCGGCAATGTCGTCACCGAGTTCCGGCACCCGCACACCGAGTCGCTGACGCAGGAATCCGCGGGCCGGGTGAGTGAGGAACGATGCCAGGTCCGCAAGGTTGACGTCTCCTGGCGGCACGGACGGCAGCAAGACCGAGCGGATCGACGGCGGCGGGACCGGCACCGCGGTGATGGCACGGGCGCCTGCCAGCGCTGCGACGTCGAAGCTGAACGGTTTGTCCACCTCGAAGTTCCGCTTGTCGAATGACTGCAACGGATGCCGGGTCACAACCCGATCCAAGGCATTCGACCCCACAGCCGACTTCAGAACATCGAGTAACCCGCTGAGCGGAATCGCAGGTGGGCGGATTGCGCCGGTCACGGGATCTGCACCGGTGTAGAGGAGCAGAAGGTGTTCACCGGCCGACATCACGGCCTCGAGCAGCAGTTGCCTGTCTTCGCTACGCAGATCCCGTTCCCCGACAACAGGATCGCGAGCCAAAATATCGTCTCCGTCGACGCCGCCGGAGCGCGGAAACACCTCGTCGTCGAGTCCGAGCAGCACAACAACCCGGTGCGGGACCGATCGCATCGGCACCATGGTGCAGACTGTCAATTCGCCCGTTCGGAAATTGGCGCGAGTGGGCCGTCCAGCAAGGCTCTTCGAGAGGAGTGCACGGATGTCGGAGAGTTGAAGTGTGGTGTCGGAACCGAACTCCACCGCGCTCGCAAGAATCCGTTGCGCCGACGCACCCTGCCAAGCGTCGTCCGGCGCCGCATCCGTGAGAAGGTCCAACGCTCGGAGCAACACCCGAAGCCACTCCGACGGTGAATGGGGTCCCGCCAGATCACGCAGCGAAACCGCGAGCCTGTCGATGTACTCGGCAAAGCGGCCACTGAGGTCGATGTCTGTGCTTTCGACATCGTCGAGGGGCAATGCGAGGTCCAGCCACGCGTTTTCCGACTCGTCTGCACTGGCGCCCAGCAGAATGCGGTCGACGGCGGTGTTGAAGGTGTTCTGCTTGAAACCGGCCAGACCGAACGTTGCCCGCTGCCTGATGTCGATTCCCCATCGCGCCCCGGCAGCACCGGCCCACTCTCGCAGACGCTCCAACTCGTCGTCGGAGAACGCGAATCGGGTACGTACCGGAACACCGGTGGCGAGATCGAGAACCTGGCTGGCCGTGGCACGTCCGTCTGCCAGTTCGAGCAAAGTGCCCAGCACGGCCAACATCGGATTGGTCTGGCGCAGACCACGATCAGCGAGGCGGACGCGAAGACGATGACCGGGGTGTCCCTGAATACCCTGACCGAACGCTCCGCGCACCAACGGCGCATATGTTTCGACATCGGGGCACATCACCAGAACATCACGGGGTTCGAGCGTCGGGTCGTCCTCGAACAACCGCAACAGGCACTCGCGCAGTACCTCAACCTGCCGCGCCGCGCCGTGACACGCGTGGACCTGAACGCTCCCATCGGGTTTCACTCCACCTGACGGGGCACGATCGGCCACGATATCGGCCTGTAGTGCCGCCAAAAGTGTCTGTGTCTCTGACTTGGCCGGCAGATAGTCCGAGACGAGATCGATGCTTGCCAGACTCGATTGCATTTCGCGAACATCACGGGCAAGGCTGGACAACAGCGGGTTCGGCGAGATCAACGCAGAGTTGTCATCCGAACGGCGAGTGGCGATCACCCCAGACGACAACTGGGTGTTCATCTCCTCCCACAGCGCCGGGCTTGGATGTGGCAGCCAGACGTGGACGTCGCGACGGGTCGCCACCGCATCGAGAATCATTCGCTGATCAACCGGCAGTCGGGTGGGACCGAACACCGAAATTCGTTCCGGTAGAGCAATAACAGTGGCATCATCCTTCAGTCGGCTGCACACCGACATGAGCCGCGTTGCCGGACCAGGCACGTCGATTCTCTCCGCGACTACCGTCCACAACTTGGCCTGCCACTCGAAGTCCTCGGCAAGCGGTAGTCCGTGGCCGTCGGTGAACCGACCGGCAGCCCACTCGATCAGCATCTGGGGACGCTGCGCCGCGTAGCTGGAGAACAGATCGGTAATATGCGATGCCGACGCAAAGCGCCGCCCCACCCCGAGCCCACGATGATGCTTGGCAAGCACGCCGCACCATGGCTCATCGATGGAATCGTCGATGGCACCCAGAACCGTCCACACCAAGCGCGTCGGCGCCCATGGATCATTGTCCGCGCCGACGCCGCTGACCACGGCGAGGACGTCGTCGACCAGTCGAATCGGCGATGGGAAACTGATGTTGGCGGCGATGCCGTCCTGCGAGGACTCCGTCGCAGTGCCCAATCGGGACGAAAGCTGCTGGTTGAGCCAACGCTCCACGCCTTTTGCGGGAACGGCGACTATCTCACGGGCAAACGGATCCGACAACGGCGAACGGAGGAGGGTGGACAGGGCCGAGACCAGCGTGTCGGCACGCTCGGCACGATACAACTTCAGCAATCCTCGCCCCTCTCGAACCCGCGATGTCCTGAACCCGGATACGTCCATCTCACCACGCGAGTGCGACACGAACTCGCACCTGCAACCGAAACCCCCTCACACAGCAGTGACGAGCAGGCAACATGTCTGCAATCGAACCTTCGTACTGTGCGGAAATGACCAGTCCCATCACCACACCTCGTCCTCTTGGAACAGGTCTCGATATATCGGGCCTCGGTAAGACCTTCACGATGGGACGGCGGTCGGTGACCGCGTTGACCGACGTCTCATTGCAGACGAGCGAGGGTACCTTCTTGTCCCTGCTCGGGCCGTCCGGCTGCGGCAAATCCACAGTTCTGCGCATTCTCGCCGGACTCGACACTCCGAGCGCAGGTACTACGCTGGTCAACGGGCAAACACCAGCCGAGCTGACAAAACGCCGGGAACTCGGAATCGCCTTTCAAGATTCCGCTCTCCTTCCCTGGCGGACAGTGACCTCCAACATCAAGCTCCCACTCCAGGTCGCCGGGATCGATCCGGATCCGGATTTCATAGCCGACCTGATCGCTCTTGTCGGGCTCGAAGGATTCGAGAAGGCAAAACCTGCCCAACTCTCGGGTGGCATGCGTCAGCGTGTCTCGATCGCGCGGTCGCTTGTGGTCAAGCCGAGTGTCCTTCTCCTCGACGAGCCGTTCGGCGCCCTCGACGACATGACCCGCCAACGTCTCAACATGGAACTACTTCGAATCTGGACCGAGAAACCGGCTACGACGTTGATGGTCACTCACGGCATCTCGGAGGCGGTGTTCCTGTCGGATGTTGTTGCAGTCATGAGCCCGCGACCCGGACGCGTCCTGGAAGTTGTTCCCATCGATCTCCCGCGGCCACGCACACCCGAGATGATGCGCACGCCCGAATTCCACGCGATCCACGACTACCTGTCGGGTCTCCTGTTCGGAAAAGCAGGCGTTGCATGACAATTACCGATATCGAAAATGTTGCCACCGCAGCAGCAGAACCCATTCCGACGAGGCGGCGGGTGCTCAAACGCCCCACCTGGCTTGGCGGCGCAATCGGAATCTGTGGGCTGACAGCAATTTGGTGGATTCTTGCAGCCGCCGGAGTCGCTGGAGGGACGATCCCCACACCGTGGGTAGTGATCTCGACGATGTTCGACGACGGTTGGGCGCTCTACGGCCCCAACTTCACTGTCACCGCTTCCGGTGCCTTGCAGGGCTTCCTGTGGGGAAACTTGCTGGCAATCGCCCTGGCAGTCCTGGTTGTTCTCATCCCACCGATCGAGGGTCTCGCCACTCAACTTGCGATCCTCAGCTACTGCACACCACTGCTCGCACTCGGCCCGATCATCCTGGTGGTCTTCGGAGGACGGACCCCGACCATCTTCCTTGCTGCGATGTACTGCTTCTTCACCACCATGGTCGGAACTCTCGCCGGCCTGCGATCCGCCGACAAAGCGAGCCTCGACCTGGTTGCCGCCTACGGCGGTGGGCGCTGGCAGAAGTTCACCAAAGTACAACTGGTGAGCGCACTTCCGAGCACTTTTGCCGCTCTCAAGATTGCGGCACCGTCGGCTGTTCTCGGCGCCATCCTCGGTGAATACCTCGGCGGAGTGGACAGCGGAATCGGAGTTGCCCTGACGGCGGCGCAATCGTCGTACAACGTCCCCCGGACGTGGGGAATGGCAATCGCCGCGGCTCTGCTCGCCGGGTTGGGATACGCCCTCGTTGCCGCGGTCGCGAAGATCGTGACACCGTGGACCTCGGCTCCCGGAGCCCAGAAATGACCGCGGTACGAGGAACATTCAGATTCCTCGCTCCGATCGCCATTGCATCCGCACTGTTGCTCGTCATCTGGGTCGTCTTTCTCAACGCCTTTCCCCAAGTCGGCCCACGCGTGGGGAAAACGCCCGCCGATGTGTGGGAGTATCTGTTCACCGGACCGAAATCCGCCGACGCGCGGTCCGGAATCCTCGACAACCTGCTCATCACCTTGCGCGATGCGGGTGTCGGCTTTGCCGTCGGAATGACGGCTGCACTTGTCGTAGCGTCGATATTTGTCGTCTCGCGCACCGTGGAACAGACGTTCATGCCGGTCGCGATGCTGCTGCGGTCCGTGCCACTCGTCGCAATGACCCCGATCATCGTGTTGATCTTCGGACGCGGAATCGTCGGCGTCACAGTCATGGTCGCCATCGTCGTGTTCTTCCCCGCGCTGGTCATGATCATGGTCGGTTTGCGGGCAGCACCGACCCAAGCCCGGGACCTCATTACCGCCTACGGCGGGAGTCGTTGGACTGCATTGCGAATGGTGTCTGTCCCCTCGGCCCTTCCCGCAGTGTTTGCCGCAGCGCGTGTCTCCGTCCCGGGAGCACTGATCGGAGCACTGATCGGCGAATGGCTCGGTAGCGGTCAAGGTCTGGGATCGAGCATGATCAAGGCGATTCCCCGCTATCAGTACAACGAGTTGTGGGCATCCATCGTGGTGATCACAGTCGTGTCGATTATCCTCTACGCCGTGGTCGGGATCTTCGAGAACTTCGCTTTGTCCCATTTCGGTCCTTCCGCCGGCAAAGCGTGAGAACTGTTAACACAACCTCAACAAATAGTGTCCGCCAAGCAAACTCGATGAAATCGACAGCCCCTAGTGTTCCGGTTCATGATGCCTTTCAAGCCCGTCCGCCAGGTGGACCGCCGAGCTTTCTTCCGTTACTCCGCACTGACCGGCATCGCTGTGGCAGGCAGCGCGTCATTGCTCGCCTGCAGCAGCGATTCCACAGCATCGAGCGGTGGCACCTCCGATGACGGATCCGAATTCGGAACTGTTGCAGTGCAATTGTCCTGGATCAAGAACATCGAGTTCGCCGGCGAATACTTCGCCCTCGACAAGGGCTACTACAAGGACGCCGGATTCGGGAACGTCGAACTGGTTGCAGGCGGCGCCGCCGGCACCGGCGTCGAAGCCGGGTTGGACACCGGCAAGGTGTGGATCGGCATGTCGGCCCCGCAGCTCACCGCTCCCGCCGTTCTCGACGGACTCGAGGCCAAGATCGTCGGCGCAACCTTCCAGAAGAACCCGTTTGCGATAGTCAGTTCCGCTGCAGCACCCATTAATTCGCCACAGGACATGATCGGCAAGAAGATCGGTGTCCAGGATTCCAATCAGCTGGTCTTCGGCGCTCTCCTGGCCGCGAACGGGCTGACCGAAAGTCAGATGAGCATCGTGCCCGCTCAATTCGACCCCAGCCCACTGGCCAACGGCGAGGTCGACGGTTGGGTCTCCTACGTCACCAACGAGCCGATCACTCTGGCCGCCAAAGGTTTCCCCAACGCCCACTTCCTGTTCGCGGACTACAACCTGCCACTGGTAGCCGAATCGTTCACCGTCCTTCAATCGACCATCGACAACGAACGAGACAAGCTCAAGGCCTTCCTGAAGGCTGAAATTCAGGGCTGGCGTGACGCCGTCGCCGATCCCGCGGAATCCGCCCGACTCGCAGTCGAGGTGTACGGCAAGGACCAGAACCTGGAACTCGAAGAGCAGACCAAGGAAGCGACCGCCCAGAACGACCTCGTGGTGTCGGCCGACACCAAGGCAAACGGATTGTTCACCATGACCCCGGCATTGATCGAGCAGAACATCGCAGCATTGGCAAAAGCAGGACTGGAGATTTCAGCAGATCAACTGTTCGACCTGTCGATCCTCGAGGAGGTGTACGCCGAGAACCCGGATCTCATCTGACGCTACTGACCGAACGTGAACCGAAGGTTGGCATTGATCAGCGTGTTGATTCGTTTGCGCATGCGGACCACATCGGACTCCGTCGGCACCGGATCATCTACGAACAACGTCCAACACAGTGTCGTCTCGTAGCCGACCGCCTCGATGTCGAAACGAATAATCGCATCGGGGCGGTCCGGCCAGATCGAGGACCAGATCACCAACTCCGGTTCAACGGACTCGATGATCGTTGGTTCAATCTCGTTGTCTCGCAGATCGAGCCAATGCCTGATCGGCTCCCGATGCGGATCGATCAGAGCTTCGAACAAGAACCGCGCGGGCGGCGGCTGACTTCGGCGTCGACTCGCAACTTGGTGCATGGAGCGATCTTACTGACATCCAACCCACGTGAGTCATATCGTCTCACAGTCATCAAGTCCGCCAGTACCCGGTGAATTGGATGCGATCCCTGGCGAAGCCACACTCGTTTCGGAGATACGAGCGGAGCGACGTCACAAGTCCGGACTCGCCGGCGAGCCACGCATAGGTGCGATTTGCATCAATGTCTAGACCGGGCAGCACCCGACGTGCGTCGACGGCCTCGCGTACTCGAACCACGTTCACCCGCGTTGGAGCAGCGAGAGGAATCTCGAGGCCCGGCCCACCGTCGATCAAGACGATATCTCCCTCAGCGTCACGAGGAAGGGACTCACCCAACCTGGACAGTGCCGGGAGTGCTGCGCTGTCGCCGATCGCGAGAATCTTTGGCGTGCAGGGCAGCGCGCGACTTACCCTCGGTCCCACGGCGCCGACGAACATACCTGATTCCGCGCGGCGCGCCCAGTCACTCGCGACGCCCACATCATGAAGAACTATGTCGACAACAAGTCCGGTCGCGTCCAGACGCCGCACGGTGTACTCGCGAAAGATCACGTCAGTATCGAGTGGGCGCTCAAAGCCGCCGTCCGCCGATACCTTCGGCAGCGCAATTCGCTCGCTTCCCGGTTGTGGGAAGAAGAGGAGCACAACGTCGTCAAACCCGGTGCTAGCGACCGCTGGATGCCGACCGGCGTCGTCGTCGAATACATCGAGTTGCGCACCCGAAAGAACAAGGCGCACAAGCCGCGGCGCGATGAGCACAGACTGCCTGACCTGCAACATTCGAACCGACGTCGGATACCTTGTCTCGGAACGGAATCGAGAGATCGCTCGACGGTCGCGCTCAGCCACAGCGATTTTCACCGGAAAGATATCGCGGGCACCACGGTTGACGAAGACTAGCGGCTTTGCCGGGCACACCCCCACAATAATGCTGATGATTAGATTTGCCTAACCTAATTACAGTGTTTAATGTGACGTCATGTCCAGATTCAACAGACGCTCGGCCCACGTCGTTCTCGGTGTTGCCGTCACAGTTTCAGCACTTTTCCTGACCGCCTGTGGGGGCACGGCATCCTCCGATGACGCCGCCCGAGCCGACGAGGCTTACACCGTTCAGCAGGCTATGGGCGAAACGACTCTCCCTGGCACACCCGAGCGCGTCGTTGTCATCGATTCACCGCACCTCGACGCACTCGTCGCCCTCGGCATCACACCCGTCGGTGCCACGGAATCCGCTGCAGGATCAGGCTTCCCGACCTATCTCTCCGACAGCCTCGGCGGCACGAAGAGCGTCGGCGCCACGGCCGAACCCGACATCGAGGCCATCGTGGCTCTCGCGCCCGATCTCATCATCGGTTCGAAGGTTCGCCACGAGAAGATGTACGACCAGCTTTCGGCCATCGCACCCACCGTCTTCTCGGTGAACTCCGGTACCGATTGGCAAGAGCAAGCGCAGATCACGGCCGACGCTGTGAACAAGAGCGACGAGATGGATGAACTCCTGTCGGGGCTTTCCGCGCGTGCCGTCTCGGTTGGCAAGGACGTGGGTGCGCAAGGAAAAACCGTATCCATGGTGCGATTCCGGCCGACCAATTTCCGTCTGTACGGCCCGAATACTTTCTCGGGTTCAATTCTGACCCAGGTCGGTTTCAACCTTGGCGAGCGCGGCTGGAACGAATACTCCATGCTCGAACTCAGCCCCGAACACTACGGGCAGATCGACGGCGAGATCGTTTTCTACACGAACCCCGGCGGCGATCCGAACGCAACCACAATGAATACCGTGACCGGGCTCTGGAGCTCGCAAACTGCTGTCCAGAGCGGCAAGACATTCGAGGTCGAAGACGAAACCTGGATGGTCGGCATCGGTGTCGTCGGCGCAAACATCATCCTCGATCAGGTCACCGAAGCCCTCACCTGACCGTTTTTCTCACTGCCGCGAGATCGCAACCCGCGCTACCTCTTCCGGATCGATGAGATGAGTATGATCGTCGTCCCCGATTTCGATCTGCACGACGTCGATACGGCCGTTGAATTTGCTGGTCGCGCCGTAATCCGCGCTGACCGGCATCCCGTAGTCGTCACCGATGTCGGTAGTCTCCTCAGCCGAGAAGATCAGGGGTTGTGTCTGCTCGACCCGACCGGTACCCACCGGGATCCCGTCGTGAAAGAGCGTCACATCACCGCCGCGGGCGAGACCTCCCCCGTCGTAAGCGAATTCGACCCGAATCTGATGCTTACCCGGCGGGAGGTCTACAGCGGATTCGGTGGCGAACTCCGTCATACCGAGGAGGTTGTACACGAACCGCAGGCGGCCGTCCTTCACGTAGAGCGTCCAGCCGCCGAATCGACCGCCCTGAGCGATCACTACGCCGTGTGCCGACACGCCGGCCGGGATATCGACGGCAGCAGTCACACTGAACGACCTGTTCTTGACGTTCAGAACACTGTGCTCGCTGAGGCGTTTCATCCCGGGGAAGAGCACCTGCCTGTTCCCCGACACCAATTGTGGACGACCGGCGAGCTTCGCACTGAATCTCTCGGCTCTGCGATCGTCGATGGGAAGCACGTTGTACTTCACCGCCTCGATCAGCCACAGCCGTTGCAGTGACGCAAGGCGATCCGGCATCTCCTTGGCCAAGTCGTGTGCCTGCGTCCAATCCTTCGTCCCGTCGTACAGCTCCCAGACGTCATCGTCGAGGGCGGGAAGCGTTTCGTTGAATATCCACGGAGTGCTGTGCCGGGTGACGGCACTCCACCCCTTGTAATAGATTCCGCGGTTTCCGAGCATCTCGAAATACTGCAGATCGTGCCGTTCGGGCGCCGACGCATCTTCGAAGGTGTACATCATGCTCGTTCCCTCGACGGGCGATTGCTGCACTCCGTTCACGAATGTGGGCTCCGGTAACCGCGCGGCCTCGAGTACCGTCGGCGCTACGTCGATGACGTGCGTGAACTGTGAGCGCGTCTCACCTTTGCTCCTGATGCCGTCCGGCCAGTGCACGATCGTTCCGTTGCGTGTTCCACCCCAATGGGAAGCAACCTGCTTGGTCCATTGGAACGGCGAGCACGTTGCCCAGGCCCAACCGACCGAGTAATGGTTGTACGAATCCTTCGTACCGAGTTGATCTTTGATGTGCACCATGAATTCTTCGGTCTCGATTGCCGCGAGCCCGTTGAAGTTGGCCATCTCGTTGAATGCCCCGTTGATCGTCCCTTCTGCAGACGCTCCGTTGTCACCGATGATGTAGTACACCAACGTGTTTTCGAGTGCTCCGATCTCCTCGATCGCATCGACAACACGACCGATGTGGTAGTCGGTATGTTCGAGAAAGCCTGCGTAGACCTCCATCTGGCGCTCGAGTACAGGTTTCAGCTCGTCACTCATCTCGTCCCAGGACGGGATCATGTCGGGTCGGGCGGTCAACACCGCATCGGCCGGAACAACACCCAGTTCCTTCTGCCTCGCGAGAATCGACTCTCGTTGCGCATCCCAGCCACTGGCGAATCGACCGATGTACTTGTCTGCCCACTCTTGTGGAACATGATGCGGCGCATGGGTTGCACCCGGAGCGAAGTACATGAAGAAAGGCT
The DNA here is from genome assembly GCF_042790355.1 of Rhodococcus sp. NPDC056743. NCBI lineage: Bacteria > Bacillati > Actinomycetota > Actinomycetes > Mycobacteriales > Nocardiaceae > Rhodococcus > Rhodococcus sp. NPDC056743. Next base: position 267,776 of record NZ_JBHTZI010000004.1, on the reverse strand, counting down.
TGTCCGGTGCCAGTGATTTCTGTGTCCGCACCCAGTCGATCGCATGATCCGCGAGGTCTTCGGTGAGGTGATACCCCTCCTCCGGCGTCTTCTCCGGTTCCACGGGAGACACTCCCTCGTACAGCGCCGGATAGTACTGATTGTTCTCCCCTCCGATGAAACCGTAGAAGTGCTCGAATCCACCCTCACCCGTGGGCCACGCGGTGAACGGCCCGACTGGAGACGTTTGCCAGGGCGGCACTTCATGACACTTGCCGAACTGTGCCGTCGAGTATCCGTTGAGTTTCAACGTCATCGGCAGCGCAGCTTTGGTATTGGGGCGCATCCCCGAGAGCCCAGGGGCCGACGTCGCAGTCTCCGTGATCGAACCCATCCCGACCGAGTGATGGTTGCGGCCGCTCAGCAGAGCAGCGCGCGTCGGTGCGCACAGTGCCGTGGTGTGGAAACGGTTGTACGTCAGACCACCACGCTGCAAACGCTCAGCAGTCGGCGTGTCTGCCGGTCCACCAAAAGCACTACTTGCACCGAAACCCACGTCGTCGAGCAGGATCACCAGTACGTTCGGGGCGCCATCGGGCGGCAATCGCGGCGTGATGGGAGGGAAGGTCGTATCCGGATCTTTGGCGTCGTACGTCACCAGGCCCAGATGTTGGCGATCCGGGACCGGCAGCACCTCGCGTCGTCGACTCGTCGGATCCGTCACTGTTTCTCCCTCCCTACCCCCTCCTTCCAGCATCGCAGCATCAACTCGGGCGATTCGTCATCCGTAACGGGTGAAGAGAAAGTCAGCGGCCTGACGGAGATGAACAGTCTGCGGAAACTCGGATAATTCAGGCGCAAAGGAGGAAACTGACCAGCACATCCGTCCGAGAGGCTCGTCATGCGTAAACGTCACCAGATTCTGCTTGCCTTGTCTGCCGCGATCGGGTTGTCGCTGACACCGATCGCGGCGTCTGCCACCCCGAGCACCGGAGTGCACGGCGAAATCCTCGGGCAGGTGACGTTCGGTGACAAGGACTACGTCTTGCGCCAGATCACCGTCGACCCCGGTGGATCCACCGGTTGGCATTTCCATGACGGCGTTCTCTACGCCGCCGTTGCTGCGGGTACCTTGAGCCATTACCGATCCGATTGCTCGGTCGACGGCATCTATCAGACCGGCAACACCCTTATCGAACCGAGCGGATCCGATCACGTTCACATCGGCAACAATTCGCAGACCACTCCCCTTGTCCTCCTCGTTGTCTACGTCAATCCCACGGGCAGTCCGTTATCCGAGGATGCTGCGGCACCCAACTGCCAGTTACCCGGGTAGCGGAGCGGCGACGGGGAATCGTATCGGCATCGATTCGATTCCGGACACGAAGTTTGCGGCGCGACGCGGCAGTGGCGCGCCCGTCGCCAGTTCCATCCCCGGCAAGCGCTGGAAAAGCTGCTCGAACATGATCGTTCCCTCCAGCCTCGCCAACTGATTACCCAAACAGAAATGCGTGCCGAACCCGAACGCGACGTGAGGGTTCGGTGTCCGGCCGATATCGAACTGTGCCGCGTCCACGAACACGGCGTCGTCGAAGTTCGCAGACTCGAAGAGCAGCAGCATCTTCTCTCCCGCTTTCAGATGCGCGCCGAAGAAATCCGTGTCGCGGGTAAGTGTGCGCGCCATGTTCTTGATCGGCGACGACCATCGCAGCATCTCTTCCATCGCCAACGGAATCGTGTCCTGGTCGTCGGCCAGCATTCGGTACTGATCGGGGTGGCGTAGTAGTTGTTCCATCCCTCCGCTGAGAACATGACGCGTCGTTTCGTCGCCACCGATCAGAATCAACAACGATTCGTTGACAATTTCCTGATCCGACAGCGCCTCCCCGTCGACCTCGCTGTGGATCAACGTGCTGATCAAGTCGTCCGCCGAGGCCATCCGACGCTCCCGGATCGTCCGGGTCATGTACTCGGTGAAATCGACGTATGCCGCCATCATCGCCTCGAGTTGTTCCGGGGAAGCGTTGCTACCCAGGGCTGTCACCAAATCGTCCGACCACCGCAGGAATACCTCACGTTCCTCCGGACGCACCCCAAGCATGTCGCCGATGACCGCCATCGGCAGAGGCGCTGCAAGATCGGCCACGAAGTCCGCTTCCCCGCTCTCACACACAGCATCGATCAACTGGTCACATATCTGCCGAATCCGATCGCGTTTCGCTTCGACCTTCCTGCGAGTGAAACCGGCATTGACCAGGCGTCGACGCGTGAGGTGCTCCGGATCATCCATGTCGATCATCTGCGGAAGCGGTCCGGTTTCCGGTCTGATGCCACCGGCATTGGAGAACAACTCCGGGTCTCGCTCTGCCGCGATGACGGCGGCGTAACTCGCAGCCGCAGGAATGCCGTTCGCACTGTCTCGATATACGGGTTCGTGCTCACGCATCCACGCGTAAGCGTCGCGTACATCGCCGAGGTCACCGGAATAGAAGCGCCCGTCGATCAGGTCGAAGCTCGGTCGGTCCACCATCTCGCCGTCCTCTCTCGAGAAACCCTTGCCTCAACAAGTAGAACCTGTTCCTATAGAGCTCGGGGCGGTATTGCCGAAGTTCGGCGGCACACCTCGAACCGTGGATCACCGCGCACACGACAACCGGGAGATGGACATGGGCGACAACACCGCCTTTGCAGGCAGATCGGTACTGGTTACCGGCGGCGGAAGCGGCATCGGGTTCGGCATCGCCGGTGCGCTCGCCGGCGCCGGTGCCCACGTCACGATCTGCGGACGCAACAAGGACAAACTCGATGCTGCGGCCCAGTCGATTCGTGCCAGGAACGGATCAGGTTCCGTCATTGCCGTACCCACCGACATAACCGTCGAAGCCGAAGTTGTCTCTGCGGTCGCATCAGCAGTCGAAGCCACGGGAACACTCGACGGCGTTGTCGCCTGCGCCGGTGGCAACGAAACCATCGCCCCGGTGACCCAACTCGATGTCGACGCCTGGCGCCGTACGGTCGATCTCAACGTCACCGGCACGATGCTGACGATCAAGCACGGCGCACGCGCCCTCGTTTCCGGAGGCGGTGGTTCCATCGTGGCGATCTCGTCGATCGCGAGCAGCAACACACATCGATGGTTCGGAGCATACGGCGTGTCGAAATCCGGCGTCGATCATCTCGTGCAACTGGCGGCAGATGAACTGGGTGCCAGCAATATTCGGGTCAATGCGATTCGCCCCGGCCTCACTCGGACCGATCTGGTCGCGCTCATCACCGACGGTGGGCCGATTCTCGACGACTACATGGCCAACACTCCCCTCGCCCGCGTCGGCGAAGTGGACGACATCGCATCACTTGCGACGTTCCTCCTCGGGCCCGACTCGACATGGATCACCGGGCAGATCATCAACGTCGACGGTGGCCAAATGCTCCGGCGCGGACCGGATTTCCGCTCGATGCTCGAATCCGTGTACGGCGCCGACGGTCTCCGTGGAGTGGTCGCATGAGCTACACCATCCTGGGCAAGACCGTCGAGATGCCCGTCGAAGTTCGTACCGCTTCCGCATTCATGGCCATGTTCTCCGTTCCCAGCGTCACTGCCCAGTCGATCATCAACCACACCGGCCTGACCGTTCTGCAATTCCGTCCGGGACGCGCACTGTGCGGGCTGGTATTCGTCGACTACGTCGACGGAGATCTGGGACCGTACAACGAATTCGGTGTGACCTACATGGTGCGAAGTCATACCGCTCCATCGGAGATTTCGGTGCTGGGAGATCTTCGTGCGCTCACATCGGGTACAGCGGGAGCACTCATCCATCAACTGCCCGTAGACGGCGAGTTCACCAAGGCCGCCGGCCGTGAGATCTGGGGATTCCCGAAGGTGCTGGCGGAGTTCGACACCGAACACGTCGGATCCGTCAAGCGCGGTTCGGTATCTCACGACGGCAAACTCATCGCGCAGTTGAGCGTCAAATCAGGAGTGAGCGTTCCCGGCTCGGGCGCGAACATGTCACTTGCCGCCTACTCGCATCTCGACGGCGTTACCCGCTGCACGTCGTGGGAGATGGCACCCACCGGCGTCAAATCTCGCCCGGGTGGTGCGGAACTCCAGCTCGGCACCCACCCGATGGCAGCCGAACTACGACGCCTCGGCCTGCCGAAACGGGCCTTGATGACCACCACTATCGCCAACCTCGCCATGACGTTCGGGGAGTCGACCGCGATCTGACGGCGTCCGCCCCATCGAGCGAACATGTTTTGAATGCCCTCCTGCGGTGCCATGTTGCCGAGGCTCCGCAGGAGGGCTCATCCCCGGGCGCAGAGACTGCGACCCTGAGGGAGCGACACAGATCCCTCACAAGGGGGCGCCAATCGATCACTAGGAGCGCACGGCGTGTCGCATGCTTTCAGTATTGGAAAACTTCGGTGTTGGAAAAATTCGGTGCTGGAAAACGGCTTCGGACGAGGCCGTTTCGGTGTTGATCCACCATGGCATCCGCCGCTATTCGTCACACGGGTCGAATGACCCATTCGAGTACCTGTTTTCGGGCCGTCGAGCGTCACCACGGCCGCCGGCGCCGACTGAGAAGGTCCAATCAAACAGTTTGACGCGTGCCGTTGTCGTAAACCTCCGAAAATTGCCACTCAGAAAGCTTCTGGCACAGTGGAATACCTGCTGCCGTCGACAACGCCACCAATCCGGTCAGGTGGAATTCATCGACCAGTTGCCTCATCAATACGTGATACCGGTCGGCTTGGTTCGGTCCGCTGCAGCTTGTCGATGATCCGCAAAATAGGTATGCCACCGGGTAATTGGGCCGTTGTTGCCATCTGCGTGAGGCAACAACCTTGTCGTGACTCACAAATCGTGACCATGAGACTTGCCCACACCTCACCGATTCTCCCCGGCGCTCCGGGTAAGTTGCGTCTCCCGACGGGACGCGAATCACTCAGGTCCCAGACCGGAAGGAACTATCGGCGTCCTCGACAGTGAATGGACACGCAGCAGATTTCCCGACACGCATCCTCTTCACGAGATTCGCACTGCAACAGGGATATTGACCTGATCGGTTCAGTCACCAGCCACATAATTATCCACGGACAGCGAGAGCTGTTGACACATGTGCTGCCAACTCACCTGAATCGCTCTCCAGCATAGGCGATCTCGCAAACAACGCCGCCCAACAGCCGTTCACCGACGCGTGCGGCGAGATTGCCGACCCCAATCAAGGAAAAATCATGGGAAAACACAGGAAACAACATCGACCTCGCGCCAGAAGATTTGTCGCACTAGCTGCAGGAGCAGGAGCTCTTACAGCCATCGGCACCTTCGCAAACACGGGTGTGGCCAGCGCACACGACTGGTCACAAGTAGCCATGTGCGAGAGTTCCGGAAACTGGAGCATCAACACGGGCAACGGATTCTACGGCGGACTACAGTTCACACAGTCGACGTGGGACGCCTACAAACCTGTCGGTGCACCCGCCCGTGCTGACCTGGCATCGATCGCGGATCAAGTCGCGGCAGCGGAGGCAACCCTCGACGCTCAGGGTATCGGTGCGTGGCCGGTGTGTGGCGCACACCTCGGCTGGAGTGGTGTCACTCCCGGTTCAGGCGACGTATCGACCCTGCCGTCTGCCGGAGAAACCGTCCAAGTGGCCCCTGCAGCACTTCATAGTGGCAGCAGATGCAACTGGGAGTGGCCGGTCGATGGGGCGATCTCGCAGGGATTCCATGCCGGACATGATGGAGCGGACTTCGCAGTCAACGTCGGAACGGTTCTCCATGCCCCGACGTCTGGCACGATCTCGGTTGCCGGACCATTTGATCCTGGCGGATACGGAACCTATATCCAGCTCGAAGCCGATACCGGCGAGCAGATTCAGATGGGCCACCTTTCCGAAACATGGGTGAGTGAAGGCACCCACGTCGAGGTCGGCGACAAAATCGGTGCCACGGGCAATACCGGCAGCTCAACCGGCCCGCACCTGCATCTCCGCATTCACAGCGGTGGTGCCGTCGATCCCGTCGCATTCCTGAAGTCGGCCGGGGCATGCGACACCGGGGCGAGTGTCGCTCCCGCACCGATCTTTGCACCCGCGTCGGCTGCTCCGGCACCACAGCCAGTTGAATCGGCGGTCGGCGACACGGTGACCGTATCCGAGGGCGACACATTGTTCGACCTTGCTTCAGCGAGAGGAAAGAGCTGGCAAGAGGTTTGGGCAATGAACGCGTGGATCACTGATCCTGACCGGATTTTCGTGGGCGATGTGATCACGTTCTAAACAGGAAGGCGGGGCTCCCTGCCCGAACGAGCGAACGTACCTTTCGTCGCCTTGGATGCGCCGAAAGGTACGTTCGCTCGATGGGGTTGGAGCGCGATGGACCTCGCCATGACGCTCGGGGAGGCCGCATCGATCCGAGTGTCCGCCGACACACCCCTTTCGGTCGCGTGTGACTCGGGCTACACTCCTGGACGGTTGACCAATTCGCGTCAGACCGCCCGAAAGGACATTCGTGCAGATCACCCGACGCACCGTATTGGCAGGCGCTGCCGCCGCCCCTGCGCTCGCCGCTCTGTCGACGAGCCAAGCCGTCGCAGCTTCGCCGGCACGCACCGTTTCACCCGCACGCACCGACAAGTCGTCGTCCTCGCTGCAGGTGGGCGTCGGAATTTCCGATGTGACCGGGCCGGTCGCCGAGGTCGGCATGATGGGCTACTCGAGCTTCGACCAACGCGCCGAGGGGCTGCACCAGCGAATGCGCGCACGCGCCTTCATCTTCGAGTCCGGCGGATCGCGGGTCGTCTACGTCTGCGTCGACAACTGCATGATCTTCCAGTCCGTTCACGACGAGGTCCTGCGCCGATTGGCCGGGAAATTCGGTGACACCTACACCGAACGCAACGTCATGCTGACCGCTGTCCATTCACACGCGGCGTGCGGTGGGGCGTCGCATAACTACGCGTACAACCTCGCAGTTCTCGGATTCGAGCTGCAGGTGTTCGAAGCCGAGGTCAACGGTATGGTCGAGGCGATCAGCGCTGCCCACGCAAACCTGGCGCCGGGCACGGTCCGTTTCGGGCGGTCCGATCTCACCGATGCCAGCGTCAACCGGTCGCGAGTGGCGTTCGACCTCAATCCCGAAGATGACAAGGCCTACTACCCCGGCGGCAACGATCACCACATGCGTGTCATGCGGATCAGTCGGGGCAGCAAGGACATCGGAGCGATCAACTGGTTCGCCACCCATTGCGCCTCGCTCACTAACGAGAACCATCTCATCTCCGGGGACAACAAGGGCGCCGCCGCGTACTTCTGGGAGCACGACGACCAGGGTGTGCGTTACCTCGACGGCGACACCAGTTTCATCGCCGCTTTTCCACAGACCAACAGCGGCGACATGTCACCCAACCTCTTCCTCGAGCCCGGCCGCGGACCGACCGACGACGAATTCGAGAATGCGCGCATCATCGGGCTCCGCCAAGTGGCGGCAGCTCAAACCGCCTTTGTCTCCGCCGCCGAGACCATCACCGGCGGCGTGGACAGCCGGATCATGTATCTGGACATGGCAAATCAGGTGGTGAGCGGAAGATTCACCCCGGACGGGCGCGAGCACCGCACCGCTCCGGCCGCGATCGGTGCGGCGATGAGCGCCGGAAGCGTCGAGGACGGACCGGCGATTCCCATCTTCCCCGAGGGCACCCGAAACCCCATGATCGACGCCTTGGGCGGCATGGATGCTCCTGTGCCTCAATGGCTTCAGGATGCGCAGGCCCCCAAGCTCGTAGTCGTTCCGGTCGGCCTGTTGCCACCGAGCGGATGGGTGCCGAACGTGCTGAAGATCCAGATCCTGCGGATCGGACAGTTCTACATCGTCGGCGGCCCTGCGGAATTCACCATCGTCTCCGGCCTACGAGTGCGTCGAACCGTCGCCGAGGAGCTTGGGGTTCCCCTCGAGAACGTCATCTTCCAGGGATACGCGAACTCGTACTCGAGCTACTGCACCACGCCACAGGAATACGATTCGCAGCAGTACGAGGGCGGTTCGACGATGTTCGGCCGTTACACACTGCCGGCCTATCAGCAGGGGTATGCCGCCCTCGCAGCCGCGATGCGCGATGGCACCGAACCTCCTCGCGGCCCCGCGCCGGCCGACCTGTCCGGGTTCCAACCCAGCTTCGGACCTGGCGTCGACTTCGACGAACCTTTGCCTGGAACACAATTCGGCGATGCGACCGTCCAGCCTGGCGACAGCTCACCAGGCGGGCAGGTTGCCGTCGAGTTCGTCACCGGCCACCCCAAGAACGACACTCACCGAAACGGGACCTTCTACGAGATCCAGCGCGATACCGGCGGATCCTGGACGCGCGTGGCCGACGACAACGACTGGTCCACCAAACTGCACTGGCGCCGGGTCGGGAGCAACGGTTCCGTCGTGCGCATCACGTGGGATGTTCCGGCAGACTCTCCGGCGGGTACGTATCGAGTCCAACACTTCGGCGCGTCGAAGGCTCGGGGTAGCGGCGCGATCACGCCGTTTTCCGGGGTGAGCGCCGAATTCCGCCTCACCTGACCCGCGTGAACGTATCGCTCCCCTTTTCAGACAAGGGGAGCGATACGTTCACGCCATGGCAGGGTTCACGCGAGGGCAGGGTTCACGCGATGGGGGTGGTTCACGCGATGGCAGGGTTCACACGGTGGTCGGGTGCAGCGAGGTGGTCGGTGCCGGCTGCTCTGACGGCGCCGGGCGGTCCATCTTGGCGGCGACGACCAGGACCACCAAACCGATAACGGTAACAACCGCTCCCATCCAGATCGGCGAGGTGAAGCCGAGTCCGGCAGCAATGGTGAGGCCACCGAGCCACGCGCCCAGTGCATTTCCGACATTGAACGCGGCAATGTTGGCACCCGACGCCATGGTGGGTGCCTCCGACGCGTAGTTCATGATCCGCATCTGCAGTCCGGGTACCGTCGCAAAACCGAAGGCGCCCATGAAGAACAGGGAGATCACTGTCATGATCTTGCTCTCGGCGCTCGCGGCAAACACGATCAGCACCACTGTCAGAATTGCCAGGATCCACACCAAGGATTTGGTCAGCGAGCGGTCGGCAGCCTTCCCACCGACGACGTTGCCGACAAACAGACCGGAACCAAAAAGGATCAGCAACCACGGAACACTTGACGCCGCAAAGCCACTCACCTCGGTGAGGGTGAATGCGATGTAGGTGAACGCACCGAACATGCCGCCGTACCCGAGAATCGTGATGGCGATCGAGAACCACACCTGTTTGTTGCGGAAGGCCTCGAGTTCTCCGCGCAGGCCGCCGCCGTCGGTTGGGGCCGACGTCGTAGGAACCAGAGCCGCGATCCCGATCAGTGCAACAATGCCGATTGCGGTGATCGCCCAGAAGGTCGAGCGCCATCCGAACTGTTGGCCGAGCATCGTACCGAACGGAACTCCCAGAACGTTGGCAATGGTCAATCCGGAGAACATCATTGCGATAGCGCCTGCACGCTTGTCCGGCGCAACCATTCCGGCGGCCACCACCGATCCGATGCCGAAGAACGCGCCGTGGCACAGCGCCGCAACGATGCGTCCACCCATCATCACCTCGTACGTGGGGGCCAGCGCCGACATCAGGTTGCCGATGATGAACAGAACCATCAGCGAGAGTAGGACTTTCTTGCGCTCGAAGCGGATGACTGCCGCCGTCACCAGAATTGCGCCGATCGCGACGGAGAGTGCGTAGCCGGAGATCAGGTAACCGGCGACGGCTTCGGTGACCTCGAAATCGGCGGAGACCTCGGGCAGCAGACCCATGATGACAAATTCGGTGAGGCCGATCCCGAACCCGCCCATAGCGAGGGCAATGAGACCCAATGGCATCTCGGTGTTCCTTTCACAGATTTACGCGCAAGCCGTTAGCGGGCGTGTGCAGTAGTTGCAGGCGCGCTATAAATAGTTGCACGCGCGCGCTACATGCGCAAGCTGGTAACCTGGAGCAGCAGGAAACGGACAAGGAGAATCACATGGGGATCGCCGACGACGCCGTCGAAATCCGTTCGCAAGGGTGGCGCACGCTCGCGGCACTGCACGGTGCCCTCGATACCGAACTGGAGCGCGCTCTCCAGCGTGAGCACAAACTGTCCGTCGTCGAATACACGGTCCTCGATGCACTGAGCCGTCAGGACGGCTGGCACATGCGCATGGCACAACTTGCCCGCGCTGCCGCACTGAGCAGCAGTGCCACGACGCGATTGGTCAACCGTCTCGAAGACCGTGGATTACTTACCCGAATCCTGTGCGCCGACGACCGTCGCGGCATCTACACCGAGTTGACGCCTGCCGGACGCGAACTTCTCGAAAGCGCACGCCCGACGCACGACGCCACCCTCGAGACCGCCCTCGACGAGGCATGCAAGACACCCGAACTCGCACCGCTCGTGCGGGCGCTCCACGAACTCCCCGTCGGCTAGAACTCCGGCTAGAACTCCGCCTAGAACTCCGCCGGAAGCAGGGCACGCTCGTCGATATTCGCGACCACCTGATCGACAAACACTTTCGCGTCGACGACAACCCGCTCATCCCGCGCTGGGACCAGCACGTCGACCGTTCCGGCTTGCACTTCGTTGTCCCCGATCACGGCGATGTACGAATCCCGGTGAGTGCGAGCCTCGCGGATGCGGCGTCCCAACGATCCGTCAGGCGCAATCGCCACTCGAACATCGCGAGCCTCGAGATCGGCCCGCACGCGCTCGGCCGCTTCCTGATGCCGGTCGCCGACTGGCAGAACCGACACCTGGTTGGGCGCCAGCCACGGCGGCATCCGCCCCTCGTGTCTTTCGATCAAGAGCGCGGTCATCCGTTCCATCGACCCGAGCAAGCCGCGGTGGATCATGACGGGACGAGCCTTGGATCCGTCTTCCGTGGTGTACTCGAGTTCGAACCGCTCCGGTTGATTGAAGTCGAGCTGAACGGTCGAGAGTGTTTCCTCCCGGCCGTGCGCGTCTCGCACTTGGACGTCGATCTTGGGCCCGTAGAACGCTGCCTCGCCCTTCGCTTCCACATATTCGATCGAGCGTGCATTCAGTGCTCCGCGCAGTTGGTCCTCGGCATCGGCCCACTGCTCGTCGGTACCGAGGTATTGCCCCGCTGCTCCTCTGATCGAGAGTCGGTATTCCCGTTCGGTAATCCCCAGAGTCGAGTAGCAACCCTCGATCGCGTCGAGTGCGACGATCACTTCCGCTCGCACCTGTTCGGTACTGCAGAAGACATGCGCGTCGTCGAGATTGATCTGCCTGACGCGGTTCAATCCGCTGAGAACACCGGAGAGTTCGCTTCGGAACATCGAGCCGAGTTCACGAACGCGGAACGGTAGCTCACGATAACTACGGCCACGCGCGGCGAATACCTGGGCGTGATGAGGACAGTTAGCGGGACGGAGGAGAAAAGATTCCCCACCGATCTTCATTTCGGGGAACATGTCTGCCGAGAACTTGGACCAGTGCCCCGATTTATCGTATAACTCCTTCTTCGCCATCACCGGGGTATAGACGCCTCGGCAACCGGATCGTGCGGCTTGCTCGGCGGCGAACTTCTCGAGTTCCGATCTGATGATCGCACCGTCCGGCAGCCAGAGTGGAAGGCCCGCCCCGACGATCGGGGTAGTGGCGAAAAATTCCAGTTCGCGTCCGAGTTCGCGGTGGTCAACGCTCATGAGTGATCTCCACATCGTTCAAGGGAGTCGCACGCGGAGCGAAGAAACAGAAAAACCCCGGGGCGATAACTCCCGGGGCTGAAAGGGTTCGGTCAGCAGTTGCTAAACGATGCGCCGGAAGGAAACCGGCGTCGTCGTGTTGTGCGCAATACTGACCATGTACGTCAGGTTACATTAACTTCCGACCCGCCGACAGCCCGGATTGTCGGGGCTCTATGCTGACGCAACTGGGAAGGCGCAGCAGTAGCCAACGAAACACCCACGAAGAGCGAAGTTTCGGCAATCATGTCCGAACGTGAGGTTCTCGGATATGAGGAGGATGGGCGACGGTGCCGGACCACTTGCTCGAACAGTTGATCACCATTCCTTTGTTCACGGGAATCATCGGGTACATCACCAATTGGTCGGGCGTTCTGATGCTCTTCGCCCCCCTCGAATTCCACGGAATCAAAGTTCCCGGCCTCAAGATCCTCTTTCCACTACTCCCGCGCCGAGTCCAGGTCATCCCGGCAATCACCAGCGACGGCCGGTTCGGTTGGCAAGGAATTGTGCCCTCTCGCGCCGAGAAAATGGCGTCGATCGCAGTGGACAAATCGTTGGCGAAAGTTGGCAGTATCGCCGACTTCTACCGTGAACTCGATCCGGACAGCATCGCCGAACATCTGGTCACCATCTCGCGAAGCGAAGTCCGCGGTGTGGTCACCAGAGTCATGACCGCCGAGAATCCTCAGCTCTGGCACAACCTTCCGAATCCGGTGAAAGAAGCTGTCTTCCGGAAAGTCGAGGAAGATCTGCCGGCCAGCGTCCGCACCATCACGGACCGCATCGAAGAGGACATCGACGAATTCATCGACGCCAAACTTATGGTGATCAGATACCTGTCGTCGCACCCGAAACTGCTCAACGACATTTTCCGGACCATGGGAAACAAAGAACTGCGATTCATGCAGAACTTCGGTTTCTACTTCGGGTTTCCGATGGGGTTCGTCCTCGTGGCCGTACTGCACTTCCTGCCGTACTGGTGGATTCTTCCCATCGGCGGCGTCATCATCGGCTACATCGTCAACTACCTCGGAATCAAGATGATCTTCGAGCCCATCGCGCCCAGCCGATGGGTACCGTGGCGGCAAGGCCTTTTCCTCAAACGACGCACTGAGATCATCGAGGGCTACGCAAAAACTCTCGCCGATCACGTCATAACACTCGAGAACATCGGCACCGAACTTCTCGAAGGTCCACGCTCGGACCGAACCCGCCGAATGCTCGATCAAGTACTGCGTGAATCCGTCGACGACGCCGTCGGATGGGCTCGATCCGTCGTGAAGATGACCGTCGGCTCACAGAGCTACCGACGCTTGCCGAGCCTCGCGACAACCGAAGTGCTCGACCTCGTTCCGCGAGTATTCGAGGACGCGGCTTTCGCCGAAAGCCAGTCCGAGAAGATCCGAATATTCGTCACGGCGCAAATGAACAAACTGTCACCGGAAGACTTCAGCGAACTACTGAGATCTGCCGTCAAACAAGATGAATGGTTGTTGTTCGTCCACGGAGCGGTACTCGGCTCGTTGGCCGGTTTCCTGCACCTCGCGATTTTCGGAGTATGAGAATGAGTGAGCAGCGCGAAGAACCCACGTACGAGTGGGATATCGACACGGGTACCGAAGAATCCGTCGAAAAGCGGTTGATTCGTAGCCTTGTCGGATTGACTGCCACCACCACACTCACGTCCCTGAAGATAACGGGGTGGGCAGTGGGCACAGCGCGGGAGGCGACGCGGCAGATCGTCGCGGCCGCAGCCGACGCGGCAGCAGAAGCCGCCGAAGCAGCCAACGTCCAACCTTCGACAAAGCGGCCGGCAAGCGCGGGGCCCTCCCGATCCGAGAACCTGCGATCGGCCATGCGCGCTCGTCCCACGCGCAAACAGAGCACCGAGGCCATGCTTGCAGCCCTGCGCCAGCGCGGCGACAATCTGCTCGACCGTTCTGCGGACGTCACCGATCGCGACGATCTCCACCCCGCCTACGACCGAATCCTCGACGAGATCGCACCGGACGAAGCGCGCATCCTCCGTCTACTCGCGTTGTCGGGCGCGCAACCGAGCGTCGACGTCCGAACAGCACGACCCTTTGGCGTCGGGTCGGAAATGATCGACGAAGGCCTGTCGATGATCGGCGATCTCGCCGGGTGTCGGCACCTGGATCGCACCAATGCCTACCTCAACAACCTGCACCGACTCGGGCTGGTGTCGTTCTCCCGTGAACCCGTCGAAGCGGAGCGATATCAGGTCATCGAAGTCCAGCCCGCGGTGATCGACGCTGTGCGCCGCGCGGGCCGGTCCAACAAGATCGTGCGTCGGAGCATCCTGCTCACGCCGTTCGGCGAGGACTTCTGCCAGACGTGTTTCTCCTTGTAGGCCCCTACAGCCAGGTATCTTCCGTCGTGGTGGTCAGGAACGCCTCGAGATCGTCCCGCCAATGTGCGGGGACGGTCTTGTCCGGTTCGATCCCGGTGTACTGCCCACGATAGAACAGCAGCGGACGCTCGGTCTTGACCTCACTCATCGACGAGACGCGACCGAAGACGACGAAGTGATCGCCGCCGTCGTGGACGGTTTCCACCGTGCAGTCGATGTGCGCGAGCGACTTGTCGATGATCGGTGAACCCAACGGCGAAGGTGTCCAGTCGATACCGGCAAACTTGTCCGGCTCACGCGAACCGAATCGCGCGCACACCGATTGCTGTTCCTCCGCCAACACGTTAACGGCAAACTTTCCGGTCTTCTCGATTGCCGCCCACGACCGAGAACCCTTGGTGGGACAGAACAACACCAGGGGTGGGTCGAGGGAGAGCGCGGCAAACGACTGGCACGCGAAACCGACCGGAACACCGTCGTCGACCGTCGTGATGATCGTGACGCCGGTACAGAACTGACCCAGGACCGTGCGGAACTGCCGCGGGTCGAGCGCGGGGGCACTCACGGCTTCATTCCGACCGTGAAGTCGTGACCCCACAGACTCACTGCCGTACTTTCCCGCGCGATCCAACTCTCGTCTTCGACCTCACGTCCCTCACAACCGAATTCGATGTCGAAGCCGCCGGGAGTCTTCATGTAGAACGAGAGCATTTCGTCGTTGACGTGGCGCCCGAGCGTCGCCGACATCTTGACCTTCTTACGCAGCGCACGGTCGAGGCACAGTCCGACGTCGTCGGAGTTCTCCACCTCGAGCATCAGGTGCACGATGCCGGTCGGGTTGGGGAACGGCAGGAATGCCAGGCTGTGGTGACGCGGGTTGCAACCGAGGAACCTCAGCCACGCCGGGTCGCCGTCTGCTGGCCGGCCGACCATCTGCGGTGGCAGACGCATCGAATCTCGCAGTTTGAATCCGAGGACGTCGCGATAGAAGCGCAACGACGCGTCGTCGTCGTCAGTGGTGAGCACGACGTGGCCGAGGCCCTGCTCTCCCGTGACGAACTTGTGTCCGTACGGGCTCACGACGCGTCGATGTTCTAGCGCCACACCGTGGAACACCTCGAGAGAGTTCCCCGACGTGTCCTCGAACGCAATCAGTTCGACGACACGTCGGTCCTTCAACTGCTCCGACGTGCCCTCTTTGAAGGGAACACCGGCCGCCGACAACCTGTCGCGGATATCTTGCAGCTCAGCCGCATTCGCTGTCTCCCAACCGGAGACGAGCAGACGATCCTTCTCGTTCGGAACGATGACCAGGCGTGCCGGGAAATCGTCCATCCGCAGGTACAACGAATCGGGATCGACGCCCTTGCCTTCGCTCATGCCGAGAACCTTGAGTCCGTACTCGCGCCACGCGCCCATATCGGTGGCCCCGATACGCATGTATGCCAGAGATCGAATACCCATCACTTACCTCCGTCGAGCAAGAAGTCGGTTGCGAGCCGGTTGAATTCGTCGAACTTCTCGAGTTGCGCCCAGTGTCCGCAACCGCCGAACACATGGAGTTGCGCCCGCGGAATCATCTTGAGCGCAACCAGTGCGCCGTCGAGCGGGTTGACGCGATCTTCACGGCCCCAGATCAACAACACTCGCTGGCGCAGTTTGTACGCCTCACGCCAGAGCATGCCGAGTTCGAAGTCGCCGCTGGAGAACGACTTACCCATTGCCTTGGCTGCCGCCAACGATTCGGGTGTGCTGGCTGCGGCAAAGCGTTCGTCGACCAGTTCGGGTGTGATCAGTTTCTGGTCGAAGACCATGATCCGCAGGAACGCTTCGAGGTTCTCACGCGTCGGCTGGTAGCTGAACTTTCCGAGGTTCTTGACACCTTCGGTGGGGTCCGGTGCAAACAGGTTGACACTCAAACCGCCGGGGCCCATCAGAACGAGGCGACCGGCGCGATCCGGATAGTCGAGTGCAAAGCGAACAGCAGCGCCACCACCGAGCGAATTACCCAGCAGATCAACGCGACCGGTGATCTCGAGTGTGTCCAGGAGATCGTTGAGCGCTGACGCACTGTGCACGAAATACTGCGGGTGCTCCGTCGGCTTGTCGGACTGCCCGTAGCCGGGCTGATCTACCGCGATAACGTGAAAGTTCTTTGCCAGCACCGGAATGTTGCGGGCGAAGTTCGACCACGACGAGGCACCCGGACCACCGCCGTGCAGTAGCACGATGGTCTTGTCGTTGCCGACGCCGGCTTCGTGGAAATGCAATTTCAGGTCGGGGCGCACCTGCGCGAACCGCGACGTGGATTCGTAGGTGAAGACTTCTTCGGTGGTTGTCACGGACGCCTCCCCTAGACCATCGTGTCGGTGATCGGAAGACCGAACTCGCCGGTTCCGAACATGACGTATGCGCGCTCGGGATCGTTGGCTGCATGGACGCGTCCGGCGTGAGCGTCGCGCCAGAATCGCTGAATCGGCGTGCCGTTCTGTAGTGCGGTCGCTCCGGAATTCTCGAAGAGTTTGTCGATCGAGGCGATTGCGCGACCCGTGGCACGCACCTGGTCACGTCGAGCGCGCAGACGCAGTTCCATCGGAACCTCTTCGCCCGCAAGGATCAACGCGTACTCGTCCGCGACATTGCCGGACAACTGACGCCAGGCTGCGTCGATGTCGCTGGACGCCTCAGCGATACGTACCTTCGCAAACGGATCGTCCTTGGACTTCTCACCGGCAAAGGCTGCGCGTACACGCTTGCCCTGATGTTCGACGTGCGCTTCGTAAGCGCCGTAAGCCATTCCGACGATCGGGGCCGAAATCGTGGTGGGATGAATGGTGCCCCACGGCATCCGGTAGACCGGAGCGGTGTTGTTCTCGAGACCGGGAGCAGTCAGTTCGCTCATCGCGCGGAAGCTCAGCACGCGGTGCGAAGGAACAAAGACATCCTTGACCACAACGGTATTCGAGCCGGTTCCGCGCAGGCCGACCACATTCCAGACGTCGTCGATCTGGTAGTCCTCGCGGGGAATCAGATAGCTGACGAAATCGACTGCGCGACCGTCCTTGAAGACCGGCCCGCCGAGAACTGCCCACGTTGCATGGTCGCAACCGGACGACCACGCCCACGCCCCGTTTACCTTGTAGCCACCCTCGACTACCTCACCCATTCCCATGGGCGCATAGGAGGACGAGATACGAACGTCAGAGTCCTTGCCCCACACATCTTCCTGAGCCTGCTGCGAGAAGAGCGCCAAGTGCCAGTTGTGAACACCGATGATCGAGGAGACCCACCCCGTCGATCCGCAGGCGCTGGCGATCTTTTTGACCGCCGAGTAGAACAGCACCGGATCGGCTTCGTATCCACCCCACTGCTTCGGCTGCAGTAGACGGAAGAAACCGGTCTCCTGCAATGCCTTGACGGACTCGTCAGGGATACGACGAAGATCCTCGGTCTCCTGCGCCCGCTCACGTAGTGCCGGCAACAATGCGTCGAGCTTCTGCATCACCTCGTGGCTGTCATGGTTACCCACTTCGACGCTCCCGTCTGTCTCGATCGGATAGTTCACTTACCTTGAGACTAGAACACGTTCTCTTTTCTGTCGAGACGTCGGGAATCGCATCGTTGACGGCCGCAATGCTGTAACAAGTGCATCGGAAATCTAGCGAAACCAGAGTTCGTTCTATAACGTGTTCTACTAACAGGTAGAAGGGATGTGAGGTCACTATGGCGCAGATTCGCGAGATCGACGTGGGAACGGTGCAGACACGGTTCGCGCGTGGATGGCATTGCCTAGGTCTTCTGAAGACCTTCAAGGACGGCAAACCGCACGCGATCGAGGCTTTCGGCACCAAACTCGTGGTGTTCGCCGACAGCAAGGGCGATATCAAAGTTCTCGACGGGTACTGCCGGCATATGGGCGGTGACCTCACCCAAGGCGAGGTCAAAGGCGATTCCGTCGCATGCCCGTTCCATGATTGGCGCTGGGGCGGAAACGGAAAGTGCACCGGCATTCCCTACGCACGCCGCGTGCCCCCACTCGCCCGTACCCGGGCTTGGCACACACTCGAGCAGAACGCTCAACTCTTCGTCTGGAACGACCCCGAGGGCAATCCCCCGCCCGAGGAGATCGTGATCCCGCGCATCGAGGGCGCGTACAGCGACGAGTGGACCGATTGGACCTGGAACTCCATGGTCATCGAGGGTTCCAACTGCCGCGAGATCATCGACAACGTCGTGGACATGGCGCACTTCTACTACATCCACTACGCCTTCCCGACGTACTTCAAGAACGTCTTCGAAGGTGAGATCGCCACTCAGTATCTCAACACCACGGGACGCCCCGACATCGGAATGGCCTCTCAGTACGGCGGCGACACACTGCTTCGCTCCGAGGCTGCGTATTACGGACCGTCGTACATGGTCAATCCTCTGTGGAACAGCTACAGCGGGTACGAGGTCGAAAGCGTCCTGATCAACTGCCACTACCCGATCAGCCCGGACTCATTCGTGCTGCAGTGGGGCGTGACAGTCAAGAAGCCGACGGGCGTCTCCGATGAAATGGCCGACAAGTTGGCCGGCAAGTTCACCGAAGGCATCAGCGAGGGCTTCCTTCAGGACGTCGCGATCTGGAAGAACAAGACCAAGATCGAAAATCCGCTCCTCTGCGAGGAGGATGGCCCCGTCTACCAATTGCGGCGCTGGTACGAGCAGTTCTACGTCGACAAGGCAGACGTTACCGAGAAGATGACGCAGCGCTTCGAATTCGAAGTGGACACCACCAAGGCCAACGAAGCCTGGCACATCGAGGTCGAGGAAAATCTCGCTCGCCAGAAGGCCGAGAAGGAAGCCGCTGCAAAGAAGGAAGCAGAGGTTTAATCGTGAGCGCCTCGATCCGTGACCTCCGTTGGGCCAAGGCTCCGGACTTTGCCGGCCAACCGGAGCGGCGGGGCGTCATCGAAGCCCAGACCGTCGAGGACAAGCACGAGTATCTCGACTCGGGGTTGCAGGAAGTCGACTGCAAGGCGTGTGGCGCGTGCGTACTGGTTCGCAAGAACACGTACAAGCACACCAGTATTCAGTGGACGTCCGACCCGGCACTTCGGTGCCACACCTTCAAGGACGCCATCGCGTCCGGGCAGAAATCGGCACTCAAGGACGGCTGCCCGATGCTCCATGACAGCATCGCCGCCGCCGTCATGGACGGCACAATTACGGTTCGCGACGCCGAGAACAGCTGAGCACCGAGAACCGAGAATGCACTGAGGGCCGACCCCAAATGGGTCGGCCCTCAGTTGTCAGGTGAGGTAACACTGCCTAGGTAACTGCGCCCGCAATCTTGAATGCGATGACACGTTCCCAGTCGAAGCCCAACTCGGTCAGGATTTCGTCCGTGTGAGCAGCGAACTCCGGTCCTGCAGTGAGTTCCGGTGCGGTGACGTCGAACTGCACCGGGTTGGCGGCCAGTTCGAGTTCACCGGCCTTGAGTAGATATTCGTTGGCCAGAACCTGCGCGTCGCTCGACACTTGCAACGAGTCTTGTACAGGTGCCCACGGACCGGCCAGCGTGGCAAACTTCTCCGACCATTCTGCGAGCGTCCGGCTCCCCAGGACGTCACGCAGAATATCTACTGCCGCTTCGGTATTGGCGGCAATCTGTTTGGAGTCGACAAAACGAGGGTCGTCTATGAGGTCGAGGCGATCGATGTGGCGGCACACATCGGCCCAGTACTTGCCAGGCTGAAGCATCACGAACGAGAGGAAGCGTCCGTCAGCCGTGCGATACAGCCCCGACAGCGGATTGGTCAGTGCGCCATGACCACCCGGCACCGGCGCCACCATGGCTTGATTCAGATGCGCCGACAACGCGATTCCGTGTCCCATGGACCACACACCGCTCCCCAGGAGCGAGACGTCGACGATTGAGGGCTCGCCAGTACGTTCTCGCTTGAGCAGTGCTGCCGCAACACCTCCGGCAAGGTTCGTGCCGGAGATCGTGTCACCGAAAGCCGGTCCTGGTGGAGTGATCATTCCGTCCACCCCGGGAGGCGTGAGGGTAGCGGCGATTCCGGCTCTGGCCCAGAAGGCCGTCATGTCGTACCCACCCTTGTCCGACTCGACACCGCGGGGTCCGAGCGCGCTGCCACGGGCATAGACGATCTTCGGGTTCACGGCACGAACGTCGTCGACGTCGATCCCGAACTTGGTCCGAGCCTGGGGCAGGAAACTCGTGAGGAATACGTCTGCTGTGCGAATCAGCGCATCCAACACCTCTTTACCCTCGTCAGTTCCCATGTCGATGCCGATACTGCGCTTGCCTCGGTTGGCGTGCTCGACGTTGGGGTTCGGGTCACCCTCGACCTTCAACGCACCGACCTGGCGAAGTCCTCGCTGCGGATCACCGGTGACGGCGTGTTCCACCTTGATGACCTCGGCGCCCCAATCGGCGAGCACTGCACCCGCCGACGGAACAAAACCGTACATCGCGACCTCGAGAACGCGGATTCCCTCGAGAGGCTTCACTTGACCACCGTCGCAAAAGCCTTGGTCTGCAGGAACTCCTCCAGTCCGGCGGTACCCATCTCACGGCCGATACCCGACTGCTTGTACCCACCGAACGGAACATCGGGGGTGAAGTAGTTGCCGCCGTTGACGCTGAAGGTTCCGGTGCGGATACGACGGCCGATGGCAATCGCCCTTTCGTCGTCGGCACCCAGCACGCCACCGGAGAGTCCGTACTTCGAGTTGTTGGCGATCTCCACGGCATGATCGTCGTCATCGAACGGGATGACTGCGAGCACTGGTCCGAAGACCTCCTCCTGCGCAATTTCGCTGTCCGGGTCCACATTTGCCAGCAGGGTCGGCGTGTAGAAGTAGCCGGGATCGACCCGCGTTCCTCCGGTCACGAGTGTCGCTCCTGCCGCGACGGCACGCTGAACCAAACCGTCCACCTTGTCGCGCTGCTTTTCGCTGATGAGCGGACCCATGTAGATCTTCGGGTTGGTCGGATCCCCGAACGGGACGTGCGCCATCATGCCGGCCACCTTGGCCACGATCTCGTCATGATGTGCCCGCGGCACAAGAAGCCGGGTGGTGAGCGCACAGCCCTGACCGGTGTTGGAGCAGATGGAGAACGCCGCGAACTGTGCGACTGTGCCGAAGTCTGCATCCTCGAGCACGATCAGTGCCGACTTACCACCGAGCTCGAGGAAGACCTTCTTGAGACTCGCGCTTGCTGCGGCCATGATCGACGCGCCGACGGGTGTCGAACCGGTGAAGGTGACCACGTCCACGTCAGGATGGGTCGTCATAATCTTGCCGGTCTCCACGTCGGCCGACGACAGCACGTTGACCACGCCGGCCGGAATATCGGTGTGGTTGGCGATCAGTTCGCCCAGAGCCAACGTGATGAGCGGTGTGTCCGGAGCGCCCTTGAGGACGATCGTGCAACCGGCGGCGAGCGACGGAATCAGTTTGGCGAACGCAAGTTGGTTCGGGTAGTTGTACGCGATGATCGCGGAAACTACGCCGGCGGCTTCCTTCTCGATCCAACGATTGTGCTTCTGCCCCTTGATGTCTACTTCGCCGAGCTGTTCGGTCAGCGGGTAGGTGCGCAGCAGATCGGCGTAGTAGCGGATGATCCCGATGGGTGCTTCGAGCTGGTTGCCCTGCGTATTGAGGTAGGTGGCACCGACCTCCGCGATCGTCAGAGCGCGGAACTCTTCGAGATTGTCGAGCATTGCCTGGTGCAGCTGGTCGAGGCACTTGATGCGGAATTCCACATCGGTTGCCCAACTGGTGGTGTCGAATGCCTTGCGCGCCGCTGCAATAGCGGCTTCTGCCTCCGCGACGCCTGCGTTCGGCGCGTAACCGAGGATCTCACCGGTAGCGGGATTGATCGACGCAAACGTCTGCTCCGTTGTCACGAGCTTTCCGTCGATGAGCAGGCGCCGATCGACATCCAGCACGGTGGTGCCCTCGCCGGCCGATACCGTTTCCTGAGATGACATCCGTTCTCCTCACTAAAGTATGAAAATAGAGTTCTCATATTCGAGAATATTGCATCCTGGTGATGTGAATGTATCAACTGTGAAGTCGTACGCATACCCCCCCGCCGCAAGGTTGCATCGCACCTGAGCAGTCTCGACATGGGATCTTGCGGGCTCGCCGGAGCGAGAGTAGGATTCTCCAAAATTGAATTGGAGATTCTTGTGAACCAGAATGATCCACTCCAACCGTCGCCTGTTACAACGGCAGCCCCGTTGTCGGCGAGGCACGCACTCAGACCCCATTCCCTTTCCCAAACCTATTCCGGGCAAGGGGCACGACACGTCGAGCGACCATTTTCCATCGTCGTCGACCTCCGCCCGATCGACAATCGCACTACCGGCCGTTCACCGTTCAAACTCATCGAAACAGCCTGAATAACAAAATGATTCACGTGCAAACAGGAGGAATATTGTGAAGGTGAAGGTCGACCCAGAACTGTGCCAAGGGCACACACTGTGTGCGATGGCAGCACCGGATGTGTTCGAACTGAGCGACATCGACGGCCACGCCACGGCCATCGAAGGTGACGTTCCCACCGACCTCGAGGACAAGGTGCGGGAAGCTGCCCATTCCTGCCCGGAGCAGGCCATCACCATCTTCGCGAGCAACCCCGCGTCCGAGAACTCCGACGTCAAGACGCCCGAGAGGACAGCTCCATGAGCATCGACAACGCGTCAGCACAGGACAATCACGAAAAGCCCGTATTCCAGTTCGACCGGCACGCAGCAAACTATCGCGACAACTTCCTCGACATCACCCAGGAAATGCACTCGAAGTGTCCGATGGCCTGGTCCGATACCCACGGCGGGCACTGGGTTGCCGCAGGCGGTGACGAGGTGTTCGCTCTCGCTCGGTCCGCTGACATCTCGAATGACCACGACCTGAAGGGAGTTCGCCGCGGCTACAAGGGAATCATGATCCCGACGGCCGAGCGTGCATCCGGCGTCCGCGGTGGCATCCTGGAAATGGACGACCCCGAACATCGCGAATTTCGCGCGGTTCTGAACCCTTACCTGTCTCCCGCTGCCATCAAGAAGTGGGTTCCGCTCATCGACGAGGTGATCCGCGCCAGCCTCGACGAGAAGATCGAGTCCGGCAAGATCGACTTCATCGACGATCTGGCAAACATCGTCCCGGCCGTCATCACACTGGCGATGCTGGGAATACCCGTCGTCAAATGGTCCGTCTACTGCGAGCCGGTACACGCGGCCATGTACACACCACCGGACTCACCCGATATCGCACGAATCGGTGAACTCCACCGCGCCATGGGCTTGGACCTCCTCACCAATCTCCATCAGATCCGCGAGAACCCACGCCCCGGCATGGTCGACGCGATTGCCCGCGCCACCGTCAACGGCGAGAAGCCGGACGATCTCGAACTCCTCGGCGTCCTGAGCCTGCTCATCGGCGGCGGGTTCGATACGACAACGGCACTCACCTCGCACGCACTCGAATGGCTGTCACAGAACCCGGATCAGCGTGAGATCCTCAGCCGGGAACGCGACACGATGCTGGACTCGGCAACCGAAGAATTTCTCCGATTCTTCTGCCCGACACCGGGCGACGGCCGTACCTTCTCCGCCGACGGCGAACTGGGCGGCGTCGAGTTCAAAGAGGGCGATCGATTGTGGCTCTCCTGGGCAATGGCCAACCGCGATCCCGAACTCTTCGACGATCCGAACACCGTCGACCTCGAGCGGACAGCCAACCGTCACTTCAGTTTCGGTCTGGGAGTACACCGTTGCATCGGCTCGAACCTGGCCCGAACGGTGTTCAAGCGCATGCTCGTCGCAGTCTTCGACCGGATGCCGGACTTCACCTGCGATCCCGAAGGCACTGTGCACTACGACTCCATCGGTGTCATCCAGGGCATGCGTCATCTCCCCGCGACCTTCACGCCGGGCCCGCGTCTCGGCGCCGGCCTCGACGAGACCCTGGAGAAAATCCAACTGATCGTCGACGAGCAAGGACTCGCCGCACCGATCACGGCCCAGAAGTAAGGAAACTGAAGTAAGTGACTGATTCCGCGGTAGTCGATCCGGTAAACGAGAACACGGTAGCCGAGTCGGGGCGTCCTCTTCCCCTTGTGACCCGCCAAAACCGGTTCTACTGGACGTCCGGCGCGGATGGCCGGCTGCGGGTACAGGAGTGTGAGTCCTGTTCGGCTCTGATCCATCCGCCGCAGCCGGTCTGCAGGTACTGCCGTTCACATCAGATGGGCGTGCGCGTGGTCTCGGGTTACGCCACACTCATCGGATTCACGGTCAACGAGCGCTTCAGCATGCCGGGGCTTCCGGCACCCTACGTGGTGGCCCAGGTAGCACTCGAAGACGATCCGCGAGTTCGATTGACTACCAATGTGATCGAGTTCGATCCGGCAGAACTCGTACTGGGCATGCGGATGGAGGTCGTCTTCCATCAGGACGGGGATGTATGGCTCCCGTTGTTCCGGCCGACGGCCGAGCAACCTGAACCCGCACCGCTGCCGCAGGCCGAGAGCGATCCGGAGGAGATCCGGCGACGTGTACGGCCGATGTCCACCACTGTGAAGTTCGAGGACAAGGCGGCACTCACCGGCATCGGCATGTCCGAGATCGGCCGACGCTTGATGCTCTCCCCCATGGAGCTGACGGTGCAGGCGTGCGAGCGTGCTGTTGCCGACGCCGGTCTCACAATGGACGACATCGACGGCCTCGCAAGCTATCCCGGTGCCGGACCGGTGGGCGGGTTCGGCGAGGGTGGCGGCGTGACGGGTGTCGAGGCAGCTCTCGGGATCCGGCCTACCTGGCATAACGGTGGTATCGAAACCTTCGGGCCCAGCGGCTCGGTGATCGCGGCGATGATGGCCGTCGCCAGCGGCCTTGCCCGCCATGTGCTGTGCTACCGAACTGTCTGGGAAGCCACTCACAACGAACTGATGCGGCTGGGGGAGATCAGCCCACCCGCACCGAGTCGCACACCGAGCTGGATGTTCCCGTTCGGAGCGACCTCCGCGGCGCACACTCTCGCTCAGAACGCGCAGCGGCACTTCCACAGGTACGGCACAACCCGTGAAACCCTGGGTTGGATTGCGCTGAATCAGCGAGCAAATGCCGCACTCAATCCGAGCGCGATCTATCGCGACCCGATGACGATGGACGACTACCTCTCGGCCCGCACCATCACTACACCGTTCGGCCTCTACGACTGCGACGTACCGTGCGACGCTTCGGTCGCGGTGATCGTGTCCGCCATCGACGCGGCACACGATCTTGCCAAACCACCGGTACTCGTCGAAGCTGTCGGCACGCAGATCGTCGAACGTATCGAATGGGACCAGAGCACACTGACGCACGAGCCTCAGGTTCTCGGCCCAGCTGCCCACCTGTGGACACGAACGACTCTGCGCCCCAGCGATGTCGACGTCGCACAGCTCTATGACGGATTCTCGTTCAACTGCCTGTCCTGGATCGAAGCGCTGGGCTTCTGCGGCATCGGCGAAGCAAAGGATTTCCTCGACGGCGGCCACAACATCGCCCGCGACGGAGTGATCCCACTCAACACACACGGTGGACAACTCTCACACGGTCGCACCCACGGCATGGGGCTGATTCACGAAGCGGTCACGCAGTTGCGCGGCGAAGCCGGTGACCGTCAGGTCGTCGGAGCCAAGGTTGCCGTCGCGGCGACGGGTGGCCTGTCCCCCGGCGGCGCAATGCTTCTCCGAACGGATCGATAGTGAAGGTGTGTCCATGACGACCGCGACGATGACTCCGAGCTACCACGCCCGCCAGAGCCCAAGCGCCCCCGCCATCGTGATGGCGTCGAGCGGTGAGGTCACGACATACGCTCAACTCGACGATCGCTCGACGCGATGTGCGCGGGCATTGCGAGCTCGCGGACTGGGCGTCGGCGACCACATCGCGATACTCATGGAGAACAACCGCCCGTTTCTCGAAATTGCCTGGGCAGCGCAGCGATCCGGCCTGCACTACACCGCGATCAACCGCCATCTCCGCCCACACGAGGTGCAGTACGTTCTCGACGATTGTGGTGCCAGTGCCTTGATCTCGAGCGAAGCGCTCGCCGACGTCGTGGCCGGCCTCGACGTCTCGAAAATTCACATCCTTGTATCGGCAGTCGGCGACCTCCCCGGATTCGATCGGTACGAGGATGTACTGGCCGGCGAGGTGTCTACACCACTCGACGACGAGTGCGAGGGCCGCGAAATGCTGTATTCCTCCGGGACGACTGGGCGCCCCAAAGGTGTCCGTAAGCCGTTGCCAGGTACAGCATTCGGGGATCCGAGTGCCGCGCCAGTCCTGATCGCCCGAGGTCTCCTGGCGTCCAACACCGTCACCGATGCGGTGTACCTGTCGCCGGCTCCGCTGTATCACGCGTCGCCGCTGGTCTTTTCGATGTCGTGGCACCGCCTCGGCGCCACGGTTGTGGTGATGGAGAACTTCGACCCCCTCGAGTGCCTGGAACTGATCGAGCGACACCGAGTGACAACCGCGCAGTTCGTCCCCACCATGTTCGTACGGATGCTCCGACTGTCGCCGCAGGAGCGAGCGCGATATGACCTGTCGAGCCTGCGCAACGCAGTACATGGAGCGGCGCCGTGCCCGATCTCGGTGAAGCAGCACATGCTCGACTGGTGGGGACCAATTATCCACGAATACTATTCGGGCACCGAAGATGTCGGCGCTTCCACCATCACACCCGAAGAGTGGCTGACTCACCCCGGTTCCGTCGGGCGACCGCTGCAGCAATGCCACATCGTGGGCGAAGACGGCGCAGAACTTCCTGTCGGGCAAGTCGGCTCGGTGTACTTCTCCGGCGGCCGGCCGTTCGAGTACCACAACGATCCGGACAAGACCGCGTCCGTCACCAATGACCGAGGGTGGCGCACACTCGGGGATATCGGGCGACTGGACGAGGACGGATACCTCTATCTCACCGACCGCCAGGCGCACACGATCATCTCGGGTGGAGTGAACATCTATCCACAGGAGGCGGAAAACGAACTCGCCGGCCATCCTGCCGTCGCCGATGTCGCAGTCGTCGGAGTACCCGACGACGAGATGGGCGAATCGGTGAAGGCTGTTGTGCAACTGGTCGATCCAGCCGCCGCCCACCCCAACCTCGAAGCAGAACTCATCGAGTACTGCCACAAGGCACTGGCCTCGTACAAATGCCCCCGGAGTGTCGATTTTGTCGACGCACTTCCCCGAGATCCCAACGGCAAGTTGTACAAACGCCTGCTACGTGACCGCTATCGGACCGGCCACAACACTGATATGGCTTGACGAGAGAACAGGAGACCCTCGTGCAGGGTTTGACAGACAAGGTCATTCTGATTGCGGGCGGCGCCACCGGCCTCGGCGCTGCCTCCGCGCAGCGACTGGCAAACGAGGGCGCACAGATCGTTGTCGGTGATCTCAACCTCGAAGGCGCCGAAAAGACCGCGGCAGCAATAAACGAAGCCGGAGGACGATCCGCTGCAGCACAATTCGACATTTCCGACGACACGTCAGTCAAAGAACTGGTCGCATTCAGCGTCCGAACCTTCGGAGGTCTGGACGCCGTCCACATCAACGCCGGCGACATGGGTTCGGTACCCAAGGACACGGACATCGTCGATATCGACCTCGCCGTCTGGGACCGCACCATCGCTGTCAACCTGCGCGGTCACATGCTCGTCACTCGGCACGCCATTCCCGAACTCCTCGCGCGCGGCGGCGGCGCGATCGTCTACACATCGTCGATCGCGTCGTTCACGGGCGATCCGCAGCGTCCCGCATACTCGGCAACCAAAGCCGCAATCAACTCCCTGGCCCGCCACGTCGCGTCCCGCTGGGGCCGCGAGGGCATACGCGCCAACGCCGTTACACCCGGCCTGATCCTCACGAAAGAGATCGAGGAGGGCGCGTCCGCCGAAGTACTGCAATCGTTGATCGCTCGGTCCCGTAGCCCTCGCGCCGGCCGTCCCAGCGATATCTCGAGCATGGTCGCCTACCTGATGTCGGAAGACGGCGAGTGGATCAACGGGCAGGTCGTCAATGTCGACGGCGGCACGGTGTTGCGGTGACGACACATGCGAATATGCGATTCTCAACTTGCTCAGCTATTGATTCTCAATAGCGAAAACAATATTCTCATTGCAGTAGGCGCCGCTGCCAGGCATCTCTGCGCAGCGCAGGAGAGGATTCTCAATGAACATTGACGACATGGTGATGGTCAGCATCGACGACCACGTGGTCGAACCAGCTGACATCTTCGAAAAGCACTTCCCGAAAAGCCTCATGGACCAGGCCCCCAAACTGACGGCCCACCCCCGCAACCCCAACGTGCAGGCCTGGCTCTTCCAGGACAAAGTGGTCGGCAGCTCCGGGTTGAACGCCGTTGTCTCCTGGCCGAAGGAAGAGTGGGGCATGGATCCCACCGGCTACGCCGAAATGCGTCCCGGCGTCTACGACATGGACCTGCGTGTACGCGACATGGATGCCAACGGCACCTTGGCCGCAACACTTTTTGCCACCTTCCCCGGATTCGCCGGAACCCACCTCGCCAGCCTGCCGGACAAGAAGTTGTCCCTGGCGGCATCTCGAGCTTTCAACGACTGGGTCGTCGGCGAGGTGCCGAATGCTCACCCCGGGCGCTTCATCCCCCTCGGGATCATCCCGTTCTTCGACGTGGACGAATCCGTCAAGGAAATCCATCGCCTCGCTGCGATGGGCTGCCGATCCATCAGCATCCCCGAGACGCCGTACGGCGTGGGCGAGGGTTACCCCGACTTCAAGTCCGGCTACTGGGATCCGATCTTCAAGGCCTGCGTCGAACACAACATCGTCCTGAGCCTGCACATCGGCGGCGGCTTCAGCTTGGTCAAGCGTCCCGAGGGCTTCAACATCGACGACATGATGGTTCTGACACCACTCATTTCGACCATTGCGGCAAACGACATGATGCTCAGCGGGGCCTTCCAGAAGTTCCCGGACCTCAAGGTCGCAATGAGCGAAGGTGGCGTCGGCTGGGTGGCGCCGTGGCTCGATCGCGTGGAACGCCACATCGTCAACCAATCCTGGACCGGATCCAGCTTCCTACCCAAGGGAATGACGGCAACCGACGTGTGGCGCAAGAACTTCCTGGCCTGCTACATCACCGAGCCGAGCGGCCTGAACAACCGTGAGCGCCTCGGCATCGACACCATCGCCTGGGAATGCGACTATCCCCATTCCGATTCCACCTGGCCGATCTCGCCGGAGATGTTGATGGAAGAACTCGTCGAAGCGAAGCTCACCGACGAGGAGATCGACAAGATCACCTTCGGAAACGTTGCCCGGTTCTTCGACTGGGATCCCTTCAAGCACATCAAGCGCGAGGACGCCACCGTTGGCGCACTGCGCGCGCGGGCAACCGATGTCGACATCAGCGAGACATCCAAAGCTGAATACCGTCGACGTTACGAGCTCGCCAACTCGTAGCCTCAACCTCGCAACATCAACGCCTGAACGAATGCCGCCGACGCCTGCGTCGGCGGCATTTGTCGTACCCGCGAACTGACGACAGTTCTTGCAAATCCGTACCAGTTCAACAGGTTTCACCAAAAAGAATTGCATTTTCTTTGCCAAGAACGCTATTCTCCAATAAACCGAGGAGGCACACATGGCATGGGATTTCGAGACCGACCCCGAGTACCAAGCAAAACTGGACTGGGCGGACAAGTTTGTACGCGAGGAGGTCGAGCCACTCGACCTGGTATGGCCGCACGAGCAGTTCGTGCCGTTGGACGGAGCCAGGCGCAAGGCAATCGACCCACTCAAGGAGCAGGTGCGGGCCCAAGGTCTCTGGGCTACACATCTCGGCCCCGATATGGGCGGCCAGGGATACGGCGCACTCAAGCTGGCTCTGCTGAACGAGATTCTCGGCCGATCATCCTGGGCGCCGATCGTATTCGGCTGCCAGGCACCGGATACCGGCAACGCCGAGATCATCGCCCACTACGGCACCGAAGAGCAGAAGCGGCGCTACCTGCAGCCGCTACTCGACGGCGAGATGTTCTCGACCTACTCCATGACCGAACCGCAGGCGGGTGCAGATCCCGCGCAGTTCACGACCCGCGCAGTCAAGGACGGCGACCACTGGGTCATCGACGGAATGAAGTACTTCTCCTCCAACGCGAGAACCGCGTCGTTCCTGATCGTCATGGCCGTCACGAACTCCGATGTCAGTGTGTACAAAGGCATGTCGATGTTCCTCGTGCCGTCGGACACACCGGGAATCAACATCGTCCGCAACGTCGGTCTGTACGGTGAGCCTATCGACGACGGTACCCACGCCCTCATCCACTACGAGGGTGTCCGGGTACACGAGGACGCACTTCTCGGCGGTGAAGGCCAGGCATTTGCCGTAGCCCAGACGCGACTCGGCGGCGGACGAATTCACCACGCCATGAGGACGATCGGACTCGCACAGAAGGCAATCGACATGATGTGCGAACGCGCACTGAGCCGCGAAACGGCCGGCAGTAGGCTCGCCGACAAGCAGTTCGTGCAGGGCTACATCGCCGACTCCTACGCCCAACTGGCTCAGTTCCGGCTCTTCGTGTTGCACACGGCGTGGAAGATCGACAAGTACAACGACTACAAGAAGGTCCGCAAGGACATCGCCGCCGCCAAGGTCATCATGCCGACCGTGCTGCACGACATCGCCTGGCGGGCAATGCAAATACACGGCGCACTCGGCGTGACGAACGAGCTTCCGCTCTTCCAGATGATTCACGGTGCCGCGGTGATGGGTCTCGCCGACGGCCCGACCGAAGTGCACAAGACAACCGTCGCCAAGCAGGTACTGCGGGATTACAGCCCCAGTGACGATCTCTGGCCCACGGAATGGATCCCGCGCAAGCAAGAAGCCGCGAAGGCCAAGTACTCCGAATACCTCGAACTGGAAGTGGGGAACCTGTGATCGACTTTCAACGGCTTTCGGACTGGATGGACGGCGAGGGTCTCGGCAAGGGCGTGCCGCTCGAGCACCGATACCTCTCCGGCGGTACCCAGAACGAAATCTACGAACTCACCCGTGACGACTTTCGTTGCGTTATCCGGATACCACCGCCAGAGGCTCCGGCAAACCGCGACAAGGGAATCCTCCGCGAGTGGCAGATCATCTCGGCACTCGACGGCACCGACGTGCCACACACCGAGGCAATCGCCGTGTGCGAGGACGCATCCGTACTCGGCCGGCCGTTCTACCTCATGGGCTTTGTCGACGGCTGGTCCCCCATGGACGACCGGAATTGGCCGGAGCCCTTCAGGAACGACCTCGAGGCACGGGCCGGACTCGGCTACCAACTGGCCGAAGGCATCGCTCTTCTGTCGAAGGTCGATTGGAAAGCCAAGGGCCTCCAGGATCTTGGTCGCCCCGACGGTTTCCACGAGCGCCAGGTCGACCGCTGGACAAGCCTGTTCGACAAGATCAAGGGCCGCGAACTCGAAGGTATCGAAGTCGCTACCGAGTGGCTGCGGAACCACAAGCCGCTCGACTTCATTCCCGGAATCATGCACGGCGACTACCAGTTCGCGAACGTGATGTTCGAAAACGGCGCACCGGCCCGGCTTTCCGCCATCGTCGATTGGGAGATGGGTACGGTCGGTGACCCCAAACTCGACCTCGCCTGGATGCTCGAGGGGTGGCCCGATGACACCAGCGCTCCAGAGGCAGCGACGAGCAGTTACGTCAACCTGCAAGGCATGCCGTCGATGGAACAGTTGGCCGGGCACTACTCCGAGATCTCGGGGCGCCAGGTCGACGATCTCGACTACTACCGCATCCTCGCCAAGTGGAAACTCGCGATCATCCTCGAGCAGGGTTTCCAACGGGCCGGCGACAACGAGAAACTGCTCGCCTTCGGACCCATTGTCGCCCAATCGATGATCGCTGCTGCCGAACTCGCCGAGACCACGGAGTACAAGTCATGACCGACACCACCCCCGAACTTGTCCGGGAACGCCGCGGACAGATCCTCATTCTGCGACTCAATCGACCGGACGCACGAAACGCACTCACCGGCAGTCTGTACCGCGATCTCGGCGATACCGTTCTAGCCGCCGACACCGATCCGGACATCCGCGCAATTGTCATCACCGCTACCGGTGATCGCGCATTCTGCTCGGGCATGGACCTGAAGGCATTTGCCACGGAGGGCGAAGGAGCCTTCACCTCCGAAGGTTTCGCTCGACTCGCTGCCGGCAAACTCTCGACCCCGGTGATCGGTGCCGCTAACGGCACCGCCATCGGCGGCGGACTCGAACTCCTCCTCGGTTCCGACATCATCATCGCATCGTCGGCTGCGAAATTCGGTTTCCCCGAGGTGAAACGAGGATTGTTCCCCGGCGGCGGTGGCACCAACATCGGAACCCGAATCCCGATGCACGTCGCCCTGGAGTTGACGCTCACCGGCGATCTCATCACGGCTGAACGGGGCTACCAACTCGGACTGATCAACGCCGTCGTGGAACCGGACCGAGTCCTGGAGGCCGCGGTGGGATACGCCGATCGCATCGCCGCCAACGCTCCGCTCGGCTTGGCCGCGTGCAAGGAACTCGTACGCCTCGCAGTAACCGATTCACCCAGCGCTGCACAGAAGCTCGGGCAGTGGCAGTCAACCGTTTTCAGCAGCGGTGATGCCAAGGAGGGCGCTGCGGCGTTCATCGAGAAGCGCACCCCGATCTGGCAAGGTAGGTAGCCTGCGATGCGCGCTGCAGTATGCGGGGCCTACGGACCTCCTGAGGTCGTCACCGTCGAAACACTCCCCTCGGTTCCGCTCGAGGCCGGGCAGATTCGGATCCGTATCGAATCCGCGGCCGTCAACTTCTCCGATGTGTTGTTGATTGCGAACAAGTACCAAGTCAGTGTCCCGCCGCCATTTACGCCCGGCAGTGAGTTCGCCGGCGTTGTGTCCGAGATTGCCGACGGTGTCACAACTGTCTCCGTTGGCGACCGGGTCACCGGCACCGGTTTTGTCGGTGCGTTTGCGGAAGAAATTGTCATAGCTTCCGACAAACTCACGCTGGGCCGCATCCCGGACGGTGTCGAGACACGCATTGCCGCCGCTTTCGGTGTGGCTCACCGCACGGCGTACCACACGCTCCGATCCGTGGCTCACATCAAACCCGGAGACGAGTTGATCGTTCTCGGCGCCGGTGGCGGCGTCGGCCTTGCCGCCGTTCAGCTCGGCGTTGCGCTCGGGGCGTCGGTCACTGCGGTCGCGTCGAGCATGAACAAGCTTGACGTCGCGGCGTCGTACGGCGCCGGTCACCTCGTCAACCATCGCACCGAGGATCTGCGCACGGCGCTGAAGAAGGCACTCCCCCAAGGCGCAGACGTTGTTGCCGATCCAGTGGGTGGCGACCTCTCCGAACCCGCACTTCGTGCTCTGCGTCCGGGTGGCCGCTTTATCACCATCGGGTACGCGTCCGGTGCCATCCCCAAGATTCCGCTCAATCTGATCTTGGTCAAGGGTTTGCAGGTCAACGGATTCCAGTTCAAGGACATACCGCCGGAAGAATACCGTCGAAATGAAGCCGAACTCACCGATCTACTGGTAGCCGGCCGCACAGTTCCCCACATCGGTGCCGAATTCCCACTCGACAAGGCAGCGGATGCTCTTCGGATGGTCGCCGACGGCCAGGCTGTCGGAAAGGTACTCGTCGACCTGACGTCCTGACAGGCAGAAGTCATCAGTGGGGTCCGGGAACAGCAGTGTTCCTGGGCCCTACTATTTGACGAGATTGCAATTCTTACATCAGAGAATGACGTATGCTCTTCGCATGGGAGACGACTTGGGAGCAGACGGTTTACGGTTCGAGCGCGAAGGTGCGATCGGGTGGTGCACCATCGATCGCCCCGCGGCCAGAAACGCATTCACGCCGGCGATGTACTACGGACTGAAACGCGCAGTTCGCCTGGTGAACTCCGATCCTGATCTGGGAGCACTGATCATCACCGGAGTCGACGACGTATTTGCGCCCGGCGGCGATCTGGGCGGACGCTCGGATCCGGGAGACACTATGCCGGAGGGACTTTCGGGAAACGATGTCGTCCCGTTCATGACCATTCGCGACAGTCGCGCACCCGTGATTTCCGCGGTCAACGGAATCTGCCAGGCCGGCGGCCTCCTTGTTGCGATGATGTCCGACATCGCCGTCGCGAGCGATCGGGCTACGTTCCGTGTGCCCGAACTTCTCCGCGGAATCCCGGACGCGACCTACGCTGCTGTATTGCCCGCACACGTCGGGGTTGCTGCAGCGCGCGATCTGATGCTCTCCGCACGTAAATTCGATGCTGCAGAAGCACTTCGGCTCGGAGTGATATCCCGCGTCGTCCCACACGAGAATCTCCGAGCCGCTGCACTCCAAGCCGCTCGAGAGGTACTGCAGAGCGCGCCTCTGGCCCGGGCCCAGGTCAAACGAATGCTCAACGAACGTTACGGACTCTTCGATTACGAGACCATGTTCGGCGCGCTCGAAACGTCACCGGAGCCCCGTGAGGGAATGCGCGCTTTCATGGAAAAGCGTGAGCCCAACTGGATCCCGGCAAATCTGCCTCACTGAGGACCCGCCGCACCGCCCGAGTCCGTCGTCGCACTGCGACGACGGACTCGCATTCCGAGAATCACACCTTACGGGTGACGCCGCCATCCACGCGGATGATCGCCCCGGTGGTGTAACTCGATGCCGCACTTGCGAGATGGAGTGCGAGCGGGCCGATCTCCTCGGGACGGCCCATCCGACGGAGCGGTACGAATGGTGCATCTTCGCCTTCGGCCGGAGCCCAAGACTTGGAGATGTCCGTCAGGAAGGGGCCGGGAAGAATCGCGTTGACGCGCACTGTCGGCGCAAATGCGTCGGCCAGCCCGACAGTGAGGGCGTTGAGTCCTGCCTTGGCACACGCGTAAGGCAACTCTCGAACGCTGGCGACAAGCGAGCCCGCCGTACCGACGTTGATAATCGAGCCGCCGTCGTTCTCGGCCATGTAGGTTCCGGCACGGACCGCAAGCCGGAAGGGTCCCTTGAGATTAACGCCGAGAGTTTTGTCGTACAGGTCCTCAGTGATGTCGTCGAGGTTCTTGTACGGAGGTGACATACCCGCGTTGTTCACCAGTACGTCGAGTCGACCGAAGTGTTCGAGAGTCCGATCGACCAACTGCTCACAGTCGTCCCAACGTCCGACGTGGCAGGCAACCGGAAGGACCTTACGCCCGGTCGACGCCATGACCTCGTCGGCCGCGCGTTCACACGAGTCGAGTTTGCGAGACGCGATCACGATGTCGGCCCCGGCTTCGGCAAGGATCTGGACAATCGCTCGGCCGATGCCGCGGGACCCACCCGTGACTATCGCAACTTTGCCGGTCAGGTCGTGGAGATGTTCCAAGGTGCTCATACGTGAATCATGCCTGATTCGACCGTACTTGGAAACCCTGTTCTTGAAGTCAAGAATATCCTTCTGGGCGCAGGTGAGAACACCCCCGCTGAACAGTTTTTTCAAATTTTGACTGCGTAGAGTACTGAAAATCAACATAATTCAGCACTCGAATCGGCATACTTGCCCACAACAAGCGCGAGAGGCAACAACCGCCGAATTCCGCAATCCCACCGCATCCGCCGCCCTGGATGGATTTTTCTTGCTTCGTGTTCTAATTTGTGAGAATTATATTCTCTCAGTTCGTCGACTCGTCCGGGAGTTCGTCGAGCAACCAGGGCCGGGAACCCACTGTGAGCAAAAGGAACCTCGTGGATCTGCAGACCGTTCAGGACAAGATTGCCATCACCGAACTGATCTATCGGTACGCCCGCGCCGTGGACACCAAGAATTGGGAATTGCTGACCACGGTGTTCACCGAGGATGCGCATCTCGACTACAGCGCCGTCGGCTACCCGGCCGGATTGCGGGACCAGGTGCTGACCCTGCTCACACATGCCCTCGGTCAGGTGCCGATGACTCAGCATTTTGTCACCAACGTCGAGATCGAACTCGACGGTGACACCGCCACCGTTCGGGCAATGTTCTACAACCCGATGCAGCTCCCGGGTGCTGCGGAAATGACCTACTGCGGCGGCAACTACCACCATGAGGTCGTTCGCACTGCCGAAGGCTGGAAGAGCGCTCGGGTAACCGAGGAGAACCTGTGGTTCTCGAACCACCCCACCAAGACGCTCGCAGCAGAAAGGTAAACCTATGACCGAGAACGTAAATCGACGCGCGAACGGGCGTGTATCCGGCAAGGTTGCCCTCATCACCGGCGCAGCCCGCGGGCAAGGACGAGCGCACGCCGTCCGACTGGCCAACGAGGGCGCAGACGTCATTGTCGTCGATCTGTGCGCACCCATCCGCAACGTCCCGTACGCGTCGGCTACTCCCGAGGATCTACAGGAAACCGTCAGGCTGGTGGAAAAGAGTGGACAGCAGGCAATTTCAGCGATTGTCGACGTCCGAGACCTCGAGAAGCTTCGCGAGGTCGTCGACGAAGCCGTCGTCCGCCTCGGCCGCCTGGATGTCGTGATCGCGAACGCGGCGATCTGCTCTGCCGCTCCCTGGCATGAGGTAACCCCCGAATCCTTCGAGGACACAATGGGTACCAACGTGACCGGCGTCTGGAACACGGTCATGGTCTCGGCGCCGCATCTCGTCGAGCGCGGTAGCGGATCGATCATCGTGATCAGTTCCGCAGCGGGATTGAAGGCTCAGCCGTTCACGATGCCGTACACCACGAGCAAGTGGGCGGTGCGCGGGATGGCAAAAGCGTTTGCGGCGGAACTCGCTCAGCACAATATCCGGGTGAACAGTGTGCATCCCACCGGTGTGAACACACCCATGGTCAACGACGGTGGCCTCGGTGGACAGCTTGACAAAGCGATTGAAGGCAACCGTCGTATCGGGGCAATGATGATCAACATGCTGCCGGTCGACATCATCGCACCCGAAGATGTCTCGGACACGGTGCTGTTCCTCGCGTCCGACGAATCGAAGTACATCACCGCGCACGAGTTGGCACCCGACGCGGGTGTGACCGAGTTCTGATCGAGCAGTATCCATTGGAGGAAAGCATGGAGTTGTCCTCGGCGCGGCACGCATTCATTACCGGCGGCGCGAGCGGTATCGGCCTCGGCATCGCTGATGCGCTCGCCGAGCGCGGTTTATCCGTCACGGTCGCCGATATCAATAGGCAATCTCTGGAGACGGTGTTCGCTTCCAGAGGGGCCGGGTTTTGTACCGTCCCACTCGACGTCCGTGATCGCAGTGCCTGGGTAGCGGCCAAAGAAACGGCCGAAAGTACTTTCGGCCCGGTAGACATCCTCGTCAACAACGCGGGGATCGGTTTCAATGGACGCGACGTGGTCGACATGGATCCGGAGACCTTCGACAATCTTGTCGCAATCGACCTGACCGGCGTGTTCAACGGTGTGTCCACCTTCGGCCAGGATATGCGAGCACGTGGGCACGGACATATAGTCAACACCGCTTCCGTCATGGGATTGACAGCCGGCGCTCCCGGGCGGGGCGCATACAGTGCCGCAAAGAGTGCAGTCATCGCTCTGTCCGAGGCACTGCGCACCGAAATGGCACCGCACGGTGTCGGTGTTTCCGTGCTCTGCCCGGGATTGGTCATGTCGAATCTCGATCGCAACACCGTCGAATTGGGTGGTCAGGTCGAGGATGTCAGCCACATCAAAGGAACCGGGAACATCGGAATGGAACCTGCAACCGCAGGCGCCTACGTTGTCAGAGGGATAGCGCAGAATCTCCCGTACATAGTGACGCACCCGCATTATCTCGGCTACGTCGAGAAGAAAATGGAGAACATTCGGGCCTGTATGGACGCGGCGACGCCGATCTCCTGAGTTTCTTGCGTCCGGGGCGGTCAAACGGCGTGAGATGCCGGATATGCGAAATTTCCTGCGCGTCATAAAGCGGCTCGCCATACTGGAACGGACGCTCCCCCTACCCCTGTAGGTGCATATGGATATCGATGTACTCGTCGCAGGCGCCGGCCCGATCGGACTGACCGCCGCCATCGAACTACGCCGCCGCGGGATGAACGTTCGGATCATCGACCCGCTCAGCGAACCTCCGCAGTACGCCAAAGCTGTCGGCATCCAACCACGAACTCTTGAAGTCTTCGAGAACATGGGCGTACTTCGACAGATTCTCGATGCGGCCACCGTCATGCGTGGGCAGATCACTTACACCAACGGTTCCGAAGTGGGGCGGATCGATCTCACGCTGCCCGACGACGTGCCGTACACCTTTGGCGGACTCCCCCAGTACGCGACCGAAAGAATCCTGACTGCCAGGCTGGCAGAACTCGGAACCTCGATCGAGCGCGGGCTCGCACTTACAGGTTTCGAAGACATCGACGACGGGGTCACCTGTGTCCTCAGCGATGGAAATACTGTGCGGGCCAAGTACTTGGTGGGGTGCGACGGCGCGCACAGCATTGTCCGTAAAGGCTTGGGGTTGGCTTTCGAAGGTGGAGCCTTTGCCGAAAGTTACATGCTCGGCGACGTCGAAGTGGACTGGTCGATGCCCAGCGGATACTCGATTCGCGCAAGTCATGTCGACGGCGCGGGAACTACCGACGATCTCCTGGTCTGTATCCCGCTCCCCGGACACAAGCGATATCGGATGTCGATGCTGGTTCCCGACGATCTTCTCCCGGATCCCCCTGGGCCTGACGGTGTTGCACACGGCTTTTCGTCGGGCAAGACTCCCGAACTCCACCACATACAGGCTGTGCTTGATCGATTGTCACCCGAACCCACAACGGCGTCGTCGCTGCGATGGTCGTCGGTTTTTCGGATCAGCCACCGCATCGTCGACGCCTACAGTCGCGGAAGAGTCTTCATCGCCGGTGATGCGGCCCATATTCACCCACCAACCGGTGCTCAAGGGATGAACACCGGAATCCAGGACGCGCACAACCTCGCCTGGAAACTGGCACTAGCAGTCGACAACGTCGCAGCACCGGGTCTTCTCGATACCTACGACACCGAAAGACGTCCTATTGGTGAAGAAGTCGTCGGCATGACAGTCCGCAACGCGCGAGAAGGGATCGGCTCGGGGGAAACCTCGATGGATACGGCGATGCGACGCCAGGCGCAACTGTTGGTTGCCTACCCTGACAGCCCGCTCAATATTGGAGAGAAGAGCAGTACTTCGCCCGTTCAACCCGGCGAACGGGCGCCCGACGCACGCGGACTCACTCGAGACTGCGTGCAGTTCCCCATCCGATTGTTCGAATTGCTGTCCGGTGCCAATCACACACTCCTTCTCTGCTCGGACGGATCCGAAGACAGCATCAGCGATTGCGAAAAGCATTCAGCCGCTGCGATTCATGCGTCACACGGACAGCTGGATGTGTACGTAATCGCGCCACCGTCGTCTGATTTCGTCTACTCGACGTTGCCTATCATTCGAGACTCCGATTCGCAGCTGTGTACGGCCTACGGCGTGGAAGGGAACTGCGCGTTGATAATCCGGCCGGACGGATACCTAGGATACCGGGGTGACCACACCGGCATCTCCAACTACTTCTCGAAAGTCTTTGCGTTCAATGCGTAATCAGCGAATCGAACATCAGACGGATCTCGGGTGAGAGTTTCATGAATTCCACGTAGCCACCCATCGGGCCTCCGTCAACGTAGGCAAATTCCATTCCCACGTCTGCGATGCGCCCTTGTTGCAACACCGACATTCCCCGACGCCCTACTTCCGACAGGGTTTCGTCGTAATCGTCCGGAACAAAAGCCACATGATGAACGCCAACGCCGTGTGTGTCGAGGAACTCCGAATAGAGACTGAGTCCCGAAACCGGCTGGATCAGCTCGATTTGCTGAGTTCCCGCATAGCCCAGGGAAATGTGGGCTGTGTAATCGGCAGGTTGGCCCCGATAGCTGGTGGTCTCCGGCCCGAAGTGAAGATCGGGCATCCGCAGCCATCGCGGTACGCCCCACTTCTCGGAGAACTCCTGTTCCGCTGCAGTGATATCGGCTACCACCCAACAGATCTGAAAGATCGGTCCCGACACCAGCGGGATCATGCCATTTTTCCGTTGTCCACCGAATACACCGCGCCGTGGATCGCGGCGGCATCATCCGAAGCAAGAAATGCCACCATCTTTGCCACATCCTCCGGCTCCATGAGTCCACGCGGTGATGCGACCTTCATGATCAGATCGAAATCGACACCGTCCGGGAAGGTGAAACCCGTGACCTGGGGAGTGATCATGCCGCCGGGGCAGATTGCGTTGACGCGCAGCGATTTTCCGGTGAATTCCATTGCCATCGCTCTGGTGAGTCCGATCAATCCATGCTTGGCCGCGCAGTAACCAGCCGAGTACGCTTGGCCTTCCAATCCTGCGATCGAGGATACGTTGACGATGTTGCCGCCACGCGCGAGAAGATGAGGCAGCGCTGCTCGTGACAGGAAGAACGGCCCGTTCAGGTTGACCGCAAGGTCATGAGCCCAGTCGTCATCGACGATGTCGGCGGTATGGCGGATGGTGTGTGAACCCGCCACATTGACGAGGATGTCGATCCCTCCGAAAGCGTCGACGCACGCCTGCACTGCGGCGTCGCACTGAGCGGAATCGGAGACGTCGGAAGCCGAGTAGTGGCCCTCGCCGTCATTTCCTGCCAGCTCGGTCATCGCTTGATGCAACTTGTCCTTGCCCCGGGCAACCCCGAAAACCTTGGCTCCCCTTCTGGTGAGGATCTCGGCAACGGCGCGCCCCAACCCCGAGGAAGCGCCGGTCACCATTGCAATTTTTCCGTCCAGTGCGTCAGCCACTTACCGAGTCTACGACGCGGCAGCCTCCCGCTGAAGCTCCAACGCGATATCTATCAACTGATCTTCCTGTCCGCCAACCAACTTGCGCTTCCCTGCGCGGACCAGTAGCTCGGCAGAGGACACACCGTACCGCTCCGCTTGACGTTCAGCATGCTTGAGAAAGCTCGAGTACACCCCGGCGTAACCCATCATCAGCGCCTGACGATCGAGTAGACATTCCTGCGGCATAGCCGGTCGCACAACATCTTCGGCAGCGTCGGCTATCGCAAAGAAGTCGATACCCGTCTTGACGCCGATCTTGTCGCAGACTCCCACAAATGCCTCGACCGGCGCGTTACCCGCCCCGGCACCGAAACGGCGGGTGCTGCCGTCGATCTGCTTAGCCCCGGCCCGAACGGCGGCAACCGAATTCGCGACACCGAGTCCAAGGTTCTCATGTCCGTGAAAGCCGACCTGGGCGTCGCTGCCAAGTTCCTGGACCAGAGCCTCGACCCGTTCGGACACCTGCTCGAGAACAAGGGCACCGGCAGAGTCGACGACGTACACGCACTGGCAGCCGGCGTCGGCCATGATGCGCGCCTGCTTCGCCAGCGACTCCGGCGGAATCGAATGTGCCATCATGAGGAACCCGACGGTCTCGAGTCCGCGCTCACGCGCCAAGCCGAAATGCTGAATGGAGACGTCGGCTTCGGTGCAGTGAGTGGCGATACGGCAGATGGATGCGCCGTTGTCCTGAGCGATGACGATGTCATCCTTGATGCCCAGCCCCGGCAGCATCAGGAAGGCAATCTTCGCGTTCTGTGCCGTCTCCACCGCGGCTTTGATGAGTTCCTGCTCCGGCGTTTTCGAGAAGCCGTAGTTGAAGGAGGACCCGCCGAGGCCGTCACCGTGGGTAACCTCGATGACGGGCACACCGGCTCCGTCGAGGGCACCGACGATCGCTCGGACTTCCTCGAGAGTGAACTGATGACGTTTGTGATGGGAACCGTCACGCAGCGAGGTGTCGGTGACGCGGATGTCCCAGCTCGAATCGAAATGAATCATGTCGCTCATGCCTTCACGCTCAGAAGCTCCCGGGCGATCTCCTCGCCCACCTTGGTGGCTGCCGCCGTCATGATGTCGAGGTTTCCGGCGTAGGGCGGCAGGAAGTCGCCTGCACCTTCGACCTCGACAAACGTTGTAACCGTGGCATATCCGCCGGACACGACGCTCGGATCGTCGAACTGCGGTTCGTTGAGCAAGCGGTAGCCAGGCACGTACTGCTGGATATCCTTGACGACGCGGTGAATGGAGTCGGTGACCGCCGCATGATCTGCATCTTCGGGGATCGCGCAGAAGATGGTGTCTCGCATGATCATCGGCGGATCGGCAGGATTGAGGATGATGATCGCCTTGCCGCGCTGGGCGCCGCCTATCGTCTCGATACCGCGACTGGTGGTCTTGGTGAACTCGTCGATGTTCGCGCGGGTTCCCGGTCCGGCAGACAGCGATGCAACGGAGGCGACGATTTCAGCGTAGGCCACTTCCACCACACGAGATACCGCGTACACGATCGGGATTGTTGCCTGTCCGCCGCAGGTAATCATGTTGACGTTGGGGGCGTCGAGGTGCTCGCGCAGGTTGGCGGGCGGAACCACGGCCGGACCGACGGCAGCCGGTGTGAGGTCGACGGCGCGAATTCCTGCGGCCTCGTAGCGTGGTGCTGCATCGCGGTGCACATAGGCCGAGGTCGCTTCGAACACCAGGTCCGGTTTTTCCGCCTGATTCAACAGCCAATCGACTCCTTCGGCGGATGTCTCGAGCCCCATAGTGCGGGCGCGTGCCAATCCTTCGCTCTCCGGGTCGATTCCGATCATCCACCGAGGCTCGAGCCACTCCGAACGCTGCAGTTTGTACAGCAGATCGGTGCTGATATTTCCCGATCCGACAATCGCCACACTTGCCTTGGTCATGATTACTCCCTCGGTGAGCTGAAGCTGGGGGGTGGGCTGAAGCCAAGTACCGCTGTGTTCGATGCAGCATGAAGTCCGGCGCGGCGGCCGGAAAACACGCAGTCAGCGAGCGACAAGCCGCTCACGTAGGAGTTGGAACAAATACCGACGGCTGTCCGGCCGGCAGCATAGAGTCCCAGGATCGACTGCCCAGCTTCGTTTTTCACTGCTCCGGTGGATTCGTCGACCACCAATCCACCGAGCGTGAGCATGGGGCAGGGATTCATCATGTTCGGCTTGATCGAGACGTCGTACATCGTGAACGGCGCCGTCAGTATCCGCCTGACGAAGTCGGACGGCTTCCCCATCGGATCTGATTGACCGCTTGCAGAAGCGGTATTGTGCGCATCGACCGTTTCATGCAGGCCGGCAGCATCGATTCCCGCCTTGCGCGCGACTTCGGAAATCGTGTTGCCGTGCACCGCAGTACGCATCATTCCGGTAGTCTGCACCCGCTGAAACCACATGGACTGATCGGGTATTTGCGCCTTCGCGTCACGGACAAGATCGGAATCGGCCAGCAGCCAACCGATTCCGCCACTCTTTTCGACCATTGCCTGCCCCAGCGCCGCACCGTAACGTGATTCGTCCACGATTCGCGCTCCGGATGCGCCCACCAGTATCGAACCGAGAAGAGCGCTGGGCGGTACGATGAACCGCCACGCGGAGACGTTGCCGAGTTTGTCGGTGGCGCCGCCTGCCTCGATTCCGAGGTTGATTCCCTTGCCGTCGTCACCCGACGTTCCGAGCGGGATCCCACCCTTGTAAGCCGGTGCGTGAGTGCGCATCATCTCGCGGTTGGAGACAAATCCTC
Organism: Rhodococcus sp. NPDC056743; assembly: GCF_042790355.1. Lineage (NCBI taxonomy): Bacteria > Bacillati > Actinomycetota > Actinomycetes > Mycobacteriales > Nocardiaceae > Rhodococcus > Rhodococcus sp. NPDC056743. The sequence continues at coordinate 223,976 of NZ_JBHTZI010000004.1, read as the reverse complement.
CGGCACTGAGGATCACGCCACCACGCGCCTGGATGCGGATCTTCTTGGCGTACTTCTTCTCGATCTTGCTGATGCGAGCGTCGATAATCGAACGAAGTTGGGGAGCATAAACACCCGGTTTGGCAGAGATCGAGCCGAGCGCTGCGTGACGCAGCCGAACCCCGGCGGGTGCATCCCGAAGCGTCAGAGCCTCGACGCCGATCACCCGGCCGTCCTCGATGATCAACCGGTCCGCTCGTGTCTGGCCGAGTAGCCGCACACCCTTTGCCTCCGCAGACTTCGCGAGCGGGCCGTACAGCATCTTGCCTGACGTGCCGCGACCTTTGGCTCGGTGCCCACGCGGAGCGGGTTTGGCGGTGTCTCGGAATCCACCGGCCGATTCGCTGCCCGAGAAGTACAGGTAGTGCTTGTTGCTCGGGAACGACGTCTTGTAGGGACACAACGAAGCCTCGAAAGGCACGCCATGACCGCGCAGCCACTCGATTGTCGCCGGACTCTCCTCGACGAACCGGCGCAAGGTCTCGGGCGTCACCGCATCACCGACCTCGCGGGTCAGGTACGCAAGCATGGCCTCCGGGCTGTCCTCGACACCGGCTTCTCTCTGAATCGCGGTGCCGCCACCGGCGTAGAAGATTCCTCCGGAAATGGTGCTGGCGCCACCTCCCGATGCCCGATCGATCGCCATCACCGTCGAACCGGCCGCCACTGCTTCGAGTGCTGCGCTTGCCCCGGCAACACCGAATCCGACGACGAGGACATCAACCGAAGTATCCCAGGTCACACTGCACCATCCTCAATTTTACTGCAACGCGTTTCGTTATCGAAGGCAACGTTTGTAAATACTTACTGGCAGAAAGCATGGACTGACACCCCCATCATTCTATAACGTGTTCTACATGAGCAAGCAGGAATACGACATCGTCGTCGTCGGCAGTGGTGCCGCAGGTATGACAGCAGCCTTGACCGCAGCCCATCAAGGTCTGAGCGTGGTCATCGTGGAGAAGGCTGCCCACTACGGCGGATCGACCGCCCGATCCGGCGGTGGAGTCTGGATCCCCAACAACGAGGCACTGCAGGCAGACGGTGTCACCGACACGCCAGAGGCCGCCCGTTCCTACCTGCACAGCATCATCGGCGACGTCGTCGCTCCCGAACGCATCGACGCCTACCTCGAGCGCGGTCCCGAGATGCTCTCGTTCGTGCTGAAGAACAGCCCGCTCGAACTGCAGTGGGTTCCCGGCTACTCCGACTACTACCCGGAGGCTCCCGGCGGACGCCTTGGTGGCCGCAGTGTCGAGCCCACCCCGTTCGACGGCAACAAGTTGGGCGCCGATCGCAAGAATCTCGAACCCGACTACGTCAAGGCCCCCAAGAACTTTGTCATCACCCAGGCCGACTACAAGTGGCTCAACCTGCTGATGCGCAATCCGCGCGGACCGCTGCGCGCCATGAAGGTCGGCATGCGATTCCTCGCTGCCAAGGCCACCAAGAAGGATCTGCTGGTTCGAGGACAGGCACTGGTAGCCGGCATTCGACTCGGTCTTCAGTCCGCCGGAGTGCCCATCCTGCTGAACACCCCGCTGACCTCCCTGTACACCGAAGCCGGCGCGGTTCGCGGTGTCAACGTCCTCATCGACGGCGAGGAGCAGGTCATCCGTGCTCGCCACGGAGTTGTGTTGGGATCCGGCGGATTCGAGCACAACAAGGAAATGCGCGAGAAGTACCAGCGCGGGCCCATCGGCACGGACTGGACCGTCGGCGCCAAGGCGAACACCGGCGACGGCATCCGCGCGGGCCAAGAGATCGGCGCTGCAGTCGATTTCATGGACGACGCCTGGTGGGGTCCGTCCATACCACTGACCGGTGGACCGTGGTTCGCTCTCTCCGAGCGGACCCTTCCCGGCTGCATGATGGTCAACATGTCCGGCAAGCGCTTCGGCAACGAGGCGGCTCCGTACGTCGAGGCAACCCATGCGATGTACGGCGGCGAGTACGGCCACGGCGAAGGCCCCGGCGAGAACATCCCGACGTGGATGATCCTCGATCAGCGCTATCGCAACCGCTACACGTTTGCCGGTATCACTCCCCGCTCCCCCTTCCCGGGTCGCTGGCTCAAGGCCGGCATCGTGGTCAAGGCCGGGACGATCGCCGAATTGGCCGAGAAGACAGGACTTCCCGTCGCATCACTGACCGAAACCGTCGAGCGATTCAACGGCTTCGCGCGCAACGGCAAGGACGAGGACTTCGGCCGCGGCGACAGTGGCTACGACGCGTACTACGGTGATCCCCGCCTGAAGAACCCCAGCCTTGCCGAAATCAGCAAGGCTCCGTTCTACGCCATCAAAATGGTTCCGGGTGACCTCGGCACCAAGGGCGGCATCTGCACCGATGTCAACGGCCGAGCACTACGCGAAGACGGAAGCGTCATCGAAGGTCTCTACGCCGCGGGCAACGCGAGCGCACCGGTCATGGGCCACACGTACGCCGGACCAGGCGCGACCATCGGCCCTGCAATGACTTTCGGTTACCTGGCAGTGCTGGACATCGCGGAGCGCGCGAAGAACGCTGAGACCGCTACTACCACCGAAGCTGCGAATACGGCGGTCGATCATGCCAATTGATCTTTCCGTAGCACTCGGCGCAGAGCTTGCACCACAGGAGTTCTCGTGGACGCCGTCGGACGTGCAGCACTACCACCTGGCGCTCGGTGCCGGGGCCCGTCCGCTGGATCCGAACGAATTGCGATACCTCGACGACGAGAAGCCACAGGTACTGCCCACCTTCGCCACCGTCGCGGCAAACTTCCACGCCACCGAAGCGCCGAAGGTCTCGTTCCCCGGCATCGAGATCGATCTCGCGAAAGTGGTCCACGGCAGCCAGGAAGTTACTGTTCATCAGCCGATTCCCGCCAGTGGCAGTGGCCGAACCACAACTCGGATCGCCGAAATTTGGGACAAGGGCAAAGCTGCAGTCATCGTGCAGGAATCGGTCACGGTCGACACCGACGGCAACCCGCTCTGGACTGCCCGCTCGTCGATTTTCGCCCGCGGAGAGGTGGTTTCGGGGGTGAACGTGGTCCGGCGGAATCGGTTTCGCTACCTGATCGCGAGCCCGACTCGGAGATCGTGGTACCGGTACTTCCACAGCAAGCATTGCTCTATCGGATGTGCGGTGATCGCAACCCATTGCACTCAGATCCGCAATTCGCCTCCGCTGCAGGCTTTCCAGCGCCTATCCTGCATGGACTGTGTACTTACGGATTGGTCTGCAAGGCCGCAGTAGACGCGATGCTCGACGGCGACAGCACGCAGGTGGCCGGGTTCCGTGCACGTTTTGCCGGGGTGGTTTTCCCGGGTGAGAACCTGAGCGTCCGAATCTGGAAAGGCGAAGGGCAACTCTTGATCTCCGCATTTGTCGCGGAACGCGACGCCCCCGCACTAGCTGACGTAGTTCTCACTCTTGCCTGAGATCCACCTTTTGAACTCACCGTAGTTCTCGAACCCGATGGAGTAGCTCGAAGATGACGGCACAAGACGAAAAGTTCCGACTGTCCCGACGAGGTTTCATGGCCGCCGGAGCCGGAGCCGTAGCCGCGACCGCATTCGCCGGTTGGACACCGGCCTACGCCGTCCCCGCCGGCTCTTCCGGCTCCGTGGGTGGCCCGGTACCGACCCTCACACCGCCGCCCGCCTTCCCCGAAGGCATCGCGCTCTACCAGCAGGCGTACCAGAACTGGTCCAAAGAGATCATGCTCGACACCATCTGGACCTGCGCTCCCAAAACACCCGAAGACGTAGTACGCCTGGCCAACTGGGGACATGCCAACGGTTACACCATCCGCCCCCGCGGAGCCATGCACGGCTGGACACCCCTGACTGTGGTGAACGGCGCTTCCATCGACAAAGTCATCCTCGCCGACACCATGGTCCATCTGAACTGGGTAAACGTCGATGCCGGTGGATCACCGGCGACGGTCACCGCGGGACCCGGTGCCACCCTCGACGCCATCACCACCGCACTTCAGGCCCAGGGCCTCGGCTTCGCCAATCTCCCCGCCCCCGGCGTCCTGTCCATCGCAGGCTGCCTTGCGGTCGACGCCCACGGCGCGGCCCTGCCTGCGGAAGGCGAAGCCCATGTTCCCGGACAGACTTTCGGCTCCCTCTCCAACCTCGTCACCTCTTTGACCGCAGTGGTCTGGAACGGCAGTGAATACGCGCTCAAGACGTACTCGCGGGCCGACGCTGCCATCAAGCCACTCCTGACCCACTTGGGCCGCACCTTCCTCACCTCCGTCACACTGCAGGCAGCACCCAACTACCGCATGCGCTGCGTCAGCTACACGGACATCGGTTGGCAGGAACTCTTCGGCCCTCGCGGCGCCTCCGGACGCACCTTCGAGAAGTTCGTCCGCGAAAATGGCCGCGCAGAGGCGATTTGGTACCCCTTCACCGAACGTCCCTGGATGAAGGTGTGGTCCCTCTCCCCCGAAAAGCCTCGCTTCTCCCGCGAAGTCACGGGACCGTACAACTACATATTCTCCGACAACCTCCCCGAACCGATCACCGACATGATCGGACAGATGAACTCCGGAAACCCCGGCATCGCACCCGCATTCGGGCAGATTATGTACGCCACCACCGTCGCCGGTCTCGCCGCGACCTTCGCCAACGACTTGTGGGGCTGGTCCAAGGACGTTCAGTTCTACATCCGGGCAACCACGCTGCGCCTCACCGAAGGTGGAGGCGCTGTCATCACGTCCCGCGCCAACATCGGCCAGGTCATCCACGACTTCACCCATTGGTTCAACGGCCGGATGGAGTACTACCGGTCCATCGGGCAGTTCCCTCTCAACGGACCCGTCGAAATCCGCTGCTGCGGCCTCGACGAACCATCTGACGTCGAAGTCACGTCCGCCGGCGCCCCCACCATCTCCGCCATGCGCCCACGCCCCGACCACCCCGAATGGGACACCGCCATCTGGCTCAACGTCCTCGGAGTCCCCGGAACACCCGGCATGTTCGCGTTCTACCGGGAAATGGAGCAATGGATGCGCGGCCACTACAACAACAACGACGCCACCTTCCGCCCCGAGTGGTCCAAAGGTTGGGCATTCGGCCCCGACAAGCCGTACACCGACGCACAGATCATCGACAACGACCTCCCCCAGACCTACCGCGACGGCGTCCCCACCAGCGACAACTGGGATACCGCGAATGCCGCCTTCAATGCACTCGATCCGCACAAGGTCTTCAGCAATACCTTCCTCGAACAGCTACTTCCGTAATTCTCGACCAGTACTGCCCGGCACCTTCACCTACGAAAGTGCCGGGCTTTTCTGTCGGCTCCAGTCGTTTCATTTCATCAACGGATGTGCGCCGATCACGGTAGATTCAGGCAACTGCGACATTCCTTTTCGGCTGAAGACACGAAGGGATCGCCCCCTATGAGGTCCACTTCGCGACAGCGACGAACTCGATTCGCCGTGATTGCCTTAGCCGCGGCGGCACTTGTTTCCTGCGGATCCAACGAAGACACCAGCGCAGGCACGAGCAGTCCCGCTGCAAGCACCGTCACTCCCGAATCACAGAAGATCACCGACATTGTCCAGGCCCAGGTCACCGAGCTCGGTCTCAGCGGCGCGGTGTACGGCGTGTGGCGAGGTGACGCCGTCGTGGCCACCGGCGCTGTCGGCGAATCCCCGCTCGGTGTTCCCGCAACAACCGATATGCAAGTACGCGTCGGACAGCCCATGGAACCGATGCTCTCGACTGTCCTTCTCCAACTCGACGAGTCCGGCACTCTCCCGCTCGACGAACCGATTGCCAAGTGGGAGCCGAGCTTTCCACGCTCCGATCAGATCACCCCACGAATGCTCGCCAACAGCACCACCGGAATCTCCGACTACGTAACCAATCCCGAATTCGACAAGCGCTTCTACGCCAACCCGATCCGGGGCTGGACCGCGCAGGAAATCCTCGATCTCGCCAACACCCGTCCACCGTTGTTTGCACCCGGCACCAGTTTCGGCTACTCGCACAGCGACCTGACTCTGCTCGGTGAAGTTGTCCAGAAGGCGGCCGGGCAATCTTTGAGTGACCTACTGCAGCAGCGCATTTTCGATCCGCTCGGAATGACTGACAGTCGGGTTGCGCTGAACCCACAGATCCCCGACCCCGTCCTGCACGGTTACACCACTGAACGCGGCGTCTTCGAGGATTCGACGTTCTGGAATCCCACGGCCTTCCTACACAGCGGCAACATGAACTCGACGGTCACCGACATCGGAAAATGGGTTCGCGCCCTCGGAACGGGTGAACTGCTCTCCGACACAGTCTTCGCCGAACAGATGGCCCCGACAACCGCGGGCCTCGGCCCTCTGACCGCCGACAAGTTCTTCACCTTCGGAACGGCCCACCTCGACGGTTGGCTCGTCATGAACCCGGCGTACGGCGGATACAACGGTGTTGCCCTCTACGAACCGCAGTCTGAGACCACCATTGTCATCTACGCAACTCTCGGACCGACATCCAACGTCAACGGCAACAATGCTGTCCCCATCAGCAACGCAATCGGCGCGCTCATGGTTCCGGACAACCCGCCGCACGTGCCCGGCACGTGACCGAGGTTTCTTGTGACTGCTTTGTTGTCACTGCCTTTCTTGTGACTGGCAACGTCGTATTTACCTGAGGAATACCTCCAGGACTCATCACACCGTCACCATTGCGCTCAGTACCGAACAACCCGCGTCGGACCGCGAGCTTCCCCGTGAAGCTACGAGAGCAAAAGATAGATTGGGACGGCCCGATGAGGAAATACTCGCTGTCAGTGGTGTGCACGCTCGCCTTGGGGACGGCACTGCTGTCCGCCAATGCTGCGACGGCATCGCCGAACTCATGCCCGGCCGGCGCGGTATTCGCAGTTGGTGGAACATGGGATCCGACCGGCAACACCACGCAACCTGTCACGGATCGCTACGCCGCCCAAGGATATGTCGCAAAACCCGTGAGCTACCCAGCTAGCTTCTGGCCTCTCGGCGACCAGACGTACGACGCCAGTGTGGCTGTCGGCGTCCAGGCACTTCATACCGAAGTTGATACCTTTCACAACCAGTGTCCGGGAAGCGAAGTCGTCATTACCGGATACTCCCAAGGTGCACGGATTGCGGGCGACGTTCTCGGCGACATCGCTCGCGACGGGTCCGTTCCCCAATCTCAGGTGACAGGCGTCCTGTATTCAGACCCTCGGAACTCCCGCGGCGGCATCGAAACCGTGATCCCGAACGTTGTTCCGGGTGCAACGATGTCCGGTACCCGCGCGGGCTTCGGCGACATTCCGGTCCAGGAGGTATGCATCGAGGGCGACGGCATCTGCAACATGCCCAAACCACGCGATGCGCCGGAACAATTTGTCGACTCTGTTTTCGGCTACTTCACGAAACACGGTACGTATCAACCGATGATGACGGACAGCACTCCGCCGCCGCAGCCTTCGCTTCCAGAATCACCAACCGTTCCCCTACAGCCCGCGGAGGTCGCCACCGCAATCGCCACACGGCTCGTCGAGAACCTCACGCCCTACGTCAAAGCAGCACTGTCGGGCGCGCTGACTACTGTTCTGACCGCACCTTGACGCCTATCGGCTGAAGCATCGACAGCCTACTGAAAAGCCGGGCAAGTCCAGGAACCTCACGAAGACTGCCCGCGACGTCCTCGAGGTCTCCATCGGCGAACAGCGTCAATCGCACGTCGGCGTCATACAGAACATCGACGACGTTCCCGAAACGCCGCACTGCGAATTCCGTTGCAGTGCAGAGAATCGGCACACGGTGGATCACCCATTCATCGAACCGGGTAACAAGATCGAGGTAGTCCGCCGCCGACGTCGAACCACCGCACAGCACATCGAAATCGAACCACACGGCTCCGTCGCGAATCGCAGAGCACATCACTGTGCGCGACCCCACTGTCAATTCGACCGGTTCACCGCGGCCGTCATGTGTTTCCGAACCAGAGTGAAATGCACCCGACGCAAACCTTCGATCCCGCTCACGCGGTTCCCGCAGCGTTCGGTAGTCGACCGCTCCACTCAACTCGATCACATTCCACGCCTTCTCGATCAACTCGATCGAGGGTACGAACTGCTCGTGAAAAAGTGGATTCGGAAGGAGTTCGTTCGGCGGGACATTGGACGTGACAACAACAGTCACATGTTGCGCAACGATCGTCTCGAGAACTCGCGTCATGAACAGTGCGTCGGCGACGTCGTCGATGTGGAACTCGTCGAAGCACAGGAGCCGAATCCCGTCGACCACCTGGTTCAGCGCTTCGCCCATCGACCCGAGACTATGGGCGCGAGTGTGCAGATCCGCAAAGAATTGATGAAAGTGGATGCGCCGCTTGCTTACTGAAACACTGTTGTAGAACGCGTCCATGAGCATGGTCTTTCCACGTCCGACGCCACCCCAGAGGTAGATCCCACCCCCACCGCCGCCGATCGAAATCCGCTCCCGTAATGCGTCGAGTGATGCACGTGCCGACAACTGCTCTTCGTCCAGTCGCATGATTCTCCTCTACATCTGTAGAGTCGAGGCTAGAGAGCGACTCGAACTCGAGTCAACGTGATCCGCACTACGCAGAACGGGATGGGCATGAATGGGATGGGCATGAACGCAGATCGCAGACCCCTCATGGGAGCGTGCGCTGTCACGATCATCGCTGAACACGGCCCGCGGGCATTGACTCATCGCGCCGTTGATGCCGCCATGGGGATCCCGCAGGGTTCAACCTCCTACTACTTTCGAACCCGAGAGTCCCTTCTTGCAGCGGCGGTCCAACACATCGTGGAGCAGTCGCAATCGACATTCGCGGAATTTCTGGACGACAAATCCGATCCGGCAACGGTGATCGCCCGATACCTTGGCGATCTCCTGACTCGGCGACGAGACGAGTTGATCGCCCGGTACGCTCTCCTACTGGAGATCCGTAGCAATCGTGAACTGCACGATGCCTTGGCGCAAAGCCTGTTCTCCACAGCCAGAGCGCAAGAGATCTTCGCAGGTCATCGCGTGAAGAATCCGGAAAGTGCTGCATCCGATCTTGTCAGCTTGCTGGAGGGCTTGCTATTCGATCGATGCATCGGATCGAGATCAACACCGACCCATCACGTCGAACCGGCAGAATCCATTCTTCAATTGAGGATTCCGATTGACGCGTACCTGCGCAGTATCAGGTAGTCGAGGCCTTTCAATCGGCCGGGCGCAACAATCGCTTCCCGCCACTTTCACCGTATCGCGTGCCCCGGGGCTTGCGGCAAGCCCCGGGTGATGGTGCAGACTCGGCTGCTGCGAGCAAGCGCACGCCTTGCCCGGAGGAGGGGATTGCATGAGTGACGTCATCGTGGTGGGTGCCGGACCAACTGGATTGATGCTGGCCGGTGAGCTCCGTCTACAGGGGGTCGACGTCGTGGTTCTGGACAAGGACGAGGAGCCGGCACCGTTTGTCCGTGCCCTCGGCATCCACGTACGCACGATCGAGATCATGGACCAGCGCGGCCTACTGGACAGATTCCTCGCGCACGGCCGAAAGTATCCGCTCGGTGGATTCTTCGCGGGAATCTCGAAACCCGCACCTTCCTACTTGGATACCGAGCACGGTTACGTACTGGGCATACCCCAGCCGGAAATCGACAGAATCCTTGCCGAACATGCCACCGAGGTCGGCGCGGACATTCGGCGCGGCAAGGGCGTCACCGCGGTCCGTCAGGACGACGACGGCGTCACCGCCGAATTATCCGACGGTACAACACTTCACGCGCGCTACCTGATCGGGTGCGACGGCGGGCGCAGCACGGTGCGGAAGCTGATCGATGTCGGGTTCCCAGGCCAGCCGTCGAGCGCCGACACGTTGATCGGTGAAATGGACGTGACCATGCCGGTGGACGAACTGACCGCAGTCGTCACCGTAATCCGCGAAACGCACAAGCGATTCGGCATCGGTCCGGCCGGAAATGGCACCTTTCGCGTCGTGGTTCCGGCAGCTGATGTTGCCGACGATCGCGCAGTCCCGACCACGCTCGACGACATCAAACAACAACTACGAGTCATTGCCGGCACGGACTTCGGCGTGCACTCCCCGCGGTGGCTCTCACGCTTCGGTGACGCCACACGATTGGCCGATCATTACCGTCGTGGCCGGGTGTTCCTCGCCGGCGACGCCGCGCACATTCACCCGCCGATGGGTGGTCAGGGCCTGAACCTCGGCGTCCAGGACGCCTTCAACCTCGGCTGGAAGCTCGCCGCGGAGATCCAGGGCTGGGCACCGGAGGGCCTGCTCGACACTTACGAATCCGAACGCCGCCCGGTGGCCGCCGACGTTCTGGACAACACGCGTGCGCAGGCGGAGTTGATCTCCACCGAAGCGGGGCCACAGGCGGTGCGGCGCTTGATCTCCGAGCTGATGAATTTCGACGACGTCAACCGCTACCTGACCGAGAAAATCACCGCGATCTCGGTTCGCTACGACTTCGGCGGCGACCATGACCTGCTGGGCCGGCGTCTACGAAACATCGCTTTGAACAGCGGAAACCTCTACGACTTGATGCACTCCGGACGCGGACTGCTGCTCGACCAGGGCGGCCAACTGTCGGTGGACGGATGGAGCGATCGTGTTGACCACATCGTCGACACGAGCGCCGAATTCGATTCACCCGCCGTGCTGCTTCGTCCCGACGGCCACATTGCCTGGATCGGTGACGCACAGTCGGAGTTGAGTGGCTCCCTGGAGCGGTGGTTCGGAGATCGCAGCGAAGACTCCAGATGACAAGCGAAGACGGTGATGCTTCGATAGAGTATCGACGTCCAATACCTGCAGGTCGATATACAGATGCGAGGAGGTGAGTCCCATTACCGCGTGGTCAGTAGGGGCGCCGCCTCCGCCGTTCGTTTCCCGGTAGCGATCGAGAGCGCCCATACGGTAATTCCCGAAAGGCACTCTCATGGCTGCACCGATACCCTCCCGTTCTCGGCAAAAATCCACCACCGACGTCCTTCGCCGCGCAGGATGCGTCTTTGCCGAGGATGAAGCGCGCGTTCTACTGAATGCCGCACAATCCCCCACCGAACTCGACGTCATGATCGCTCGGCGGGTAGCCGGCGAACCACTCGAGATCATTGTCGGCTGGGCAGGATTCTGCGGCTTGCGCATACTGCTGGAACCCGGGGTATTCGTGCCACGTCGGCGCACCGAGTTCTTGGCCAGACAGGCGTGTTCGTTGACCGCCCCCGGAGGTGTGGCTGTCGATCTCTGTTGCGGCTCGGGCGCCGTCGGCGCGGCACTCCAGGCGAACGTCCCGGCGATCGAGTTGTACGCCACCGACATCGAACCCGCTGCGGTTCATTGCGCGCGGCGCAACATCATCCCGCCTGGCCACGTCCTCAACGGCGATCTCTACGATCCGCTGCCCTCCCGACTCCGGGGCCGCATCGACGTCATAGCGGCCAACGCACCGTATGTCCCCACTGATTCGATCCGTCTCCTGCCACCCGAAGCGCGACTCCACGAACCCCGAGTCTCTCTCGACGGCGGCATCGACGGACTCGACATCCAACGAAGGATCGCCGACGAGGCAGCAACGTGGCTCAAATCCGGCGGACACCTGCTAGTCGAAACCAGCAACGAACAAGTGGACCGCACGGTGGAATCATTCACTCACGGAGGACTTCTCGTGACGATATCGGTACACGACGCAACATCATCAACCGTGGTGATCGGTACCAAATCGTAGTCGCGTCACCTGCTGACAGCTTTCTGATATCGACGGATAGCAAACGGCACGAAGACGATCAGCAATCCACCCGTCCACAACAGTGAAGCGATAACCGGATTCTGCAGCGGCCACGCGTCGGGAACCGTCATGGCAGGATTGGTGTTGCCAAAAAGTTCACGCACTGCCTGAGTCACGGCTGACACCGGATTCCACTCCGCGATCACCTTCAAAGGCCCTGGCAGGTTGGTGGTTTCGACAAACGTATTGGCGATGAACGAGAGCGGGAATATGACGATGAAGCTCGCGTTGTTGAACACTTCCGGCGTCCTGATCCAGAGACCGACCACTGCCATGACCCAGGACAACGCGTAGGCGAACAGCAGCAGAAGTAGGTATCCGGCCAGCGCCTCGAAGAAACTGGAGTGAATGCGCCACCCCACCAGCAGGCCGGTGATCGACATGACCACCAAGCTGATCACGTTGATGAGAACGTCACTGGACGTGCGGCCTATCAGGACCGCCGACGGCGCCATCGGCAGGGAACGAAACCGGTCGATGATCCCCTTCTGCAGATCCTCAACCATACCCAGACCCGTCCAGGTGGCTCCGAATATCACTGTCTGCGTGAAGATTCCGGCAATCAGAAACTCGCGATACGACGTGCCCGGAACGGAAATCGCGCTACCGAAAACATACGCGAACAACAACACGAACATGATCGGCGAGAGCGTCGTGAACACAAGGAGATCGGGAACACGCTTGATCTTGATGAGATTTCGCTTGGCAATGGTCAGGCCGTCTTCGATCGCCATCTGCACGGTCATTTCTGGTCCTCCAATTCAGCCTGGTGCCCGGTCAATGTGAGGAATACGTCGTCGAGAGTTGGTCGACGCAACCCGACGTCGAATACCTTGACCCCGCGGGCAGAGAGAAGATTGAGGGCTGCGACCAAGGCGTCGGTGCCGTCGTCGACGGGCACGGTGACACGCCGGACGTTCTCCTGGATTTGTATCTCCCCAACAGCGAGTGACCTCAATTCCTCCCGGACGACGTCGAGGTGTTCGCTCTCATGCACGCTCAGTTCGATACGTTCGCCGCCAACCCGCGCCTTGAGTTGGTCCGACGTTCCACGTGCGATCACAGAACCGCGGTCGATGACCGCGATCTGATCGGCCAACCTTTCTGCTTCCTCCATGTACTGCGTCGTGAGCAGTAGGGTCGTGCCCTGTGCCACCAACCCTTCGATGACATCCCAGAGTCCGAGTCTCGCTCGCGGATCGAGTCCCGTTGTCGGTTCGTCGAGAAACAGAACCTGCGGCCGGGCCACCAATGCACCAGCGAGGTCGAGGCGTCGACGCATGCCGCCGGAATAGCCCTTGACCGGCCGATCCCCGGCTTCGACCAGGTCGAACTGGTCAAGTAGCTCGCGCGCTCTCGCCTTACTTTTCTTTGCTCCGAGGTGATACAGACGTCCGACCATCTCGAGGTTTTCGTACCCAGTGAGGTACTCGTCGACTGCAGCGTACTGACCGGATGCCCCGATCTTGGATCGCAGAGCCCGTGCATCCTTGACGACGTCCAGGCCTGCGACTTCGGCGCGCCCGGAGTCAGGAGTGAGCAGCGTGGTGAATATGCGAACCGCTGTGGTCTTTCCCGCGCCGTTGGGACCGAGAAGTGCCATCACCGAGCCCTCGCGCACTTCCAGATCTACGCCGCCCAACGCCGTCAGTTCGCCGTACTTCTTGACCAGTCCCTCGGCCACAATCGCTCCGGTCATGCGTCCTCCCGTATCGGTTGTTCGACCCTCAGTGTGACCCAAGGCACCGACAGATTGCTACGGAATTAGTCGCGGACGGCCTTTCCGGACTGGACCTTTGCTCCCGAGCGATCCCACTGAACAGCGTCTTTTCGTTCGACGCGGACCACCACTGTCACTATCGCGGCTAGGAACGCAGCTCCCGCACCGATCGAGTAGAGAACCTCGAAGGAATGCAGGGTCGGAACGACCGCGACGCCGATCAAGACGGTCGAACTGGCCAATACCGCAGCGGCGACGGCACTTCCGGTCGAAGTACCCACGGATCGGAGCAGACTGTTGACGCTGTTTGCGGAGGCAGTCTGGTCGAGTGGAGCCGACTCGGTGATCAAGGTCGGCATCGCGGCCAAGGCAAATGCAACACCGGCAGACACAATCGCCGTGCCGAGAATGATGGTGAACAACGTGGGAGTGAGGAATACACGCAGGACATAACCGAGAGCAATGACGATGGCACCAGTCGCCAGTGTCGTCTTGGCTCCCCAGCGACGAGTGACCTTAGGTGAAACAGTCGCGAGGAGGACCATCAAGAGTCCACCCGGCGACATTGCCAGCCCCGCTGCAGACGCGGACAGTCCGAGTCCGAACCCGGATTCCGCGGGAAGCTGCAGCTCCTGCGTGGCAGCCAGCGAACTGATGAACATGGCAAAGCCGAGCAGTAGTGCGCAGATATTCGATACCAGGATCGGGGCGCGAACCGATGTTCGTAAATCCACGAGCGGCGCCGACGTGCGGAGTTCCCACGGAACCCACGAACCCAGCAGCACAATGCCTGCAACGATGAGGACCAGAACGACCGGACTTGCCCAACCCCATTCCGTGCCCTTGGAGATGGCGAGAAGCAAGCTGGTCATGGCCGCCGTGAAGACTAGTGCGCCGAGGAAATCGAAGCGCCCGCGGCTTTTCACGGCAGATTCCGGTACGACAAAAGGCAGTACAACTGCGACGGCAATACCGACCGCACCGGTCACCCAGAAGAGCGAGGACAGACCCCATTGTTCTGACAGCACCCCCGCCATCGGCATCCCTACCATTCCCCCGATGCCCACGGTCGCGCTCATGAGAGCTACTGCACCACTGAGCTTTTCGGGAGGGAGGGCGTCGCGCATAATGCTGATCCCGACGGGCAACAACGCGGAGGCAAATCCTTGCATCGATCGACCGAGTACAAGAACGAGGAAACTCTGACTGGTCGCGGCAATCAAGCAACCCACGATCATGACACCGAGACACAACAGCATCATGGCCCGCTTGCCGTACATATCAGCTAGCCGGCCGATGAGCGGAGTTGCGACAGCACCAGTCAACAATGTTGATGTCACCAACCACGACGCAGTCGAGTTGGAGACTCCCAATGCCGTCGCAAACTCAGGGAGAAGCGGAACGACCAGAGTCTGCTGCAGTGCGACCACCACACCGCTCAGACTCAAAACTCCGACAACCCACGCTGCCCGCACCTGAACGCGGGACGACTCTGCGGTCAAGCGTTCGAACGAGCAGCGACTCCGGCGTCGACAGGGACAACGATGCCGCTCATGTGTGCGCTGGCATCAGCTGAGAGGAACAGGACGACGCGAGTGATCTCGAACGGATCGAGCCACCCGACGGGCTGTGCGTGCAGTGTTGCGTACACCGGTTCGACGTCGGCCATCGTCGGTTCTTCGAGATCCGGGCGCATCATGTGGTACATCATGTCGTTGTGGATCATCGGCGTCGAAATATTGCCCGGCGCAATCGCATTGACCGTGACACCGGAATTGGCGAGTTCGAGGGAGACACTCTTGGTCAGTCCGATGACACCCCACTTGGAGGCGCCGTACGCAGCCATTTGCGTGCCGCCGGATCGGCCCATCATCGAGGAGATGGTGATGATTCGGCCGTAACCACGCTTCGCCATTCCGCCGGACACCGCAGCGACCGTGTTGAAAACACCCGTGAGGTTCGACGAAATGACTTCGTTCCACTGGGCCGACGTCATCGAGGAAATCGGGGCGGGAACCGACACACCAGCGTTCGCGACGGCGATGTCGACCTTGCCGAACTCTGCTTCCGCGCGGGCCACCAGGGCGTCCATTGCTTCGCGGTCGGCGGTATCTGCCTTGACTGCGATGCAACGACGCCCCGTGGCCTCGACCAGGCGGACGGTTTCGGCAAGATCCTCTTCGGTAGCAAGAGGGTAGGCGACGGCGTCGCTGTTCTCACAGCGATCACAGATCACGATGTCTGCGCCACGCTCGGCAAACGCGACAGCGTGCGCACGTCCCTGACCTCGAGCGGCACCGGTGATCAGTGCAACCTTGCCTTCGAAACTGCCCTCGAGGCTGTTCATGCCATCTCCTAGTTCGTTGTACACATTCGCTTACTGCATGAGTACTCCGAACTCCCACCCTGAGAGACTTGCGATCCCGGACAGCGGGAATCAGCGGTACACAGCCGACTCGAAATCCAAGTACCCGCCAACAGGCCCTGCGTCTGCAAACGGCAGGATCTGCGTGGCCCAGAATCCACCTACCCCGCTTCGGCGATCGATCCAGTAGTAGAGATTGGCCAGTCCAGCCCAGGCAAGTGAACCCGCGGGCCGTCCGGTGGGAGCCACTTCCTCATTCGTCATGAACGAGTATGCCCAGCCCTTGGGAACCCCGGGGAAGAACTCGGCGTCGTTGGACAACGTCGGGATGACGCCAGGCAGAAGGCCGACATGTTGGCCTTCGAGTCCGTTCTTGGTTGCTGCCGCCACCGTTTCCTGCGACAACACTCGCCCCTGGCTGCCGGCACCGTCGTTCAACCACATCCGGATGAACTTCATGTAGTCACCGACCGATCCGTGCAACCCGTGTCCACCCATGTGTACTTCAGGCTCGGCAGGGAGCTCGAATCCCACGAGCGGAGTGAGCGTTCCGTCGTCTTCGCGCTGATGAATGGTGGCAAGTCGGTCTTTCATCGACGGAGTCATCGAAAATGCAGTGTCCGTCATCTCCAACGGTTCGAAGATGCGCTCTCGCATCACGTCGCCGAGCCGTTGTCCACGAATGGATTCCACTACCTGACCGGCCCAGTCCATATTGGTTCCGTACTCCCACTTCTCGCCGGGATCAAAAAGCAGCGGAGTGGTGAGCGCAGCTTTGGTACACGTGATCACGCTGGGCTGACCATGATCCTGCGACAGGCGGTTGTACGACTCGTTGAAGAAGTCGTAGCCGAATCCGGCCGTGTGGAGCATCAGCATGCGAGTAGTGATCTCCCGCTTCGGTTCCCGCAAAATCGGCTCGCCCTGATCACCGAACCCGTCGAGAACCTTCAACTCACCGATCTCCGGAACGTACTTGGCCGCCGGCGCGTCGAGATCGAGCAAACCTTCCTCGACGCACTGCAGTACGGCAGTTCCGGTAATCGCCTTCGTTGTCGAGAAGAGCGCGAAGACCGAATCCGTGGACATCGGGTCTCCGAAGCCTGCGGCACGCTCGCCTGCCGAACCCTCGTAGACGTTGCCGTCACGATCGGTGATCATGGCAACCACGCCGGGGACACCATCAGGTCCGCGCACGGCATCCGCCAACAGACCGTCGAAACGCTCTTTCGAAAAAGCCTTTCCTGCAACATCTTCGATCGTCATTACACTTCTCCGTCCGACTGAAACTCTTTTGTCAGAGAGAATGTAACGACGATCACATGCCCGGCTCTGCCTCCAAACGGCAGAAGTTCCGTCTGGTTTCGGCAGAACCGGACCGGATCGCTCAGCTCTGCTGAGTGCTGATATTTACGACCCAGTTAATTCCGAACTTGTCGACGCAGGCTCCGAACTCGTCGCCCCACATCTGCTTTTCGAGCGGCATCGACACGTTTCCGCTGGAAGAAAGCTTCTCCCAGTAGCCACGCAGTACATCACCGTTGTCGCCGCTGAGGCTGACGGTGATGTTGTCACCCGGGTTGTACGGCATACCGGGAGGAGTATCCGAGCCCATCACGGTGTACCCCTCGTCGGTTTCGAGCATTGCGTGCATGATCTTGTCTGAGCCGGCGCCCTCCTGGCCAAATTCGCCAAAGGTATTCAGCGCGAGCGTGCCACCGAAAACGCTCTTGTAGAACTCCATCGCTTCACGGGCGTCGCCGTTGAAACTGATGTACGGATTGAGTCGAGATGCCATGACTGAGCTCCTAATGCGAGGTCTGTTTGGTATTCCGGGCATTACTGTCACTCTCACGGTCAATCCTTGCAGAAGGCTCCGACAAGAAACAACGGATCAACCCAGACCCTCGAAGAGGCAAACGGGGTGTCACGACTTTCCCAAGACCACACACTCAGACTCGTGACCTGGTCTGCGACGGCAATTCCCCAAACCGTTTCCGGTATCCGGCAGCAAAAATGCCGAGGTTGACAAATCCCCAGGCGTTGGCGATATCGGAGATTGTTCTTCCGTCCGAAAGCAGGAGTTCACTTCGTACTCCGGTAAGCCGACGCTCTCGCAACAACTGCCCTGGAGTCGTGTCACGGTACCGGCGAAAGCCTGCGGCGAGCGCCCGAACGCTTACTCCGACCGCTGCCGCGATCTCCGAAGCAGTCGGAACCGATCGAGCGAAGGTGTCGATATATTCCTCGGCCGCTCGTACATACGCGGGCTCCGCAGAATCGATACCGGCGCCGAGTGCAATACCGGCCTGTGCCGCCCACTCCTCGAGCAGTTGCGCGGTAACCAACTCCTGCACCCGCGCGCCCAACCGTTCACGAGACAGGGCTTCTGGTGACTCTGCGACCGCCCGCACCACGTAATCCATCAGCGCCAACCAACTTGATCCGCGCCCACCGATCGAGCATTTGTGTTGCCACAGACGATCATCCGGAACGCGCCCATACCACTGCTGGGCATGATCGGCGACAAGTTGGTGCGGCACAGTCAAATTCAGCTGCAGATGATTCTCGTCGAACTCCACGAAATAGTCGGTCCGACTGCAGTCCGCCACAAACGTTTCTCCGACAGCGGTATTCACGGACGAACCACCACCAAGGGCATGCCGCCCGTTCCCGCGAATCGTCGTCAGAACAAGAATGTTTCCCGCTTCGGGCGA
The DNA here is from genome assembly GCF_042790355.1 of Rhodococcus sp. NPDC056743. Taxonomy (NCBI): domain Bacteria; kingdom Bacillati; phylum Actinomycetota; class Actinomycetes; order Mycobacteriales; family Nocardiaceae; genus Rhodococcus; species Rhodococcus sp. NPDC056743. The sequence continues at coordinate 205,333 of NZ_JBHTZI010000004.1, read as the reverse complement.
ACACTCACCCACAGTGACCGGGATGCCGTAGCAGAACCGGGTGATGTCGATCCGACCGACGGAAGCCGTATACATCTCGGATGCCGGGCGCAATCGACTACCGATCGGCGTGACCGTATATGGCATGTAGACATTGTCGGACCACTCCTTGATGCGGTCCCAGTCCCGAGAAAAGGCCTGGTCGTGCCGTTGGGTCGGACGACCCGCCGCGTCAATCAGCAAGGCATTCTCGAACATGGTCCGAGTATCGCATCAGGATCGGCGAAGGTCACGCAAGCCTATCAAGCATTCCGTAGCCAATTCGAAAGTTCATCGCATCAATACCCTTGACTCGAACAGGCATTCGACTACACTGAAGTGATGCGGATCGGGGGATCCACATTCGGGGGGCATCAATGAACATCGACACATCAACTGTGGTTTCCGGTCCCGCCGCGGGACTACGAGCCACGCTCTGGCAAGCGCCGGCAGCCGAGCTACGGGCCGCCGCAATCGAGGCGAGCGCCGAAATCCTGCGACTCGAAGCGATCCGCGTCGCCGTCGTCGACGAACTCTCCCTACGCCCCGACGACCAGGTGCTCTGTTACCGCAGTACCGGCCGCTGGTTGGCGGCACACACGATGCTGCAGATCCCGGCCGGAAACAAGATCGCCGCCCTCGGCACCGCACTACGGACATTCCCCACGGTAGCGGCACGATTCGACGCCGGAGACTGCTCCTTCGACCACGCCGCACTGATCATGTCGTTCTGCGAATCACCACCCAAAGCAATGCCCGAAGAAGCACTACCCCAGTGCATCGACCTCCTACTGGCCGCCGCCTCCGGAATCGAAGCCACCACCACCAAAATCCGCTACGTGATCGCAACACTGGAACGACTCTTCGAATCCGACAATATTCCACCCGCCGAAGACATCGACCGCAACGAACTACGCATCGCAACAACGTTGAACGGGCGGGTTGTCGTCCGAGGCGATTTCGACGCCGTCACCGGCGAAATGCTTCTCTCCGCCCTCTCGAACCTGACCATGCCCACCCCGGCACCCGACGGAACACCCGATGCCCGATCCGCAGCCAAACGAACCGCCGACGGATTCACCGAACTGATCCGCCGCTACCTCGACAACGCAAAAACCGGTATCGACGGCGGCCAACGCCCACACCTGAACGTACACATCAACGCCCGCGACCTCGCCGAACACCGCGACTGCGCCGCCGCACCCTCTACTCCCAATGAGGACGGCGATGACGACGGCACACTCGATCTCGATCTTGCCGACCTCGACGTCGGGCACATGCCGTGGATGGGACCACTATCCCTCTCGCAGACCAGACTGCTCGGCTGCGACTGCTTCCTCTCGACAATCCTGCTCGACGACCACGGCGCACCGCTTGATGCGAGACCCGGAAAACGACTGGTCACAGCCGAACAACGCATCGCCCTGATCGCCCGCGACAAAGGCTGCGCCTTCCCGGGCTGCGATTGCGTACCAGCCTGGACCGACGCACACCACATTCGACACTGGGCAAACGGCGGCCCCACAATAATGAACAACCTTGTCCTGCTGTGCCGTTCACACCACCGACTCATGCACCGCAAAACCGGATTTGTCGGCAAATGGGAAATCCGAATCGGCGCCGACAACAAACCCTGGTTCATCCCACCCCCGGCGATCGACCCACACCAACACCCGCAACCCGCGAACACCACCTTCACAACCTGACACAACACCCCAGCGCCACAACAGAACACAGCCAAGGCTCCGCACCGGACACCACCATCCGACACGGAGCCCACAGGCCGTGGCAAGAGCAGGCATTTCAGCAAAACATCAGTTCAGCGGGTCAATACCAGCCCAGATGTCGGCACTCCGGTACCGGCAGTAACCAATACGTTCGTGACAGCGTCGACCTGGTTCACGGAAGTCCCGCGGATCTGACGGACACCTTCGGCTATGCCGTTCATCCCGTGAATGTATGCCTCCCCCAGTTGACCGCCGTGAGTGTTGATCGGGAGTTTGCCGCCGAGTTCGATTGCGCCACCGGCAATGAAATCCTTGGCCTCCCCCCTGCGGCAGAAGCCAAGCTCTTCGAGTTGCATCAGCACATAGGGCGTGAAGTGGTCGTAGAGAATCGCAGTCTGCATATCCGCCGGCCGCAAACCGCTCTGTGACCAGAGTTGATCTCCGACCATCCCCATTTCCGGAAGTCCGGTCAGACCGTCACGGTAATAGCTGGTCATGATGTACTGATCGGCCCCGCTGCCTTGAGCTGCGGCGGCAATGACGGCAGGGGTGTTCTTCAGATCCTTGGCCCGCTCGGCCGACGTAACCACGATGGCAACACCGCCGTCGGATTCTTGACAGCAATCGAGTAGATGCAGTGGTTCGGCGATGAACCGAGAATTCTGGTGATCCTCGAAAGTGATCGGCTTTCCGTAGAAGAAGGCCTTGGGGTTTGTGGCAGCGTGCCTGCGGTCGGCAACGGCGACGCGGCCGAAGTCCTCACTGGAAGCGCCGTACACGTGCATGTACCGTTGCGCCACCATTGCGACAAACGACGCGGGAGTTCCCAATCCGTGCGGGTACGAGAAGGCATTGTCGGTCCCCGATGAATTGACCTGTGCCACAAGACCGGAGTTCACCTGACCGAACCGCGCACCGGAGCGTTCGTTGAACGCGCGATAGGCAACAACGACGTCCGCTACTCCTGTCGCCACAGCCATAGCTGCCTGCTGGATGGTGGCCGCAGCAGCACCGCCGCCGTAATGGATGCGGCTGAAGAACTTCAGGTTCGGAATTCCCACCGAACGTGCCACTGCTACTTCGGTATTGGTATCCATCGTGAACGAGGTGAGCCCGTCGACGTCGGCGGGTGTCAGGCCCGCGTCATCGAGTGCTGCTTGGACGGCCTCCGCAGCCAGTCGCAGTTCACTGCGCCCCGACTCCTTCGAGAAGTCCGTCGCGCCGATACCGACGATTGCTGCTTTCCCCGACAATGTGCTCATTCGATATCTCCCGCCGTCGTGGAAGTCAGCGTGGTGAATGTGAGCGCGACCTCGGCGGTGATGTGATCACCCAGACTGTTCTTGCCCACCACGGCAACCGTAACCAGTGCCTCGTCGAAGCTGCTGACGGTTCCGCTGAGCGTCAGAGTGTCGTACGCGTACCAGGGCACCCCGAGCCGGAGCTTGATCGAGGTGATGACCGCTCTCGGGCCCGCCCAATCGGTGACAAATCGCTGCACCAACCCGGTGTCGGTGAGGATATTGACAAAGATGTCTTTCGAGCCGCGCTGCTGCGCAAGGTCACGATCGTGATGCACGTCTTGGAAGTCGCGCGTTGCCAACGCCGTGGACACGACAAATGTCGGGTCTCCGTAGATCGAGAGTATCGGAAGCTGCTCTCCCACAGAGATTTCTGAAACCGCGGTCATCAAGTTTCCTCCTGCTGCGAAACCGGTACCCACGCATACAGGGTCCACGGCGTTCCGCCTGTCTCTTCATCACCCGGAAAATCGAGATACGTTGCTTCGACGGCCATTCCGATCGAGACATCGGCTGGTGCGACATCGCGAAGTTCGCCGAGCATGCGCACACCTTCCGGTAGTTCGACGAGTGCAACCACAAAGGGAAGGGAGCGACCGGGCACTGCGGGCGCATGGTGGACAACAAAGCTGAATACGGTTCCCAAACCGGAAGCCACGAGGTAGTCGGTCTGGGCCGACTTGTCCTTCCAGATGGCGGGCACCGGTGGATGCTGCACGCTGCCATCGAGTCGTAGTTGAATCCGAAGTTCGTGCGCAGCAACACCATCCCAAAAGAACTGTGTGTCCAGCGACGGCGTGGGACGTAGCATTCGAGAAGAATCCAGATCGTCTGGCACATCCGATGGAACCGTCGCACTGACCGGCGGAGCAAACTTCAGGATCCGGAACATCATCTCGGATACCACTTCGTCACCGACATGCCACAAGCTTCGGGTTGTGAAGAACCAGCCCTCACCGAGGCCCGTCTTCTTCGGCCCTACAACGTCTTCCAAGACAGACGTGATCGTCACTTCCTCGCCCGGCCGCAAGTAGCGGTGGTAGGTCTGATCGCAGTTGGTTGCGACAACGGAGGTGTATCCGGCCTCGTCGAGGATGTCCGTCATACGGCCTAGTGGATCATCGGATTCGCGTACGGCACCGAGTCCGCGCATCGTCCATACCTGCGCCATGGCCGGCGGAGCGACCAGACCGTCATGCCCGGCCGCGAGCGCGGCGGATTCGTCGATGTAAATCGGGTTCTTGTCACCGATCGCCTCGACCCAGTTGCGGATCATCGGCACGTTCACCGGATCTCGCCCGGCCCGAGGTGCGCTCGGACCATCCGCACGAACCTGCTCTGCGGCAGTAAGAATGGAATCTGGCACAGTCAATTCCTATCTCGGAACTCTTGGCAGCTTCAGGCCGGAAGTCGCGATCAATTCGCGCATCACCTCGTTGACCCCGCCACCGAAGGTAATCACCAGATTGCGCTTGACCTGCATGTCCAACCACTCCATGAGATCAGCGGTCTTCGGATCGAGAGGGTTGCCGTATCGACCGACGATTTCCTCGGCCAGTCGGCCGACTCGCTGAATACGCTCGGTGGCAAAAACTTTGGTTGCCGAAGCATCGGCAACGTCAACCGACTCCGAATCACTCGACGCTACCTGCCAATTGAGGAGTTCGTTCAGTCGGTAGGTTGCGTGAATCTCCCCCAACGTGCGTCGCACGTCGGCGTGATCAAGGAGACCCTCCCGGCGAGCCCAGTCGAAGACATGATCGTAAATGCCACCGACGCGACCTGCTGGTCCGAGCATGACTCGCTCGTGATTGAGCTGAGTGGTAATGAGACGCCAGCCCTGATTCTCCTCACCCACAAGCATGTTCACCGGAACGCGGACGTCTTCGTAGTAGGTGGCGTTGACGTGATGGGCACCGTCGCAGGTGATGATGGGTGTCCAGGTGTACCCCGGATCCTTCGTGTCCATGATCAGGATCGAGATACCCCGGTGACGCGAATCTGCTGCTCCAGTTCGCACAGCCAGCCACACGTAGTCCGCATCATGTCCACCGGTGGTGAAGATTTTCTGGCCGTTGACTACGTACTCGTCGCCCACACGGACGGCACCGGTACGCAAAGCCGCGAGATCGGTACCGGCCTCAGGTTCGGTGTAGCCGATGGCAAAATGCACTTCACCGGCCAGGATAGCGGGAAGGAACTTCTGCTTCTGCTCCTCGCTACCGTACTTCTGCAGCGTGGGGCCAACCGTTTGCAGTGTGACCGATGGCAGCGGAACATCCCCTCGCACAGCCTCGTTGACAAAGATCTGCTGCTCCACCTCACCGAAGCCTCGTCCGCCGTATTCGACCGGCCAGCCGACACCGAGCCACCCGTCCTTGCCCATTCGGCGGATCACGTCACGGTAAGTCGGCCCGTGGCGTTCGGTACGCATGATCTTGGCCTCGTCGGGCGAGATCAGGGTCGAGAAGTAGCGACGAAGTTCAGCCTGCAACGCGCGCTGACTGTCGGTCAGATCGATGAACACCGGGCCCCCACGAGGTCGAGTCGATGTGAAGCGCCACCGAGCAGGCGCGCCAGGTCTTTTGCTGCCCCGTAATAGCGGTGAAGCGGATAGGTGACATCCACCCCCAAACCGCCGTGCAGGTGATGGAGAACCTGCATGGTCGCCGGAATTTCCTGAGCTATCCAGTAAGCCATCACATCCAGATCAGACTGCGCATCAAGGCCTTCCGACACACGCCACGATGCCGAGAGTGACACAACATGCAGTGTCCGGGACGTGACATAGGCGTCGGCAATCTGTTGCGCAACCGCCTGGAAGGTTGCGAGCGGCTTACCGAATTGCTCGCGGGATCCGACATGGGCAGCGGTGAGATCCACCGCTCCGGAGAGCAACCCGTCGACCACAGCGCCGATGCTCGCCAGCGCTATGCGATACAGCGCGTGCACTGCCTCCGCACCTGCCCCGAGCATCTCGCCCATGGCATCGTCGAGAACTATCGCGAACTCGGGACTGCCGGATGAACTCGGGGTAGGCGTGAGTGTCACACCGGCCGAGTTCGGGTCGATCAACACAACTCCGGCGTCTGTCGGCACCAGCACTCGGTGTGCACTCGCAGCGAACGGGGCTGCCAGCACAGTCCCACTCACGCGGTACCGATCACCGGCCTTCTGCGCGACAACGGTTGGCTGGACCGGAAACTGACGACCAGGCTCAGCCAAGGCAGCCGTGAATACCCGCCCCGCGGCGACACCGGCGAGAAGTTCATCCTGCTGGGCGTCGCTGCCGAGAGCGACGATGGGGAGCACCCCGAAGCCGAGAGTGGCAAGCGCCGGTATCGGCGCCGCCGACCGGCCGACTTCGGCGAGCAAGGCGCCCACGTCGGCGACCGACAGACCCTCCCCGCCAAGTCGCTCCGGAAGCGCCAACGTGAGCAGATCCGCCTCGGCGAAGGCCGCCCACAGGGCATCCGGCTGAAGTTCGCGGGCCAGGAGTGCGGTAGCCACCTCGGCCACCGCATCCTGGGTTTCATCTCTGGTGAAGTCCACGCTGGCAAATTCCCATCGTCAATATAGAACGTGTTCTAGTTGTACCACCAATGGTGGCAAATTTGTAGACCCCTCACTCGCGCGGCAGTCCCAGAATTCGCTCTGCCGCGACGGTCAACAGAATCTGCGTCGTACCACCGGCGATGGACAGACAACGGGTGTTGAGGAACTCTCGCGAAAGCGGGCCCTCGACCCACCCGGCCGGACCACCCAGCTCCATCGCGAACTCGGCGACGGCCTGGCGCTGCCGAACACCGACCAGTTTGCGAACGCTCGATGCCGGTCCGGGATCCTGCCCGTCCAACTGCCGCAATGTGGTTCGCAATTCCAAGAGCGATCCCACCATTGCCGTGCCGATCAAACCGCCCAACTTGTCTGTGACCACAGGATCCGGATCGCTTGCCAACGCAAGCAATTCCTCCATCGCACCACCGAGCGACGAGCCGCCGCTCATGGCGACCCGCTCATTTGCGAGTGTCGTTCGGGCCAGCTTCCAGCCACCGCCGAGCTCCCCGACGACACAGTCGTCTGGCACGAACACGTCGTCGAGGAACACCTCGTTGAACAATGAATCGCCCGTGATCTCCCGCAGCGGCGAAATCCTGATTCCCGGCGTCCTCATGTCGAGCAGGAAGTACGTAATGCCCTTGTGCTTCGGCACACTGCGATCGGTACGCGCCAAACAGATCGCCCAATCAGCCTCACGCGCAAGCGAAGTCCAGACCTTCTGCCCGTTGAGCTTCCACCCGCCGTCGACCTTCTCGGCGGTGGTGCGCAACGACGCGAGGTCGGATCCAGCTCCGGGCTCGCTGAACAACTGACACCACGTGATGTCCCCTTTCAAAGTGGGGACGGCAAAACGCTCGATCTGTTCGACACTGCCGTGTTCGAGAATGGTTGGCACGGCCCACCATCCGATCACCAGATCGGGGCGGCCGACACCGGCCGCGGCCAACTCTTCCTCGATCAAAATCTGCTGAGCCGCCTTGGCCCCTTTGCCGTACGGCGCCGGCCAATGTGGTGCAAGGTAACCCGACTCGGCGAGCGCGGTGCGCTGCTCCGATTCCGGAAGAGCCACGAGTTGCGCTACTTCGCTGCGAATTTCGGCGCGATCGGACTCCAACGCACTGAGATCGATCTGCAGGTGACGACGCGATCCGGCGAGCGTCAACTCCGCCACCCTGGCGCGCCAACGAGACGAGCCACCCATCATCTGACGCAGCGACACGGCGCGACGAAGGTAGAAATGCGCCTCATGCTCCCAGGTGAAGCCGATTCCGCCGAGCACCTGGATGCAGTCCTTGGCCATGTCGACGGCCGCATCCAGGGAAACCGCAGCGGCTACTGCTGCGGCGATCGGAAGTTCGTCGCCCGACTCCGCCGCGACGGCGGCATCCCAGGCAACTGCGCCGATATTTTCAACCCGGCACAACATCTCGGCGCACAGATGTTTGATCGCCTGAAAGGAACCGATCGGTTTGCCGAACTGCTCACGAATCTTCGCGTATTCCACGGCAGTCCGCAGGCTCCACGCGGCAATTCCGGCTGCCTCGGCCGACGCGAGTGTTGCAGCAAGATCAGCCACAGATCCGGTCGCCGCGTCGCCGATGATCCGATCTGCGTCCACGACCACACGATCGAAGGAGACTTTTGCCAACGGACGGGACTTGTCAATCGTGTCGAGCGCGTCATACGTGACGCCATTCGTTTCGCCGTCGACGAGCACCCAGACGGCGCCATTGCCACTATCGGCGGAAACCAGTACCGACACGCCAGAATCCGCGCCCCAGGCGAAACCACCGTCACCGTGAAGTTCGAGCCCTCCGGATTCGGTAGCCGTTGCGGCAACTGGTCTTTCGTCCAGTACGACAGCACAGGGAATCTCACCGTCTGCAAGCGCCTCGGACCAGCGCTTTGCCGCGGGAGTTGCACTGCGACCTACCACCAACGCGGCCAACGCCGTAGTGAGAACGGGACCCGGCACAAGTTCAATTGCAGCCTGCTCGAGCATTGCAGCGAGATCTACGATCTCAGCTCCGGAGCCGCCCACCGACTCGGGCACGGCGACGGAAAAGATCCCCAAAGATGCAAAATCCGACCAACCCTGGCGCCACGAATTCGCTGGTCCACGGCGTACCATGTCTATCGGCGCTGCCGATCGCGCCCATGCCTCGATCGACTCCTGGACTGCCCGCTGTTCATCGGTCGTGGCGATAGTCACAACTGGTTCCCACCTCTCCATTAGTGACACAATTGTTTAGAACGTGTTCTAATATGACACCTGGCCATGAGTCAAGGCGCGAAGGAATTTGTCGATGACCGCAACATCCCGATCCCGCTCCACTGCCGTTGCATCCGCGACGCTCGGAGACGACGATCTCAGCTCCAACGCGCAACGCGAACGTCGCAAGCGGATTCTCGATGCCACACTGACACTGGCGTCCAAGGGCGGATACGAAGCCGTCCAGATGCGTGCAGTGGCCGAACGTGCGGATGTTGCCGTCGGAACGCTCTACCGATATTTTCCGTCGAAGGTGCACCTTCTGGTTTCCGCTCTAGCGCGCGAGTTCGAGAAGATCGACTCCCGAGGCAAGATTCCACCCGGCACCAGCCCGCTCGAGCGCATGCAGCTGATCCTGAGTTTGATCACTCGTGCAATGCAACGCGATCCACTGCTCACCGAAGCCATGACACGCGCGTTCATGTTCGCCGACGCGTCCGCTGCCGCCGAGGTCGATCAGGTGGGTCAACTGATGGACCGATTGTTCGCGCGTGCGATGACCGAAGAGGAACCGAACGACGAGCAGTTGGCTATCGCTCGCGTCATTTCCGATGTGTGGCTGTCCAATCTCGTGGCTTGGCTCACACGACGATCATCGGCCACCGACGTCGCCAATCGTCTGGAATTGACCGTTGAGCTGTTGCTCGGCGACGGATCCCGCAGACCCGCATAGGGATAATTCGGATCGACAATTGGTTCTGTTCACCCGTTGAGCCGACGTACCGAGCCAGGACGCTCGTAATCACCTAGATTTGAAGAGGTGAGCGCACAGGATCTCCCCATCGAACTCCGTCGAGCCCTCTCAGCCGTGGCCCAGACTCCCCGGTTGCTGGTTGCTTCTGATTACGACGGGACCATGGCGCCCATCGTCGCGGATCCGGAGAAGGCGTATCCACGCGCAGAGTCGGTCCGCGCCCTTCGCTCGCTCGCCAGCCTGGCTTCAACCACCGCCGCAGTTATCTCCGGGCGCGCTCTCAAAGACCTCGCCGCACTCTCCCGACTTCCAGCCGAAGTGCAGCTGGTCGGAAGTCACGGCTCCGAATTCGACATCGGATTTGTTCACGCCATCGACGCCGACGCCAAGAAATTGCTGGGCGAGATCAACACCGAACTGACTCGGATCGCGTCCCGCACCGCCGGCGCGACGGTCGAGAAGAAGCCTGCCAGCATCGCGCTGCACGTTCGTAACTCCCCCGAAGACGACGCCGAGAAGGCCTTGATCGCGGTGCGAACGGAATCCGCACTTTGGCCGGGAGTGCAGGTCACCGAGGGAAAGTTCGTCGTAGAGCTGGCTGTCATCGCCACGGACAAGGGCCAGGCGCTTGATCTCATCCGGCACCAGGACGGCGCCACCGCCGCAGTGTTCATCGGCGACGACGTCACCGACGAAAAAGCTTTCGCCCGGCTGTCCGGCCCCGACATCGGAGTCAAGGTCGGTCCGGGCGACACCCTGGCCACCTACCGCGTCGACAGCACCGAAGACGTAGCGGCCGCACTGGCCTTCCTGCTCGACGAACGTCGTACGTGGCTCTCGGGTGCCGACGCGCCGCCCATCGAGCGCCTGTCCATGCTTGCCAGCCCCCGCACGGTTGCCCTCGTGACGCCCGACGCCACCCTGACGTGGCTGTGCCACCCCGAGCCCGACTCCGCGGCGGTATTCGCCCATCTGCTCGGCGGAACCGCTGCCGGACATTTCAGCGTCGGACCACGGCGGACCGCTCTGCCACTGAGCCAGAAGTATCTCGACGGCACCATGACCGTTCAAACGCGGTGGGCCAGCCTGTCCGTCACCGACTACCTTCCCCACGACGTGCAACAGGGCCGAACCGACTTCACCCGCATCATCTCCGGCCGAGCCGATGCGGTGGTGTCGTTTGCACCTCGCCCGGAGTTCGGCCAGGCTCAAGTCACCCTAGAGGTCGTCGACGACGGCATCCGCGTCCTGGGCACGAACGAGCCATACGTACTGCGCTCCCCCGGCGTGCAGTGGAATATCGCCACCGATGGCAACCAGCAGACCGCCCATGCCATCGTCGAACCATCCAAAGGTGACGTGATTCTCGAATTGCGTTGCGGCACAACAGATATGGATCCATCTCCAGCGCCAGAAGCGGACCGTCGCGCTCGGTCGGAGAGCTACTGGTCCGATTGGGCCAAGACCCTCGATCTTCCGAAACTCAAGCCGGACTTGATGAAACGCTCCGCCCTCACACTGCGCGGGCTCGTCCACGCGGACTCCGGCTCCATCATGGCCGCGGCAACCACGTCACTGCCCGAAGAGATCGGAGGGGTCCGGAACTGGGATTATCGCTACTGCTGGTTGCGCGACGCTGCGCTCACCGCAACAGCTCTCGTGAGCGTCGGGTCCACCCATGAAGCCGAGGAATACCTCGACTGGGTCCACCGCGTCCTCGAAACACTGCCGGGCCCCGAGCGCCTACACCCGCTGTACACGTTGAACGGCACGTCACTGCCACCTGAGGCAGTCATCGACTCCCTGCCCGGGTACGCCGGATCCCGCCCGGTTCGGGTTGGCAACGCTGCCAATCAGCAAGTCCAACTCGACGTCTTCGGCCCCATCGTCGAACTGATCGTCCACCTGGCCGACGCCCGCGAAAAGGCCGGGGCTGCCGAGCCTTTGAGCGACCGCGACTGGGAACTGGTGGGCGCCATGGTCGAAGCCGTTCAACGACGGTGGTTCGAACCTGATCACGGCATCTGGGAGATCCGCGACAACCCTCGCCATCACGTCTACTCCAAGGTGATGGGATGGGTGACCGTCGACCGCGCCGTGAAGCTGGCTGACCGCTTCGGTCGAACGGCGTTGCCGGAGTGGGCCGAATTGCGCGACGAGATCGCCGACGAGGTGCGCCACAAGGGATGGAAGGACGACGTCCAGTCGTACACCGCCGCATATGACGGTGTAGATCTCGACGCCGCCACCCTCCACATCGGACTGTCCGGGCTGATCGATCCGGAGGATCCTCGATTCGCCGCGACCGTAGTCGCTACCGAAGCCGAATTGCGTAGCGGTTCAACGGTGTATCGATACCACCACGACGACGGCCTACCCGGAATCGAGGGTGGATTCCACCTCTGCGCAGCATGGCTGGTCGAGGCGTACCTACTGATCGGACAACGCCTGCAAGCAGAGGCGCTGTTCGACCAACTGGTTGCCGCAGCAGGTCCTACCGGTCTACTCGCCGAAGAGTACGACCCGGTCGCCGAACGGTCACTCGGCAACCACCCCCAGGCCTACAGCCATCTCGGCCTACTCCGCTGCGCTCAGCTCTTGGACTTGCCCGCTCAGCTCTTGGCCTGACCAGACGTACGGCCGACCAGCAGTTCGGTCTCGAGCATCTCGATGATCGGCACACCGGAGCCGGATGGTGACATCAGAAGTGCGCCGGCGCGCCTGCCCTTCTCCTCCTGCGGCTGGCGCACGGTGGTCAGCGATTCGCGAAGAGCCTCGCTGACACCGTCGAACCCGGTGATCGACAACTGTCCCGGCACGTCGATGCCCTGCCATCGCGCCCAGTCCAGAGCGCCCAAGGCAAGTACGTCGGTGGTGCAGATCAGTGCCGTGATCTTCGGTTTGGTTGCAAGCGCCTCCGCCGCCGCCGAGTGTCCGGACTGCGTGGTGTGGACGTAGCGCTCGATCACCGTCAGGGAAAGTGGATCCAGATCCGCCGCCGACATCGCGTCGCGCACTCCTTCGATCCGCTCACGCTGAACGTGGAAGTGCGGCGACTTCAGCCGTTCCTGGCTGACAACACCGTCCATCCTGTCGCGCCCCAGCCGCATGCACAGCACGCCGATCTCGGTATGGCCCAGTCCGATGAGGTAATCGGCGACCTTGCGCATGGCAGCGCGGTCGTCGATGCCCACGAGAGACGCACCGGGGATCTCGCGCGGCTGGTCGCACACGACGATAGGGATGTGGCGTTCGAGCACAGCGGCAAGATACGGGTCGTCGTCGGCAACCGAGTAGACGACAAAACCGTCGACGCCGGCCTGCTGCACTACCGCGGCGGCATCCACGTCGTCTCGCCCTGGTCCGGCGGGAATCAGGAGCAAACCCTGGCCGGCTTCCTCACAGGATTCCGACAGGCCCGCCAGGAAGCTCATGGCGGCCGGGTCACGGAAGCTGTAACTGAGCGCTTCGGTGAGCAGAAGTCCCACGGCACCGGCTTTGCGGGTACGTAGGGAACGGGCGACCGGATCAGGTCCGGGATATCCGCGTCGCTTAGCCGCTTGGAGCACCCGATCCCGGAGCTCGACAGAGAGCTGATCGGGCCGGTTGTACGCGTTCGAGACTGTTGTTCTCGACACATTGAGCTCGGCGGCGAGCGACGCCAAAGTGGCTTGACGGCGTGGCTGACGGGACCGGGGCATAGACGGACGTTATCGGTACCCGTCAAAGTCGGCACGACGGGGCTGAACCGAACATGACCTACCAGCGATTATGAGCTAATGTGTAACGGTAACGGTTTCCAATAGCATTTAGCTCACACTTCGTACAGGAGAAAATTCGTGCGCTCGTCGTCCAAAATTCGCATAGCCGCCCTAGCCACCATCTCGGTCGCAGCGGCCATGGCACTGACGGCCTGCGGCTCCGAAAAAACCGGGGACGAGGGCATCTCCGTCGTCGCCTCGACAAACGTGTGGGGCAACGTCGCGCAAGCCGTGGCGGGCGACGCTCTCACCGTCACCTCCATCATCGACGAGCCGTCCGCAGATCCGCATTCCTTCGAAGCCACTCCGGCTCAGGCTGCCAAGATCACCGACGCCTCCCTTGTCGTCTACAACGGCGGTGGCTACGACCAATTTGTCACCGACATCCTCGACGCCGGCAAGGGCGACCAGAAAACCGTCAACGCCTACGATCTGCTCGACGGTGGTATCCACGCCGGTGAGACCGCCGGAGAGTCGCACGACGGCCACACGCACGGCGCCGTCAACGAGCACGTCTGGTTCGACATCCCCACCGTCGACGCAGTAGCCCACTCAGTCGCCGAACAACTCGGCGCACTGGACCCGGACAACGCGTCGACGTACGAGGCAAACGCGCAGGCATACAGCCAGAAGCTGGCCGGCATCACCGCCGTCACCGATTCCATCGCCGCTGCTCACGGCGGCGAGTCGGTCGCGCAGACCGAACCCATCGCGCACTACCTGCTGGTTGCCGCCGAACTGAAGGACGCAACCCCCGAGGAATTCACCAGCGCAATCGAAGACGGCAACGATCCGTCACCGGCCGCGATCGCCGCAACCCGTCAGCTGCTGTCGGACAAAGCGGCCCGAGCGCTCGTCTACAACACTCAGACGCAGGACAAAGTGACGCAGGACATGCGCTCCACCGCCGAAAAAGCCGGCGTACCCGTCGTCGAGGTTACGGAAACTCTCCCCGAAGGCCTGGACTACATTCAGTGGCAGACGCAGACCGCGGAGTCGCTCGCCAACGCCCTCTCTGCCCAGTAATTATCTTGCCCACATAAATTCCGAGAAGAACCGATCGGCTTGTGACAGAAACCTCCGCGAATACCACGGCGTCGGCAACAAATGCCGTGCCCGCAGTCGCCCTGAAGGACGCCCGATTGTCCTTCGGCGCCCGCACCCTCTGGGACGGCCTCGACCTCGAGGTCCAGCCCGGTGAGTTCATCGCCGTGCTCGGCCCGAACGGCTCCGGCAAGACCTCACTCCTGAAAATCCTGCTGGGGCAGCTACAACTCAGCGGCGGCAGCGCGGAAATCGCCGGAACCCCGGCCCGCGCCGGAAACTCGCACGTCGGTTACATCCCGCAGCAGAAATCCATCGACGACGGACTTCCGCTGCGCGGGCGTGACCTTGTCGGCCTCGGTGTCGACGGACATCAGTGGGGAACGGGCCTGCTGCGTCGTGGGCGTCGACGCGCGATCGTCGACAACGCCATCGCACAGGTCAGCGCCGAAGCCTTCGCGGACGCCCCTATCGGTTCCATGTCCGGCGGTGAGCAACAGAGATTGCGTATTGCGCAGGCGTTGGTCGGCGATCCGAAGATCCTGCTGTGCGACGAACCGCTGCTCAGCCTCGACCTCGCCAACCAACATTTGGTCTCGACGTTGATCGACAAGCGTCGACGCACCCACAACACGGCCGTGCTGTTCGTGACCCACGAGATCAATCCGATCCTTCCGCTCGTCGATCGGGTGCTGTATCTGGTCGACGGCAAGTTCCGCATCGGAACGCCGGCCGAGGTGATGACATCTGACGTTCTCTCGGATCTGTACAACACCGACGTCGAAGTACTGAAGGTTCGCGGCCGCCTGGTTGTTGTCGGCACCGGCGACGCCATCGACGCTCTCGGCAGCGCGGGCGGCCTGCGTCCGGGCGAAGGCGTCCACCACAGCGATGAGGATCACGCGTGAGCAACAAATTCACCGACGCGATGTCGCGGATGTTCGACGTGTCCGCCACCGTCGACCTTCTGCAGTACGACTTCGTCCAACAAGCATTGATCGCCGGCGCGATCCTCGGCTTGTTGGCCGGCATCATCGGCCCGCTCATCGTGAGCCGGCAAATGTCGTTCTCCGTCCACGGAACCAGTGAACTGTCGCTGACCGGCGCTTCGGCTGCGTTGCTTGTCGGAGTCAGTGTCGGCGCCGGAGCAATTGTCGGTTCGGTAGTCGCGGCAGTTCTCTTCGGACTCCTGGGAGCCAAAGCACGAGACCGTGACTCGGTAATCGGCGTCATCATGGCCTTCGGGCTCGGACTGTCGGTGCTGTTCCTGTGGGCGTACGACGGCCGCACGGGGACCAGCTTTTCACTGTTGGTCGGTCAGATCGTCGCACCCGGCAACAGCGGACTCGAACTGCTCCTTCTGTGCGCCGTCATCGTGATCGGCACACTCGGATTCATCTACCGCCCTTTGCTGTTCGCGAGTACCGATCCTGAAGTGGCTGCGGCACGCGGTGTTCCGGTACGTGCACTGTCGATAGTCTTTGCAGTTCTGGTCGGCATCACTGCGGCCCTCGGCGTTCAGATCGTGGGCGCACTGCTGGTTATGTCGTTGCTCATCACTCCGGCTGCGGCGGCCGCCTACGTCACCGCGAGCCCGCTCAAGGCGACCATCTTGTCTGTGGTCTTCGCAGAACTCGCCGCTGTCGGCGGCATC
This sequence comes from Rhodococcus sp. NPDC056743, assembly GCF_042790355.1. NCBI lineage: Bacteria > Bacillati > Actinomycetota > Actinomycetes > Mycobacteriales > Nocardiaceae > Rhodococcus > Rhodococcus sp. NPDC056743. Next base: position 189,301 of record NZ_JBHTZI010000004.1, on the reverse strand, counting down.
CTGCTCTCCCTCGCACCCGGCGTTCCCGTGTCCAGCTTCGTCACCACGGTGTCGTTTGTCATCTACCTGGTGTGCCGCCTCACCGGTTCTGCGCGACGCAAGAATGCCGGACGGATTCCGGCGCACGCATGACGATCCGCGTCGACCTGAACAGCGATCTCGGCGAGGGCTACGGCGCGTGGACGCTCGGTGACGACAATGCCATGCTGGCCGTGGTCACCAGCGCCAACATCGCGTGTGGTTTTCACGCGGGTGACCCGACCACACTGCTGGCGACCTGCCGCTCCGCCGTTGCACAGAACGTGCGGATCGGCGCGCAGGTCGGATACAACGATCTTTCGGGGTTCGGCCGACGCTTCATCGACGTCTCCCCCGCTGATCTCGCGGCCGACGTCATTTATCAACTAGGGGCGCTCGACGGACTGGCCCGTGTCGCCGGCTCCCGCGTCACGTACGTCAAACCTCACGGAGCGCTCTACAACGCGATAGTGCACCACCGCGAACAAGCGCGGGCCGTGGTCGACGCCGTTCGCAGCTACGACGCGTCCCTCCCCGTTCTCGGTCTGCCGAATTCGGTGTTCCTGGCCGAGGCGGAAGCGGCTGGCCTGGCAGTCGTGACCGAAGCCTTCGCCGACCGCGCGTACACCCCGGAGGGGACGTTGGTGCCTAGAAACCAGCCAGGCGCAGTGCTTCACGACCCGGTTGCCATCGCCGAACGGGTGCGCAGGATAGTACTCGAGGGCGTCGTCGACGCCGTTGACGGAAGCCGCGTGATGGTGCGCGCCGACTCGGTGTGCGTACACGGCGATACCCCGACCGCCGTCGACATGGCCACCGAAATCCGGAGACTGCTCACCGCGTCCGACGTGGCGATCACAGCCTTCACCTGAGTCCTGCGCCAGAATCCTCACTGCGGGACAATGGCTTCATGGCATGGCTCGATGTCGTTCGCCCCGGCCCGTTGACCACCGTCCAGGACCACGGACGGGTAGGTTGTGCGGCCATCGGCGTCGGCCGCTCGGGCGCCGCTGATCTGATCTCCCACGACGCTGCAAACCGGCTGGTGGGAAATACACTTCACGCCGCCACGCTCGAAATCACGACGGGTGGATTCGCGGTACGGACTGCGGGGCCCTTGACCGTCGCGGTCACCGGAGCGAGGGCACCGGTGACCGTCAATGCCCATCCGGTTGCCGACTACTCCACTCTCCAACTCGACAGCGGAGACTTTCTCGAAATCGGCTACAGCACAACCGGACTGCGGACCTATCTCGCCGTCCGCGGCGGCATCGACGTCCCGGAAACTCTCGGCAGTCGCTCCACCGACACACTCTCCGAACTCGGCCCAGCACCCTTGCGTGCGGGCGATTACCTGCTCGTCGGAGTTGAGGAAGCCGGGTGGCCGATCGAGGACTTCATCCCGCCGCCAGTACCCACCCCATGCCCGGTTCCACTCGGCATCACGCTCGGACCGCGCGACGACTGGTTCACACCGGCCTCCGTACGCGCATTGCAGCGCCACGCCTGGACCGTCACCGAAGACACCGATCGTGTCGGCGTTCGATTACACGGCCCCGGACCGCTGCATCGCTCACGAACATGTGAATTGCCCAGCGAAGGCGTCGTCGCCGGTTCGATTCAAGTGCCCCCGAGTGGTCATCCCGTGATATTCCTGGCGGATCATCCTGTAACCGGCGGGTATCCGGTGATCGCTGTTGTCACCGATCCGGGAATTGCCACGTCGGCGCAAATGAGACCGGGAAGTTCGGTTACCTTCCGGGTGGCGTAGTCGACGCTGATAGTCTCAGCCACTGCTGGCGTCGGCGCACGGCCGTCGTGAAGAAGCCGAAGGAACTGACAACTATGAGTATGAAGAGCAGCACAATCGCTCTGGGCGCAGTCAGTATGATCACCGCAGCACTTGTTCTTTCGGGATGCAGCAGCTCCGACGACGGCGCGGCGACCTCTGAAACAAGCTCAGAAACAAGCTCAGTAACAAGCTCAGTAACCAGTTCGGCCGCTGCGGCAACAACGTCGGATGAGAGCATCAGCTTCAGCGGCGAGCGCGTCACCCTCAACTCCGGCACCGACGCCGACGCACCGGTCATCAGCGTCAGCCTGCCGGACGGATGGTCGCAGACCCAGGAAGGCACGACCGGAAGCGTCACGGACATCCTGTGGAGCAACCAGACCGATACCAACAGGTTCATGCCGAACACGACGTTGACCGTGGAAAGTCAGGGAACTGTAAGCCCCGATGCGGTTCTTGCCGGCGCTCAGACCTCGCTCGGCATGCTCGCCGGATGGACCGAGGCGAACAAGGTCGACCTCGACATCGACGGGCAGAAGGCCATTCGAATCGCCGGAACATGGACGCCGCCGAACGTGGGCGCTCCCCTGTATGCGGTCATGACCGTCATCGCCTATCAGGCTGACGAATCATCCCCTGTGTACCTCGTGAGCTTCGCGAATCAGTTCACCGACACCGAAGACATGGCGCTCTCCGACCAGGTCGAGGAAATCAACACCTCGATCGAATTCGGCTAAAGACCCCGTGCGCGTTTTCCGGTTGTTACCACTGCCGGAAAACGCGCACCGGGCTGAATGCTCTAGCTGTTCCGGCGACGACGAGCGATGTCGGCCAACACAACTCCGGCAGCAACCGAAGCGTTGAGCGACTCGACCGGTCCAGCCATGGGGATGGACAGAATCGCGTCGCAGTTCTCGCGGACGAGACGTGAGAGTCCCTTGCCCTCGGAACCGACAACGATCACCACGGGACCACTGCCGTCGAAATCGTCGAGCGTGGTGTCGCCGCCGGCGTCGAGGCCCACAACCTGAACACCCTTGGACGCCCAGTCCTTGAGCGTGCGAGTGAGGTTGGTGGCGCGAGCAATCGGCAGACGAGCAGCAGCACCGGCGCTGGTACGCCAAGCGACGGCACTGACACTGGCACTACGACGCTCCGGAATCACGACGCCGTGGCCACCGAAAGCCGCGACCGAACGCACGACGGCGCCGAGGTTGCGCGGGTCGGTGATGTTGTCCAGCGCGACGAGCAGCGGCGGCTCTGCGTGCTTACGTGCCTCGGACAGGAGATCGTCCGGGTGCGCGTAACGGTACGGCGGAACCTGCAGAGCGATGCCCTGGTGAAGACCGTTGGCGCTGAGTCGATCCAGATCCGAGCGCGGTACCTCGAGGATGGAGATACCGGCGTCGGCAGCCCGCTGAACGGATTCCTTCAACCGGTCGTCGCTCTCGGTACCGACAGCCACCCACAGCGCCGTCGCCGGAACACCCGCGCGCAGGCACTCCACAACCGGGTTGCGACCGAGCACGGTCTCGGGACCGTCGAGAACCTTGCGGCCGGGACCCGGACGGCCACCGCGGCCCTGGTTCTGCTTCTCGTCCGCCCGGGCTGCGCGCGCTGCACGCTTCGCCGCGGGATGCTTGGTACGTGCCTCGGCGGGAGGCGTAGCACCGCGGCCGGCGAGACCACGCTTGTGCTGGCCACCGGAACCGGCAACCTGGCCCTTCTTGGTGCCGCCCTTACGGACTGCGCCGCGCCTGCTCGAGTTTCCAGCCATTGTTACTGCCCTGCCTTCAGGGACCATTCGGGTCCGTCGGGAGTATCGGTTACTTCGATACCCGCCTTGATGAGGCGATCACGGACTTCGTCCGCCACCGCCCAGTTCTTTTCCGTCCGTGCCTGCTGCCGCCGATCGAGATCGGCGCGCACCAACACGTCCAAAGCTTCCATTGCCGCCTCGGTGTCGCCACCGGACTGCGACCAATGCGCGTCGAGGGGGTCGACGCCCAGAATGGCGAGCATCGCCCGCACCTGACCTGCCGCCACGCGCGCCGCGCTCAGGTCTCCCGCTGCGAGCGCGGTATTGCCCGCACTTGCCTTGCCGTGAATCTCGGCCAACGCGATCGGGACCGACAAGTCGTTGTCGAGCGCTTCCGCGAAACCCTCTGTCCACGTCCCGAGTTCGACGCCTCCTGCGCGTTTGTGCGTGCGCAGGACAAACGTCTCGAGCCCTTGATACGACTTGGCACTCTCTTCGAGGGCTTCGTCCGAGTACTCGAGATTGGAACGGTAGTGAGCACTACCGAGGTAGTACCTAAGTTCTTGCGGGCGAACCTTTTTCAACACATTCGGCACCGACAGCACATTGCCGAGCGACTTGGACATTTTCTCGCCACTCATCGTGACCCAGCCGTTGTGCAACCAGTACTGAGCAAAATCGTCTCCGACGCACTTTGCCTGAGCAATCTCGTTCTCGTGATGCGGAAAGACCAAATCCCTTCCACCGCAATGAATATCGAAGGCAGCACCGAGATAGAACTCCGCCATGGCCGAGCACTCGAGATGCCAACCGGGGCGGCCGGGCCCCCACGGGGTCGGCCACGAAGGCTCGCCGGGCTTGGCCCTCTTCCACAGCGTGAAGTCACGCGGGTCACGCTTGCCCTCGGCCGCACTCTCACCCTGATGGACGTCGTCGAGCTTGTGTCCGGAGAGTGCGCCGTATTCGGGGTAGCTCTGTACGTCGAAGTAGACGTCACCGCCTGCGGCGTACGCATGACCGTTCGAGATGAGACGTTCCATCATCGTAACCATCTGCGTGACGTGACCGGTGGCCCGCGGTTCGATCGACGGCGGCAATACACCCAACTGGTCGTACGCCCACGTGAAGGAACGCTCGAACGTCGTGGCCCACTCCCACCACGGACGGCCGGCGTCGGCGGCCTTGTTCAAGATCTTGTCGTCGATATCCGTCACGTTGCGCACGAATGCAACGTCGTTGTCGTGCGCCAGCAACCAGCGGCGCAGCACGTCGAAAGCGACGCCGCTCCGCACGTGGCCGATGTGGGGATCGCCCTGGACTGTCGCCCCACACAGGTACACCGATGCATGTCCGGGGACCAACGGAACAAAATCCCGCAGGGCCCGCGTACCGGTGTCGTATAGGCGCAGGGTCACGACCAGCGATCTTACCTGTCGTTGCCGGTTGCTATGACCAACGCGGTGGCCATAGCGGCGATCCCCTCGCCTCGCCCGGTCAAACCGAGTCCGTCGGTGGTGGTGGCGGAGACCGAAACCGGGGCACCCAGAACATCGGAGAGGACGCGTTGCGCCTCATCGCGACGCGGGCCGATCTTGGGGCGATTCCCGATGACCTGGACTGCGGCATTACCCACCGTGAACTGGTTTTCCTCGAGCAACCGCCGAACCTCGGCGAGCATCCGGACACCACTGACTCCGTCCCATTCCGGCCTACCGGTACCGAAGACGGAGCCGAGGTCGCCCAATCCCGCTGCGGAGAGAAGAGCGTCACACAACGCATGAACGGCAACATCGCCGTCGGAATGCCCGGAGCAACCATCGGCTTCCTCGAACAACAAACCGGCCATCCAACACGGGCGGCCTACCTCGATGGGATGAACATCCGTCCCCAACCCGACTCGCATCCAGTTTCCGTCCTTACGAATCCGCATCCAGAAGTGCTCGGGCAAGTACCAGGTCGAGTGGTGTCGTGATCTTGAAGGCACGAACTTCACCGGCGATTGTCTGTACGGAAACACCGAGTCGCTCGACCAACGACGCGTCGTCCGTAGCCGCAAGATCGCCCGCGTCATGGGCGTCACGCAAAACCTGCGCGGAAAAGCCTTGCGGAGTCTGCACCGCACGAAGTTCGCTGCGCAGCGGAGTACCGGTGACCATACCGAGAACATCGACGGACTTGATGGTGTCCGTGACCGGCAGCACGGGAATGACCGCAGCGCTACCCGCCTTCAGTTCAGCCACCACCCGCGCAATCATCGCCGGTGGCGTCAAAGCCCGCGCAGCATCGTGCACAAGCACGAACTCCGCGTCTCCGGCAGCCTCGAGTCCGGCTCGCACGGAGTCTGTGCGCTCCGCTCCGCCTGCAACGACATCGATGTCATCGCTACGCCCCAGATCAGCCAAGACCGATGCAACGAGTTCAGGCGGCACAATCACAACAACGCGGTCGACCGCTCCGGATTTCCGGAGCCCGTCAACCGCGCGTGCAAGCATGGTGCGCCCACCGAGTTCGACGAATGCCTTGGGTATCTGCTCACCCAAGCGCACTCCCCGACCTGCGGCAGGAACCAGTGCTACTACCGACACTGTCAGCTTTGTTGTGGTGTTGATTCAGGACGCGGTCGCGAGGACCTCGTCGAGAATGATCTCAGCCTTTTCGTTGTCAGTGCCCTCGGCGAGCGCGAGCTCTCCGACGAGAATCTGACGAGCCTTGGCAAGCATGCGCTTCTCACCAGCAGAAAGTCCACGATCCTGCTCACGACGCCACAAGTCACGAACAACCTCGGCGACCTTGTTCACGTCACCTGAAGCCAGCTTCTCGAGATTTGCCTTGTATCGACGAGACCAGTTGGTGGGCTCTTCGGTGTGCGGTGCACGCAGAACCTGGAAAACCTTGTCGAGGCCTTCCTGGCCGACGACGTCGCGAACTCCGACGTATTCTGCGTTGTCTGCGGGTACTCGCACTGTCAGATCGCCTTGAGCAACCTTCAGAACGAGATATTCCCTCTGCTCACCCTTGATGGTGCGGGTTTCGATAGCTTCGATCAGCGCCGCACCGTGATGGGGGTATACGACGGTGTCTCCGACCTTGAAAATCATGTGTCCCGTGCCCCTTTCGATTCCACTAGTTTAACACGTCGAAGAACCAGCCATGCATCAACGGCGCAGGTCAGGGGCATCCTTGCTCGAGCGTAGGGGTTGACAGTGCCTGTTGGACGTGCATTCAGCCAGCGTCGACGGCCTGTTCACGGCAGCACGAAAGCCCACGCGGACAACCGTTGTGGCGACCCAGCGACCGGCCCGCGAGAGCTGACTACTACTCTGCCTAGTGGAGTGCGAACCTGACGCCCTGGAGGACAAACCGTGACTGCTATCCGCAAGCCGACTCGCCGAGTCGCTACCGCCATTGCACTGGCTGCAGGCGCAGCCATCGCGCTGTCCGCATGTGGCTCGGGACAGGTGAGCCAGACTGCCGTCCAGCAGGCCGCCGTGAACGGCAACAGCGCCAGCGTTGGTGACATCGCCCTACGCAACGTGCACATCATGTACCCCTCGTCCGAGGAGTACAGCATCGAACCCGGCGGAAATGCCGTGCTCGCCTTCACGATCGTGAACGAAAGCGCGGAGACCACCGACAAGCTGGTCAGCATCACCACCGACTACGCTGCAAGCGTTGTCGCTGGTGAAGAGGTTGCCGGACTGGTAATCAAGCCGCAGACATCCCTGCAGGCCGGAGAGCTTCCCGCGGGCGAGTCCGCTGAGGCCGAAGCCGAAAAGCAGATCGAGAACAAGGACCAGAACACTGACGCTCCCGCAGCGCTCATGCTCGTTGTCCTCCAAGACATCAAGGCCGGCGTTCGCCCGGGCCTGACCATCCCGATGACCTTCACCTTCGAGAAGGCCGGCCCGGTCACGGTTCAGGTTCCCGTCGATGCGGGCCCGCAACTCGAACGTGACGTGTCCGAGAAGTCGCCGGTCGAGGGTTCAGGACACTGAGCTTGTAAACCCAAGGCGGACACTACTTTTCGCCCAGGTCACGAATTGCCACACTAGAGGCGGGGTCCATGTCGGACCCCGCCTCTAGTCTGTTCCGGTGGCCAAAGCGAAATCGAACTATCGGTGCTCCGAATGCAAATCCGTCGTGCCCAAATGGGTCGGCCGCTGCCCCGAGTGCGACACGTGGGGCTCCATGTCCGAAGTGTCCGTCGTCGCTCCGGTCGCCAGTCGCGCGGGAGCATCGCTCGCGAAGGCCGGTTCGGCCGCTGTCCTGCCCACCACACCCGCCACCCCGCTCACCCAGATCGACAGCCAGAGCACCAAGGCCAAGCCCACCGGGATCGGTGAACTCGACCGCGTTCTCGGCGGAGGGGTCGTTCCCGGTTCGGTCGTCCTCCTCGCCGGAGAACCTGGCGTCGGCAAATCCACGCTGCTACTCGAGGTCGTCTACCGATGGGCGATGCGAAGCCCGGAGGATCGTGCGCTCTACGTCACCGGCGAGGAGTCGGCCGGCCAGGTCAGGCTCCGGGCCGATCGCACCAATTCCGTCCACGAACGGATGTATCTGGCTGCGGAAAACGATCTCGCGACCATCCTCGGCCACGTCGAGCAGGTCAAACCCACCCTGGTGATCGTCGACTCGGTGCAAACCATGCTCGCGGCCGACGTCGACGGCGTTGTCGGTGGTGTCACACAGGTCAAAGCAGTCACCAGCGCGCTCACGTCGTTGGCGAAGTCCAGCGGAATTCCGGTACTCCTGATCGGTCACGTCACCAAGGACGGAGCCGTAGCCGGCCCACGGTCGCTCGAGCATCTCGTCGACGTGGTCCTGCACTTCGAGGGAGACAAACACTCCACGCTTCGCATGGTCCGCGGAGTGAAGAACCGATTCGGAGCAGCCGACGAGGTGGGTTGTTTCGAACTCACCGAACAAGGCATCAACGAGATCAGCGATCCGTCCGGATTGTTCCTCCACCATCGGGAAGAGATGGTGGAGGGCACTGCTGTCACCGTGATGATGGACGGCAAACGCCCTCTGCTCGGCGAAGTACAGGCATTGGTTGCCCCTACGCCACTCCCCACTCCCCGTCGAGCTGTGAGCGGCCTGGACACTGCGCGTGTCGCCATGGTTCTGGCGGTACTCGAGCGACGGGCCGGAGTGTCGATCGCCAAAGCCGACGTTTACGCGGCGACCGTGGGCGGCATGCGCATGACGGAACCAGGTGCCGATTTGGCCCTCGCCATTGCGGTCACCTCCGCGGTGAAGGGAAAGCCGGTCCCCAAGGGAATGGTGATCCTCGGCGAGGTCGGACTCGCCGGAGAGGTTCGCCGAGTTGCCGGCGTCAACCGACGTCTGATCGAAGCTGCAAGGTTGGGATTCACGAGCGCGATAGTGCCGGTCGACTCCGGGCCGAACATTCCCGGCATGCGAGTCAACGAAGTGACGACCATAGCCGAGGCCTTGACCTACGCCGGCTTGCTCGGCGGCAAGCAGGGCGCGCCGCGCCCCAAGCTCACCCCCGTCAAATGACGGAGGTGATCCGGGCTGGGCAATCAGACAGACGAGGTTCCGAACGGCGAGGTCGGAACGCCGTCCACAAATTGCTGGGTCTGTGCAAAATGCTCGGCCGTGATGGTCAGGAACAGTCCTCGCGACGTTCCGACAATGACGTCCGGATCAGCGGCCGGACCTTCGACGATGACAGCTTCGGCGCTGGTGTAGACCTTGCGCCGGACAGTTCCCTCGACGCGAGCCCGAAACTCGAGAACCGAGCCGAGCGGGATCGGACGCGCAAAGTCGATCTCGAGGTGACCGGTCACCACCGGAGTGCCGAGGACCATGCATGCCACGCCCTGCACCTCGTCGAAAGCAGTGGAAAGAATTCCGCCGTGAATGACCCCGGGTCCACCCTGGTACTTCTTTGCGACTTCGAGTCGTCCGGTCACCTCGAGGCCCTCACCGGCCTTGAAACTCATCGCCATCCCGGCCGGCTGATCGTCGCCACACCCGAAGCACTTCGACCAGTGCTGAGGCAACGTCTCACCTGCCGCCGGGAAGAATTCAACGGGCGTGGGCACGGTCAGGTCGTCAGGCAAAGTCCAGGTACTACTCACGGATAGGTAATCTAATCGAAGGATCTGCCAGTACCAGCTATCGGACCCGGACTTAGTGACATCGACCTCAGCAGGGAGTTTCTCAATGATCAGTGCGATGGCGGATCCCCAGTCGTCGCCGGCGTTGAGAGAAACCATCGCCAGATTGGCCCCCGGAACCGCGCTGCGCGACGGCCTCGAACGCATTCTTCGAGGTCGCACCGGCGCCCTGATCGTCCTCGGTTACGACGACGAGATCGAGGCGCTGTGCGACGGTGGTTTCAACCTCGACGTGGCGTTCGCGCCCACGCGCCTTCGGGAACTTTCGAAAATGGACGGTGCCGTGGTGCTGTCCACCGATGGCTCGCACATCGTCCGCGCAAACGTTCAACTCGTTCCGGACCACAAGATCCCGACCGTCGAATCCGGCACTCGGCACCGCGCAGCGGAACGCACGGCAATCCAGACCGGATACCCGGTGGTGTCGGTAAGTCAGTCGATGTCGATCGTCAGCGTCTACGTCGGCGGCATCAGACATGTCATCGAAGGTTCCGCCACGATCCTGTCCCGAGCAAATCAGGCCGTTGCGACACTCGAGCGATACAAGGCACGTCTCGACGAGGTCACCAGGTCACTGTCCGTCGTCGAGATCGAGGACTTCGTGACTCTGCGCGACGCTTTGACGGTGGTGCAGCGACTCGAGATGGTTAGACGCGTATCGCTCGAGATCGAACAGGACGTCCTGGAGCTCGGCACAGACGGTCGACAACTCGCACTTCAGCTCGAAGAGCTGGTCGGCGACAACGACATTGCGCGTCAGCTCATCGTCCGCGACTACCTGGCCGGACCCGAGCCGGTCGGAACCGCCGCGATGGACAATGTGCTCGCTGCCTTGGACCGTGTCACCGATGCCGATCTTCTCGACCTGACGACCCTCGCTCGAGTCCTCGGATACCCGGGCACAATCGAGGCTCTCGACACCCCGATGACTCCCCGCGGATACCGGGTGCTCATGCGAGTACCACGGCTTCAGTTCCATCAGATCCACCGACTGGTCGGATCATTCGGCACCTTGCAAGCTCTGCTCGCGGCAACGGCAGCCGACCTTCAGTCCGTCGAAGGTATCGGTGGACTGTGGGCTCGTCACATCCGGGAAGGTTTGTCCCGGCTGGCAGAGTCATCGATCACCGGTTCATACAACTGAGCTCGGCGGTTACGCGATATTCGGTTACGCGATATTGAACGGCTCCGCGCCGCTACGCAGGGCACCGAGCTGACCGACGACGGTGTACGCGCCGGGGCCAACGGGATTGCGCTGCGGGTTCTGCGAGGTGGCGCAGTCCGGAGTCGAGGTCGTAGCGGACCAGGCCACCTTGAAGGCAGCCTGCTCACCGGGTTCGAGGTTGCGCACATCCGGGGCCGGCTGCGGGTAGCAGTCCACGTTGGACCACAACCGGTTCTTGCCGTCGATGCTGTAGACGAGCACCTGCTGAAGTCCACCAGCCAGGTCGCGATCACACGCGGCGGAACCGATGTTCGTGATGACAATTGTGAAGGTCGGTTCCTCGCCACCGGCAAACGTGGGCTTGTCTGCGGTCGCCTTGACTGCGAGGGACGAATCGGCGCACTGCCCTGCCGGTACCGGAGCAGCGCTGGTTGCCGACGTTGTCGAACTCGCTGCGGCGGACGTCGCAGAACCGTTCGAAGCAGAACCATTCGAACCGGAATCGCCACTACCGCCACCACCGTTGCCGTCGGAGTTGTTGCTTCCTGACGGGTTCGGTGTGAACGACACCTCCGAGGTGAGCGAGGACGTGGCGGCCGCGGCGTCCGCTTCGGCCGGATCGTCTCCTCCGCCGACCAGCGCGGAAATCGCCCAGATCAGCAACACCAGGGCGATAACGGCAGCACCGATGGCCAGAGCCCGGCGACGCCAGTAGATCTGAGGGGGCAGTGGTCCATTCGGTTCCAACACGGTCTCAACGGTAGTTGGCGAAAGGCTCACAAACGGTCAGCTGAGACGGCGTGTCGGCACCGTGTGACGAAGGACTGAAGGGATTATCCCGGCCTACTCGCCGATTTCGCCTACTACGCCCTGCAGGCGCATGTGTCCGTCAGACAACGTGTAGGTGACACCTGCAATCGCGCACTCACCCTTGCCCACCTTGTCGGCAATAATTCGGGACCGCTGCATGATGAGCGAGCCCGTCTCGACAACGTGGCGCCCCTCGAGTTCGTCGACGGTCGTCAGACCTTCGTTGCGTCCCATGAGAATGGACGGCGCAACACGCTCGATCACACTGCGAATGAAGCCGTCCGGCACTGCGCCCTTGTCGAGAGCGTCGAGCGTGGCCTTGACCGCGCCACACCCGTCGTGCCCGAGCACAACGATGAGCGGGACGTTGAGAACATGCACCGCGTACTCGATGGAACCGAGAACGGAATCGTCGAGCACGTGACCTGCCGTGCGAACGACGAACATGTCACCCAGCCCCTGATCGAAGATGATCTCGGCAGCAACGCGTGAATCACCACAACCGAACAGCACGGCGGTGGGGTGCTGTGCGTCGACCAGTTTCGCGCGATCCGCGATTCCCTGGCTGGGGTGGATGGACGCGCCGCCCACAAATCGCTCATTGCCTTCGCGAAGGGCCTTCCAAGCGGATATCGGATTCGAATTCGGCATGTCAATATTGTGCACCCGTCCCGATTCTTCGACACATCGGGAAGGGGCACGTCACGGAAACCGACCGCCTTGTCCGAAGTTCCACCTGAGGCACAAGCGTGAAGCTGTGACGGCCTGCTGCAGCGTAGGATCTTCCCAGGCCTTATCGAACGATAGCTAATGGAGTAGTCATGGTCACGAAGAATTCGGCGAAAACCGCCACCACCGAGGCCAGTTGGCGACGGATCGAACCACTCGAACTGAGTCCCATCCTCCAAGCTGCACTCGAGGGATTCTACGACAACGGCTTCCACGGCACCTCGGTGCGAGACATCGCGCGTCGTGTTGGGGTCACGATCCCTGCGCTGTACTACCACCATCAGAGCAAGGAAGGGATTCTCCTTGCGCTCCTGGAGATCTCGACCAGCGACGTACTCGCCCGTGCACACACCGCATCCGCCGACGGCGGTGACGACCCATGCAAACAGCTCACGAACGTCGTCGAAGCGATCGTGTTGCGCATGACAACCCGATCCCGCCTGGCAGCCCTCGAAGGTGAGGTGCGGTACCTCAGCCCCGAGAACCGCCAGCGATACCGCGTTGTCCGCAAGGGCATCGAGGAACTCGCCCTCGGCATCGTCACAGAGGGCGTCGAACGAGGATTGTTCTCGGTCGCCGACACAGCCGAGACCACCCGCGCACTACTCGCGATGTGTCAGTCCATTCCGCGGTGGTACCACGCGGAAGGTAAACTCAGCCCGGAGGAAGTCGCCGGGAAATATGCAGAGATTGCCCTGAATACAGTGGGATACAAGCCTCCCCGCAAACGAACTCGCTAGTTCTCACCGCTCGGCATACTGGATCACTGCCCGGCATACTGGGCTCGAAGCTCGCGCTTGAGTATTTTCCCGGTTGCGCCGAGTGGAAGTTCCGCAACGACGTCGATCGATTTCGGGCACTTGTATCCGGCGAGACGCACACGCGCGAATGCGAGGATCGAGGTGGCATCGAGTTCATGATCCGCAGCGGCGACTACAACTGCTTTGACTGCCTCACCCCAGACCGGATCCTCTACTCCGACAACAGCAACCTGTGAAACGCCCGGGTATTCGGCAATCACCGATTCGACCTCGACGGGGTACACGTTCTCACCACCGGTGATGATCATGTCCTTGATCCGATCGGTGATGTAGACGTAGCCCTCGTCGTCGATCCGTCCGACATCTCCGGTGTGGAACCAACCGTCCGCGTCGATCGCGGCCGCCGTTTCCGTCGGCTGTTTGTAGTAGCCCTGCGTGACCTGATCGGACCTGACGCAGATCTCGCCGGGCTCTCCCGGTGCCGATTCGGATGCGCCCGGGCCCACAACCTTCAACTCCACCCAGGGGTAAGGCTTGCCGACCGATCGCAACAGCGAGACTTTCTCTCCGTCAACCGAATGATCGTTTGCATCGAGTTGTGTTACAGCTCCATGTGTTTCGGTCAGTCCGTACACCTGGAAGAGCGGGGTGTCGAACGTGTCGAGAGCTCTCTTCAGTACCGCCGGTGTTATCGGCGAGGAGCCGTACGCAATGGAGCGCAGCGCTGCAAAATCTCGATCTTGTGCACCCGGAACTTCGATCATCACCCCGATGACAGAGGGCACCAGAAATATATTCGTGATGCTCATTCTTTCCAATACATCCAGCAAACCGGAAGGGGTGAATTCCGCCAGAATCACATTGTGCGCACCGTTTGCGAGACCGACGAGGACCCAGCCCAATCCACCGATATGGAACAACGGCATCGCGCACAAACTGACCGAGGATTCGTCGAACCCCCAAGGCCCGCCCGTTTGCGTACACCCGCCGAGATTCCTGTTGGACGTCAGAACGCCTTTGGGTTTCGCCGTGGTGCCGGATGTATAAAGTTGCAGAACAACGTCATCCAGGCCTCCGCGCCACCCGGGATCAACCGAACGTGCGCCGGCCAATCGAGCTTCGTAATCCGTCTCCCTGGAACCGTCGATCCGCACGACGCGTAGAGCCGACACACCGGATGCTTGCACCGCCGACAACACACCGTCGAATTCACTGTGAAGGAACAACACCCGGGCTTCCGCATCGGAGAGCACCCCGGCAATCTCGACACCGGACAAGCGCCAATTGAGCGGGATGGCCACTGCCCCGATCTTCGCCGCTGCCAGCACTATCTCTATTACCTGTGTTGAGCTTCTGTCCACCACTGCCACCCTGGTGCCGGCTACGCAACCGAGGTCGAGGAGAACATTCGCGAGTCGGTTGGTCCGGCGGTCCAATTCGGCAAATGTCATCGACCCGTCTCGACCGGTCAGCGCAAGTGCGTCGGGCCGAGCAACAGCGTGACGACGACTCTCGTCGGCGAGTCGGTAATTTGTACTCATCGTGTCGTGATGTTCTTTCTCAATTCGAGGGAGCAACGTCGGGTACCGCAGGCTGATGCGCAACCGGGCAACCTCTGGGAAAAGTTCCCAGAGCATCAACCCGATATCCGTTGGGGTAACTGCGAATATTCGGCAGATCGCGCGCAAATTTCGGCACAGCACGAGGGGGCAGGAATCGAACGAACTTGCCACGCAGCACAAGTGCAGTCTGCGACAGTGCGCGCTCGATCCGGGACGGCTGCGGGTAGCCGAACGCCGCGAGTAGCGGGGCATCCATCAACCCCCAGGAGAAACGCCGAACAACCACAGCAGGGGCAAGGTTGTTCGGCGGGAACGTGCACAGTAGCGCCAGCGTGGAGTCCGCAACTGCCCGTCCACCGTCGTCGAACGCGAACTGCTCACGCTCGTAGTCGTCCATCAACTCGGCAAAGCTCTCGTACGCCTCGGGGATACCTTTGATCCCCATGAGCTTTCCCATATGTCGGTAATAGTTGGTAGCGCCTGATATTTCGTTGCGCGTGAGCTTCCGCCAGCCGTAACTGTCGATCCATCGAACCGGAGTAACGACAAACGTCGCAAGCACGTACAGCATGTCCGCGTTGGAGATTGTGTACGAGCCGTGCATCTGATTCATACGGCGGATGCCGTCCCGGCCTGCCTGACTGGACATTCCATGCTCCAGCACCGCGTCCAGAATGAGCCCGGTGTCGTCGTAACGCTTCTGCACCCGTTCAGTGAATTCACCGGTGTCGTAGAGCAATCGACCGATTGTGGGCACCGCGTAGGTGCGAAACAACGCAAAGCTCAACGCCTGATTGATATCCCACGGAAACTCCTGGGTCGCGAGTACCCGATAGATTTCCTCGTACTGAGATTCGGGATCCAGACCGTCCGTGCGATCTCTCAGATCGAACCGCTTCATTGGCTTCTCCGTGCTCCACACTCGGCAATCCACTGTGACTGACGCCACCAACTTAACGAACGATAACTACCTTGTCTAGGGCGACCCGAACCAGGTTCTTCAGACGCCTGCTACGGCAGGGCCCCGATATGTCTCATGACATCGGGATACCGGCGCAGGTGCGCGCCTCCATTGACGTCGAGAACCTCCCCCGTTGTCCACGACGACGCGTCGGAGCCAAGGTAAAGCACAGCTTCTGCAATATCGCGTGGTAGTCCGTTACGCCGCAGCGGGGTGTTTTCCGTGAAGTCCGCCGCGATGGCCGGAACACTGGTCAGACCTTCCACCAGCGGAGTCTCCACGAGCCCGGGAGAGACCGCATTTACCCTGATCCCGCGCTCACCGAGTTCGAGCGCAGCGACTTCGGTGAGCATGGCGAGACCTGCCTTCGCGGAGCAGTATCCCGCAAATCCCGCAGCGGCCTGGCGGGCGTTCAGCGACGTGATCGAGACGATCGCGGCGCCGGCGTCCATGACACGGGCGGCGTGCTTGATCACGAAGAACGCACCGGTCAGACAGATATCCACTGTGCGCCTCCACGTCTCGGCGTCCAATTCGGTAATGAATCCAGGCAGATTGACACCGGCACAGTTCACTGCGATATCTACCCGGCCCCATCGCGCCCGAGTCTCCTCGAACATCGCGCGAACCGATTCCTCGTCGACGACGTCGACCCGGACCGCTTCGGCTCCCCCGCCGAGTTCCG
Organism: Rhodococcus sp. NPDC056743; assembly: GCF_042790355.1. Taxonomy (NCBI): domain Bacteria; kingdom Bacillati; phylum Actinomycetota; class Actinomycetes; order Mycobacteriales; family Nocardiaceae; genus Rhodococcus; species Rhodococcus sp. NPDC056743. The sequence continues at coordinate 172,910 of NZ_JBHTZI010000004.1, read as the reverse complement.
CGGCCCGAGACCGTCCGCTGTCGACGTCGATGTCGCCGATCACGACGGTTGCACCTTCAGCTGTCAGCAATTGCGCTGTTGCCCAACCGATACCGGATGCTCCGCCGATAACGACGGCCACTTTTCCCGCAACACGTGTCGACATCAGCGAGGAATGTTCTCGTAGTAAGGGACCACGATTTCGTCCGTGCTCGTGACGTCGCCGAGCATCATCGTCGTAATGGGGTGAACGACGTGTGGGTCCACCTCGACGTTGATACAGGCGGGGACCCCGGCAGCGAACGCACGCTTCATCGCATCGCCGATGGATGCAAGGTCCTTCACTCGCTCGCCGTATCCACCGAAGGCCTCGGCAACCTTCTCGTATGCGCTGTCCGCGAGCTCCGAGACGACAATTCCTTCGTCCCCGTACACCGCTTCCTGGCCGTGGATCGACATCCCCCACACCGCATTGTTGAATACCACTGTCACAACCGGGATTCCGTGACGGGCCATCGTGTCGAATTCCTGGATGTGGAATCCAGCGGCACCGTCGCCGGTGATGAGCACGACCGGTGATTCCGGCCGTGCACGATGTGCACCGATCGCGAAACCCGGCCCGACACCCAGGCATCCGAGATACCCGAGCCGCAAGACACCACCAACCTGGTCCGTTGTCGTGAAGAACTCACCCCACGACGGCGCCTCGGCACCGTCCATGACAAACGTCGTGTCAGGAGGGCACGCTTCGACGATCGCGCGCGCCGCGAAGTACGGATGCGCCTTTCCGGTCCGCGTCTCCTCGTCCGTAAATCCATGACGGTGCGCGTGCTTCGCGCTGGTCGCTGCCTCGACCCAGGTACTCCAGTCTGGCCATTGACGTTGATCAGCAGCAGTTTTCAAAGCAATGAGCGCTTCTCTACAGTCTGCGAGTATCGGAACGTCCACATCCTGCATACGTCCGATTTCGGACGCGTCGACGTCGATCTGTATCAACCGCGCGCCGGGGTACAAGCTTGTGCGCCCACCGGTGAACATTCCGGCGCGAGCCCCGACTACGAGCACCACGTCGGGGGTCGGTTGTCCGATCGCGGGCAACGACCCGATCGCCAACAATCCACCGCCGGCGAGACGATGACTTGCCGGCATCGCTCCATCGGACTTCCCGGGGTAAAACACGGGCACATCCACTGTCTCCGCGAACGCCACCAAGGCTTCACTCGCGCGAGAGAACGTGACACCACCGCCGATCACAATCACAGGATTGTTCGCGGCGCCGAGCAGATCGAGTGCGGCTTCCACGGCCGAGGCAGTAGGACCTGGCCGCGTGTCCACGGTGTAGTTCACCGGAAATCTCACAGCGTCTTCGTCCGCTTCTCCGAACATCACGTCGATCGGCACTTCGAGCAGCACCGGACCCGGAATTCCCGTCGTAGCCTTACGAATAGCCAGAGCAACGATTTCCGGCACGCGTGCCGGGTCGGTTATGCGGTAGGCCCACTTGGTCACCGGCGTGGCTGCGGCTATCTGATCGAACCCACCCTGCAGTGGATTCGTCTCGGTCTCGCGCATCGGCGGAGCCCCGACGACAAAGATGGTGGGGGTGCGATCGAGGAGCGCATTTGTCAGCGCGGTGTAGACATTGGTGAAACCCGGACCGGACGTAACGACGCACACGCCGTACGTCCCGGTCACCCGCGCATAAGCGTCGGCGGCATGTCCGGCAGTGGCTTCGTGACGGGTGTCGGTAAGCCGAATTCCGTTTCGTCGACAGGCAACGAGGAATGCATCCAGATGCCCTCCATGCAGGGTGAATACCTCGGTCGTACCGGCTTCGGCGAGGGCTCTTGCCAGCAGTTCGCCACCATTGACAGTCATGTGTTGTCCTTCCAGAACTCACGATGCTTGATTAACGATCGCTAAGTGATTTCAGAGTAGCGTGGGTCACAATGCGACGCCAGAGTGGCATTATGCAAACACATGGCACGAAACTCACCGCAGACCGATCGCATTGTCATGCTCGCCGAACTATTGGCATCCGACCCCGAAACGGGGCGCAGCCTTGCCGACATTGCGCGGCACCTGGGAGTTGCAAAGGCAACCTGCTACCCCATGGTCGTCGCACTGACAGAGTCCGGTTGGCTCGTACGTCATCCCGTTCGGAAGACATACCAACTCGGACCGGCTCTCGTCCCCATCGGCCAGGCCGCCTCTCGCGCAACCGATGTCGTCGACCTCGCCCGTACTGTCATGCACGAACTAGCCGACACGTCACAACTGGCATGCCTGGGATTCATCCGGTCAGGTGCCGATCTGGTTGTCGCAGAGGTTGTTCAACCGATCTCCAAACGCAGCGGAACGCTCGGACTACGCATCGGCGACAAGGTATTGATGGCACCACCACTGGGCGCCGGACTGGCAGCGTGGTACGGGCGGGATCAACTCGACGAATGGTTCCTACTTGGCACAGAAGTCCTGAGCGCGGAAACCGAACTGCTGAAGACGGAGTACGAACCGATCCTCGACACTATCCGGGAGCGCGGATTCGCCGTGGAATGCCTGTGGCAACAAGACCGTTCGATCTCCGATGCCGTCGCACAGCTACGTGGACCAGGAGTCGGCGGACAGAAGGCCGCAATTGCACTGCGAGAAGCACGGCGACTACTCTCCGCGGACGTTGCCGTAGGAACAATCGACCCGACCGCTCACTACCAACTGCTGTCCGTGAACGCGACCGCGTTCGATCAAGACACGTCACCTGCACTCATTCTCTGCCTGGTCGATCCACCGTCGCCGTTAACCGGAGAACGCATTGCCGAACTCGGCACACTCGTGCGTACAGCCGCCCAACAGGTCACGACACTGATGCATGGCCGTTCGCCCCACCCATTGACATCCGAAGACCGGTCAACATAGCTTATATAGCGATCGCTAAGCTATGTTCAGTGCAATAACCGCGACCGAAGAGCAAGGAAGTATCTCGTGGGCATACGAACCAGTGACCAGTACCGAAAGGGCCTCAACGACGACCGTCGGGTCTTCTACCGAGGCAAGAAAATATCCGACGTCTACGCGGAGCCTGAACTGACTCTGGCAGTGGACCACTCGGCACTGTGTTACGACATCGTCGACGACCGACCCGACCTCGCGATCACCGAGGTCGACGGCAAACCGGTCAGCGCGTTCTACGTCGCACCGAACTCCGCCGAGGATCTCGTGCGCCGCGGCGCACTCATCGAAGAAGTATCACGACGCGGCGGCGGAACCATCGTCCTCAAAGAGGTCGGCAGCGACGCATTGTTCGCACTGCTCCGCGCCACCACCGGCGAAGGACTCGACAACGCCCGCGCCTTCTACCAGCGAGTATGCGCGGGCGACCTCTCCTTGGCCGTCGCCCAGACCGACGTCAAAGGCGACCGCTCCCTGAGCCCGCGTCAGCAAGCCGACCCGGACCTCTACCTGCACATCGTCGACGAAGACGCCGACTCCATCACCGTGCGCGGCGCCAAATGCCACACCTCGTTCTCCGCGAACGCCGACGAACTCATCGTGCTGCCTACCCGCGCCATGGGACCCGACGACGCCGACTACGCCGTCTCCTTCGCAATCCCCATCGACACACCGGGCCTCGAGCTCTACGTCTCCCCCTACGCAGCCGGGGAACGCAACTCGTTCGAATTCCCGATCTCCACAAAACACAAGCTGCTCGAATCGCTCACCGTCTTCAACGACGTTCGCGTACCGAAGAACCGGGTCTTCCTCAACCGCCAACCAGAACTGGCCGGTCCCCTGGCATTGGCCTTCGTCGACTACCACCGCTTCACCGCCATCAACTACAAACTGCCCCTGCTCGACATCATGGTCGGCGCGGCATCTCTGATCGCCGAAGCGAACGGCATCAGCAAAGCCGGACACGTCAAGGGCAAGATCACCGAACTGATCACCTGGAGCGAAACGGTCCGGGGCCTGGCGCAACTGGCCGCCGTTCGGTCAAAGCCCGGTGCACACGGTGTTCAGCAGCCCGATCCGCTCGCCGTCAACATGGCGAAATATCACTTCGCCCACGGATTCCACAACGCCGTCGCGATACTGACCGACCTCTCCGGCGGCCTGCTCGCCACCGGTCCCGGCGGCGAGGACTGGGACAACCCCGACATTCGTGCCGTACTCGAAAAGTATTACGCTGCAGCAGTTCCTGCCGAAAAACGCCTGAGGTTGCTCAACTTCATCGCCGACCTCACCGCCCGCGACTACGGCGGGTACCAATCCGTACTCGCAACCCACGCGGAAGGCTCACTCGAAGCCGAGAAACTGCAGATCTCACGCTCCTTCGATCCGACGAAGGCACGAGACTACGTCAGCGACCTCGCCGGCATCTCCCACCTCTGACCCCTTCCCCGAGAGAACAGCAAGGAAACTTTCATGATCTCAACAGCATTCACGGAAACGTTCGGTGTTCGTCATCCCATCGTCCAGGGTGGCATGCAGTGGGTAGGACGAGCGGAACTCGTTGCTGCCGTTGCCAATGCCGGCGCACTCGGCTTCATCACCGCATTGACGCAACCGACACCCGCGGATCTGGCCAACGAAATCGCCCGCTGCCGCGACCTCACCGATCAGCCGTTCGGTGTCAACCTCACGATCCTGCCGTCCATCACACCGCCGCCGTACGACGAGTACCGCCAGGTGATCGTCGACTCGGGAATCAAGATCGTCGAGACCGCCGGATCCAACCCCGGACCGCACCTGCCGATGTTCCACGACGCCGGAATCAAGGTGTTGCACAAGTGCACCACCGTCCGTCACGCGGTCAAGGCTCAGGATCTCGGCGTCGACGGCATCAGCATCGACGGCTTCGAATGCGCCGGCCACCCCGGCGAGGACGATGTCGCCGGACTGGTCCTGATTCCCGCAGCGGCAGAGAAGATTTCCATTCCCATGATCGCGTCCGGCGGATTCGCCGACGCCCGCGGACTCGTCGCCGCTCTGGCTCTCGGCGCCGACGGCATCAACATGGGTACACGCTTCATGTGCACCGCGGAATCGCCGATTCACCAGAACATCAAGGAAGCCATCGTCGCCGCCGACGAAACCCAGACCGAACTCATCTTCCGGCCACTGCGCAACACCGCTCGCGTCGCAAGCAACACGGTCAGCCGTGAGGTTGTCGACATCCTCTCACGCGGCGGACAATTCGAGGACGTCCGCGAACTCGTTGCCGGCGCTCGCGGACGCACCGTCTACGAAAAGGGCGATCCCGATGCCGGTATCTGGACCGTCGGAACCTCGCAGGGACTGATCCACGACATCCCCACCGTCGACGAACTGGTGCAGCGCATGGTGTCCGAAGCCGAAGACATCATCGGAGCGCGACTGCGCTCGATGACCGAACGCGTTTCCGTCTAGGACCGGAGAGTCAATCATGCGTCGCACACTCTTCACTCGAGATCACGAAGCCTATCGAGATTCCGTACGCGAGTTCATCGCCCGTGAGGTGACCCCGCACTACGACGACTGGGAAGAAAATCGTCTCGTAGACCGATCGGCCTGGCTTGCCGCCGGCAAGATGGGCATCATCGGTCTGGCCGTACCCGAACAGTTCGGCGGGGCAGGCGAACTCGACTACCGATACCGCTACATCGTTGCCGAGGAAATCGCCCGCAGCGCCACCACGTCGTTCGGCGCCGGACTCGGACTCCATGACGACATCGTCATCCCGTACATCGCCGATCTCGGCACCGACGAGCAGAAGCAGCGCTGGCTTCCGGGAATGGCTGCCGGAGAGATCATCTGCGCCATCGCGATGACCGAACCGGGAACCGGCAGCGATCTGCAGGGCATCAAGACCACCGCCGTTCGCGACGGAGACCACTGGATCTTGAACGGTCAGAAGACATTCATCACCAGCGGCATCCATGCCGACATCGTGATCGTCGCTGCCCGAACAGACCCCAGCGCCGGATCGCGCGGTTTCAGTCTCCTGGTCGTAGAACGCGGGATGGAAGGATTCACCCGCGGTCGCAAGCTCCACAAAGTAGGTCTTGCAGCCCAGGACACAGCCGAGTTGTCCTTCGACAACGTCCGGGTTCCGGCCGGCAACCTTCTCGGTACCGAGGGCGGCGGCCTCATCCACTTGATGGAACGACTTCCCCGCGAACGACTCTCGATTGCCGTCAGCGCAATCTGCGTCGCACGGGCAGCCTACGAATGGACCAAGGCCTACGCCTTCGACCGCAGTGCATTCGGAAAGCCCATCGGCGACTTCCAGAACACGCGTTTTGCGCTCGCCGAAATGCTCACCGAAATCGACGTGACACAGGCGTACGTCGACAATGCAGTCCTGGCGATCAACGACGGCGAGCTGTCCGCCGTCGAAGCTGCACAGGCAAAATGGTGGGCAAGCGAACTGCAGAAACGTGTCGTGGACCGTTGCGTGCAACTGCACGGCGGGTACGGCTACATGATGGAATACCCGATCGGGCGAGCCTACGTCGACAGCCGAATTCAGACGATCTACGGCGGAACCACCGAAATCATGAAAGAGATCATCGGTCGGGACATCGCCAAGAACTGACGGGCCCTAACAGGCACTGAAGAAATCGAGAACGTCTGACCCGCAACACTACTGGTGCGGGTCAGACGTTCACTCAGCGGATGATCCTGCCCCGTCGGTACTCATGGCCACCCCATACACCGGTCTGCTCGGTATCGACTGCATACGCACCACACGCGGTGATGATGGGACACCGGGCACAGACCGCGGCTGCGTAATCAACTGCCTCACTCGGGTCGGGGAACCACCGGTCCGGGTACCGATCGCCGCGGCAGGCCGCGACGGCCCAGTCTGCGGTGTCCATCGAGTTGGGAAGCAGGTCAGCCAAGGTCATCGCCGTCATGGGACGTGTCTCCTTCCACAACGATTCAGACACTATGGGCCAATTCGCGCCAGATGGTGTGCTGACGCTTGTGGTCGATGCGAGGTGCTCGGGGGACCCAGAGGAGCGGCATACCAGACTCTTCCGGGGTCCGATCAGATTTGATGTTGTTGCAGGTCAGGCAGCACGCGACGAGAGTCGACCAGTTGTTGCCTCCGCCTCGACTCTGCGGGTAGACGTGATCGACGGTCGTCGCCCCCGCGCCGTCGCAATACGCGCACCGGTAGTGATCGCGCGCCAGAACGCCGGAGAAGCTCGCCCTGGTGTCGTCGTCGATCGTCGGACGCGGTGGGGTGTGCACGTACTCGAGCAGTTGAATGGTCCGCGGCAGTGGGATCGCCACGTACTGGGAGCGCACCACGAACCGCGGAGTGTGCTCCACCAGAGTCATCGCGAGCTGTTCGGCAAGCAACACGACCGCGCGAGCGGCGGGTACGAGGTCGAAGTCCTCGTAGGTGGCGTTGAGGACCCGCACTCGGGTGTTCATCCAGGTACGGGCGGTGATGGCGGTGGGTGGGTGACGCATGACAATCGACAACCTTGTTCTCTCGCAGCGGGAGTGGCGGTTCTCGAGGTGTGATCGTCCAGTGTTGGCCGAGGTCGCCGTGAGGTCACCCGTCGAATGAGCGGGTATCGGGACGCGCACGCCCCGAGCGGTGGGGCTTCAGTAGACGCGGAATCCGGTGATCGCGCCGGAGTTTTCCGCCAGCCGGTCCACATGATGGATCATCGACTGCGACTTGCGCTGTGAATACAAGCTGGGGAGCATTCGAGAGTCCTTCCTGATTGTGTGCGGCGGCTACAGGTTGCCCAGTGTGCCACGTCGGGGCGCAGATGTATTGCGAATATTCGCGGACGGTAGCCCACGCGTGGTCGCTCAGTTCAACTGTGCCTTACTGTTACCGGCTGAACACGGCTGCACGCTTTCCCTGGAACGCCGCAACACCTTCGGCGAAATCGGCGCTGACGAGTAGCGAAATCTGTCCAGCGCGCTCACGCTCGAAGGCTGACTCGAGTTCCGTCAGGGTGGCGTCGTTGATGGCGTCCTTCGTCTGGTGGAAAGCCTTACCCGGACCGCCACTCAGACTCTGAATCAGCACCGCAAGCTCGTCGTCGAATGTGTCGTCCGGGCAGACCTGCGAGATCAAGCCGCTGTCGAAAGCATCTCGCGCGGGCAACTTTTCCGCAAGAAGTGCCATCCGCATGGCCCGGGCACGACCGATCGACGCCGCGACGAGTGCGGTTGCACCGCCGTCAGGCATCAAGCCCACCTTGGTGAAGGCGAGCAGGAAGTAGCTCGACTCCGCAGCAACCGTGAGATCACATGCCAAAGCCAGTGAAACACCTACTCCGGCAGCGGGACCTCGCACCGCCGCGATCACAGGGGCGGGAAACGACCGGATCGCGCGGGCAACGTCGTTTGCCGCATCGATCGTGTCCGCGGAGGGCGGACCGGACAACACCGCATCCGCCAAATCGGCTCCGGTGCAGAACGCCCTGCCCGCACCCTCGAGCACTGCCACCCGTACTGGTCCGCCGTGCGCGTGATCGTCGAAGGCAGTGACGATATCCCGCAGCGACTCCGTGGTCAGCGCATTCATCCGGTGAGGTCTGTTGATCACAACGCGGAGCACGCCGTTCTCAAGAGTCGAGTAGACGTCGGGGCGAGGTGTGGTCATGTCAAATCCTTGTCATTGCGGTCATTGCGGGAAGGGCCTTGCCGAAGTGAGTGATTCACTGATATTCATATCTTAGCGAACGATAAGTAACAAGGAGAAGTGGACCATGTCCGACCTACTCGACATCAGCACCCCGGCACCGGGCGTGGTCGTACTCACGCTCACTCGGCCCGATCGTCTCAACACGCTCAACGTCCGCCTTGTCGCCGCTTTGACCGCAGCACTGGATGACATCGCGGCGGACAAATCGTGCCGCGTCGTCATCATCACCGGCGCCGGGCGAGCGTTCTGTGCCGGGCTGGATCTCAACGGGTACGGAGACCCCGAACGCGAGGCAGAAGAGGGCCGCCCCCTCGCAACCTTCGGAAGACAACAGGACATCGCTCACCTGACCGAACGAATCAACTCCCTCCCCCAACCCGTAATCGCCGCGGTGAACGGGCCCGCCGCAGGCGGCGGACTTGCACTCGTCTGTGCCAGTGACATCCGAATTGCCGCGCCCGAGGCCGTGTTTGCCGTCTCGTTCATCACCGCCGGGTACTCGGCGTGCGACATCGGAGTCTCCTGGCTGCTGCCACGCATTGTCGGCGCCGGAAATGCACACGAATTGATGTTGACCGGTCGTCGATTCGACGCCTCACATGCACGATCCATCGGGCTGATCTCCCAAGTCGTGGACTCTGAAAACCTTCTGGCCGAGTCACTTCGGATCGCCGGCGAGATCCTGAATAATCCACCGATCTCGGTCGAGATGACAAAGAAGGGCATGTGGCTGGCACTGGAAACCCCGACCCTGCACGCGACAGTCGAGTTCGAGAACCGCCAGCAGGTCATTACCGCCCTCACCGAGGATGCTGCAGAGGCAACCGCGGCATTTCTCGAGAAGCGGACTCCGACCTACCGGCGGCGCTGACGATCTGGAGTATCCGACTTCAGGACTCCAGCCAGTCCCGCATCACAGCAGCTGTGTCCGCACCGGGTTTGGGTGCGCCCGCGGGCTGAGTCGTTACTGTCCGGGAAAACCGCGGTGCCGGTGCCGACTGCACGATTCCGTCGGCTTCGACCAGAGTTCCATTATGCGCCAGGCGTGATGGTGTTGCGGCCGAGCTTGTCACAGCAGTGGCGGGGTCTAGGAGCGACCAGAACCTGACCGCAGTCATCGCGAATTCTGCTGTCGCGAGATGAAAAAATTTCGCGCCGAGGATAATCAGGCTCGATCGGATGGCACAGGCGTCGCCAGACCGAAACACCGATTCGGGCTGTGGAACCACGCCCGAATATGCCATTGCCGGCTGCGCGATCACGCTTACCTCGAAAAAACCATGATGTCGGAGACACCGAGGAATTGCCCTCACAATTCGGCACCCGTACGGTATCCCTCCGAAATAGCATGACTCAATCGTCGCGGAGCTACGCAGTCACCGATGATGCTGACCTTCCCGCCGGGTTCCAAGCCCAAGGCTGACACAGGCAGACGCGGCTGATGCCAGACGATCAGCGCATCGTCAAATGTGGCTTCCCCTCGCCCGAAGACGGGGCGCAGGATCATCGGCGACGAGGAATCGTCAGGGATCACCAAAGCATGATTCACCTTGAACTCCACTCCGGCGTCACCGAGTCTACCGAGAAGCGGGCTCGCACTTTCGGCGGGAATTCTCGAGACCAGCGCAGGCAGAGCAGTGACAAAGGTGACGTGCCAGCCCTGTAAGACGAGCGCCTCAGCCGCGCTATATGCCGGCCAGAATCCGTCCGCCTCGTCGAAGATTACAGCGCGACGACTGCCGACGTCCGGCACCCGCCCGAGTAGTACATCTTCCACCGTCGCTGCGGCGCGACTGGACAACCCGATCGGCAATGCTGCCGGCCTTGATCCGGTGGCTACGATGACGTGGTCGGCCGATGCGTGAATGTCTACGAGATCGTCGACGGCAATTCCGGCAGCGAGGTTAACGTCGACCTTGAGCCGTTTGAGTTCTCTCCCAAGGTAATCGATGATATCGATCAAGGTGGCACGATGCGGCGCAGCCGCGGCCACGCGGACGGCGCCACCGAGAACGGTGTCCTGCTCGAACAATGTGACACGGTGCCCACGGCCGGCGGCGACGCGTGCGGCCTCGAGTCCGGCCGGCCCGCCGCCGATGACAAAAACTTCCTTGATGCGCGGGGAGACGGCACCGATACCCGGATGCCGGCCCCGCCCGACTTCGGCATTGACCGCGCAGTGCAGATGCGGGTCGAAGGCGCGGCAATCCTGATTGATGCCGAGACAGCCACGGATCTCACCCAGGCGGCCGGTCTGCGACTTGATCGGCAGGTCGGGATCGGCGATCAGCGCCCGAGCCATCCCCACAATGTCGACGTGACCGGACTTGATCGCGTGATCGGCGGTGGCGGCATCGCGAATACGCTGGCCAACGAGAGTGGGAATTCCGGTGGCAGCTCGCACCTTTGACGCGGACGGAATTGCGACAGCGTCCTCGTTGGTGGAGTCCTTGACATATTTCCCGCGGGTGCCGTGTGTGATGGAGAAGTAATCGACCCCGAGTTCGGACATGTTTTCCGCGATGCGCACGCAGTCGTCGATCTGCATACCGCCGGGGATTTCCTCTTCACCGCTCAATCGCACGCCGAGAACGAATCCGGCCGGCATGACGGAGCGCATTGCCTCGATCACCAAGCGAGGAAACCGCATTCGGTTCTCGAACGATCCACCGAAGCTGTCGGTTCGCTGGTTGGTCAACGGGGACATGAATTGAGCAGGCAGATAACCGTGCGCGGCATGGATTTCCGCGCCGTCTACGCCTGCCTTGACCAAATTCGCGGTCGAGATCCGCCAGCCTTCGACGATGTCCTCGATCTCGGCAATCGTGAGTTCGTGAGGCGGGTACGCATCGCGCGCTGTCTTGATCGGGGACGGGGCGGACGGCGGCGCATCCGATTCGCCGCCGATGAACTCGCGACCGAGGTGGCACAACTGGCCGATGAACTTCGCGCCGTGACGGTGTATCACTTCGACTTTCGCGACTGTGGCGGGAACGAATTCGTCGATGTACGCCTCGACGAGCTTTCGTGAGCGCAGCGTCGTGGTCGGGTGTACCACGGTTGCGCCACCGATGATCAGGCCCACTCCACCGGCCGCGAGCCGCTCGAAATGCTCGGTGTCCCCGTGTGTCGGCACACCGTTTGCGGCCATACTCGTACCGGCAGGCAATGCCACCAATCGATTCTTCAGGGTCATCCCGCCGAGCGTGAACGGTGAAAATAGGTGGGGAAAATCGTTACCCATCAACGCTCTCTTTCCTTGCTCGCGCCTACTGACATGGCAGTCCAAGCCTTCCTGTATTGAATTCAGTTTAGCTGATCGAACCGGCGCGGAACAGCCCTGCGATCATCCCTGTTGTGACCCGAGCCACATGACTATATGCTGCCGTCGCAAGCTAAACCGAATTCAGGTTATTTATCACCGGAATCTGAATTCGCTTACTCTCTAACATTTTTCGAGATTCACCCTGAAGCTCGATGAGGATCACGGGCGACAAACGCGCGCCAGAAGGGCATGTCCATGAAGATTCTCTCTCGGTCGGCCATAGCGGTGACTGCGGTCGCCACGCTGATGATGGCTGCAGCGTGTGGCAGCAACGAGACTCCGACAAGCACGGTTTCCGGCAACTGGGACGACATTGTCGCTGCAGCCAATGCCGAAGGTTCCGTACGCCTTTACTCGACCCAACATCCCGCGAATCTGGAGGCACTGCGAATTGCGTTCACGGCGCAGTACCCGCAGATCACCCTGGAAGTCACCCGAGGGACGGATGTCGAGATGAACCCTCGGATCGAGACGGAGAATCGAACAGGCAAGGGCGTAGGCGACGTTCACATGTCGTCGGATCCGTCCTGGATCAAAAATGCTGCCGCCTCCGGCGCCTTCTCCACCCCGATTGTGGGTCCAGCCTTCGACGATCCGGCGTACGAGCGCGACCGAAGTGTGATCGACGACCGGTTCTTTCTGACCAGCGCGGCGATATTCGCGCTCGGCTGGAACACCGACGCTCTGCCCCAAGGGCTTCGATCACCGGACGACCTGCTTGATCCCGCACTGAAGGGGAAGATCGGGGTTGTGAACCCCGGCGGATTCGCGGCCGTGGTCGACGAGTACCAGTTCTTCGAAAAAAATTGGGGCAACGGCGATTTCAACGAACAGCTGGCGGCCCTGAATCCTCGGATCTACCCGAGTTCGCTGGGTATCGCCCAAGCATTGAGCTCGGGTGAGATTGCCGCAACCCCGATGGTGCAACCGCTGGTGAGGGAGATGGCGACAGGTGCCCCGGTGGACTGGGTACTGCCGGAGCCGGCTTGGGGAACGCCGTGGTATTCCTTGGTACTTGCGTCCGCGCCGCATCCGAATGCCGCGCAGGTACTGGCCAACTTCATGGTCACAGAAGCAGGGCAGAAGGCACTCTCGTACGGATACGGTAGTGCTCTGCCGGACATCTCGGGTTCGGTCGGACATGCGCAGGATATCCCTCTACCGGACACCGCTGCGCTCACTCCCGAGCTGACCGGCAAGTTCCAAGAAAAATGGGAGCGGAGCTTTCAACGTTAGTGGTGCGATCTGGCCCGCCTCGGATCGAGGCGGGCCACCTCAGTGCTTTACTACTTCAGTACTTTTCACCCACCTCGGCCTTCTCGACCAACGACTGCGGTGGTTCGAAATGACTGCCGTACTTCGACGCCAGATCTCGGGCGCGGTCGACGAAACCTGGCAGCCCGCCGTCGTACTGGTTGATGTACTGGATCACGCCGCCGGTCCAGGCTGGAAAGCCGATACCGTAGATCGAGCCGATGTTAGCGTCCGCGACCGATTCCAGCACGCCCTCGTCGAAGCAGCGCACGGTCTCGAGCGCTTCAGCGAACAGCATTCGTTCCTTCATGTCCTCGAACGGAATTTCCGTGGACCCGGACTTGAACGCTTCACGCAGACCTGGCCAGATGCCGACGCGCTTGCCGCTCTCGTCGTACGAGTAGAAACCGCCGCCGCCGGATCGTCCGGTGCGCTCGAGTTCACCGACCATCCGATCCATGACGGCGTTGGAACCGTGGAATGGAACGGTCTCGCCTGCGGCGAGCAGTGCCCGCTCGGTTTCCTTGCGGATCTTCTGCGGCAGTGTGAGTGTCAGTTCGTCCATGAGCTGCAGTGGCGGTGCCGGGTATCCGGCCTGTGCGCCTGCTTGCTCGATGAACGTGGGGTTTACGCCCTCGCCGACGGCGGCCATCGCCTCGTCGAGGAACTTGCCGATGACGCGCGAGGTGAAGAAGCCACGACTGTCATTGACCACGATGGGGGTCTTACGGATCTGCTGGGTGTAGTCGATGACCTTGGCCAACACAGCATCCGACGTCTTGGCGCCTTTGATGATCTCGACCAGGGGCATCTTGTCCACCGGGGAGAAAAAGTGGATTCCGATGAAGTCTTCCGAGCGCGCGACACCTTCGGCCAGGATGGTGATCGGCAGGGTGGAGGTGTTGGAGCCGAGCACCGCGTCGGGTTCGACGATGTTCTCGATCTCCTGGAACACCTGGTGTTTGACTTCGACCGATTCGAATGCGGCTTCGATTACCAGGTCGACGCCCGCGAAATCGGCGGCGTAGGTGGTCGGTGTGATTCGGGCGAGGAGTTGTTCGGACTTCTCCGCCGTGGTCTTACCACGGGCGAGCGCTTTGGCCTCCAGCGCTACCGCGTACTGCTTGCCTTTCGCCGCTGCGTCGAGCGAAACGTCCTTGAGCACCACGTCGATTCCGGCCTGGGCGGAGACGTATGCGATTGCGGCACCCATCATTCCGGCTCCGATGACACCCACCTTCTTAGCGGTGAACTTGTCGTAGCCGTCTGGCCTTGACGCTCCACCGTTGATCGCCTGCAGGTCGAAGAAGAAGGCGTTGATCATGTTCTGGGCCACTTGGCCGGTCACGAGCGAGACGAAGTAGCGGGTCTCGATCTCGTCGGCAGTGTCGATGTCGACGTACGCGCCTTCGATCGCGGCAGCCATGATCGCGCGTGGTGCCGGTATCGGTGCACCCTTAAGTTGCTTACGCAGGAGACTCGGGATAACCGGCAGGACCTGGGCCATCTTCACGTCAGCCGGCCCGCCGCCGGGAATCTTGAATCCCTTGGTGTCCCAAGGCTGTATGGCATCGGCGTGGTCGTGAATCCAAGCCTTGGCCGCCGGTAGCAATTCCGCCACCGAACCAACGACCTGGTCGATCAGGCCCAACTCCAGCGCGCGTGTCGGGCTCAAACGCGGGCCCTGCAGCAGCACGTTTGCCAGCGCCCCCTGGATGCCGAGCAGCCGTACGACACGGGAGATTCCGCCGCCGCCGGGCAACAGACCCAGGGTGACCTCGGGTAAGCCGAGTTGGTTGCCCTTGACGTCGGCCGCGATGCGGTGGTGGGTGTGCAGCACGATTTCCATCCCGCCACCGAGCGCGACGCCGTTGATGGCGGACACTACGGGCTTGCCCAGCACCTCGAGTCGCCGCAGCACCTTCTTGAGTTCGTCGAGGTGGGTGGTGACCTCGGTGGCAGAAACCGGGTTCTTCGCCTGCGGTCCCCAAGCCTGCATGTCCCTGAGGTCACCACCGGCAAAGAATGTTCGCTTTGCCGAGGTGAGCACAACGCCGACGAAACTGTCCTTCTCGGCTTCGAGTCGGTCGACTGTCGCGGCCATTGACGACGTGTACAGGGCGTTCATCGTGTTGGCGCCCTGATTCGGGTCGTCCATCGTGAGCACGAGGACGCCATCGGTATCGAGCGCCCAGCCGATCATGTTGTCAGTCATTGATTCTGTATGTTCTTTCTCTTCAACAGAGGGAGGAGCGGACCGGGGTGCAAACTCAGACGCGTTCGATGACGGTGGCTATACCCATGCCGCCGCCGATGCACAGCGTGATCAGGCCGTAGCGTCCGCCGGTACGTTCGAGTTCGTCGAGCACGGTGCCGACCAGCATGGCTCCGGTAGCGCCGAGTGGGTGGCCCATCGCGATGGCCCCGCCGTTGACGTTGGTCTTCTCGTGCGGGATCTTCAGATCCTTCATCCACTTCATGACCACGGAGGCAAAGGCCTCGTTGAGTTCGAAGACGTCGATATCGTCCACGGTCAGTCCGGCCCGCTTCAGAGCGAGTTCGGTGGCGGAAGTAGGTCCGGTCAGCATGATCGTCGGTTCACTACCGGTTTGGGCGGTGGCCACGACGCGGCCGCGCGGCGTCAGGCCGCCGCGCTTACCCGCGGCTTCGCTGCCGACGAGTACCAGTGCGGCACCGTCGACGATGCCCGAAGAGTTACCGCCGGTGTGGATGTGGTTGATCTTTTCTATGTTGACGTACTTCTGCAGCGCAACCTCGTCGAAACCGGTTGTAGCCGCGAGTTTTTCGAACGCCGGTGTGAGCTTGCCCAGACTCTCGACGGTGCTTCCCGGACGGCGATGCTCGTCGTGATCGAGCAGGACGACCCCGTTGAAGTCCCGCACCGGAACCACGGATTTGGAGAAATAGCCTGCATTCCAAGCATTTTCCGCGCGCCCCTGTGACTGTGCGGCGTAACCGTCGATGTCCTCGCGGGTGAATCCTTCGACCGTGGCGATGAGGTCGGCGCCGATTCCCTGCGGGGCGATGTACAGGTCGTATGCGGTCGACGGGTCGGTGAAGATGGCGCCGCCGTCGCTACCCATCGGGACACGCGACATCGACTCGACGCCGCCGGCGATCACCAGGTCGTCCCAGCCGGATGCAACTTTCTGCGCCGCCAGGTTTGTGGCCTCGAGACCTGACGCACAGAAGCGATTGACCTGCGTGCCTGGCACCGAATCCGGCAATCCCGCGAGCAGTGCCGCGGTGCGCGCGATGACTGCACCCTGCTCGCCCACCGGGGAGACGACGCCCAGTACTACGTCGTCGATTTCTGCAGGATCCATTGCGGTAAAACGGGTTCCGAGTTCCTGGATCAGCCCGACTACAAGGTCGACGGGCTTGACACTGTTCAATGAGCCTTTTCGCAGCTTGCCTCTCGGCGTGCGAATGGCCTCGTAGATAAATGCTTGTTCACTCACAGGGATTCCTTTTGGTCATGACGGCTCAGTTGTTTCGGCCGGACAAGAGTGAGGGTCGCCGGCCGCATTGGCGGCGCGCGCCTGCGATAGAGATCGCGGAGGAGTGCGAGAGCGCGGGAGAATTACGGCGTCCCCGGGTAGCGCGGCAAGGCTGCGTTGTACCCGAGGTCGGCCTGGATGGAGCTGGAATCAGGAGAAGGACAGTTCGGGGGTGCGGGCGATCAGTAGGCGCCGCACCTTGCCCTCGCTGTCGAGCTGCGCAGTGGCGTTGAACGAAGCCTCGAAATCGCCGCCTCGAGTGGTGCGCCCGAGTGACAACTCGACACCGTCGACGAATGCCCCGGCGTCGATGTGGTGGATCAGAACACTCTTCTCGCGTTGCGCCAGGTAGGCGACGAGACCGTCGCGATCGCCGACGAACTCGGCAGACTGACCATCACCCTTCGAGAACTGAACGGACATCACGAAGTCTTTGCTGATCATCGTCAGCACGCGGTCCGGATCGTCGGAATCCATGTACTCGAACCACTGGATGAGCACTGGCGTCTGGTTGGTCTCGCTCATCAGCGAACTCCTTCGGCGGACGAATCGGGGGGAATCAAACTGAACTCAGCGTCGAAGGTCACCTGATAGCGATCGACGAGACCGGCGGAATCGACGTGCATGACACCGACGAAATAGCCCGTGGTCTTGGTCCCGTTTTCAGTCACCGACCCATGCAGGAAATGCAGATCTCCTTCGGCTGCAACGCGCAGGACCTTGTGTTTGCGATCCACCGGAGGGCGACCCGACAGGTAGTCGAGCATTGACGCACGACCACTCCCGTAGTTAGCCCCGGTGGGCAAGACCATGGCGAACTCCACGTTCTCGGCCAACAAGGCCACAGCATCTTCGAGTCGACCGCTGTCCACGGTCGCGTAATAAGTTTCGATCACTGAGCTCATGAGATGAACTTAGTTCGGTTCACCCCTTCTTGTCGAGGCCTTGACGCGCTAGTCTCGATCCATAACCAAACTGAACTCAAGTCAAGTGGAGTGATATGAAATCGTCTACTTCCCAGGTAGAGCCCCCCTGGCCACTCTCCGAGCCCGCTGCTCTCAATCCTGGCCCCGAACAGTTGGAGCTTCGTGATGCGATTCGAGCGCTGCTCGGGAAACACGGCGGCGTAGAGCAGGCTCGGTCGGCTTCGCACACGGCCGAGGGATACTCGCCGGACCTCTGGCAGCAATTGATCGAGAATATGTCGGTCACTTCGCTCGCTGCGCCAGAAGATCGCGGCGGGCTGGGTTACGGCATGGTCGAACTCGGCATCATTCTCGAAGAGTGCGGTCGGAGTCTGGCCTGTGAGCCCGTGTTTTCCTCGGCGGTCCTGGGCGCCCAGGCACTATTGGCGGCCACGTATCCCGTCGACGAACTACTGGTCAACGTCCTCGAGGGATCCTCGGTGGCAAGCGTCAGTCCACTGACTGCCGCGACCGATCGACTCAGCGGTGTCGAAAGTGAATCCTCCTGGCTGCTCAGCGGTGAGGTCTCGGCCGTCGTAGGTGGTGCTGCTGCCGACATCATCATCGTCTCCGCCGACACCGCCGCCGGACGGCAGATATTCGCAATTAAGACAGCCGGTCAGGTGCACTGGCGCGAGCGCGAAGTCGTCGACCCCACCCGCAGACAGGCCGACCTGACCGTAGCGGAAGTGCCGGCAGTTCCCGTGGTCGGTGCCGACGATTATGCCCGGGTCTGTACTCGGGTTCATGATTTACGGACGCTCGCAATCGCTTTCGAGAACACCGGAATCGTCGACGCCCTGCTCGAGATGACCGTCGAATACGTGAAAACCCGACATCAATTCGGGCGCCCGATCGGCTCGTTTCAAGCCGTCAAGCACCGACTGGCCGACGTACTCGTGCTGCTCGAGCGCGCTCGATCGGCAAGCAAATATGCCGCAGCCGTATACGACGAGGCCCCGGACACTGCCCGATTGGCGATCGCGGTGGCCGGCGCCGTCTGCACCGACGCGGCCATCGACGCCGCGGCCGAGGCCGTGCAATTGCATGGCGGCGTCGGCTTCACGTGGGAACACCCGGCACACTCCTATTTCCGCCGCGCATTGGGAAACGAAGCAGTACAGGGCGATTCGCGCACTCATCGCGCACGCATCGCAGAACTGATCGGTATTTGACTGTTCGGAAAATGCCACCGACGCCTGGTATTGACGCAACGTCACCCGATCTGCATACTGAAGTGAATCCAGTTCAATTTACATCCACACGAAAGGCTCATGATGATCGAGACCGACCACATCCTGTTGGAGAAAGACGGAGACATCGCACGGGTTTGGCTCAACCGCCCGCACAAGAAGAACGCGGTCACCGTTGAACTGCTGCACCGCCTCGACGAGATCATTGTCGAGGTCGACAACGATCCGAACCTCAAGGTTCTGGTGCTACGTGGCGTCAACAACACGTTCTGCTCAGGTTTCGACCTGGACGAGCTGCTCTCCGACTTCATCGGCAGCACCACAGCGATGGACGTCGCCGTGCTTTCGGCCAAGGTCTGCGACCGTCTCTACTCGATGAACACACCCTCGATCGCAGTCCTCGAAGGCTACGTCACCGCAGGTGGTTTCGAACTGATGATCTCGTGCGACTTCGCGATCGCATCGGATGACGCCAAGATCGGCGACTTCCACATCCGTCGCGCACTCTTCGGTGGCGCCGGCCCGATCTACCGCCTTCCCCGCATGATCGGGGTTCGCAAGACCAAGGAGCTCATGCTCACCGGCAAGCTGCTCTCGGGCACCGAGGCCGCTGCATTCGACCTGATCAATGCTTCGGCACCGGCCGATCAGCTCGATCAGACCGTGGCAGACTTCGCCGCGACTCTGACCGACAAGAGCCCGTTCATGATGAAGCTCACCAAGATGTGCATCGACAAGGGCCTCGACGCCGACATCCAGTCGCTCATGGTCATGGAGCACTTGGCCGTCGGCAACGCACTGCAGTCGGAAGACGGCAAGGAAGGCGTCACCGCATTCCTCGAGAAGCGTAATCCGGTGTGGGTCGGCCGCTGATCTGATTCACCCCGAGACCTGAAGGGATAGGCATGGCAGAGAAGACAGCAATCGTGCTCGAAGGCAGCCGGTGCACGGTGTGCGCCACGGTGGCCTTTCCGGCCGCCGTCATGTGCAGCAAGTGCGCAACGCCAACGGCAGCACCTCTCGATTTGAGTACCCGAGGTGTGCTGTGGGCGTATACGATTCAACGTTTTCCTCCGAAATCGCCGCCATATGTACCGCCCGCCGGAGGGTTCACTCCGTTCGCGGTCGGTTACATCGAACTCCCTGAAGGAATCAAGGTCGAGGCAATCATCGACTGTGAAGACTTCGACGGACTGGATCAGGCACCGGTGACGTTGGTCGCCACCTCACCGGTGCCCCGGTTCGCCGTCGATCGTGACGCGAAGCAAGGAGAAACCAAGTGACGCAGCCTATTTCGATCGTCGGAGCCGGGCTCTCGAAGTTCGGCCGGCAACCGGGAGTGAGTGGGCGTGCCATGGCCGTCACCGCGATCGGCGCTGCGCTCGATGATGCCGGACTTTCATGGCCCGACGTCCAGGTCGCCTTCGGCGGCAGTGACGGATCCGGGCTGGCCGACACCTTGGTGGCCGAACTCGGTTTCACCGGAATACCTTTCACCAACGTCAAGAACGGTTGCGCAACCGGCGGTAGCGCACTCTTCTCGGCGGTCAATGCAGTTCGCTCGGGTGCAGCCGAGATCGCACTGGCGGTCGGCTTCGACAAGCACCCACGCGGGGCATTCGATCCCCGACCGGAAGAGTGGGGCCTGCCGGACGGATACGGCGAGGCCGGTCTGATGGTCACCACACAATTCTTCGGAGCCAAGATCTCGCGCTATATGCGCCAGCACAACATCTCGGCCGACACCCTGGCCCGCGTGGCCGAGAAGGCTTATCGAAACGGCGTTCTCAATCCGAACGCCTGGCGCCGGGAGGCGATGTCCGCCGAGACCATCGCGACAGCCGACATGGTCAACGACCCGCTCACCCGTTACATGTTCTGCTCACCCGGAGAAGGCGCCGCCGCGATCGTGGTCGCCAGCGAGAGCGCAACCAAAGCGCTCGCCGCGCGAGCGGTCACACTTCGGGCAATCACCCATCGCACCCGAAGGTTCGGCTCCTTCGAGGTTTTCAGCCCGGCCGTGCAAGGTAACGGTGAACCGACCAGTGTCAGTGCGGACGCCGCGCGGGCAGCCTTCGAGCAGGCAGGCATCTCCCCCGGCCAAGTCGACGTGGCTCAGCTGCAGGACACCGAGAGCGGTGCCGAAATTATGCACATGGCCGAGTGCGGCTTCTGTGAACCCGGCGAACAGGAATCGATGATTGCGGCCGGCGAGACAGAGATTGGCGGCCGCATTCCGATCAACACCGACGGTGGATGCATCGCCAACGGTGAGCCGATCGGTGCGTCGGGCCTGCGGCAGGTGCACGAGATAGTCACCCAACTTCGTGGTGAGGCGGGTGCCCGTCAGGTTCCCGGTACTCCCCGGATCGGGTTCACCCACGTATACGGCGCACCGGGCATCAGTGCCTGCACCGTATTGTCCGTATGAGTTTGCGAAGACGACTGAGGGCAGATCAGTGACACCACAAACGATTCCAGGTCTCGACGCGTTCACCGAGGAAGCCATCGCCTGGTTGCGTGGCGTCGCCGCACCTCGCACCGAATCGGTGTGGGGCGTTGGTTCGGATTCGGTGGCGGTATTCGAGAATTGGACCGCCGAGCAAGAGCGCGAGCACACCGACGAAATCTCGCGCTACGAACAGGCGAAGTTCGATGCCGGCTGGGGAGCACTGAGCTGGCCGCCCGAACGCGGCGGTCGCAGCCTGCCGCTGTCATACGTGCTGGCTTTCCGCCGGGCTGAGGAATCGTTCGACGTGCCGCGGCGGACCGAGATGTTCTCGGTTACACAGCAATTGATCGCGCCGACCATAGAGCAGTGGGGCACCGACGAGCAGAAGGAACGCTACGTGCGCGCGATGCTTCGCACGGACATCATTGCCTGCCAACTGTTCTCCGAGACCGAGGCCGGATCGGACCTGGCTGCCGTCCGCACCAAGGCGGTGCGCAGCAAAGCCGGCACGTGGACTCTCGACGGGCACAAGGTATGGACCTCCGGCGCGCTGGTGGCGGACTACGGAGTTGCGGTGTGCCGTACCGACGCCACCGTCGCGAAACATGCCGGGCTCACCATGTTCCTGGTCCCGATGAACGCACCTGGCGTGACCATACGCCCGATCCGGCAGATGACCGGCGGCAGCTCGTTCAACGAGGTGTACCTCGACGGCGTCGAACTCGAAGACACGTATCGACTCGGTCCGGTCGGCAAGGGTTGGCAGGTTGCTCTTACCGTGCTGGCGGCCGAACGTCTGGACGGCGGAAATCTCGGTCTGGCCAACGCAGATCAGGCAATTGCACTCGCACAGAACCTCGAACGCGAGCTGACCGAGATCGAGAAGGACAAGGTGGCCGACCTGGTCGCCAGGAGCTATCTACAGCGCGTGAGCAATATGCGGGTGGCCGGGGCCATGCTTGCCGGCAACGAGCCGGGTCCTGAAGCCTCACTCGGAAAGTTGTTGGCTACCGACACCATGGCCAGAACGTCTGAAGTTGCCCGTTTGCTGCTCGGCCGTGAACTTACCGCCGATTCCGGTCGATGGGGAACGTTCGCGTGGTCCGAACACGCACTCGGCGCCCCCGGATACCGAATTGCGGGCGGCACCGACGAGATTCAGCACAACATCATCTCCGAGCGCGTGCTCGGTCTACCAAGGGAGCCGCGACCGTGACCAGTTCGTCTCTGCAAGAACGGGTCGCCGCCAAACTACTGGCGGACTGCGGCGCGACGTTAACCGACTTCCAGCCGCTACTCGGTGGACACTCCGGACTGACGTACCGCGCCACCACCTCGACCGGTGACGTGGTGATCAAGGCGGTGCCGGAAGGCCAGCGATCCATCGGCAGGCACGACATGCTGCGACAGGCGCATATTCTGCAGGCGCTGGCCGGCACCGAAGTTCCGGTGCCGCGCGTAGTTGTCGTCGACGAGATCGAGCCCGCGTGGTTTGCCATGGAATTTGTTGCAGGCGAGTCACTCGAGCCCGTGCTCGACGACCCGGCCGTCGATCCGGTGCTCGCTGCCAATCGAATGCGTCGTGCCGCTGCAGTCCTACCGCGACTGCATGAGGTGGACCTGGCCACCATTGCAGGGCTCGCAGATCCCCTGGCACCGGCAGACGAGCTCGAGCGCTGGGCCAAGACGCTGGGCGCAGTGCCACCGGAATTGGTTGTCGGCGCCGATCGTCTGTTGGAACTGTTGCGCTCCGACATTCCCGAACCTATCGAACCCACACTGGTGCACGGTGATTACCGTCTCGGCAACATCATCTCCGACGGACTGGAGCCAGTTGCACTCATCGACTGGGAAATCTGGTCTGCCGGAGATCCACGAGTCGAATTGGGCTGGTTTCTGGTATTCGCCGACGGTTCGAACTTCCCCGGTGTCGGTCGGGAAGTCACCGGACTGCCGAGCGCCGAAGAGTTGGTCGCGCTGTACACCGGAGCGGGTCCCGCACTCCCCGAACTCAACTGGTTCGACGCACTCGGCCGGTTGAAGATGGCGGCGATCATGGGCCACAACCTGCGTCGGCACCGCGAGGGTCGCCATCATGATCCGGACCAGGAGAAGCTGCCCGACACCATCAACCGGTTGATCGAGACCGGTACCGCTCTCCTGCGTCCCTAGATCTTCCAGGCCGCTGGTCTTTTGCGTCGCTGATAATCACCTAAGGAGACCTACCGTGGATTTCGCCTATTCCCCGCGGACCGAGGAACTGCTCGGCAAGCTCGAATCTTTCATGGCCGATTACGTCTATCCGGCGGAATCGGTGTACGACGCCCAGGTCGCTGCCAACGACAACCCGCACGAACAGCCCCAGATCATGCGCGATCTGCAGGCGAAGGCACGCGAATTGGGTCTGTGGAATCTGTTCATGACGCACGACGGACTCGGTGCCGGACTCACCAATCTCGAATACGCTCCGCTGGCTGAGATCGTCGGCCGCTCCATCATCGGTAACGAGACGATCAACTGCTCGGCTCCCGATACCGGAAACATGGAGATCCTCGCCATGTTCGGCACCGACGAACAGAAGGCGCAGTGGTTGAAGCCGTTGCTGGACTGCAGTATTCGTTCGGCTTTTGCGATGACCGAACCGGCCGTGGCAAGTTCGGATGCGACAAACATTCGATCGACTATCCAACGTGACGGTGACGAATACGTGCTCAACGGCCGTAAGTGGTACACCTCCGGCATCCTCGATCCTGACTGCAAGCTCATGATCTTCATGGGCAAGTCGGATCCCGAAGGCCCGACCTACCGACAGCAGAGCATGATCCTGGTACCGGCCGACGCGCCCGGCGTAGAGGTCATTCGAGATCTGCCGATGTTCGGCTTCCAAGACCGACTCGGCCACGGCGAAGTTCAATTCACCGATGTTCGGGTACCGGCTGCAAACATGCTCGGCGCCGAGGGCGACGGATTCGCCATCGCACAGGGACGTCTGGGCCCCGGCCGGATGCACTACGCGATGCGCGCAGTCGGGATGGCAGAACGGGCACTGGACATGATGTGTAAGCGCGCGCTCGAAAGGGAAGCGTTCGGTGGCCCCCTTGCCGACCGCGGCGTAGTGCGTGAATGGATTGCCCGCAGCCGCATCGAGATCGACCAAATCAGGTTGCTCGTACTCAAGTCGGCTTGGTTGATGGATACCCAGGGCAACGCGTCTGCGCGCTCGGAAGTGGCCGCCATAAAGGTGGCAGCAATGGAAGTTGCGCACAAGGTTGTCGACCGCGCGGTGCAGACCTACGGCGCCGCCGGAGTCAGCAACGACACGATCCTGGCTCGGCTGTATGCGATTACCCGCGCCCTGCAGATTGCAGACGGACCCAGCGAGGTTCATCTGCGCACCATTGCCCGCCTCGAGGTGAAGAAGCACAAATGAGTACACCAGAATTGACCGGTAAGGTCGCGCTCGTGACCGGCGCGAGCCGCGGTTTGGGACTGGCCATCGCGCGCGGACTCCGGGACGCGGGCGCGACCGTGATCGTGTCCAGCCGAAAGCTCGAGTCCTGCCGCGAAGCGGTGGCGTCGCTCGGTGACACCGGTCCGGGAACCGCTCACCCGTTCGCCCTGCACGTCGGGCACTGGGACAGTATCGAGCCCGCGGTCGAGAAGATCATTGCCGAATTCGGCAGCCTCGACATCGTTGTCAACAATGCCGGCATCGCACCGCTGGCCGACAACTTACTCTCCGTCTCGGAAGGACTCTGGGACAAGACTATCGAGGTCAACGTCAAGGGACCTTTCCGGCTGATGGCCGTCGCGGGAGACCGGATGCGGGCGGCCGGCGGCGGCTCAATCATCAACATCTCCAGTATCGGTGCGGAGCGCCCGAGCCCGCCGGAAGCGATGTACGCCGCGGCCAAGAACGGCCTCAATGCGCTCACCCGGGCGTTTGCTCAGGAGTATGCACCGACGGTGCGGGTGAACTGTGTGATGCCAGGCGGTTTCGCTACCGACATGGCCGAGAACTGGGACGACGAGTTCATCGGAAAGATCGTGGACCGTCTGCCTGCCGGGCGACTGGGCCGGCCTGAGGAGATCGCCGGTCTGGTGACGCACCTGGCCTCGGATGCGGCCGGCTACACGACCGGCGCGCTCATCCCGGTCGACGGCGGCCGAACCGCCGTGTACTGACGCTGCGATGTCCTGATATCGCAGTAAAGCTATGACAGACAACGGATTCGAAGGTGGACAGATGCTGACCGAGATGTTCGGACTGGCCGGACGGGTCGCGATCGTGACGGGCGCGTCGTCTGGTCTCGGAATGGGATTTGCGCGCACACTGGCCAGCGCCGGGGCCACGGTGTACGCCGCGGCCCGCCGGCTCGACCGCCTGCAGGACTTGGCAGCCGAGGTACCGGGAATTGTTCCGGTACGTTGCGACATCACTGACGACGCTGATCGGCGCGCCCTGATCGACGGGTGTTACGAACAGTCCGGACGGCTGGACGTACTCGTCAACAATGCCGGCATGCCCGGACCGCCGAACGCCGAGGACGAAACCATCGCGGGATTCAATTCGGTACTCGAGCTCAATCTGGTATCCGGATTTCACCTGGCGACCTACGCCTCGACCCGACTTCCGGAGAACGAACGCGCGTCGTACATCAACATCTCCTCGGTGATCGGGCTGGTGTCCACGGCCCCGATCGGTGGCGCGAGCTATGCGGCCTCCAAGGCCGGAGCACTCGGCTTGACCCGGGAATTGGCCGGTCAGTGGGGACGCAGGGGGATCCGCGTGAACTCCGTCGTGCCTGGGTGGTTCGATACGGAGATGACCGACGGACTGTTCAGCAATGACAAATCGGCGGGGTGGGTGCGTAAGAACACCATGCTCGGCCGCGGCGGCGTCGAAGGTGAGATAAACGGCGCAGTGCTGTTCCTGGCCTCGGATGCCTCCTCGTACATGACCGGCCAGGCGCTGGTTGTCGACGGCGGTTGGACGGCGCGCTGATGTTGGCAGTCCAGCTGACGGCGTGGGGTCAGCCTCCGCAGGTGCGTGAGATCCCCGTACCCGAGCCCGCTGAGGGGCAACTGTTGATCAAAGTCGGCGCCGCTGGTCTGTGCCGCTCGGATCTGCACGTCATGGATTCGCCCGCCGGACGTTTCGATTACCCGTTGCCGCTCACACTCGGCCATGAGGTTGCCGGTACCGTCGTCGGTGCGGGACCGCTGGCCGATCACGCGTGGATCGGTGAAAATGTTGTCATTCATGGTGTTTGGCCATGTGGCCGGTGCCGTAACTGCCGGCGCGAGCGCGAGAACTACTGCTTGGAGAAGGTCCCGCGCGGGGACGGCCGACTCAGTCCGATCGGAAACGGGTTGGGCCATCCGGGCGGGCTGGCCGAATACCTGCTGGTGCCCTCGGAAGCGGTTCTCGTTCGCGTCGGTTCACTGAGCCCCGAACAGGCCGCTCCGCTCGCCGACGCCGGCCTGACCGCATATCATGCGATCCGGACCAACAGCGACCTCATCGACTCGGACACTGTGGCTTTGGTGATAGGAATCGGCGGTCTCGGCCATCTGGCGGTGCAGATCCTGCGCTCTTTCGGCGTCACAGACATCATCGCCGTCGAGACAAGAACCCAGACACACGCTCTCGCGCTCGAATCGGGAGCACTCGCGTGTTTTGCGACGCTCGCAGAAGCGGCAGAGGCTGTGGCGAGCCTCGGCGGTGCCGACGTGGTCTTCGACTTTGTCGGGGCTCAGGCAACGGTCGAACCCGCTCCGGCGCTTCTCGCTCCCGGCGGCCGAGTTGTCGTCGTGGGAAGTGCGGGCGGGCAACTGACCGTCGGCAAAAGCCTTGGTTTGGTCAACGGCTGGCAGGTTCGGGCGCCGTTCTGGGGCACGATCGAGGACCTGCGTCAGGTTGTCGCGCTCGCCGGTGCAGGAAAGCTGCATGCCGAGGTGACCGCGTTCCCGTTCGACAGCGCACTGAAGGCATACGATCGCCTGCGTTCAGGCGATCTGTCCGGCCGCGCCGTACTGGTTCCCACAGCCCCTTCATCGCTGTAAACATCCAACAAACAATCGAACTCGAAGACGGAAGAGGGACGCCGCAGTGAAGTTGCTGGCACAGGAGATGCTCGTCCGGGCGGAAGGCAATCCGGCCGAGATTGCGGTGATCGACGAGTTAGGTTCTCACACAATCGGTTCGATCGTCGAGGCGGCTCGCTCGCTGGCCGATACCATCGCTTCGCTCGACGGCGGGGCGCCGACTGCGCTCATTCAGGCCGACAATACGTGGCAGACGGTGGCTACCGCCCTCGCGATCGGACTTCGCGGCGGCGTAGTGGCGGTCTTCAGTCCACACGCCACCGAATCCGAGTTCGAGATGGCGATCGACGACATCGACCCGGATCTCGTGGTGGCCGATGCCGACGCACTGACCCGCTGGGGGATCAAGGACGACCAGTTTGCCGGTTCGGTAGCCGCTTTCGGAACCCGAGTGCTCCGGTCTCGGCAGGGGGATTTCGCCTCGGTCGAGCGCTGGCGCGGCGGCACCGCGATCGCGATGACTTCCGGTTCGACCGGTCGCCCGAAGTGTGTCGTCCAGTCCGAGGAGGCAATCCGCTACGCGTGCCGGAGCACCATCGATACTGTCGGATTGCAACAGGGTGAGGCGGTCGGCGCTTTTGTGCCGCTGTCGTCCGTCGCAGCTTTCTGTTTCGGGATGTATCTGCCTGCTTACCTTGGCGGACAGATGGTTTCGATCGCCAAGTGGTCGCCTGCGGTAGCACTGGAGGCGATGGCGAAGCACCGGGTCGCCTGGACGATGTTGGTACCGACCATGGCCCTGCAGCTCTCGGTTACCGAAAGGGCTGACGGTAAGCTCTCGGCGATGCGCGCCCTGACGGTTGGTGGCGGTCCGATGAACGAGCGCACACTCGGGAACGCCGAAACCGTCCTGGGTACCACCTTTCTTCGAGTATTCGGCATGTCCGAATGCCTGGGCCACACGACCCCACGTCTGGACGATCCGCCGGCAGTCCGACTGGGGCGGGACGGACGTCCGTTCCCCGGCACCGTCGTTCGAGCGGTCGACACCGCCGGGGCGCCGCTCACCGCAGGCGAGATCGGTGACGCCCAGGTGAAGGGACCGTCGCTGTTCGTCGGTTATGCGCGCGGCGGTGCTCCGGTACTGGCCGAGCTCACCGCGGACGGCTTCCTGCCGACGGGCGATCTGGTCGAAGTCGGTGAAGACGGATCGATCTGCGTCATGGGACGCCAGAAGCAAATCATCATCCGCGGCGGCCGCAATATCGACATCAACGAAATGGAATCGGCGATCGCGTCGTTGCCCGCAGTGGTTCAGGTTTGCGTGGTGCCGGTGCCGGACGACCTTCTGGGCGAACGGGCGGCGGCCCTCGTCGTCACGGGTGGTGCGCCGCTGACGCTGGCGGAGGCGACTACTCAACTTGGAGAAAAAGGCTTCCCGAAGTTCAAGTGGCCTGAGTACCTCTTCTCCGTCGATGACCTTCCACAAAATCGTGTAGGGAAGTTGTCGCGGCTCGATGCGGTGCGGATCGCGTCCGGTTTGGCCACGCAAACTGATCCGAATTCACCTCAAGCCGGGTAAGGTTTGACGAACTAACAGTTGTCGTACCATAGAGGACCTTCATGACTACAGATGCCCAGGCGCGCCGCGAAGGCCCGCGGTCGAAGCGGACGCTCATCCTTTCTGTCGCCGTCGATCAATTCGGCAAGGTTGGATACGAGCACACCAAATGGGCGTCGATAGCGGACGAGGTCGGTATCGGCCAGACTGCGCTCTATCACTATTTCGAGTCCAAGGCACACTGCTTGCTCACTATCATGCGGCTGGAGCTTGCCGACTCGCTCGAGCGGTTCGTCGACGCTACCGAGGGTGTATCTCCGCCGGAGGAAGCGTTGCGTACCGCCGTGATGGCCTCGCTCGCAGCCTCGCCGCGCGACGCGCTGCAGCGTCGGATCCTGCAAAATCATATGGATCTCCTGGCCACTGAGCGCCAGTCCGCGAACGAAGAAGCCGAGCGTCTCAAGTCACGCGAACTCGTCCAAGAAATTGAGCAGCAGTGGACGGATCTGATCGCGAGCGGAATCAAGGAAGGCGTCTTCGCCGATTCCGATCCTCGCTTGATGGGCCGACTCGTATTGGCCCTCGTGATCAGTGTTTGGCGTTGGTACCGGCCGGACGGCAAACTCAGCCTGACCGAGATCGCCGAGCGAGTCACCGATGCGGCTCTGCGGATGGTGCGCGCGTAGGTCGCTCCGAGCGCGGTGCGTAGCCGTTCGGCCTGCCCATCTAAACCAAAGTGAATTCAATTAGGAGTTGACATGTACAATCTCGTTCTCGTCGCATCCCGGCCCGCCGACTGGACCCATGAGCAGTTCATCACATGGTGGCGCGGCGAACACGCGGACGTCACCTATCCCCTTCCCGGTCTGCTGCGATGGCAGCACACCGAATTGCTCGAAGCCTTCGGCAGCAAGTCGGAGGGGTGGGATGGCCTGTCCGTCTTGAGTTTCGAATCGCGGGAGGCACTCGAAGCCGCGCTGGCGAGTCCACAATGGCAGGCCGCCGTTGATCACGTCGGCACCATGGGTGGCCGCCGGATGATGTGGTACGGCGACGAAAAGACCATGGTGCCGCTCGTCGACAGCGGAGAATGACCGATTCTTGGGATCAACCCGGTTGCTATCGCGTCGCCGACGGTGTTTTCCGGATCCCACTGCAGATGCCGCAGGACGGCCTGCGTGCAATAAACGTCTACGCGCTCGAGACCACGCACGGACTGGCGCTGGTCGACGGCGGTTGGCATCGCAACAGCACGCACGCCGAGCTGTCCGACGCCCTGGCGCTGATCGGTCGTAGCCCGGCGGAGATTCACGACATCTATGTCACGCATGTCCACCGTGACCACTACACGTTTGCCGTTGAGCTGCGTCGACGGCATGGTTCGCGAATCCACCTCGGCGCAGCCGAATCTCCCGGGATTGCCGCAATCACCAAGCTGGGCAACAATGTTCCGGAGAGCTCAATTCTTCAGCTGCACCGATCCGGCGCGGTGACAATCGCCGAGCAGGTCTACCGGGACTCGGTCGACGAACCGTTCGAGCCCTCGGACTGGGAGGCTCCCGATCACTGGCTCTCCCCCGGCGCCCTCGATATTCCGGGCCATCGTTTCTTCGCGGTACACACTCCCGGACACACCAAGGGGCACATGGTTTTTCATGACCTCGAACGCGACGTCTCTTTCACCGGAGACCACGTATTGCCGACGATCACGCCGTCGATCGGATTCGAGCTCGGCGATTGGGAACTGCCACTCGGAGCGTACCTCCGCTCGCTGGAGATGATGCTCGACGACCGGGACCGGATCATGATGCCGGCGCATGGCGGCACAGGCGCCAGTCTGCACGCGCGGTGCCGGGAGTTGTTGGCGCACCACGCTTATCGGCTAAATCAGACCGCTTCTGCGGTAGTCGAACTGCGCGAGGCCTCAGGTCTGCAAGTGGCGCAGGTGCTGACCTGGACCCGGCGCGAACGCGGCTTCGATTCTCTCGATACGTTCAACCAGATGGTAGCCACGTGCGAGACGCTTGCCCACCTCGACGTGCTCGTCGACCGTGGGCAGTTGTCCGTGCAGAACAAGAACGGGGTGGATCTCTTCAGTTCGAACTGAAGAGATCCACCACCATTGTCGCGGGTCTCAGGCGCAGGTCCAACCGCCGTCGACATAAAGCTCGGTGCCGGTGATGAACGTCGAGTCGTCGCCCGCCAGGAAAGCAACGGCGGCAGCAACTTCTGAGGCCGTGCCGAGTCGGCCCATCGGCGTATTCGCAATCATTGCCTGATGCCGCTCACTACCCTCGTAGCGCTGCAGCAGTTGCTGGGTCTCGATAAATCCAGGATGCACCGAATTCACGCGCACACCTTTTGTAGCCCAATGCAATGCGGCGTTCTTTGTCATCGTGCGGACCGCACCCTTGGCGGCCGCGTAGGCGAAGCTGTTACCCAGCCCGCCGACCGTGCCGAGGATCGAACAGATGTTGACGACCGAACCGCCACCGGTGCTTTCGATGTAGGCCCCGGCGTACTTCATGCCGAGCCAGGTTCCGGTCTGACTGACCTCGATGACTTTCTTGTACCGATCGAGGTCTTCGTCGACAACGGAAGCCAGACTACCGATTGCACCGTTGTTCACCACGGCGTCGAGTCGCGAATACCGCTCGGCGACGGCCTCGATGACGCTCTGCCATTGCTCTTCTCGAGCGATGTCGAGAGCGAGCGCCTGATGTCCATCGGGCTGATCCTGCTTCGCGACCAGTTCGGCGCACGCGTCACCACTGATGTCGGTGACGATCACCGAAGCACCTTCGGCCGCGAGTCGGCCGACGATATCGACGCCGATACCACCTGTGGCTCCGGTCACCAGTACTACCTTCTCGCGCAAACGCGTATTGCCTACCGACATCGTTTCAGCTTCTCTTTCTGTCACAGCTTGCTCAGGACGTTACGACCGCCGACAAGCATGGCGATGGCAACGCCGATCGTGGTCACCGCGGTCATCAGCAACGCCATAGCCGCCACCATCGGATACGAACCGTTCTGCCACATGTCGAACAGCAGTGTTCCCATAACCTGAGTGGTGGAAGCGCGCACCAGCAGCGAAGCAGCGAACTCGTGCGTCAGGAGAATGAACATCAACGCGACGGCACTGAGAATCGTCGGGCGCATGAGCGGCAACATGATTCGCAGCGTAGTGACGAAGGGGGACGCGCCACTGGTGGCCGAAGCCTCGTTGTATGTGTTTCCGAGCGCGAGCATGGCTGTCATCTGCATTCGTGTAGCGAACGGCAACATCAGAACGATGTAGACCAGGATGATGACCGTGCGGGTGCCGTACAGGATGAGCGGCGGTTCGGTGTACGTCAGCAGGAAGCCGACGCCGAAGATCACCGCGGGGATGCCGAGCGGCAAGGCGGTCATCAGATCGGCCAGCAAGGCCAGGATCTTGAAGCGGCGCCCGCGGACCAGGAGGTTGGCCAGCGCGTACCCGATCGGAATACAGATGATCACCGCACCCAGTGAGGTAAGTACGCTGGTAACAACGGATTCGGTGATCGCATTGGTCGACCACAGTTCCCGGAAGTTATCCAGGGTCAGTAGACCCCACGACAGCGATCCGGACCAGTACGGCGTCAGCGAGACGATGATCAGCCCGATCAGCGGAATGACCAGTGCGAACATCGAAAAGATCACCACGGTGGCCGTCGCCCAGGTGGCCCGCCCGGTGGACGAGGCAAATGCCTTACCGCCGTGCGTGACAAACCGAGTCTGGTTGCCCAGCAGGACCTTCTGTACCAGGACGAGCACCAAACCGAAGATCACCAGTGGTGAACCGGCAGCTGCCGCGGCAGCGAAATCCGAAGGGGACTCGGACACTCGGCGGTACATCTCCGTGGTCAGGACCTTGACGCCCGAATTCTGGCCCAGCAGTAACGGACCGGTGAACTGTCCCAGGCCGAGCAGCAATGCGATTCCGCCGCCGTAGATGAGTGAAGGCCGCAGCAACGGCAGCACGATCTTGAAGAAGATTCCGACCGTTGACGATCCGCTCACCTGAGCGGCTTCGAGATGTTCCGAGCTGATGTTCTGCATGCCGGAGCTGACGAACAGGTAGACGAACGAGGTGAGTCCGAAACCGGTGAGGATCACGATCCACGGAATGGTGTACACGTCGATGGGTCCGGTGTCGGTCCCGCTCCACCAGGGGAGCTTGCGCAGGAGCACATTGAGGTAGCCGGGACCGGGCGAGAGCAGAAATGCCCAGCCGACGATGTTTGCGACGGCAGGCATGACGATCGGGAGAATGGGGACGATGCGAAGCCATCCCAGTTTCTCCGGGAGTCGGCTGGCGGCGAAGGCCAGGACGGTACCGAGGACCATCGCGATCACCAGTGAGCCGAGTGCCAGGGCGATCGTCGTCCAGATGGCCTCGGCAACGTCGTACCGTCCGTACTGAGTACGGTAACCCGCGGCACCGTCCTCGAACGCCAGCACCTGAAGCCGAATCATCGGCAGCACTACGAGATACGCAAGAACCGCGATCAGAATCGCGTAGCCGATGCGCGCCTGCCACTGCCGTGAAATCGAGAACGACTTGACGGATCCGCCGGCCGTGGCGGTTGCGGTTGCGGTGGCCATCAGGATCGCTCTCCTGCACCCTGCGCGACCAACTCGGGAATCACCGCTTCAGCTCCGTCTGGATGCGTGTACACCCTCAGGCTCGAGGGCGAGAAACTGATCACCATCGGCATTCCGGGCGCACTGCTGCGCAACGTGGCGCTGTGCTTAGCGGCACCGGCGCGCAACGACAGTTCCTCGCTACCGGTCTTGACCAATACGTCGAAGTGTCGTCCGGCGTACTCGTACGTCACCAGTTCGGCGTGCAGTGCAACGTTTCCGGCCGGCACCTCGTCCATCGATGAGTGCATCTGCACGTCGTCCGGGCGGAATCGTGCCACTGCGGCGTTGCCTTCATCGGCCCGATCGCGTACGACGGCGTTGCTGAGATCGATGACGTCGTTGGCGCTGGTGATCCAACCGTCGTGGCCGCGGCGCAGCTCCAGCCGATTACCCATGCCGATGAATGCGGCGACGTACTCGGACACCGGATTCTCGAACACGTGTTCCGGCGCGTCGTACTGTTCGATCTTGCCGGACTTCATGATTGCGATCCGATCGGCAAGAGCGAAAGCCTCGGCCTGATCGTGCGTGACGAAAACGGCGGTGAAACCGAGGCTTTGATGCAGCTGATGGATCTGGGAGCGCACCTGGTCTCGAAGGCGTGCGTCCAAGTTGCTCAGGGGTTCGTCGAACAAGACCAGATCCGGTTGCGCAACGAGGCCACGGGCCACAGCAACTCGCTGTTGCTGCCCACCACTGAGCTGCGACGGGTACCGATCGAGCAGCGCGCCGCAATCGACCATCTCGGCAGCCTTCTCCACCGCACCGTCGGCGATGGCCTGTTTGAGCTTGCGGACCTTGAGCGGGTATCGGATGTTGTCCCGGACCGTCATGTGCGGCCAGAGCGCATACGACTGGAACACCATGCCGATGTTCCGCTTGTGTGCGGGGACATCGGTTTTGGTGGAGGCGTCGAATACCTGTCTCCCCCCGAAGGAGATCGAGCCGCCCTGAGGGGTTTCCAATCCTGCCAGGCACCGCAGCGTCGTGGTCTTGCCGCAACCACTCGGACCGAGCAGGACAAGGAACTCGCCCTGCTCGATTTCGAGATCGAGTTGATCGACCACCACGTTCGATCCGTAGGTCTTCGTGAGACCTGTAACTGCGAATTGTGATGCCATCTCTATACTTTCTCGTTCGAAATTTTGGGGGTGCGGACGCCGGCTGCCTGGCCGCCGTCCACGAGGAGATCCGTTCCGGTTACGTAGCTGCTGTCGTCGGCCGCGAGGAAGCGAATGACCTTGGCAACCTCTTCCGGCGCGCCACGGCGTTGCATCGGGATACTCCGTACGTACGCCTCGACGTCGTCGTTTGCGAAGTCCGATACCGACGTGATTTCGGTTTCGATGCTGCCCGGGCAGACGGAGTTGACTCGGATACCGCGGTCGGCAAGCTCGAGTGCTGCCACCTTGGTCAGTGCACGGACACCGAATTTCGCTGCGCCGTATGCACCCAACTCGGCCGTTGCCAGCACGCCACGCAATGACGCGAGATTGATGACGGACCCGCCATCCGCCATCGATGCGGCCGCGGCCTTCAGCCCGAGGAAAGTACCGACGAGATTCAGGTCGATCATCCGGCGAAACTGGTCGAGCGTCGTATCTGCCAGAGTTGCCTTCATCGCAGCTCCGGCGCTGTTGACCAGTACCGTGATGTCGTGGCCGGCCGCCGCCATCGCGGCTGTTGCTTCGGCCCAGTCAGTTTCGCTCGTCACGTCGAGATGGCGGTAGTACGCGTTCGCGCCCAACGTCGCCGTGAATGCGCGCCCGGTGTCGTCGTTGACATCGGTGAGGTACACGGTCGCGCCGTGTGTGGCGAACAGTTCGGCGCAGGCTCCGCCAATGCCTCCGGATGCTCCCGTGACGAGAACGTTCGTTCCCCGCATCGAATCTGTGAGGTAGTTCAAGGTCAGCCTTCCACTTGTTGATTGGCGCTTATGTTCTGCGGAGCCATCTTTCGGTGTTACTGGAAGAGCTTCTGCCACTGCTGGGAGTACTGCTCGACCTTCTCCGGTGTCAGATCTTCGGGATTGGGCAGCGCGATGTCCTGGGCCCGGGCGACAGCCCCGGGGATATTCGGGAGTGCGGCGGCGTATCCGTCGTTGAGGGCGGTCTGACCTGCGACAGTTACCATGAAGTTGGCCAACACCTGAGCTGCGTTCGGATGCGGCGCGGTATTCAAAACGTGGGAGTACCAGGGAGTTCCCCACGGCTGCTGCGGCAGCGCCCAGTCGACGGGCGCGCCAGAGTTCACTTCGGTCACCAGCGGCTGTACCGAAGGGCTGACGACGATCTCGCCGGACGTCAGGGCCTGAGCCACACCGAGTGCGCTTGGGTAGATGCGGGGCTGCAGCTCGGCAAGCTTGTTCCAGTAGTCCTCGCCGTACGTGCTCGCGAAGTGCCGGTACATGTCGACGTACGAGGCGATGCCCACCGGGTTGACGATGCCGATCTTGCCCCGGTACGCCGGATTGAGGATGTCCTGCGGTGTCGTCAAGCCGTTCGGTACCGCGTCGGTATTCCAGCCGAGCGAGAAGACGGCCGCGCTGGTGAGGAAGAACCGGTTGTCGAGCACGCTTGCCGCTGGATCGAATTCGGGGGCGTCGAGTGCGGGCCCGACCAGTTCGGCGGAATAGGTACCGGACTTGGCGGCATTCTGAATCCATGCCGAGTCGGTGAGCATGTGGACGTCGGCGGTGCCCTTGCCGATCTTGTGTTCGGTCTCGACCCGGGGATTGATGTCCGGATCGGTGCCGCGGACGTATTCCAGTTCGATTTGCGGATACTCGGCGTGGAATGCAGCCTTGAGTGCGTCGAGGTTGGCCGGCTTCTGGCTCGAGTAGAGCATCACCTTGCCCTCTTCGTTCGCTGCAGCGACTACATCTTCCCAACTGCCGTCGACGGCAGCGGATGCGGGTTCACTACCGCCACATCCCGAGATGCCGACCATGACTGCGGCGGCGCTCAGCGCTACCAGGGTGCGGACGAATGACTTCATGACTTCCTTTCGGGCCTGCCGTCGGGCGTCGACGGATCGACATGTCGTTGGCACTCCAGTGAGAGATGTTCTCGCGTCGACAGTTCTGCAGCTGACCCTGCGCGCGGTATGTCATCGCGTCTTGGTCTCGGGCGGAACGGTTGCCGAATCGGGAGCCGCCACGCCTGCAAACTGAACTGATGTCAGTTCGAAGGTAGTACTCAACTCTTGTGATGTCAATCACGAACACGTCAGACCCGGAAAATGTTTTGAGCAAGCTGGCAACTGCCGACATCGTCAGGCTGAACGGTTCAGATGACGGCGGCCGCGGCAGACAGACCGAATACCAGGGCCGAGGCGAGGCCACCGGCGTACGCCCGGTTCCACAACCCGCCGGTGTCGGAGCCGGCCGCAAGCAGTCCCGGGATGGGTAGTCCGGCAGCGTCCAGAACTCGGGCTTGCGTGTCGATCCGAATCCCGTGAAACGGGAATGTAATTGCGGGAACCGCTTCGATCACGTAGTAGGGCCCCTCGAGCAAGGGAGCGTGATCGAGTTTACGACCCGGGACCAGTTCTGCACCCTGGGTGGCCGCCTCGTTGAACTTCGCGATCGCCGCAGCGATCGCCGCTCCATCGTATCCCCATTCCTCCGGTAAATACTCGAGTTCCTCGAGGTCCTCAGCCAGACCAACCCTGCCGCCACGCTTGCTGGCAAGTTCGAATTTATCAACGGCCACAGCACCTTCGACGTACGATGCGACCATCCAGTCACGGTGCACGCGCGCGTCGGCTATCAGCAGGCCTCGGCCCAGCGGCTGATCGAGGAGAGCCATCGTGGTGAGGTGATCGCCGAGCGTTTCGTCGACGAACCGTTCGTTGTCAAGACTGAAGAGAAGAGCATGCTCGCTGTAGTACAGCGACATGTCGACAAAGTCTGCGGGATCGGCGAGATCCACACCGCTCGGAATCAGATGCCCGTAGAAGCCGGCGTTCTCGACGCCGGTCGACGCGCCGACCTCGACCGCGAGGCGGTAACCTTCGCCGCAACTGTGGGGGTTCGAGCGCAAGGCCATCCGGCCTGCGTCCGGGTGGATGTGCTGAGCGAGCAATTCCTTGTTGCCTTGGAATCCGCCGGTTGCCAGGAGAATCTGGCCGGCGCGAATCTCGCGCGTAGGCTCGGTACCCGTACGTACCACGGCGCCGCGGACGGCACCGTCCTCGTACAGGAGCGCTTCGGTCGCAGTATCGAACACGACCGATCCGCCGGCGTCGAGGACGATCCGCTTGCAGGTGTCGACGTAGTGGTTGGTGTCGAATTTGTGCCCGCTGCCGAAGCTTAGAATGGGCTGCGCCGGGTCGACATCAATGCCAATCGAGCGGATCCACTCGACGCCGACATCAAAGCTGTCGACGAGGTGGCGCTTGAGCGCTTCGTCACCCCTCGGGTTCTGTTCGGCCATGACGTCGTGATTGGGTGCAGTCCAGGCGTATCCAGCGAATCGCGCGGAACCTCCGACGTCGGTGCTGATCTCGATCAAGCACACTCGCCTGCCTGCTGCGGAAGCTTTTGCCCCAGCAGTCAATCCGGCCATTCCCGCACCGATTACCAGCAGATCGTATTCATTGCTACTCAACTTGACTCCAATTGTCCGGCGCCGGTGAGCGCCTTCCGTTCTAATTGAACTGACCTCAATTTGATTACAGTAGAAGCGTAGCGAGGAGTGAGTCAATCGGTGTCACTGCCGACATGACGCTTGCGTTGTGGGCTGAGTCACTCTAATATGAACTGAATTAGGTTTGATTTTGTGTCGGCAAGTACCAGAAACGGAGCAGCTCGCATGATCCCTCAGGTTTTCAGAACAACCGTGGCACTCGCCGCGGTGGCGCTCGCGTTGACGGCGTGTAGCAACGCTCCCGCTGCCCCGTCAGAGCCGGTTTCAGGTTCGTGGGACGACGTCGTTTCTGCGGCCAACAACGAGGGAAAGGTCACGATTTACTCGACCCAGGCGGCGCCCCGACTCGCGGCCCTGGAAACTGCCTTCGAAAGCGCCTACCCCGCAATCGATCTCGAGGTGGTCCGCGGAGTCGATTCGGATCTGCTTTCCAAGATCGATGCCGAAAGCAAGTCCGGCAAGGGAATCGGAGACCTCGCGGTGATCACCGACGTGTCGTGGATGAATACTGTTAAGGATACAGACAAGGCGACCAAGCCGATCGGGCCGAGTTTCGACAACCCGGACTATCGCCGGGATACAAGCATCGTCTCGGACAAGTACTTCCTCGAAGGGGCAGTGATCCTGGGATTCGGCTGGAACACCGACCAGCTGCCCGGCGGTGTCTCTTCCCCGGCAGATCTTCTCGCTCCTGAGCTTAAAGGCAAGGTCGGAATCGTCAGTCCGTCAACGTCACCGACATACCTGGACTTCTACTCCCACATCGAGAAGTACTACGGCGGCGGGGAGTATCTAAAGAAGCTTGCCGACCAGAACCCGCGCATCTACCCGAGCAATCAGCCGCTCGCTCAGGCACTCGCTTCCGGTGAGATCGCCGCCGGTTTAATGGCCGATCCGATGTTGGCATCCAAGGAGTCCGGGGCACCGGTTGAATGGTCTGCCGGAGAACATATCTGGGGAGCGCGTTGGTACGGTCTGACTCTCGGCTCGTCGCCGCATCCCAATGCCGCGCAGGTATTGGCCGACTTCATGGTCACCCGACCCGGCCAGGAGGCCACGTCGGTCGGTTACAGCTCGGTGTTGCCCGACATCGAAGGTTCGATCGCGAATGCTCAAGAGGTTCCCGATCAGAACACCGAGGTGACCACGGGTGACGGCGCCGCGCGTTACCGCGACGAGCTCGAAGCCCTGTTCAACTGAACTGCTTGACAACCGTTCCATGTGCACGTGTTCTACTCGTAATACCCGCGGCCGCCAAGCGGATCGACGGGACTGAAAGGTGTATTCGATGTCTGATCGGCAGTTCGAGGGCCAGGTCGCAGTGGTAACCGGCGCAGGTTCCGGAATCGGCGCTGCCACAGCGCGTCTGCTCGCTGACCGTGGCGCCGTGGCGGTGTATCTGTGCGACGTCAACGAAGCTGCGGTAACCGAGGTAGCAGCGTCTGTGGTCGGTGGCCAGGCCATCGGTTTGGATGTCGGCAATTCGGCGCAGGTGACCCAGGCTTTCACGAGAGTGATCGCCGAGCAGGGGCGGGTTGACGTCGTCGTCCATGCCGCCGGCGTCGACGACCCGAAGAGTAAACAGCGCATCTACGAGGCAGCTGAGCGTAATGAACCGGTAGACATTCTCACTCACCTCGAGGACGAAGATTGGCGACGCGTCATGTCGATCAACCTCGACGGTACGTTCTTCATACTCCGCGAAGCAGTCCGGACGATGAAACCAGCCCGCAGCGGCGCCATCGTGACGGTCGGCTCGTCCTCGGCGTTCGACACGCTTGTCGGCTACCCACACTACTCAGCTTCGAAGGCCGGAGTTCACGCGGTAAGCCAGGCTGTAGCTAAAGAGGTTGCACCCTTTGGCATCCGGGTTAACACGATCGCTCCGGGACCGGTCGACACGGGAATGGCCAGTCGCACTCCGGCCAACCTTCGCGCTGCGATGACACAGGACGGATTCCGCGGTTACGCAACCGCCGAGGAATTGGCAGATAACATCCTGTACCTGGCGTCGCCGGGTGCCGCCAACGTCGTCGGGGCCGTACTACTGAGCAACGGTGGTAGATTCACCGTCTGATCGGGGTCAGTTCCGTAGAAATGCCCGGTTTTGCACGTCTTCCGAAGACGTGCAAAACCGGGCATCGTGCTTTGTCAAAATAGCTTCGGCTCGACAAGTACTCGGGTTTGCGGCGCTAAGACAAGATATTCGGCCAATTTCGTCCGCACCCGGTTCTCGGGAACGGTCAGTCGCTCGGTCTCCTGAGCGAGGTACTCAGACCAATCACGGAACGTGCAGTGTTCAACGTAGATGTCGGGCTCGTTTGCCGATCGCGACACGCTCCAGCGCAGTGCACCAAGACGCCGCCGGGAGAGTTTGAGTTCGTGCACGTTGTCGAGAAATTCTTCCGTACGGCCCGGGAGCACGTGATAGGTGGTCTCGACGATCACGCGCAGACCGGAGTATTCGGCATTAGGGGCCAAGGGATCCGGTGCCCCGGTCAGTTCGGGGGCAATCGCCTCACTCGGCATGATCCCGCGGCGAAGTGTCTCGAACACCGAGACGAACATCAACAGCGCGGCCAGTAGCACGGCGGGAACGAGGCCGAGCGAGTCGGCAAGGACGCCCCACAACAGGGCGCCGATCGCCTGGCTCCCCTGAAACATCAACATGACGAAGGCGATAACACGCGCCTTGATCCATCGGGGAACCACGGCATGAGCGGCGATCATCCAGGTGCTCTGAACCCCAACCCACGCGGCGCCAACCACTACAAGAACGGCAAACATCGCGCTGACCCACGGGATCACGACCAAACCGACCAGAACGAGCGCATATGCACCCGAGCCTAGCGCCACGAAGTGATTCCAACTCATCCGCGCGCGCAGCGGCATCAGCAGGATCGTACCGAGCACGGCGCCGATTCCGATTGCGCCGGAGAGGATTCCGAACCCGAACGTACTCACCTGCAACCGAGCATGCGCGACCAGCGGCAGAAGCCCCCACAGACAACTCGCCGGGATCCCGAACATGGTCAGTCGCAGCAGCAATCGCCTGGTCCAGCGGGAATGGCGAATGAAGCGCACGCTTCCTGCCACCGCCTGGCCAATCGAATTGTGCGCTTCGACCCGCCCGGTCGATGCGGGTACCGTCCGCGCCGCGACGAAGACGCAGACGGCGAACAGAGCGGCAGTCAAGGCGAAAGCCGAAGTCGATCCCCAGCCGGCGAGAACGGCACCGCCGATAACCGGCCCGACCGCGCGAGCGCCATTGAAGACGGCGCCGTCGATCGCGGGAACCACCGCCATC
This sequence comes from Rhodococcus sp. NPDC056743, assembly GCF_042790355.1. NCBI lineage: Bacteria > Bacillati > Actinomycetota > Actinomycetes > Mycobacteriales > Nocardiaceae > Rhodococcus > Rhodococcus sp. NPDC056743. The sequence continues at coordinate 131,326 of NZ_JBHTZI010000004.1, read as the reverse complement.
ATTTCGCGGCTGACCATGTTGGGCAACAACGCCTGCCAGACAATAGCGACGGACGCCAGACCTGCCCCGGCGACGAAGACCGCGAGCATCAAAATCGGAGTTTTCGCCAAGCCCAATTGCTGCAGTAGCGCCAGCACGGTCGTCGATGCAGTCAACACCATTGCGGTACCGACGAGCAGTAGCCGATGGCTGACGAACTCGGCCATCGCGCCGATCGGCAACGCCAACAGGAAGAACGGCAAGCTGGCGGCGAACTGAACCATCGACACAGTCGTCGCAGACTCCCCGGTTTCGGTGAACGTCCACTGCACTGCAAGTACCAGAATCCATACTCCGACGCTTGCGCACAGTTGAAAGCCAAGCATCATGCGGAGTCGCCTGATGCGCAGTGGCGCAAAGATACTCACTGGCCGATCGCTATCCATAGCGTTCCTCTCGATCAACAAATGCTATACTGAACTTAATTCAGTTTAGAATCCGCCGTGAAAGTTTCCGCAATATTTGCCTTGCACTGGGTTCCCTTGCCGGTCCGTACAAGATCCCAGCTATCCGGAAGGATCATCGCCATTCACAATCGAGTTGTGTGCCTGACCACACGTCCGTCCGGCCCTCTAGCACCGGAACATTTCACGATCATCGATGCCGACGTGCCTACCTTGTCGCCGGGTGAGGTCCTGATCCGAAACACCTGGCTTTCGATAGATCCGTCGATTCGATTGCGGCTCAGCGCCACAACGCCTTCGGGATATCTACGACCCCTGGCTCCCGGAGATCCACTGGTCGGCCTGGCCATCGGCACTGTCGTCGAATCTCGAAGTCCGGGATTCACTGCTGGCGAGATGGTTTCCCACATGTTCGGATATCGCAATTACGCGGTGGTTACCGCAGACGGCGAAACGCTCGGTGGTGCAGGCGGGCTGACGAAGATCACTCCGGGCGACTTTCCCCCGCAGTGGTACCTTGGGCCATTAGGCAGTGCTGGCTTGACCGCCTACGTAGGGCTTTTCGAGATCCTCGAGCTCAAAAACAATGATGTACTCTGGGTTTCCGCAGCAGCCGGCGCCGTCGGAAGTATTGCGGTGCAATTGGCAGTGCTACGAGGTAACACGGTTGTAGCTTCCTCAGGGGGCCCGGAGAAAGTCGAATACCTCAGGAATGTACTAGGCGTCTCCCATGCAATCGATTACCGCGCGGGCGATTTGAAGACGCAACTGACCGAAGCCGTCCCCGGCGGTATCGACGCCTACTTCGACAACGTCGGTGGCGATCATCTGGGCGCGGCCCTCGATCACCTCCGGCCAGGCGGGCGCATCGCGATGTGTGGGGCCGTCTCGACCTACGACACATCTTCCCCCGCGCCCGGGCCAACCAATCTCTTCCAGATCACCGCAAAGAGTCTGCAAATAAAAGGGTTCCGAGCCGGGGCGTATAACGGACTGTATGCGGACTTACGCAAGGAGGTCGGCGGCTACCTCGCCAAAGGCATGATGACGTACCAGGAGACAGTATTCGAGGGGCTCGACCTAGCTCCCGCCGCGCTCGTTGGAATGCTCAATGGCAATAACACCGGAAAGACCCTGTGCCGACTGTAGGTCCTTCGGCCCGCGCACCTAAAACGGCATACAGTCGGGCGGTGCCGCCGGCCACCATTAAGCGCTAGTGGCCGCCCGGGAATCTGGTCAAGGTCTCGCAAGTCGATGCATCTTGGCGAACTACTGCTGCTCGACGAAATTCATGTCTGCGTCGGTCGGCTGCCAACCAGGAAGCGGCACCTGATCTCGTGCACGCAAGGGACGACTGCCATCGGTGATCTGAACTGTGCTGGCGTTCATGCAGATTACGACCGCACACTAAACCGTGCAAGCCGGCGTGCCCATGAGATGCCGGTTGCCCGCGAATCTCCGACCTACCGGCGGCGCTGACGATCTGGAGTATCCGACTTCAGGATCCCAGCCAGTCCCGCATCACAGCGGCAGTGTCCACGCCGGGTTTGGGTGCACCTGCGGGCTGAGTCGTTACTGTCCGAGAAAATCGCGGCGCCGGTGCCGACTGGACGATTCCGTCGGCTTCGACCAGAGTTCCACGGTGCGCCAGGTGCGGATGAGTTGCAGCTTCCGCCGGACTCAAAACCGGTGCAACGCATGCATCGGTCGACTCGAAGAGCGTCGCCCACTCGTCACGTGTACGCGTGAGGAAAGCTTCCGTGAATCGCTCGCGCAGTTCCGGCCAACCCTTTTGATCCATCTGTTCAGGCAAGGACTCGGGATCGAATCCCAGACCGCCCAGTAGCTCTCGGTAGAACTGTGGCTCGAGTGCACCGACAGCAACGAACTTGTCGTCCGAGCAACGATACGTGTCGTAGAACGGAGTCGATCCGTCCAGCAGATTGGTTGCGCGAGAATCACTCCACTGCCCGCTGCCGCGCAGCGACCAGACCATCTGTGCCAGTACCGATGTTCCGTCGACGATGGCTGCGTCGATCACCTGGCCTTTACCCGACTTCTCGCGCTCGTACAGCGCGGAGACGATTCCCAGGATCAAGAACATCGAGCCACCACCGAAGTCGCCCACGAGATTCAACGGGACCACGGGCTTCTCGGCCGGCCCGATCGTATGGAGGACACCGGTCAACGCAAGATAGGTGATGTCGTGTCCCGCGCGCTGAGCAAGGGGGCCGTCCTGACCCCACCCCGTCATGCGCGCGTACACCAGTCGGTCGTTGATCTCCAAACAGTCGGCGGGCCCGAACCCCAGCCGTTCCGTGACACCGGGACGGAAACCTTCTACCAGCACATCAGTTTTCGCAACAAGCGCTCTGACGAGTTCGCGCCCGGCTTCGGTCTTGAGATCAGCCTCGATCGAGCGTCGACCACGCAGCAATTGGTCCTGGTCCTTGGGCGAGATTTCCAGCCCGCCCGACGGCCGTTCGATGCGCACGACGTCGGCTCCGAGATCGGCCAGCATCATCGCAGCGTGCGGTCCCGGTCCGAGACCGGCAAACTCGAGCACACGCACGCCGTCCAACGGGCCGCTCATCGAGTGACAGCCTTGTCCGAGAGGCGCGCATCCGAATAGCGGTCGCGTAGTTTGCCTTTGACAAGTTTTCCGGTAGGAGTACGCGGAAGATCGGTACTGAAGACAAGTCGCTTCGGCAACTTGTACTTCGCAATCTGCCCACGCAGATGATCAAGAAGTTCGTCACGAAGCGCATCACCGGCTTCCACACCGGGAACAGGCTCCACCACCGCCATCACGATCTCGCCCATCTCGTCGTCCGGAACACCGATCACCGCCGCATCCAACACCGACGGATGCTCGATCAGCGCATTCTCGATTTCCTGCGGATAGATGTTCACCCCACCGGAAATAATCATGAACGACTTACGATCCGTCAGGAACAGATATCCGTCCTCGTCGACGTACCCGACATCACCCGTCGTCGTCCACGTCGGATGCGCGCGATGCTGCGCCTCACGGGTCTTTTCGGGAGCATTGTGATAATTGAACGGCAACACATCACGTTCGAAGTACAGCGTACCCACCTCTCCCGCAGGCAGATCCTCACCGTTCTCACCGCAAATATGCAGAACACCCAAAGCTGCCCGGCCCACCGTTCCCGGCTTACGCAACCATTCGTCCGAATGAACGATGGTCATACCGTTCAACTCCGTTGACGAGTAGTACTCGTCCAGAATCGGGCCCCACCACTCGATCATCCGACGCTTCACGTCAACCGGACACGGCGCCGCAGCATGCACCGCCAGTCGCAACGACGAAATATCGTAACGATCCCGCGTCTCCTGCGGAAGTTTGAGCATGCGAACGAACATCGTCGGAACCCACTGGCTGTAGGTGACACGATACTTCTCGATGTATTCGAGCGCCTTCTCCTCGTTGAACCGATCCATCACCACGACGGTTCCGCCCAACGCCTGCACCGACGCACAGGTACGAAGCGGCGCAGCGTGATACAGCGGAGCAGGTGAGAGATACACGTCGGTGTCGGTAACGCCCCACGCGCTCTGGTTCATCACAGTCATCTGATCACCGGCATCCTGAATCTGCCGATCCGGCAACACCGGCTTGATCCCCTTGGGCCGACCCGTGGTTCCCGACGAGTACAGCATGTCGGCACCGCGCGGCTGATCCGGCAACGGCACATCGGACTCCGACGCCGCCGCCGCGTCGAGCGAGGCATACCCGTCGAGCTCGCCATCGAAGGACAACCGAATCACCTCCGCCGGAATGAGATCGGCCAGTGCCGCCGCCAATTCCGGCAACGCCGAATCTACAATGACCACCTTCGCGTCACAATCCTCGACAATGTACGCCCCCTCGGGGGCAGTCAAATGCCAGTTCACCATCGTGAGATAGACACCTGATCGCATCGCAGCCCAGTAGATGTCGAAAACCTGAACATTGTTGGTCGCGAGCACCGCCAGATTGTCGCCGCGCCGCAAACCCAATTCGTGCAGAACACGCGCGACACGAATCGAATTCGCTTCCAACTCCGCAAACGTCACCACCGCACCGGTCTCCGCGACAATGACAGCAGCTTTGTCCGGGGTTGTTGTGGCATAGGCTCCGGGGTACATGGGTTCACTCCAAGGTTTCGTTCACGAAAGATAGATGGTTCCAGCTCATCCGAAGGACAGAGCCACTTTTCCGATAGCAGAGCGGTCTTTCAGGGATGTCACAGCATCCACTGCGCGTTCTGACGGATACAGAGTTGGTTCGGGCACTCGCAGCGCACCGGTCTCGAGCAAAGGGTAAAGCACATTCCATTGGCGTGCAAGGTATCCGGGATCGGTTCGCAGATACTCGCCCCATCCTGCACCCATCACCGAAATATTGTTCAGCAGAAGTCGATTGACCTTGACAGTCGGTATCTCACCGCCGGTGAAACCCAAGACGATCAGACGACCGTTGGGAGCCAGACTGCGCAAGCTGTCCGTGAAACGATCACCACCGACGGGGTCGAGAATGATGTCGACGCCGCGACCGTTCGTGATCTCCCGGACTTGATCCTTCCAGCCGTCGACGAGAACAACGTGCGATGCTCCCGACTCGGCAGCCAGTGCAGCTTTCTCCGACGTGCTCACCACCGCAATGGTTTCGAGTCCAAGCGCGGCGGCGACATGCAATCCGGCAATACCGACGCCACCTGCTGCGCCGTGAATCAGCACCGTCTCACCAGCTCGATACCGAGCTCTTTCGTCCAGTGCAAAGTGCACCGTCAGGTAGTTGACGAGAAATCCGGATCCCGCTGTGAGAGAAACAGAATCAGGGAGTGGGAAGACCGAGGACGTCGGCACGGCTACAGTACGCTGCCAGGATCCGTCCGCCGTGGACAACACTGCGACACGATCACCTGGAGACAGATCCGACCCAGCCGGCACACTACGAACCACTCCGGCGCCTTCCAGCCCGAGAACACACGGCAACTCACGCGCCATCTGGTAGCTGCCAGTGGTCTGAAGAAGGTCCGGAAAACACACTCCGGCGGCATGCAGATCGACCGTCACCCGCGTCGGGTCGGCCGGTTCGGCGATATCCACCAAACGCAGACCTTCGGGTCCGATCAGCTCGGCTAGCTGGACTGCGTGCATTCGCGCTCCTCCTGGTGAACCGGTTGCCTTCGTTGACTGCTCGGGTGCGCCCGTGGTAACAGTTTAACGAGCGCTAGGTAAGACTTTACGACGAGAGGCAGTCCATGGCAATCACGCCGGAGCACGAGACATCCGAAGCGGCAGCACTGTACGAGATTCGTGGGCAGGTTGCGATCATCACCCTGAATCGACCACGAGCCCTGAACGCGGTGAACGCAGCCCTGTCGACCGCGGTCGGCACCTTGCTCGAGCAGGCCGAAGCCGACGCCGACGTGCGCGTCGTCGTGATCACCGGGTCCGGCCGCGCGTTCTGCGCCGGCGCAGACCTCAAAGCTCTGTCGGCGGGAGAAAGTACCGACGCAGACGGACACCCGGAATGGGGTTTCGCCGGCTACGTGCAGCATTGGATCAGCAAGCCGACCATTGCTGCGGTCAACGGATTTGCCCTGGGCGGTGGCACCGAACTGGTGCTCGCCAGCGATCTTGCGGTTGTCGACGAGAATGCGCAGCTCGGACTCCCCGAAGTCAAGCGCGGACTGTTCGCCGCTGCCGGCGGCGTAATTCGTCTGCAGCAACAAGTCCCGCGGAAGGTGGCACTCGAAATCGCGCTGACCGGTGAACCGATCACCGCCGCCCAGGGCAAAGAACTCGGCCTGGTAAACCGCGTGGCACCGGCCGGAACTGCATTGGACATCGCGCTCGAATTGGCGGAGCAGATTGCGGCAAACGCACCGCTGTCGGTGCAGGAGTCGAAGTCGATGATTCATCGCACCGCAACGGCATCGGATTGGGAGCCGGATGTGTGGGCGGCCAACGCCGACGCCATGAAGGTGGTCTTCACCAGCGCCGACGCCCAGGAAGGGCCATTGGCCTTCGCCCAGAAGCGCCCGGCGGTGTGGACCGGCCGCTGAGCCGGATCCTTTGCGCCACCGGAACCCTCGGTTCCGGTGGCGGGTAGGGATTTCCGTCACCACTGTGGTCGCGGGAGATGTTCCGAGAACAAGTCCGGCATCACGTCGTTGCACCGATCCGGGAAATTCGCGTCGCGCTTTTCGAGAAAGGCGCTGATGCCCTCCCGAACGTCGTCCTGCGCCCCTCTGGCATTGATTCCGAGACTCTCGATCCGATGGGCGACCATGGGGTGTGGGGCGCCAAGCAGTCGCCAGACCATCTGACGCGAGAGCGCAACGGAAACCGGAGCACTGTGTCGAGTAAGGCTGCGCGCGAGAGTAATTGCCTCAGCGTGTAGATCCTCGGCGGGGTAGAGCTGATAGACCAATCCTGCGGCGTGCGCCTCGGTGGCCGGGAAGATCCGTCCGGAGTAAATCCAGTCGAGAGCCCGCTGCAGCGGGACCAATTTCGGCAGCAACCACGAGGAACACGATTCCGGCACAAGACCACGTCGATTGAAGACAAACCCCATCCGGGCGTCGTCAGCCGCCAGTCGGAAGTCCGCAGCGAGAGTCATGGTGATGCCGACTCCGACCGCAGGCCCGTTGATCGCCGCGATAATCGGCTTCAGCGAATCGAACATCCGCAGAACAACGCGACCACCGCCGTCTCGGCGTTCGCTGCCGCCGTCCCCCTCCGCGCCGTTCTGCTCGGCGCTCCAGTCGGTAAAGGTGTCCGGCCCGGAGGACAGATCCGCGCCCGCACAGAACGCTCGTCCTGCTCCGGTCAGAATCACGGCACGTACTGAATCGTCCGCGTCGGTGCGGTCGAACGCCTCGATCAGCTCGTTTTCCATGATCGTGGTGAAAGCGTTGAGTTTGTCGGGTCTGTCAAGCGTGATGACAGCGATGCCGTCGTCCACGGTTAGCGATATGTGCTGCACAGGCAATTCTCCTCTTATTAACGAACGATAAGCTCACGAAATTCGGATTTTCACTGTTCACGGCTCAGATTTGCTGCCCGTCGAACCTCTTGATCGTTCGGCTACTACGCTGTGTCCGGATACCGACAAGCGCGCAGAACGAGAGGGCATCGAAAAATGAGCGTGGCAAAAACTGCCGCAGTCCGGCAGCTCATTCTCGATTCTGCCGTCCGAAACATGAACGAACGCGGCTATCACGGCACATCCATGCGCGACATCGCCGCCGGTGCCGATCTGACAGTCGCATCCATCTACCACCACTTCAAATCCAAGCAGGAAATTCTGCAGGAAATAATGCTCCAGGCACTGCGAGATGCGCACGGCATGACGCGTGGTGCACTGCTGCGCTCGGGTGGAGAGCCGAAAGACCAACTGCAAGCACTGGTTCGCGCGTGGGTCATGTTTCACACGACGCGGCGCGAAGACGCACTGGTCGGAGCAACCGAGCTGCGTAGCCTCGACGAGTCGGGGCATCGCTTGGTTGTCGCACTGCGCGACGAGCAGGAAAACATCTTCCGGGACGTTATCGAGCGCGGAGTGGAAGAAGGCGCCTTCCGCACCGAATACCCACGAGACGCCGTTCGCGCCATCATCAACATGGGGCAACAGGTCTGTGTGTGGTGGCGTGCTGACGGCCCGCTGAGTGCGCAGGACCTTGCGGATCGCTATTGCACTTTGGCCACCGCGATGGTCGAACCGGCCTGACCAGCGCGAACAATCCTGCCTCTGCGCGCGTTTCACCGGAATCCACTCCTCCGCCACTTGTGAGACCTGCGTCACGACAGGCCTATCTTGTCAGGCGAACAATCGTTTGGCAAGCAGCTTCCTCACCCTCTCCATTTCGCGCATGTTCGCAGTAAGTTCCGTATTTTTTCGTGGTTGACATTTGGCAATCGTTCGGTTGATGATGATTCGCAGCCGAACGATCGTTCGGCTGTGTTTCAACTGGAAGGAGCGTGCATCGAATGTCCGCTGCCTCATCGACCACTGCCGACACAGGCCGCATCGTCTCCGGACTCGACCTCGGCGCACTCTCCACATACCTGTCGACGCATCTCGAAGGTGGGATCGACGGCGAGCTCGCAGCTTCGCTCATCAGCGGTGGGCGATCCAACCCCACCTACCGCGTCGACGACGGCTCGAACACCTGGGTACTTCGCCGTCCCCCATTCGGGCACGTTCTTCCGAGCGCTCATGACATGGTCCGGGAATTCACCGTCATCGATGCTCTCGCGTCCACGTCAGTTCCGGTACCGGAGGCAGTTCTCCTCTGCCAGGACGAAGATGTACTCGGCGCGCCGTTCTACCTCATGGAGCTGATCGACGGCACTTCCATCGGGACCCCGGAATCTGCCGCCGTACTGCCTCCCGCCGATCGAGAACGCGCCGGCCTCGCCTTTGCCGATACTCTCGCAGACCTCCACTCGGTGAATCCGAATTCCGTGGGTCTCAACGCCTTCGGAAGAACCAACGGATACCTCGAGCGGCAACTCGGCAGATGGTCGAGGCAATGGGACGCTTCTCGGACCACCGACCGCCCCGAAGTCGCGGTACTCCTCGACAAGCTTCGCCGGGCCGTTCCCACCACGCGCCTGCCCGGGATCGTTCACGGCGACGTCAAACTCGACAACGTTCTCTACTCCCGTTCCGACCCCGGCAAGATCGTTGCCGTCCTCGACTGGGAGATGGCAACGCTCGGAGACACACTCGCCGACGTCGGCATCATGCTCAGCTTCTGGGACCAACCCGGAACCGTCGACAACCCGATCACTCGCGGACTCGCCCGGTTGGACGGATTCCCCAGCCGCGCTGCGCTACTCGAACGATATGCCGAACGTCGAGGCACTGATCTCCCGGATATCGACTGGTACACGGTGTTCGCCGACTTCAAGATTGCCGTCATCCTCGAAGGCATCAACGCCAGGCACGCGCAAGGCGACACTGTCGGCGAAGGATTCGACGACGTCGCCGACATGGTCGGCCCGCTCCTACAGCGTGCGCTCGACCTGACCTGCACCTCCTCTGTTCACGAACTGCGTCGCTGACCTTCCTGCGCGACGCGTCCCCAGATTGGAACCACCGACGTGGATTTCGAATACAGCCCGAAAGTCAAAGAGCTGCAACAAAAGCTGACAGCTTTCATGCAAGAGCACGTCCTGCCCGCCGAAGCTGTTGCAGCGCAGCAACTGGCAGCCGATCCCAGTCACTGGGGCGCGCCACCGGTCATGGCCGAACTCAAGGCCACGGCCAAGGAATCAGGCCTGTGGAATCTCTTCCTTCCGGCCCGCGAGGGCGCCGGTCTGAGTAACCTCGAATACGCGCCATTGGCGGAATTGACGGGGTGGAGTCCGTTGATCGGTCCCGAAGCCGTCAACTGCAATCCCCCGGACACCGGGAACATGGAACTGCTCCATCTCTACGGCACCGAGCAACAGAAAGCCGAATGGCTGACCCCACTTCTCAACGGCGACTTCCGATCGTGCTTCTCGATGACCGAACCCGAGGTCGCAAGTTCCGACGCCAACAACGTGTGTCTCGACATCGCAGAGGACGGCGACCAGTGGGTCCTGACGGGACGCAAATGGTGGTCCACCGCCGCTCTGCGCGGAGACTGCCAGGTTGCCATGGTCATGGGCGTCACCGACCCGCATGCTCCGATCGGTAGCCGCCACAGCATCGTACTGGTTCCCATGGACACCCCAGGCCTTGACATCGTCCGTTCCACAACGGTTCTCGGCTTCGACGATCGCCATGAGGGCGGACACGGCGAAATTGTGTTCGACGGTGTTCGGGTGCCCAAGGAAAACCTCCTCGGCCCCCGCGGCCGGGGTTTTGCAGTCGCTCAGGCGCGCTTGGGTCCAGGACGCATTCATCACTGCATGCGTTTGATCGGCATGGCAGAGCGCGCAATCGCATTGCTGACCGAACGAGCAAGGACCAGAGTTGCTTTCGGGTCTCCACTCGCCGATCTCGGAGTTGTGCAGGCCAACCTTGCGGATTCCAGGATCAAGCTGGACGCCGCCCGACTGCTCGTTCTGCGTGCCGCGTGGCGGATGGACGTCGAAGGAAACAAGGCTGCGCGCCATGACATTGCAGCAGCCAAGGTTCTGGTTCCTCTGACAGTCAAGGACATCATCGACAACGCCATTCAGGTGTTCGGCGGCGCCGGTCTGTCGCAGGACACCATTCTTCCCGTCCTGTATGCGCAGGCACGCTTCCTGCAGATCGCGGACGGCCCCGACGAGGTTCACCGTCGCTCACTCGCTCGCGCCGAATTCGCCGCAACTCCAGTCCTCAACGAACCCAAATGAACGATCCCACAGAGAGTGAATCGTGATGACCAACAACACCGAATCCGTGGTGCAGCGCAAGGGTAGGTCTCGGCGCGCGTCCTTCGCAGCCGCTATCTCCACGTCGCTGGAGTGGTACGACTTCTTCATCTACGCGACTGCTGCGGCACTCGTGTTCAACTCGACGTTCTTCGCCACCGACAGCGAGGTGGTTGCGGCAATGAGTTCGTTTGCCACCGTCGCAGTCGGCTTCATCGCCCGTCCCATCGGCGGTGTCCTCGCCGGACATTTCGGTGACCGCTACGGCCGCAAGCCGGTATTGGTGGCCGCGGTTGTCCTGATGGCTATCGCCACGTCACTTGTCGGCTTCGTCCCCAACACCAACGTGATCTGGCTAGCCCCCGCCATACTGGTCACTCTGCGAATCTGCCAGGGCTTGGCCGTTGGCGCGCAGTGGGGCGGTGCGGTGCTGCTGGCAACCGAGAACGCCCCGGCCGACCGCCGTGGACTGTTCGGAAGCTTTGCGCAACTGGGTGTTCCGATCGGCGTTGTACTCGGAAATATCGTATTCCTCATTCTCACAGCTACTCTCGCCGCGGATTCATTCCTCGCCTGGGGCTGGCGCATCCCGTTCTGGATCAGTTTGGTGATGCTCCCGGTCGCCTTCCTCATTCACCGCTATCTCGAGGAGACACCTGAATTCAAGGCGATTGCCGAGAAGCTCGCAGAATCACCGGTAGTCCGCAAGTCCCCCATTCTCGAGGTCCTCAAGAAGAACCCGGGCACGGTTCTCGCCGCGGCAGGCGCCAATGCCATCGGTGTGATCTTCTTCTACACGATGATCACCGGGTCGGTACAGTTCGCGACGACGTATCTGGATATTCCCCGATCAACGGTACTGACGTACATCCTGATTGCCTGCGCCATTCAGATTCCTCTGGTTCCGCTGGCCGGTTACCTCTCCGATCTGTACGGCCGCAAGCTCGTCTTCGGTCTCGGTACCGCTGCGATGATGCTGTGGGGCATCCCGATGTGGCTGATGATCGCCGGTTCCAGTCCGGACACGATCTGGCCGTTCGCGGTAGCCGTGATTGTCGGCGTCATCGCAATGTCGCTCCAAACCGGCACTCAGGGAACACTCTTCGCAGAACTGTTCCCGCCGGAGATCCGATTCTCGGGAGCCTCGCTCGGCTATCAGATCTCGGCGATCATCGGTGGCTTTGCTCCGATGATCATGGTGATGCTCATCAACGGCAATCCGGACAATGCGTGGAAAGTCGGTTCATTCCTTGCCGCTGCCGGAGCGATCGGACTGATCTGCCTCTACGTCATTGTTCGTCGATACTCGGGAACGTCGACGCCCGCGTCGACCGCAACGCGAACGGATGCACAGTACGCGTCCTGATCGACAGCAAAGGTGGGTGGACGGTTCTTGATACCGTTCACCCACCTTTTTCTGTGACCGGTGCGCGTCGTGGATGTCGGGGTGTAGCGATAAGGTCATGTCGAGTGTCGGCGCGCAGTCGCCGACCAGGAATTGATCGGCGCGCGGTCGTCGACCAGATAATCCAGGTTCGAGGAGTGTGTCGGTCAAGTGGCAGTGGAATCTTCGGTGCTGCTGAAGTGGTATGCCGATACGGCCCGTGATCTTCCGTGGCGACGCGACGGGGTCAGTGCCTGGCAGATCCTGATGAGCGAAATCATGCTCCAGCAGACGCCAGTGGTGCGCGTTGCGCCGATCTGGGAGGAGTGGGTCAGGCGCTGGCCGGTTCCGTCGGCGATGGCTGCGTCGAGCCAGGCCGAGGTACTGCGGGCGTGGGGCAAGCTCGGTTACCCACGACGCGCTCTGCGCCTGCACGAGTGCGCCGGCGTCCTGGCCACGGAACACGGCGACGTGGTCCCGAACGACGTCGATACTTTGCTGTCGCTGCCGGGTATCGGCTCCTACACCGCGCGCGCTGTGGCGTGCTTTGCTTACGGACAGCGAGTTCCCGTCGTCGACACCAACGTTCGCCGCGTCGTTGCCCGTGCTGTGCACGGCAATGCAGAGCCAGGCAATCCGTCCAACACTCGCGACCTTGCAGACGTCGCAGCACTGTTGCCTCGTACGCGCGCCCGTGCGGCAACCTACAGTGCTGCGCTCATGGAACTCGGCGCTGTGATCTGCACAGCACGGACGCCCAGCTGCGACAGCTGTCCGCTACCCAACTGCGCGTGGGTCGCCTCCGGAAAACCTGCGCATACCGGTCCGCCGAAGAAGGTGCAGAAATTCGCCGGCACCGATCGCCAGGTCCGCGGCAAGTTGATGGCCGTACTCCGAGAGAGTCACCACCCCGTGGAACGTGCGCGCCTCGACATCGTCTGGCTCACCGACCCTGGTCAACGCGACCGCGCACTGCATTCGCTGCTGGTCGACGGGTTGGTGGAACAAACCGACGACGGCCTATTTGCGCTGGCAGGCGAAGGCAACCGCTGACGGCAGATTGGACGCTCACTCACGGCGACAGCGCCGGCGAATCTCGAGCTATGGTCCAACGTCTTCACGCTTCGGCACAAAACCCCATGTCGAGACCGAATTGTCGGCGTCGTGTTTGCATCTCCCGAGAGAAGTTCTGCCTGAATTGCCCCAATTCGGGCATCAATGCTCCACACCAGTTACTATTTCGGAAGCGCACGGCAAATTGGACATTTCGCCCAATTTCTCCGTGCCTGTCGGTCCGAAGATTGCAAGCACGAACACAGCGGGGATTGAGACACACGGATGTTGGGGCGGGAGGGGGACGTAACTGTCGACGACGGCGATCACTCTGCGATTGCCACACCGCTCCCCCGCCAAGCACTCTTTGCGAAGTTGGATCGCCGAACCCCACTGACAATCGTGCGCGCCCCGAGCGGATACGGTAAATCCGATCTCCTGACATCCTGGCGCGATGCTTCCGACACCTCGGACCACGACCTCGTGTGGGTACCCCCGCCACAGCTGACTTCGAGCGCCTCGGAATACCTCAACACCATCCTCCATCAGTGCACGAAGTCCGGCCTGGCTGTCCCAGGCTCGTCCGCCGATCCGTTCGCCGACCTTGTCGACACATTCTCCGCCGTCACGAATCCGGTTCTCCTGGTACTGATTCGGCCGGATCTCATCTCGAATCTCGATCTCGAAGATCAACTTGTCGAACTGGTGACCCGTTGCCACCAGTTGGACATAGTCGTGACGTTGTCGGGACTCTCCCTGTTCGCCGAGCCGTACTTCCTCGAAATAGATCATGAACTGATCCGCGCCGAGGAACTACTCTTCAGTTCGGTCGACACCACCAACCTTCTGACGCTCGCCGCGGCGAACCCACTTCCCGGCGACGCCGACAAGATCATCACTATGACCGGCGGTCTACCCGCTCTCGTACGCTCCGCAATCAAGGTCGTCAAAGCGCTTCCCGCACAGAATGATCGAGAGCAACTCCTCGAACGGAACCTGCAACACGCGGTCGACGACTACACCCGGCGCACGATCCTCGACAACACAGACATCGCCGACCATCGCAACTTCCTCGTCTCCTGCTCGACTGCACGAACCATCGACGTGAGCACGGCAGCCCACCTTTCCACACCGCCCGAACCCCACGATCGGATTCGTGAACGCCTACTGGCGCTGGAGTCGGCCGGGATACTCTCGCGCACCGAGACCGGAGCCGACGGAACCTGGGAACTTCCATCGGCAGTTCGCATGTCACTGATGGCAACTCAGCCACAGCTCGGCCTTGATTCGACACGGCAATTGTCATCACTGGCGCACTTTCGGCTCGATTCCGGCCACCACGCGTCGGCATTGAAGTACGCTACCGAAAGCCGCGATTGGGAACTTGCCATCAGCATTATCGAAAACCACTGGATTGCAATGCTTTCCGAAAGTTTCGACACCGTACGCCGCTCATTGCAACAGATCCCGGCCGCAGCGGCGAAGACGAGTTCGGTCGCATTGGCCGGGCGTGATCTGTTCACAATGCATCCGGGTGAGAACCCCAAGCCCATCACCTCACTGCCGCGCTCAGCCGAAGAACTTCGAGCGATCGGAGCAAGCCGAGACGCACGAGACGTCCTCAATGTCGGCTGCGTTCACTCGATCATGCTGCGCGTCGCCGGAAACTACGGACTGGCAGCCGAAACGACCCGCCGCCTGGCTCAGATCAGCAGAAGCGCTCTCGAGACCAACCCCGACGACGTCAGCCCACAACTCCCGGTGATGCGTGTGCAATGGGGAATCACGTTTCAACTGAGCGGACAGTTCGCAGAATCCACCACCGAGATGCGCATGGCGTACTGGGGCGGTGAATCGCAGAACATCGACTTCATCGCCCGCAATGCCGCGGGAGGTGTGGCAATGAACTGGGCGATCGTCGGGGAACCTACCTTGTCCCAGGGATGGTCGCGGCTCGAGCGCAAGCATCCGAATACATTTGGGTGGCTCCACTCGATGGTGCGAACGCCAGGCCTGATCGCCCGCGCGTTGACTGCACTCTGCACCCTCGACCTCGACGACGCACATGAGGCCGTCGCAGCCCTCGGAGAACCCAACGCCAACGACGAACTGTGGGCATTTGTTCTCTACACGCACTGCCAGTACGCACTCGCCTGCCGGGAAGAAGCAACGGCTATCGCATTGCTGCGCAAAGCAATTTCCGACAACCCTACAAAGTTGAAACCCGGTTCGTTTGCGCTACCGTTGTTGCGCTCCACCAAAATCGATCTCGCCCTCGCACTCGGGGACGGAAACTTGGCAATGTCTTTGTCCTCGTCCATCACCGAACCAGCCGCCAACCCCTGGACGCTGGTTTCCGTCGCTCGCCTGTATCAACGGGCTGGTCAGAACGAGTCCGCTATCGCTCTGTGCCACCAATTCGATTGGGCGGCTCAGTCGTACCCACGTCCGCAGATGGAAGCCCTCCTGATTCAAGCCGTCGCGCATTCTCGGGGGGACGAGCCGCGTCGCGCCGCCGAGGCCTGGTCCAATGCGTGCAGCATCGCTGACCAGACCGGCAATCTGCGATCGTTCTCGACCATCTCTCTACGCGATGTCGAGCACCTCGAATCCCTCGCAGACACCGGATCGAGCGCGCTCGCCCGATTTCTGAAACTTGCTCCAGGCGAGATGTTTCCGCACGAATTGAACCTGGTCACTCTGACTGAGAGAGAAAGACAGGTCCTTGATCTGATCGCATCCAACGCCAGTGTGACCGAGATGGCACACGCACTCTTCACCTCCGTCAACACGGTCAAGACGCAGGTACGCACGCTGTACCGAAAACTCGAGGTCCACAATCGACGCGAAGCACTCGCGCGTGCCCGGGAGCTACGTCTACTCTGATCCGTCTGCTTGGATCCGACCGCTTCGATCCGTCCGCTTTGATTCACTGTCGCGATACATTCTGTAGTCATGAGCCATACCTGCGTCTTCTGCAACATCATCACGGCAGACGAGCCCGCCATTCGTGTCTTCGAAACCGAAACCGTCCTCGCCTTTCTCGACGCGCGCCCGGTCAGCCGCGGACACACCCTTGTCGTGCCCAAACGCCACGCCACCGACTTGGGGGGACTCGAAAACCACGAGGGCGCAGAGATGTTCCGGGTTGGCACACTCATCGCCGGCGCGCTACGGCGGTGCGACATCGCCGCAGACGGCGTCAACATTCTGGTCAACGACGGCCGCGCCGCCGGTCAAACCGTCTTTCACTCACATCTGCACGTCGTGCCGCGGCACAGCGGGGACAAAGCCAAATTTGCGGCCGGACTCCTGGCGAGGCGGGCCGTCGAACTCGAGGAAGTGGGAGCGTCGATCCGTAGTCAACTCTGATCAACGAGGAACGCAGTCACCTCGTCGCGGTACCGCTCCGGCTGATCGTCGTGGACAAGGTGACCGGCGTCGGCAATACGCACATACCGAGTCCCCGGACGCTCTGCCATGTCGAGCATCTGGCCTTGCGGGGTAATCGTGAACTCACCCTCGATGAGCAGGGCGGGCACCTTGATCGCTCCCCACTGATCCCAGAAATGTCGTGTGCCCCATTCTTCCGAGATATCGCGGAAGGTCGACACGTCGCCGTGCAGGTACCACCCGTCGTCGCGGCGGTCGAAGGAATCCAGAAAGTATTGTCCCGCAACCGGACCGAAAAACTCCTTCACGGCGTCCTCGGTGACAAACGGCCTCGGCCACGACGACACCATCTGAGCCCAGTTCTCCGCAGTGCGCCCGCGGAAATCCGGTGCCATGTCCTCGAGAACCAACGCGCGCACTCGGTCCGGATGTGCGGCGGCAAAACACCACGCGTGAAGGGCACCCATCGAGTGACCGATCACAATCATCGGCGCGTCGATCCCTGCCACAGCCGACGCAAGGTCCTCGACAAATGCCTCGGTCGTCAATTCTGCGGGCGCCGGGCGTCCGTGACCGGCCGCGTCGAACGTGTAGACATGGCCGAACTCCCGAAGCCAGGGCACGTGCCGTCGCCACGTCCTGGCACTGCCCATGAGGCCGTGCAACAGCAGAATCGGCCGGCCGGTACCACCTTCGTCATGCAACACGAATGTCACCGTACGCGGTGGAGCGGCGCGGTAATGTCGGCTACATGGCAGTCGTGAAGATCAATGCAATCGAAATCCCCGAGGGCGCCGGCCCCGAACTGGAAAAGCGCTTCGCAGCACGCGCTCATGCCGTGGAGAACTCTCCCGGATTCCTCGGATTCCAGCTCCTGCGCCCCACCGCCGGCGAGAACCGCTACTTCGTGGTCACGCAGTGGGAAACCGAAGAGGCGTTCGCCGACTGGCGTGACGGCCCGGCCCGCGCAGCGCACTCCGGTGAGCGCGCCAAGCCCGTCGCCTCAGGTGCGTCGCTGCTCGAGTTCGAAGTAGTTCTGGACGTTCCCGCCAAGAGTTGACCCACGATCGTGAAGGATTCTGTTCGGTACGCGAACAAAATCCTTCACGATTTTTGTGTGTTCACTGCTAAAGTGCGCTCTGTACACGCGATGGTCGACAGGAATCCGGTGAAAGCCCGGAGCGGTCGCGCCACTGTAATTCGAGGTGAACCACCTCGACAGCCAGACACTTCGGCCATCGCATTTGACCTAGGGGACGCGAAAATCCCAGGAGGCTTCGATGGCACTGGCCTACTCTCCCGACTCGTCGATCGATTCGACTCGTCTCGCCTTCTTCGCCGCAGCTGTTCTGCTGTTCGCGATGCTGGCTCTCTACCTGGTCGGATTCGACCAGGGCGCAATCTCACGCACTGGCATGTACATGCATGAGCTGATGCACGACGGACGCCACTTGATGGGCCTCCCGTGCCACTAGTCGACAATTTCACGAAGCTTCTGATTCGTGGCTTGTTGGCTGGTTTGATCGCGGGCATCCTTGCCGGCGGAGTTGCATTTGTGTTGGGTGAACCGCATGTCAACGCTGCCATCGCGATCGAAGAAGCCAACAGTGCTGCCGGCGAAACTGCCGGGCACTCCCACGGCGACGAAGAAGCCCCACTTGTCAGTCGTGACGGTCAACGCGCCGGCCTCTTCCTCGCGACGTCGCTCGCGGGCTTGGCCCTCGGCGCCATCTTCGCTGTGGTCGCCAACTACGCGCGGCGGATCACCGCGATGTCCGGACCGTTATTGGCGATGGCCATCGCACTGGGAGGCTGGCTCGCCATCGAGGCGGTGCCGTTCTTCAAGTACCCGGCCAATCCACCGGCCGTCGGCGATCCAGACACGATCAACCAGCGAACCTTGCTGTGGCTCGCGACCGTGATCCTCGGACTGCTGGCCGTCACCGCCGCCGCTGCCGCGGCAAAAGCTGTATCCGCCCACGAGTTCCTCAGTGTGCGCGTCGCCGCTCCGGTCGCCGCGTTCCTCGTGATCGTCGTGATCGGCTATGTCTCACTGCCCACGATCAACGAAGTGGGCGACGATTTCCCAGCGACTCTGTTGTGGGAATTCCGTCTCTCGTCCCTCGCTACACAGGCAACCTTGTGGCTTGTACTCGGATTGGCGTTTGCCTTTCTCACCGAGCGCGCGACCAGGGATGCCGACGTCGCGAAAAAGTTCGCCCTTCGCTGAACCTGCTGTGCGCCTTTATTAACCGCGGGCGGTTAACGAAGGCGCACAGCAGTAGTTTTTCAGCTCAGATGATGCACTTCCTGCAATCCGTACACCGGCGTCGGAATGCCCTCGTAGCGCGCCTTCAACTGCAGCGCGAGGTACAGCGAGTAGTGGCGCGACTGATGCAGATTGCCGCCGTGGAACCAGAGCGCTTCCTGCTGCGTCGGCTTCCACATGTTGCGCTGCTCGCCCTCCCACGGTCCCGGATCCTTGGTCGTGTTCGAGCCGAGCCCCCACACCTTGCCCACCTTGTCGGCAGTGTCCTGACCGATCAGATCGGCCACCCAACCGTTCATCGAGCCGTAGCCGGTTGCGTAAACCACCACGTCGGCCGGCAGTTCCGTACCGTCTTCGAGGATGACACTGGTCTCGGTGAGCTCACGAATGTTGCCGTGCGCGAGCTTGATGTCTCCGTTGGCAACCAGTTCTGCCGCGCCGACGTCGATGTAGTAACCCGAGCCGCGTCGTAGGTACTTCATGAACAGGCCCGAACCGTCGTCGCCCCAGTCGTGCTCGAAGCCTGCCTTCTCGAGGCGATCGTAGAAGTCCTTGTCACGCTCGCGGATTGCGTCGTACACCGGGATCTGGAACTCGTGCATGATCCGGTACGGCAGCGAACCGAACGTGAGGTCCGCCTTGTGCGTCGTCATACCTGCGGCGAGGGCGCGTTCCGAATACAGATCGCCCAAGCCCAGATCCATCAACGAATCCGACTTCACGATGTGCGTCGAGCTGCGCTGCACCATCGTGACGTCGATGCCGTTCTCCCACAGAGCGCCGCAGATATCGTGCGAAGAGTTGTTGGCCCCGATGACCACGACCTTCTTACCGATGTACTGATCCGGACCGGGGTGCTTGCTCGAGTGGTGCTGATCGCCGAGGAACTTGTCCTGCCCGGGGAACGTCGGAACGTTTGCCTTGCCGGACATACCGGTCGCCATCACCAACTGCTTGGGACGCAACGTCAGCTTCTCGCCGTTTCGATTGACCTCGACGGTCCATTCCTGGGCCTTCTCGTCGAACGACGCGGAGGTGCAGGTGGTGGAACTCCAGTACGGAACCTCCATGACCTTCGTGTACATCTCGAGCCAGTCGCCGATCTTGTCCTTCGGCGCGAACACCGGCCAGTTGTCGGGGAACGGCATGTACGGCAGGTGGTCGTACCAAACCGGATCGTGCAGGCACAGTGACTTGTAGCGTCCGCGCCACTGGTCGCCCGGCCGCTCGTGGCTGTCGATCACGATGGCCGGAACACCGAGCTGCCGCATCCGGGCACCGAGCGCGATTCCGCCCTGGCCGCCGCCGACGATCACGACGTAAGGCTGCGTGGTGTAACCGAGTTCGCGGTCCTCGATCTCCTTCTGCTCGGCCCACGTCACGCGGTTCGGATCTGCCCCGTGCTTCGCTCCGCGCGGCCGGCGAGTGCCCTTTCCCTCTTCGTGCCCCTTCAATTCCTGCAGCGACGTCAGCAGGGTCCAGGCGACAGGCTGGCCGAGCTCGTCCTTGAGACGAAGGTGCCCGTGCGCACGCCCGGTTGCAGTCTCGAATTCGATCCAGGCCGAAGTGACACCGTCAGCTTCGTCCGGTGTCTCGGTGGTCCGGAACCCTGAAGGATCGGTGTCATCGAGACGCTCGGAGAGCATGTCGGCAATCTGCTCGCGGCCTTCGACGGTCTTGATGTTCCAGGTGAACGACACCAGGTCTCGCCAGAAACTGTCGAGGGCGAATTTGCCTGCAACACGCTCGATGTCACGAGCCGCGAGTGCCGACTCGAAATCCGCCAGCCAGGCGTCGACGCGCTCCTGGGGTGTTACAGCCGTCGCGCTTTCCGGGGCTGCAACTGCGGAATCGATGGTTTGCGTCATCACTTCTCCTTCTTTCGGAATGTGATACACAGCACATCGCATCAGTGGTCCTGGTCACAAGCGTTGCAACCAGTTGCAATCGAAGTACGCGATGAAAGTCGCGCTACGTTCGTGGCCAGGGGCGCCCGGAAAACCTCTCGACATCGGAATTGAATTTCCGGAGCCACATCGCAAAAGTCGCAACGTCCTCGGGTTCCCAATCAGCCAGAACCTGATCCAGCCCGTCCACGTTTCTCGCCCGGTCCGCACGGAGTCGGCGCATCCCCTCGTCCGTGATGCGGAACTTTCGCGCCATGCCGCCATCTGGATCGGAAATACGTTGCACCAGTCCGGAATTCACCATCGCCGATGTCTGTCGGCTGAGCGTCGACGTATCCAGCCCGAAAGCCTCACCGAGTTCACCGAGCGACATCGGGCCCTGCATGTCGATGCGACTGAGCAAGGTGTAGGCACTGCGATCGAGTTGATTGCGACCGTATGTGTACTGCGGCGGCTGAAGGCCGACGTATCGCCCGAGCAACATGGTTTCGAACTCGATCAAATGCGTGGGCTTGTCCATGCCGTCCTTCTACCGATCCATTCTCGATCCGAGCACCGAATCTCGACCAGACGGTACGCACAACCCGATGCAGCGAACAACAAATATGTATGCTGCACATCTCTTGCATGATGCAACTCGTTTGCATAGTAAATGATTCTTTACCTTAATAAAAGGAGAAGGGCGTGGAGAATTCCACCCAACCCGACGTTCGCGCAGGCGGACTTGTCGGAGTCCTCGCATTTGCAGGCATTGTCGCCGCGCTTATGCAGACGATCGTCGTACCGCTGATCGCAGACCTCCCCAAACTGTTGAACACCACGGCGTCCAACGCATCGTGGGTCATCACCGCAACACTGCTTGCCGGTGCCGTCGCAACTCCCATATCCGGTCGCCTCGGTGACTTGTACGGCAAGCGCAAGATGATCCTGATCTGCTCCATCCCGCTGATCGCCGGGTCGGTTGTCGCAGCCATGGCATCGTCGCTGATGCCCATGGTGATCGGCCGCGGACTTCAAGGTATCGGCGTCGGCATGATCCCCTTGGGAATCAGCGCGTTGCGTGACCTGCTCCCGCCGGAGAAGCTGCATTCCGCCATTGCACTGATGAGTTCCTCGATGGGCATCGGCGGCGCACTCGGGTTGCCCATGGCAGCTGCCGTGGCCGAGCACACCAACTGGCGCGTCCTTTTCTGGGGTTCCGCCGTTCTCAGCGTGATCATCGCTGTGCTGATCTGGTTCTTCGTTCCCGCTACTCCGGTGCACAACTCAGGCGGTCGCTTCGATTTCATCGGCGCACTCGGATTGGGCGTCGGCCTGATATCGCTCTTGTTGGCCGTCTCGAAGGGCGCCGACTGGGGCTGGGCCAGTGGAACAACCGTCGGATTGTTCGCAACCACCGTTATCGTCCTGGCTGTCTGGGGTTGGTGGGAACTCCGCACCGACGACCCGCTGGTGGACCTGCGGATCACCGCGAGGCCGCAGGTACTGTTCACCAACACAGCCTCGGTTGCCGTCGGCTTTGCCATGTACGCCCAGGCTCTGATCCTGCCCCAGCTTCTTCAGTTGCCCGCCGCCACCGGCTACGGCATGGGTCAGTCGATGCTCGCAATGGGCCTGTGGATGGCGCCAGGCGGTTTTGTCATGATGGCCGTCTCCATCGCGGGCGCAAAGCTTTCCGCCGCCCGCGGACCCAAGGTGACATTGCTGCTCGGGACCCTGGTCATCGCGCTGGGGTACGGATCGTCGATGCTCCTCATGGGATCCACCTGGGGATTGCTGATCGTGAGCTGCATCTGCAATGCGGGAATCGGCCTTGCGTACGGCTCGATGCCCGCCCTCATCATGGGTGCTGTCCCACCGTCGGCAACGGCGTCGGCCAACAGCTTCAACACCTTGATGCGCTCCGTCGGCACCTCGATCTCCGCCGCCGTCGTGGGTGTTGTCCTGGCTCAGATGAGCATGGACTTCGCCGGTCACACCCTGCCGACGGAAGCCGGCTTCCGGACCGGGCTGCTCATCGCCTGCGGTGCGGCGCTGGTCGCCGGCGCTCTCACGCTCCTGATTCCCGCACGAAAGACCGCGGCGCCGAAGGAAAATGCCGCAGAATCAGCACCTCTCACGAAGGTCTGACCTACGCAGGACGGTTGCCCGCATGCAGATGCGGGCAACCGGTTTCACGCGGATTCAGGCTTCAAGCGGCCGAGCCCCAACGACTGAAAACCGACGACGTAGAACAGCGTCCACAGCACCGCCCAATCCACGAAACCCAGTGCATTGCCGTGCAACCCGTCGGCCACTGCAGGTTCGTGAAGAATGTGCTCCGCCGCAAATCGGTAGTAGAACAGAAATGTCGCGACCGCCAAGACAAACGTGAGCACACCGCGGACCAGAAGATTGACCCCGTCGCCGAAACCTGTGGGCTTGTTTCCGAATGCATTGGCCCAGAAGATCATCCAGAATGCCCAGCACACACCGAGCTGGGCGGGAAACTGATGCACGACGCCACCCAACTCGGTAACTGCAGCACTTCCCAGCAGAACCTTCGCGACGGGCAATGCCACGAAGTACAGCCCGGTTCCCAGGACAAAATTGCCGACTGTGGCCGCGAGAGCCGTTTTCCCGCCGCCACCGAACTGTCGCCACGGCCAATTGTCGAGGGTCTGACCGGTCAGGATCACGACCACTACAACGCAGTAGAACCACCCGAGTACGGTGTCGACGGTCATCAGAGGATCGGTTGCGGACAGCGACACGGACGGCAAGCCGAACACGAAGTACAGCGCGAGCGTCGGCACGGCCACAAACGCAATCTCACACAAACCCACAAGTGGCTGCTTCATCCCCATTGCGGTCCAGGGCCAATGCTGCCAGTTCAGGACCACCATCACCCAGGTCCCGAACCCGAACAGCACAAACAAGGCGCCGGCGAAATAACCGAGACCGCCGGCGCGGTCTGCCGCGAAGTCCGGGTAAAGACTCCCGATTCCATTGGCGAGCAACCACGTCACCGCAACCGAGAACACGGCTGTCGCTGCCGTGATTGCGATGCCCCTGGCCGGCTGCTGCAGCCGATCGAATCCGGCAAACTCGCAGTTGAAGCCGATGAACACCACAAAAAGTATGGCCCAGAACAGTGCTGCATTGAACGGCAGCGGATAGAAATTCCAGGGACTGGTCACCGGATCGGCCAGAAGATACCAACTTGCCAGAGCCAGAACCAGAACGATCACAAGATTGGCAGCACCGAACGGAATCCAGCGGCGCGAGGGTAGACGGCTCGGAGTGCCCGAACCTGTCGCAGCATCGACTGTTGCAGTCATTTCTTCTTCTCCCGGTTTGTGCCACAAAGCAATTCGCGAAGTGGTCGCGCAACTATGAAGGCGCCGAACCGGACACCGGGAGAGTTGCCGACGGTTGCAATCGATGTCCGATTGATCGGGTTTGCAACGCGATGCAACCCTTCTATAGTGTGGTCGTCATCACATATAACTCACTCATCGGCTAACCCGCCAACGAGGAGACACTGCATATGAGCATCACCGGCAAAGTTGTACTGGTCACCGGAGCAGGCCAAGGGATCGGACGCGGCATCGCACTCCGACTCGCCCAGGACGGCGCGGATATCGCGTTAGTCGATCTCGACCAGACCAAGCTGGATGCCGTCGCCGAAGAAATCCGCGAAATCGGCCGTCGGACAAGCACGTTCATCGCCGATGTCAGCGACCGCGATCAGGTGCTCGCCAGCGTTGAACACGCATATTCAACACTGGGCGGCTTCGACATCATTGTCAACAACGCGGGAATCGCACTGGTAGGCCCCCTGTCCGACGTCACCCCCGCAGACGTCGCCAAGATCTGGAGCGTCAACGTCGACGGCGTGCTGTGGGGCATTCAGGCCGGCGCCGCGAAGTTCAAGGAACTCGGTCGGCGAGGGAAGATCATCAATGCATCGTCCATTGCCGGCCACGACGGTTTTGCCATGCTGGGCGTATACAGCGCAACAAAATTTGCGGTCAGGGCACTCACTCAAGCTGCGGCCAAGGAATACGCGTCGGACGGCATTACCGTCAACGCGTACTGTCCCGGAGTTGTGGGAACCGATATGTGGGTCACCATCGACAAGCGATTCTCCGAACTCACCGGTGCACCGGAAGGGGAGACATACGACAAGTTTGTCGGCGGCATTGCCTTGGGACGAGCGGAGACCCCCGACGACGTCGCCGGGTTCGTCTCCTATCTGGCCGGACCGGACTCGGATTACATGACCGGCCAAGCCGGCCTCATCGACGGAGGGTTGGTATATCGCTGACATGGCAACACCCACAACGCGGCTACCCGAGCCCGCGATGCCACCCGGTGAGGATCCTCGCAACTATGCGAGGACCCTCGCCGCGGTGTACGACGCCACGATGGCCGGTGATCGATCCCCCGCCCGTCCCCGCGACGTGATCCGCAAGTCCTGGCAACGACTGCGCGAACTTGGAGTCGATCCTGAACAGAGCCGAGTCGAACCGTCGATGGATGTTGCAGAACTCGATCTGCGTCGCCGCGAATCCGGCCTGTACGACGTACTCGACGACGTGACCCGCGGACTGGAGTCGGTGACTGCGAGCGGCGAGAACATCATGGTTGTCGCCGACATCCGTGGAACGGTGTTGTGGCGCAGCGGTTCCAATCGAGTACTCGATCAGGCCGGGCGGCTCGGATTTATCGAGGGTGCAAACTGGGCCGAGGACTCCGTTGGCACCAATGCCATCGGCACCGCACTGGTGTCGCATCAAGCTGTTCAGATCTTTTCGGCGGAACACTATGCGCGCAGCCACCATCCGTGGACCTGCGCGGGTGCACCCATCCGCGATCCGCGCGACGATCGGGTGATCGGGGTGGTCGACATCAGCGGGCCGGCCAAGACCATTCACCCCACCACACTCGCACTGGTCGACGCCGTCGCACGCCTCGCCCAATCCCACCTGCGTGACAAACACCGTGACAATCTCGACCAATTACGTTCTGTTGCAGCGCCGATGCTCGCACGCGGCGGATCACCTGCACTGGTTACCGATGCCCACGGCTGGGTCGCGGCGGTCGATTCTCTGCCGCATCGCACACGAATCCTGCTGCCCGCGGCGCTGACTCCCGGCCGGACATGGTTCCCGGCCCTCGGATTGTGCGAATTGGATCCGCTCCCCGGAGGCTGGTTGATCAGGCCGACCTCCGTCGGCAGCAACGGCGCGGCTCCCACAGTGCACGTCGATCTGCGTGATTCCGAGAACATGTCGGTAACCGTGTCTTCGGAGTTGGGAGAATGGACGTACTCCCCCACCCAGCGCCATGCGGAGATTCTGTTCCTCCTGGGATCGGAGCGACGCGGGCGCACCGCGTCACAATTGGCCCAGGACCTGTTCGACGACCCGGCCCGCACGGTGACCGTACGGGCCGAGATGTCCCGCCTACGCAAGAATCTTGCTGGAGTTGTTGCAGCACAGCCGTATCGGTTTGTCGATGCAGCACAGGTCATGCTCTCCTGCCCCGATATCGGTGCGCATCTACTTCCATTCTCGAGCGCTCCAGCAGTTCGAGCTGCCCGAATCAGGGAATGAGAGCCTTGATGTCGGGTACGGCGGTGATCGAAAGGATCTTGCAGTTGTCGTCGAACTCGAAGAGGTCTGTGGACGCGAAGTCCTCCAAGCCTTCACGCTGGACCCGCATTTGCATCGCGGCGAACTTCCCCACCACGGTGACAGGGGTAAGCAGGCTCACCGTGAACGGCGTGTCCTCGCTCTCGGCGAAAAATGCACGGATCTCGTCGAAACCTCGATTGGTACGAACACCAACAGGTTCGTGCTGCACAGCACCCTGATGGAACAATTCCATCAACGCATCGATCTGGTGCGATCCGAGCAGCTTGACATAGCTGTCGACAACGGCGCAGATATCGTCGCGAGAAGGCATGTAGGACTCCTTAATTGAGGGTTGAGTATTCAGCAGATCGTGAATTCAGTGAATGATTCCGCGTTCGAGCAGATGCCGGATGATCTGATCAGCGGCATCGAGTGTCGACAACGACGTCGTATCGATACGGATATCCGGCGAGACCGGTGTTTCGTACGGCGAGTCGATACCGGTAAAGTTCTTCAACGCACCACTGCGCGCCTTCTTGTACAACCCCTTGGGATCTCGCTGTTCGGCGACAGCCAGCGGGGTGTCCACGAAGACCTCGAAGAACTGATCGGCACCGATCGTTTCCTTGGCGGATTGACGTTCGATCTGAAACGGTGAGATGAACGATGCCAGCACGATCAATCCGGCATCGGCCATGAGTTTAGCGACTTCTGTTACGCGGCGGATGTTTTCGACACGATCCGCTTCTGTGAATCCGAGATCACGGTTGAGTCCGTGCCGAACGTTGTCACCGTCGAGCAGATAGGTGTGGCAGCCGAGTGCATGCAGTTGTCGTTCCAACTCGTTGGCAATCGCCGACTTACCCGAGCCGGACAACCCGGTGAACCACACGACGCACGGCTTGTGACTGTTGAGCGTCTCACGCGCCTTTTCGTCGATGTCGACGGCCTGCCAGTGGATGTTGTCCGAACGCCGCAGCGAATGCTGGATGAGTCCGGCACCGACGGTCGTGTTGGTCAGCCTGTCGATGAGGATGAATCCACCGGTATCACGATTCTCCGTGTACGGGTCGAATGGTACCGGTCGGTCGAAACTCAGGTTGCAGACACCGATTTCGTTCAGGGCAAGCGTGTCTGTCGCCGTCTTCTCCATAGTATTGACATTGATCTTGTGCTTGGGCTTGGTGATTCGAGCCTGGACCGTCATAGTGCCGATCTGGCAGAGGTACGGCCGCTCCGGCAGCATCTCCGCTTCACCCATCCACACCACATGGGCTTCGAACTGATCGGCCACCGGGGGCAGGGAATCCGAGGCAGCGAGCATGTCGCCGCGACTGATGTCGATCTCGTCGGCGAGTGTGATGGTCACGGATTGGCCGGCGATGGCTTCGATGAGATCACCGTCCATCGTGACAATACGTGCGACGGTCGACTCCTTTCCGCTGGGAAGTGCTCGAATTCGATCACCCGGGCGGATGATGCCGGAGGTGATCTGACCGGAGAAGCCGCGGAAATCGAGGTCGGGTCTGTTGACCCACTGCACCGGCATACGGAACGGGCGTTGCTGCAGATCATCGTCGATCTCGACGGTTTCGAGGTGATCGATAAGTGTCGGACCGTTGTACCACGGGGTATTCGCGCTGCGCTCGGTCAGGTTGTCCCCCATATATGCCGACATGGGAATCGGAACGACGTTCTTCAAACCGATTTCGTCTGCAAAATCACGGTATTCGGCGACAATGTTGTCGAATACCTCCTGCGAGTAGTCGACAAGATCGAGTTTGTTGACGGCGATGACTACATGTCGAATACCGAGCAGTGAAACCAGGTACGAATGACGACGGGTTTGAGTGAGCACACCTTTGCGGGCATCGATGAGGATGACCGCGAGGTCGGCTGTCGATGCGCCGGTGACCATGTTTCGGGTGTACTGCTCATGGCCGGGAGTATCAGCGACGACGAACTTGCGACGCTCGGTCGCGAAGTAGCGGTAGGCGACATCGATGGTGATGCCCTGCTCACGTTCAGCTGCGAGACCGTCGACGAGGAGCGCAAAATCGAGTCCTTCGCCCTGGGTGCCGACTTTGCGCGAGTCGTTCTCCAGCGCCGAAAGCTGGTCTTCGAAAACCAATTTCGACTCGTAGAGCAACCGGCCGATGAGCGTGCTCTTGCCGTCGTCGACGCTACCGCACGTAATGAAGCGCAGCATCGTCTTGTTGGCATGCAACTCGAGATACTGCTCGATGTCGTCGGCAATGAGTTCGGATGGATGAGTCATCAGAAGTACCCTTCTTGCTTCTTCTTCTCCATCGACGCGCTCGAGTCGTGATCGATGACGCGGCCTTGGCGTTCGGAAGTGGTGGTCAACAACATCTCTTGGATGATGTCGGTCAAGGAGGTTGCCGTCGATTCGACAGCGCCGGTCAGTGGGTAGCAGCCGAGGGTGCGGAATCGAACACTCTTGAGTTCCGGAGTTTCTCCCGGCAGCAACGGCATCCGGTCGTCGTCGACCATGATCAGTGCGCCGTCGCGTTCGACGACGGGACGCTTGTCCGCAAAATACAGCGGAACGATCGGAATCTCTTCCTGGCGAATGTATTCCCACACATCCAGCTCGGTCCAGTTCGAGAGCGGGAACACCCGCAGGCTCTCACCTGGCGATTTACGGACGTTGTACATCCGCCACAGTTCCGGGCGCTGCTGCTTCGGATCCCAGCGGTGCGCTGCCGATCGGATCGAGAAGATCCGTTCCTTCGCCCGGGATTTTTCTTCGTCACGGCGAGCGCCGCCGAACGCGGCGTCGAACTTGTAGTGATCCAGAGCTTGTTTGAGGCCCTCGGTCTTCCACATATCGGTGTGCACTGCGGATCCGTGAGTGAACGGATTGATTTCCTTCTCGACGCATTCGGGATTCTGGTACACCAGCAAGTCGAGATCAGTTGCGGCTGCGGTCTCGTCGCGGAGCTTGTACATGTCGCGGAACTTCCACGTCGTGTCGACGTGCAGCAGCGGAAACGGCAACTTCGACGGGTAGAAGGCCTTGCGCGCCAAGTGCAACATGACAGCACTGTCCTTACCCACCGAGTACAGCATCACCGGGTTTTCACTCTCGGCGACGGCTTCACGCATGATGTGGATGCTCTCGGCTTCGAGCCGTTCGAGATGAGTCAGTGCAGTAGTCATCGGTTCAGCACCTCCAATGCGGTAGCCGCGAGCTCGGGGCGGCAGATCAACAAGTCCGGCAACCAGGGATTTGATTGGTTGTAGTGCAGAGCAGAGCCGTCGATTCGTGAAACATGCAGGCCTGCAGCCTGAGATACAGCAACAGGAGCGGCAGAATCCCACTCGTACTGTCCACCGGAGTGTGCGTAGATGTCCGCGTCGCCGCGCACCACCGCCATGGCTTTGGCGCCGGCCGAACCCATCTCGATCAGCTCGGCATCCAACGCGCGAGCCAGTGCCATCACGGGCTCGGGCCTGCGGGTGCGACTGACGACAACCCGAGGATTGGACGGCACGGCGCCGAACGGCGGTACCGGGTCTTTACTCGAGTGCGTTATTCCCAGCCCCGGGAGGGCCACGGCTCCTGCTGCAAGAGAGCCGTTCTCGAACAGAGCAACATGCACAGCCCAGTCATTGCGGCCGATCTCACCGAACTCGCGAGTTCCGTCGAGTGGGTCGACAATCCAGACGCGCGACGCACCGAGCCGCACCGCAGTGTCAGGTGATTCTTCCGAGAGCACTGCGTCGCCGCTGAATCGGCGAGCCAGTTCCCCCGCGATGAATTCCTGACTGACTCGGTCTGCACCCTTTCGGAATGCGACGGGATCGACGTCGCCGGAAGTCAACGCCTCTCGATACCGGAGGAGCAGTTCTCCTGCGGCAGTGCTGATATCGATGGCAGCGGCTGTATCGCACGTCGTTTCGGGTGGGTCGTCATGATGCGTGGTAGTTCGCGTCATCGATGCTCCAGTCAGTGTGTAATTGCCCTCGCTAGCCCGTCTGCCGAGTACATGATGTACTCCGTCGGATCGAGGTCTTGGGCCCAGTTGTTGACGATGGTGTCGGCCAGCCCCATGAGGCCGGCCCAGACGAAGGGGATCAGGGAAGGTCCCTCACGGAGTGAGAGTCCCTCTGCACCCGCTGCGTCTTCGAGAGCTGTCCGCAGCTCTGCGAATTGCGCTTCGGTGGAATGTCGCAAGTCTTGGACCGCTTGCCCGTCGGAGTTCGAAGCATCTTCGGTCGTTCGCCACACAGATGCCACGTGCCCGACTCGGGCCCATTGCTTGGTGGTCTCAGGCACGATAGCTGCGATCAGGGCCGATATGCCTTGATCGCGTGGCAATTCGGCAATGAACGCGGTCAACTCCTGCTGACTCTCGAAGAGGAGAGCTGCAAAGATATCGCGTTTGTCGACAAAGTACTGGTAGATGAGTCCGGGACTCATACCGGCTTCTTTGGCGACGCTCCGAATCGTCAGTGCGGCGTAGCCACCCACATCCAGGATGGCTGCTGCAGCATCGAGGATCCCTCGGCGCCGTGCTTCCGTATCTCCGCGGACAGACGTGGTGTTCGTTGCGTTCATCCACACACACTAGCTGCTCGTTAAACAATGTTCAACAGCTATTGAACATTGTTCACAAACTGGCTACTGTCACACCTCATGACATCGAGCACCGAAGACAACGCAACTGATTCCACTGCGAAAAGTGTTGTGGCATTCGACTTTTCTTCCTCCCGAGTTCTGGTGACCGGAGGGTCCAACGGCCTCGGACTTGCTATTGCACACCGCTTCGCCGACGCCGGGGCACACGTGACGATCACCGGAACGAAGGCATCAGCGGGCGACTACGAGCACGACCTCTCCGCATTCACGTATCGGCAGTGCGTCATGACCGATCGCGAGCAGATCGCCGACGTCGCCGCAGGGCTGTCAGCACTGGACATACTGGTCAACAACGCAGGTCAAACGCTTACCCAGAAGGGCGAATGGAACCCGGAAGTATTCGAAGAATCGCTCGCGGTAAACGTCGTGAGTGGGTTCCGGATGTCGTCCGCGGTCTTGCCACTGCTCAAGGAAAGCACGCAAAGCGGCGGCGCTTCCATTGTCAACGTCGCATCGATGGCGTCGTACTTCGCCGTCGATGTCGTGCCCGGATACGGCGCGTCGAAGGGCGCCGTCGTCCAGATGACCAAGACCATGGGGTCGAGTTGGGCCGAGCACGGGATTCGGGTCAACGCCATTGCCCCGGGATTGACTGCAACCAAGATGACAGCGGGACTCCAGCAGCGTCCTGAGCACAGCAAACCGTCACTCGATCGCACACCGATGGCCCGGTGGGCAGACCCGTCAACGGACGTCGCCCCCGTCGTACTGTTTCTCGCCAGCCCAGCCGCACAGTTCGTCACCGGGCAGACCTTGCCCGTCGACGGCGGATACTCGATCAAAGGATGACGACCGTGCCGTCGACAACTGCGCAGCCTGCGGAAACCACACCGAAACGCCTCCGCATCGCCGACCTCCGTGACCCCGTACTCACCGAGTCCCAGCAGCAGACGTGGGCATATGCCGAAGCGAACCCGATCACTCTGTCCGTGGACAGCGTCCTCGCCGCGGCCCGCGAACAAACAGGCCTGGACGATTTCGGTCCGGACGACTTCCGCGAACGACTTGCGTTGTGGCTGGACGAGATCGACGCCGATCCCAATCGGTCACCCGTTTCTCGCATGGTTACTCACTCGGCGTGCACCCGCTACGCGGCCAACCGACTACGAGTGCTGGACGTCCTGCGTCGCCACCCCGAGATTCACGACGAGGAGGTAGTGGCTCCCATCATCGTGGTGGGACTGCCGCGATCCGGTACCACGCATCTCCTGAACCTCATCTCAGCCGATTCCCGCTTCCGGTCGCTGCCGCTCTGGGAGAGCCAGGAACCTGTCCCCTTTGCCGGCGACGAGCTCGACGCAGACGGCGTCGACCCGAGATTGACTCGGAGCCAAGCACGTTGGGATCAGATGCAGGCCAAGAGCCCACTGGTGGCAGCAATGCACCCGATGAACCCGGAACATATTCACGAGGAACTCGAACTCGAAAGCCTTGATTTCTCGAGTTACAACTTCGAGTGGATGTCGTCCATGGCCCCTCGCTGGCGCGATTACTATCTTTCCCACGATCAGCGCCCACACTACGAGTTCATCAAGACGATGCTCAAACTCCTGCAGTGGCAGCGAGGCCCGAATCGCTGGATACTCAAGTGCCCGCAGCACCTCGAACAGCTCGGCCCACTCATGGACACCTTCCCCGACGCAACGGTCGTGATGACACACCGCGATCCAGTGTCGGTAGTTCAGTCTGCCGCAACGATGGTCGGCTACGGCGCTCGGATGAACTTTCACACGCTCGATCTGGATGCAGTGTGCGACTACTGGATCGACCGTGTCAGCCGACTGCTCGACGCGGGCACTCGTGATCTTGCACTGATTCCCGCAGAGCGGCGCGTGGATGTGTATTTCGACGAATTCATGGCGGACGACCTAGGGACAGTCGAGAAAATCTACAATCGCGCCGGCCTGGAGATGACCGAGCAGGCTCGAGGAGAGATCCGCGAGTACATGTCCCGTCACAGGCGCGGCTCCAACGGTCAGGTTGTTTACGACCTGCGCGCAGACTTCGGCCGTGAGCCGGCCGATTTACGCGCTCGATTTGCCAATTATTTTGATGCCTTTCCAGTGAAAGTAGAGGTCTTGTGAACCAGCACATCTCCGATCAAGTCGACAATCTGATTGCACAACGACCAGGAAAGACCCTGCTCGAACCTGAGTACACCGATGCAGCGATCAAGATCAACGATTTCATCTACGGCAGTGGCGGCACCAGCGCGGCATACATGATCGTCACGCCGGCGGGCCGAATCATCGTCAACACGGGCTGCGGATTCGAGGGACCGCATCATCGAAAGCTGTTCGACGACATCTACTCCGGGCCGACCAGATACATCATCACCACTCAGGGCCATACCGATCACGTCGGTGGAGTACACGCCTTTCGCGAGCCGGGCGCCGTCTACGTGGCCAACGAACTGAACCAGTCCGTCCAGCTCGACGATGCGCGCGTCATCAAGCGGATGCGCCAGTGGGCACCCGTGTGGTTCGGCCGGGACGCCGACACAGTCGCACGCTTTGCCGCAGAATTCCCGTCGGTGTCGAACGCACAGGACGAACCGGTTCCGGATCTCACATTCAAAGATCGTCTCGGCTTCACGGTCGGCGGACTGGATATCGAATTGTATTCCGGTGTAGGCGAAACGGTCGACGGCGCAATGGTGTGGCTCCCTCAGCATCGCATCGCGATGATCAGCAACCTGCTCGGTCCCCTCTTCGGCCACTTCCCCAACCTCAATACCGTTCGCGGGCAGCGATACCGCTTTGCCGAACCGTATCTCCAGACGATTCGGAAACTGCGGGATCTGCGTCCGAAAACCCTGATTACCGGCCGCGGCGAGCCCATCGAGGGAGAAGAGCTGATCGACGCAGTCCTGAAGCGGATGTACGACGCCGTCGACTACGTGCACCGAACCACGCTCGACGGAATCAACGCGGGCAAGTCCGTCGAAACATTGATGCGCGAAATCACTCTGCCTCCAGCCCTTTACGTCGGACAGGGCTACGGTCAAGTCAAATGGGGAGTCAAGACCATCTGGGAAACCTACCTGGGTTGGTTCCATCACGACTCGACCACCGCGCTCTACGATCTGCCACGGGCGAAGACTTTGGCTGATCTCGTCGAACTTGCCGGGGTGGAGCGTGCGATCGAACTCGCCGAAACGAGACTTGCCGAAGGCGCGGTGGTCGAAGCCACCGCACTGTCCGAAGCTGTTCTCGCATTCGCCCCCGACAACGTACCCGCTACCCGCATCCTTCTGGCCTGCCATCGGGAACTGCTGACGCAGCCGTCCACCGAGGCGAACTTCTGGGAATCCGGCTGGTTGGCACACCAGATCGAAAAGCTCGAAGCAACTGTCGCAGAATCGGATACGAACGGATGAAAACACTCGACGCCTTCGCGCCGGCACAGTTGGGGCCGGCAACGCTCCGGAACCGAATCATCAAATCGGCTACGTTCGAAGGCATGACGCCGAAAGGCGTGGTCACCGACGAACTGATCGACTTCCATCGCAAGTTCGCTGCCGGCGGCGTCGGCATGACAACAGTTGCCTACTGCGCTGTTGCGCCGGAAGGGCGCACATCCGCAGGGCAGATTCAGTGGACCGAGGAAACCGCACCCGGTCTGCGCCGGCTGACGGATGCGATTCACGCCGAAGGCGCAGCAGTATCTGCGCAGATCGGACATGCGGGTGCCGTCGCACCACCAAAAGCAATCGGCAGCAAGGCACTTGCACCGAGTCGGCATTTCCATCTGACGACCATCAGTTTCGCAGAAGCTGCTACCGAGGCGGACATCGATCGGATCGTCGAGGCTCATGCTCACGCGGCCGGACAAGCGGTCGAGGCAGGATTCGACGCGATCGAAATGCACTTCGGGCACGGCTACCTCATCAGTTCATTTCTGAGCCCGAAACTGAACCACCGCAACGACTCTTACGGCGGGAGCTTGGAAAATCGGGCACGCTTTGCGCGTCGAACCGCACGGGCCGTTCGCGACGCTGTGGGCGGAAAGATTGCCATCCTCGCAAAGATCAGCATGGACGACGGTGTACCCGGCGGATTCTGGCTCGACGAAGCAATCACTCTGGTGCGCTGGCTCGAAGAAGACGGCACGCTGGACGGGGTGGTGCTCACTGCCGGTAGCTCACTCGAGAACCCCCTCTACACGTTCCGCGGCGACGCACCGCTGCGAGAGTTCGGGGCGCTCATGCCGCAACCGCAGAAGCTCGGAATCAAACTGGTGGGGAAGCACTTCCTCCGCACCTACCCGTACACCGACGCCTACCTTCTCGACCACGCACGCCAAATCCGCACGGCAGTAGATCTGCCGCTGGTACTGCTCGGCGGCATCACGGGCAAGGAATCGATCGACCTCGCCATGCGCGAGGGGTTCGAGTTCGTGGAAATGGGCCGCGCTCTGCTCAGCGACCCGGACTTGATCAAGACGATCGAGGAAGAAGGCCAGGGGCAGACACTCTGCATTCACTGCAACAAATGTATGACCACGATCTACGGAGGAACTCGCTGCGTGTTGCGGCCATGATCCACCCCTTTCAACACTTTCGAGAGGTATGAATTCTGTGAGAAAAGTGGAACGACAAGCAGTGCGGTCGCGCACGGAGCCGATTGAGCGACTTTCGGGAGCAACCCGAACGAATCACAAGTCGCGAGGCCGCCGTCTATTGCCTGCTATCGGTGTGGCGATCACCGCAAGCGTGTTCCTGGCGTCGTGCGCCGACAGCTCGACCGGTGGTGACGGCGAGTCCGCGGAATCGAGTTCTTCCTTGGAGATCGGCATGGTCAATAAGCAAGCCGATCCCGGCACACCCACCAAGGGCGGCACTTTGACATTCAGCGGCTACTCCGCCGTGACCACGTTGGATCCGGCCAAGGCCCAGGTTGCCGGCGCCACGGGCGGCACCGAGCTCAGTGCGATCTACGACGTGCTGGTGCGCTACGACCCCATCGAGCAGAAGTTCGTGCCGCAGTTGGCACAGTCGCTCGAGCCGAGCGTCGACAGCAAGACCTGGACGTTGAAACTGCGTGACGGCGTGACATTCAGCGACGGAACACCTTTCGACTCCAAGGCCGTCACCGACAGCATCACCCGCTACGTCACCAACAAGGGGGCGCAGTCAAATCTGTGGGCCGCCAAGGTCGCTTCGATGGACACCCCGGACGCATCGACGGTTGTCTTCAACCTCGTCGATCCGTGGACCGGCATTCAGTCGATGCTCGCTACCGGACCAGGTCTGATCGTTGCCCCGACCGCTCAGCAGGGTGAGACGTTCACGCCGATCGGCGCCGGCGCGTTCACCCTCGAGAAGTTCGCGCCCAACGAAGAACTGGTCCTGGCGGCTCGTCCCGATTACTACGGCGGCGCACCTATGATCGACAAGCTCAAGCTGATCAGTATCGTCGGCGCTCAGCCCACGGCCGAGGCGCTCGAGACCGGCGGCATCGACGTGGCATACATGCGCACGCTCGCCCCGATCCTGGACCTGATCGAGAACGGTAACCCGGGCTTCATCGACATTCCTTCGCTCGGGTACATCTCGAACGTGAACATGGCTCCGGGTCGCCCCGGATCGGACGTGCGCGTCCGTCAGGCGATAGCTTTTGCCATCGACCCGGAAACGCTGAACACCCGTGTCAACAACGGCAAGGGTCTGCCCGGCCAGGTGATCTTCCAGGACACCTCGCGCTGGCACAACGACGTCGCACCCATCGGTGTCGACCCGGCCAAGGCGAAAGAACTGCTCGGCCAAGCCAAGGCTGACGGTTACGACGGCAGGATTACGTTCCTCTCGATCCAGGAGCCGTCCGCGCAGGCAACAGCTCTCGGGGTGCAGGCAATGCTCAATGCAGTCGGCTTCGACGCGCAGATCGAATATGTCACGAGTTCAGGCGATCTGGTCAAGCGTCTGTACGCAGACCGCGATTTCGACATGAGTACCGGCGCGCTGAGCCTCAGTGAAGCGGATCCGTTCGAGCGTCTGTACACCAACAACAAAACTGGTGCCAAGAACAACATTACGGGCTACTCCGACGCGGAAATGGATAGCCTGCTGGACGAGTTGGGCATCGCTACGACAGATGAGGGCAAGAAAGCCGTCCTCGCCAAAATCCAGGAACGCGCTAACGAAACCGTGCCGTGGCAGGTCTGGGGTAATGCCCCGATGCTCGATGTGTGGAACAAGAACGTGCACGGAGTGCAGCAGAGCATGGACGGCATCATGCTCTTCGACGAAGCCTGGAAGAACTAGAGCCTCGGAACTCCGGTCGCCGAGATCGCACACGATCTCGGTGACCGTCAGGCCGGCTCGGAAGCCTGCGTGAGCAACTGCAGGAACACCTCTTCTGGCTGGGCGCCGGACACTGCGACCGCACGGTTGGCGACGAAGAACGGAACGCCGCTGACCTGGAGCTGGCGGGCCATGGACAGATCCTCGCGTACAGCCTCGGCGGCCGCATCGGAGTCGAGTTGTTCACGAACAGTATAGGCGTCGAGGCCGACGCTGACAGCCAGATCTACCAGCACCTCGCGATCGTCGATCACCTTCCCGTCGCTGAAATGGGCCTTGAACAGCGCTTCGAGGAGTTCGTTCTGTCGCTCACCGGCAAGATGCAGCAGTCGGTGCGCATCAAAAGTGTTGGCGGCGATCACGGTCTCGAAGTCCAAAGTCAATCCGACTTCGGCGGCCGTCGCACTCACGTGGGCGAACATCTGGCGTACCTGATCAGGCGCCATTCCCTTCATCTCGACCAAAGCGTCGAGTTCGGTGCGTCCCTCGCCCACCGGAGTCTCCGGAGCCAGCTGGTACGAGCGCCAGATGACGTTGACGCGGTTCTTGTTCTCGAAACGATCCAGGGCCGAAAGGAACCTGGTCTTTCCGATGTAGCACCACGGACAAGCGATGTCCGACCATACTTCGATGGTCACGTCTTGGTCAATCACAATTTGATCAGTCACCGAAGGTGCAACAACACCACGTGCGGGATTAGTCCTCACACCACACGACTGCAACAAAGGTCACGCTACGAGACAAGACCACACCGGTACGCAACCAGCGACGCACGCACCCGATTGTTGACTCCGAGTTTCGAGAACAACGAGGAGACGTGCGATTTGATCGTCGTTTCACCGAGATACATACGCTCCGCGATTTCGCTGTTTCCCAGACCTGTGGCCAACTGCGCCAGAACTTCGCGTTCACGGTCCGTGAGCACCGCCAACGCGCTCTGATCCCGAGCAGGTTCACGGGGAGTGGACTCGGCGATAGCCCGTAGGGAATCCCGACTGAACAATGCGTGGTCGGTTGCAACGACACGCACGGCCTGCTGAAAGGCTTCCGGTGCAGCATCTTTCCGCATGAAGCTGTGCGCGCCGGCCTCGACTGCAGCGATGACCAGGCCGTCGACGTCGAATGCCGTCATCGCGATGACCTTGGGCGGATTGGGCATCAACATCAGCTGACGAGTTGCTTCCAAGCCCCCGACTCGAGCCATCTTGAGATCCATCAACACCACGTGGGGGCGAAACCGAGTGACCTTGGCGGACACTTGATCGCCGTCCTCGGCCTCCGCAACCACCACGATGTCCGGTGTGGCTTCGAGGATGTCCTTCATCCCGCGCCGCACCCAGGCGTCGTTGTCGACGATCAGCGTAGTAACCCGCGAGTCTGTGTCCATGGTGAGTTAAGGCTACCGAGCGCCACCGACAGAATTTAAGCGAACCAGGGCACCCAGCAACTGACGAGAAAATCCTCCCCCAGAGCGCCGGCCTCGACCTTGCCGCCGATTTCGCGGGCCTGCTCGGCCAATCCGCGCAGACCCGAACGCGAACCGATCGACGTCATCGGGGGTAGGTCGCTGAGCTTGTTGCGTGCCAGTATCCGAATTCCGTCGTGTGGTGAGCCGTTCACGGTGATGACGAGCATTTGATCGCTCGCGTACTTCTGAACATTGGTGAGTGCTTCCTGCACGACGCGATAACACACGTGACCGGCCAACATTCCTACGTCGCCCGGAAGCAATTCGGATTCCAGACGGCAGTGAATACCGGCCGCCCGAGCACCGTTGACCAGATCACCGATCGCATCGATCCCCTGGTGCCCACCGTGCTCACGACGATCACCACTTCCCCGGAGCACTCCGACGATGCCCTTCAATTCGTCCAAAGCCTCGTGTGCCGTGGTTCGGATCATGGCCGCGGTATTGACGACCTTCTCCGGATTATCGGCTGCACTGACCTGTAACCCGCCCGCAAACAACGAGATTCGACTCAAACTGGCCGCGATCGTATCGTGCATGTCGCGGGCGATCCGGGTGCGTTCCTCGGTGCGAATCATCTCGTCGCGCATCGCATCGGTCTGCTCCGTCGCCAGATCCCGCACGTGCACGGCCTTGACGAGTTCGGTTCTGGTACGAACGAGCAGCGAGAGCGCCAGCACGACGGCAACCATCACAGCCGCGACCAACCAGGGAATCCACAACGCCAGGTCGTACTGCTCGAGCTCGATGCCGTCCTTCGGCATGGGCGTCCCCATCGTGAGCACCGAATACTCGCGATCCCGGAAAGCGTCGTAGGTCAAGGAGATTCCGCATGCCACGTACACGGCAGCGGATGCGGCCGCCAATCGACTTCCGCGGGCGATTCGAGCAACCGCAAACAACGCGATGAGCGCTGCCGTCGCGTCTGTCGGAAAGAGCAGAGGACCGACCAGCGTGATCGCCAGAACCACCCAGGGACGTTGATGGCGCCACACCAGCGATATCCCACCGGTCGCGCCCAGAACAAACCCGATGCCGACCAGCACCGGTGGCACATTTCCCGACGAGCCGGCGATACTCGCCGTCATGATCGAACAGAAAATGCTGAACGCGACAGCGGCGGTTGTCCATACGCGTCGCCGCACAGCAGTTCCTCGGGTAGTGATCACCGAGCAAGCGTATCGACCACCACCGACTACTCGAATCAGCCGATAGATCGACCACGCGCACGAACACCGACCGAAAGGAGGAGACACCCCGATCTTTCGGCTGACGCGAAGGGCATCCCCGACATCGTTGACTAGTGCCATATCCGCTCTCGAAAGGCACACATCATGCGATCACTCCGCACTCCCCTCGCTGTCCTCGCCGTCGGCGCAGCCCTGTTCGCAACCATCGCCTCAGGCGAGACCGACGAAGCGAAGAAGGTCGACGACAGCGGTTCGACCGCCGCACCCGCTGCCGCTTTCGGCGTCGGGGACGTCGTCGAACTCGGTGACTGGCGCGTCCAGGTACACGGCGTCGTCGATCCGTACGTCTCGACCAATCAGTTCATCACCGCTGATCCCGGAAGCCGCTACGTCGTGATCGATACCGAAGTCACCAACAACAGCGACAAGCCCGCGGCCGTGTCGTCGATGATGTGCTTCGAACTGCAGGACTCGGCAAACAAGTCGTACAACATCACGTTCACCGACAGCAGCACGTCGAGCGTCGACGGAGAGCTCGCGCCGGGCGCAGCCAAGCGGGGCGAACTGGCGTACGAGGTCCCCGAAGCCGCCACCGGTCTGCGTCTTCAGTTCAAGTGCGATCTGTTCTCGTCCGGCTCGGCAACCATCAACCTGTCGTGAACCGTCCGGGCGATCTGCTGCTGAGTCCGTGGGCGCTGGTTTCGGTGGCGACCGTTCTGATCAACGACCACGTGCTCAAGGACGCGTTCGGGAACACGTTGACGGGCAAGCTGTCCGACATCGCCGGAGTGTTCCTGTTTCCACTGCTTCTTCTCTCGGTTCTCGAGGTGCTCAGACGCAGCCTGGTAGGTCGAGCAGCAATCGCCTGGTCCATCGCAGTCACGGGAATCGGCTTTGCCGCAGTGAAGTTGGTTGCGCCGGTCGGCGACGCGTACGAGTGGGTGATCGGGTTTCTCCGTTGGGCTGCGGGAGGATTACGCGGAGACATCTTGCCGATCCTGGTCTTTCGCGATCCCTCGGATCTGTGGGTGCTCCCGATACTGTTCGCGAGCTACCTGGTCATCACACACAACCGCACTCGGGCGCCGGAGGGGGCGCCCGAGCACGAGAAAATCAGTCCAGCGCTGCATCCAAGGTGATGTCGACGCCTGTCAAAGCCTTACTGACCGGGCAGGTTTCCTTCGCCGCTTGCGCGACCTTGGCAAAACCGTCGGCGTCGAGGCCGTCGACCTCGGCGCGAACGGTGAGCTTGATTCCGGTGAGCTTGAAACCGACAGTGTCGGGGCCCAACGAGACGTCAGCAGTGATATCGAGGCTCTGCGGAGTTCCGCCGGCTTCGGCGATGAGCGCTGACAACTGCATCGCGTAGCACGAAGAATGCGCTGCCGCGATCAGTTCCTCAGGGCTGGTGGTCCCGCCGGCGTCGTCGGCTGCTCGTTTGGGGAATGACACGTCGAACGTCGCGACACCGGAACTGGTGAGTTCCACCTGCCCCGATCCGGCTTCCAGGGTGCCGTTCCAGGCGGTGCGTGCGGTACGAGTTGGCATTGGGTGTCCCTACTTCCGTGTACGGATTTCTTGAAACGCCTTGCCACTCGAAATCTACCCGCGACTATCCGAGAAGTGTCACCGACAGAAGTGCCGCGACGCGTTCGGCTTCCGAGAATCGGACGACGCGGCCGACATCGAGAACCAATCCCAGTGCCGCGTGAACACGAAATCGAGCCGCCGCGACAGTGAGTTCGGGCCGGGCGTCGACGCACAGGTGCGCCCACTCCTCGACGTTGCGTCGCTGGATCTTCCGGAGCTCCTTGCGTGCGTCAGCAGGCAGATTTCCGACTTCCGCGAAATAGACGACAAGCAGCTCACTCTGAGCGAAGAAGACGGCAACGTACAGCTCCGCGAGTGTGTGTACTGCCTGCAACGGAGTCTCGGATTCCGCCAGGGCAGAGCCCAGCGTCTCGGACAATCGTTCGGAGGCCCGGTGAAAGGCTGCAGCGAGTAGGTCCGCCTTGCTCGGAAAATGCCGGTACACACTCGACGCGGTGATTCCGGCGGCGGCTCCGATTTCCTCGATACTGACCTCGTGATACCCCCGTTCGTAGAACAGCAGAACTGCTTCGTGAAGCAGCACTTCACGTTTCGATGTACGGACGAGCCCCGGAATTGACCTGACACCTGACGACGGCACCGCCGACGGGACTCTCGGCGGGAGTTCCATATCGATC
The DNA here is from genome assembly GCF_042790355.1 of Rhodococcus sp. NPDC056743. Classification (NCBI taxonomy): domain Bacteria; kingdom Bacillati; phylum Actinomycetota; class Actinomycetes; order Mycobacteriales; family Nocardiaceae; genus Rhodococcus; species Rhodococcus sp. NPDC056743. The sequence goes on along the minus strand of NZ_JBHTZI010000004.1, from coordinate 89,032 downwards.
ACCGACCAGCAGATGGAGAGCATCAACGACTCGATCTGCTTGGACGGCAATGCCGATCGATGCGCCGTGACACTACCGATCACACTCAGGATCGCCGACGTGACGAGGTCGAGATCGGCGCGATCGAACTCCGGACGGACCGCGGACAACGGCTCGGATACCCGTCGGCGCAACGCATGCACCTCGCGGCGCAGGTTCTCGCGATCCTCCTTCTCGAGGTAGCGGCCTTCCCAACGATAAAGGGCACCTCTACGCCGATTCTCGAGGGTGACACCGATGACTGCAACCATGACGGATTGCAACTGTTGTCGTGGATCGTCACTCTTGCAGTGCGCCGAACCGGCCGCATCGAGCAGTGCCCGGGACAGGTTTTCGACCGCGTGAACGAACAAGGCGTACTTGGTCGGGAAATGACGGTACAGCGCCGGCCCCGACACCCCGACTGCGGACGCTATGTCGTCGATACCCACCGCGTGGTACCCGCGCTCACTGAATGCTTCGGCCGCAACCGCCGCGATCTGCGCCTTGCGATTCTTCGGCCGCGTACGCGAAGTGGATTCATCGCCGCGTGCGACGACGCGTGTGCGTCCCGGCATGAACCCTCCAGTCGTTTCACAGATACCGTATCGGATTCTCCGAACACCCTTGACACTGCCACTCGAGGTGTTATGTTAACCGATATTCGCACAATCTCGCAGGAAAGTTCATCACCGAATGATCTCTCCTGCAGCACGAGTTGCGTTCTACACCAACGGAACACATTTCACCCGATCGACCGCGAGAAGGAAGTTGTGTGCTGATGATTCGCCTGTGTTGTACCGCCCTCCCGAGCTCGTCATGACGTCGTCCACAGCCGGTCTCCTGACAGAACTCGACAACGGCATCCTGCGTTTGACCTTCAACCGTCCCGAACGCATGAACGCAGCCGACTTCGAGACCATGAAAAGTCTCATCGACGCGGTCACCGACGCCGGCGACAAACCGGATGTACGGACCATCGTCATCACCGGTGCAGGCCGCGCCTTCTGCACGGGAGCAGACCTCGCCGCTGTCACCACCAATCCGACAGACCCCCAGATCGTCATGGACACCGCAAATGCCGCGATCCGCGCTATCACCAGCACCTCTGTGCCCGTGATAGCCGCAGTCAACGGGCCTGCCGCGGGTGTCGGCGTCTCCATCGCTCTCGCCGCAGACCTGACCTATGCTGCCGAAAGCGCCTACTTCCTCATGTCTTTCGTCAACATCGGGCTCATGTCCGACGGCGGCGCCAGTGCATTGATTCCGGCAGCGATCGGCCGGGCGCGAGCCGCCGAGATGCTCCTGCTGGGTGAGCGCCTGTCCGCAACGGATGCAGCGCATTTCGGACTCGTCGCCAAAACCCTTCCCGACGATCAGTTCGCGGCACACATCGAGTCCGTCGCGAAGCGCACCAGCGCAGCGCCCCGCCGCGCTCTTCAACTCACCAAGGCCGCGCTCAACGCCGCAACACTCGATCGCATCGACTCAGCCCTGGAACTCGAAAAAGCTGGTCAAGCAGAACTTCTTGTCGGAGCCGACTTCGCCGAAGGCGCAACAGCAATGCTCCAGAAACGCGCACCCCACTTCAAGTGATTCACGAGAGGAAACAGTAGATGCCCTCCACCGATGCAGTCTCCGAGGCGCAGCGTTCACGCCGCACCAACTGGAACAATCAGGTCGCCAGGCACGCGCAGATGATTCCCGATCGCACCGCACTGCGATTCCTGGGCAATTCCATCTCCTGGAGCACTCTCGACACACGCGTCGAAAGACTCGCAGACGCGCTCTCCCGGCGCGGCGTCAGTTTCGGCGACCGCGTTCTGATCCTGATGCTCAACCGCCCCGAATACCTCGAAGTCGTTCTTGCCACCAACGCATTGGGCGCGATCGCTGTTCCGGTGAACTTCCGCCTGACCCCACCCGAGGTCGCCTACCTTGTCAACGATTCGGGCTCCAAAGTCATTGTTGCGGAAGGCCCGTTGGCTCCGTTGGCCGGCGCGGCCCGCGCGGCGTCCGAGGGCATCGACATCTCCATCACCGTGGGCGCACCCGCCGAGGGTGACAGCCTGAACTACGAGGACTTGATCAGCGAAGCGGGCGAGCAGCACGCGTTCGTCGACGTACCGGACGACACACCGGCGCTCATCATGTACACCTCGGGAACGACCGGACGCCCCAAAGGTTCCGTGCTCTCCCATTCCAACCTCGCGTCGCAAGCATTGACCTGCATTCGTGCCTTCCACCTGTTCAACGCCGATTCCATCGGCTTCTGCGCCTCGCCGATGTTCCACATCGCCGCCCTCGGTTCCATCGCACCCAGCCTGCAACTCGGCACTACGACGGTGATCCACCCGGTGGGCGCTTTCGACCCCGGTCAGCTTCTCGACATCCTCGAAGCCGAGAAAGTCACGAGCCTCTTCCTCGTGCCTGTGCAATGGCAGGCCGTGTGCGCAGTTCAGAAGGCGCAACCCCGAGCACTTTCGCTCAAGAACATCTCTTGGGGTGCCGCACCGTCGTCCGACACGATCTTGCGAGCAATGGCCGAAACCTTCCCAGACGCGTTCAACGTCGCAGTCTTCGGGCAAACCGAAATGTCCCCCATCACTTGCGTTCTCGACGGTGAAGACGCCATCCGTAAGCTCGGATCAGTCGGCCGGGTCATCCCGACCATCTCGGCCAGGGTCGTCGACGAGAACATGGACGACGTCGCAGCAGGAGACATCGGGGAAATTGTCTACCGTGGGCCCACGATGATGAGCGAGTACTGGAACAACCCCCAGGCCACCGCTGACGCCTTCCACGGTGGATGGTTTCACTCCGGCGATCTCGTTCGAGTCGACGACGAAGGATTTGTGTACGTCGTCGACCGTAAGAAGGACATGATCATCTCCGGCGGCGAAAATATCTACTGCGCCGAGGTCGAAAACGTTCTGTACGAGCACGAATTGATAGTCGAAGCTGCAGTCGTCGGGCGCCCCGACGCCAAATGGGGCGAGGTTCCGGTCGCGATCATCGCGATGGCGCCAGGTTCGGCTGTAGACCTGACCATCGAGGAACTGAGCACCTTCCTCAGTGATCGACTGGCCAGGTACAAGCACCCCAAGGACATCGTCGTCGTGGAAGCACTGCCGCGCAATGCAAGCGGCAAGGTCGTCAAGGGCGAACTGCGAGAGAAGGTTCGAGCAGTCGACACAGTTTCCTGACCGAACACAGTTACGGGCGAACACAGTTACGGGCGAACACAGTTACGGGCGGCACCTCCAGCGAGGTGCCGCCCGAAACTCATGTCCGCCTTCAAACGCTCCGAGAATGCAACTTCCGATGCAGTTCTTGCACCTGCGGTACCAACTCCGAAACCGGACCTTCGACAGGAATGTTCGGCGCCACCTCGTTGATCGGCAGCGACTTCACCGGCGCCGGAGCCACTCCCCAGTCGGTGAGCCATTCGCCCAACTGTGCTGAGGAGCAGATGTACACGATCCGGCCCAATCCCACCCACGCGTGCGCCGCGGAACACATCGGGCAATGCTCGCCGGAGGTGAATACCGTTGCCGTCGAGCGCTCTTCCGGAGTCAGATACTGCGCGGCCCACCGCGCCAACTCGAATTCCGGATGCCTGGTGCTGTCGCCGCCCGCAATTCGATTGCGGTCCTCCGCGAGAAATGTCCCGTCAGCGGCAGCAAGTACCGATCCGAACGGTTCGTCACCCTCGGCCAATGCCTCCGTGGCCAATTCGACGCAGCGACGCAGATGGCCCATCTCGATCTCGTTCATGTGTATGCCTTCCCCGTGATGCACAGAACGGGCGGCACCGGTAAAGGTGCCGCCCGTTCTCGTTTACTGCTCTGTACTACTTACTCTGCGGCGCTTTCGCTTTCGCCTGCCTTGGACAGTTCGATCGGCGGTGCGTCCGGCACATCGATCGGCTTCTTCGTAGGCGTGAACGTGAACTTCGCGTCCTCGCCCGAGCCTTCGCCGTCCCAGCCTTCGACGTCGACGAGCACGATGTGTCCCGGTCCGATCTCTCCGAAGAGGATCTTCTCCGACATCTGGTCCTCGATCTCGCGCTGGATGGTGCGACGCAGCGGCCGCGCACCCAGTACCGGATCGAATCCGCGCTTGGCCAGAAGCGACTTGGCCTTGTCGGTGACCTCCATGGCCATGTCCTTGTTCTTGAGCGCAGCCTCGACGCGAGCCAGCATCAGGTCCACCATCTGAACGATCTGATCGTTCGTGAGCTGATGGAACACGACGATGTCGTCGATACGGTTCAAGAACTCGGGGCGGAAGTGCTTCTTCAGCTCGTCGTGCACCTTGAGCTTCATGCGCTCGTAGTTCGAGCCGGTGCCCGTTCCCGAGCTGAAGCCCAGGCCGACAGCCTTGGAGATATCCGACGTACCGAGGTTGGACGTGAAGATCAGCACCGTGTTCTTGAAGTCGACGGTACGACCCTGACCGTCTGTGAGACGGCCGTCCTCGAGCACCTGCAGGAGGGTGTTGTAGATCTCCTGGTGTGCCTTCTCGATCTCGTCGAACAGCACCACGCTGAACGGCTTGCGACGCACCTTCTCGGTGAGCTGGCCGCCCTCTTCGTATCCGACGTACCCGGGAGGGGCACCGAACAGACGCGAAGCGGTGAAGCGGTCGTGGAACTCGCCCATGTCGATCTGGATCAGAGCGTCGTCGTCACCGAACAGGAAGTTGGCGAGCGACTTCGCGAGCTCCGTCTTACCGACACCGGACGGGCCGGCGAAGATGAACGAGCCCGAGGGACGCTTGGGATCCTTCAGACCTGCACGCGTACGACGGATCGCCTTCGAGACGGACTTGACTGCCTCTTCCTGGCCGATGATCCGCTTGTGCAGTTCCTCTTCCATGCGGAGCAGACGAGTGGTCTCCTCCTCGGTGAGCTTGAAGACGGGGATGCCGGTCCAGTTGCCCAGAACCTCGGCGATCTGCTCGTCGTCGACCTCGGCGATGACATCGAGGTCGCCCGCACGCCACTGCTTCTCACGCTCAGCGCGCTGAGCGACGAGGGTCTTCTCCTTGTCACGCAAGTTCGCGGCCTTCTCGAAGTCCTGCGCGTCGATCGCGGACTCCTTCTCGCGACGCGCGTCGGCGATGCGATCGTCGAATTCGCGCAGGTCCGGCGGTGCAGTCATCCGACGGATGCGCATTCGCGCGCCCGCCTCGTCGATGAGGTCGATCGCCTTGTCCGGCAAGAAACGGTCGTTGATGTAGCGGTCGGCCAGCGTCGCAGCTGCCACGAGAGCGCCGTCCGTGATGGACACACGGTGGTGAGCTTCGTAGCGATCACGAAGACCCTTGAGGATCTCGATGGTGTGCTCGACGGTGGGCTCGCCCACCTGAACGGGCTGGAAACGACGCTCGAGAGCGGCATCCTTCTCGATGTACTTGCGGTACTCGTCGAGAGTGGTGGCACCGATGGTCTGCAGCTCACCGCGGGCAAGCTTGGGCTTGAGGATGGAGGCCGCGTCGATAGCGCCCTCGGCCGCGCCCGCACCCACGAGAGTGTGCAGCTCGTCGATGAACAGGATGATGTCGCCGCGAGTGTTGATCTCCTTGAGAACCTTCTTCAGGCGCTCTTCGAAGTCACCGCGGTAACGGCTACCGGCCACGAGCGACCCGAGGTCGAGCGTGTACAGCTGCTTGTCCTTGAGCGTCTCGGGGACCTCACCGTTGACGATTGCCTGAGCCAGGCCCTCGACGACAGCGGTCTTACCGACACCGGGTTCACCGATGAGGACCGGGTTGTTCTTGGTACGACGCGAGAGAACCTGCATGACACGCTCGATTTCCTTCGAGCGGCCGATGACCGGGTCCAGCTTGCCTTCGAGGGCAGCTTGCGTCAGGTTGCGACCGAACTGGTCGAGCACGAGCGAGGTGGACGGCGTGCCGGCCTCTCCGCGGGTGCCACCGGTTTCGGTGGGCTCTTTGCCTTGGTAGCCCGACAGCAGCTGAATAACCTGCTGGCGGACGCGGTTGAGATCGGCACCGAGCTTGACCAGAACCTGCGCTGCTACGCCCTCACCCTCGCGGATGAGGCCGAGCAGGATGTGCTCTGTGCCGATGTAGTTGTGTCCGAGCTGCAGCGCCTCGCGCAGACTCAGCTCCAGGACCTTCTTGGCACGCGGCGTGAAGGGGATGTGACCGGACGGAGCCTGCTGGCCCTGGCCGATGATCTCCTCGACCTGGCTGCGGACTCCCTCGAGGGAGATACCCAACGACTCCAACGACTTGGCGGCAACACCTTCGCCCTCGTGAATGAGGCCGAGGAGGATGTGCTCCGTACCGATGTAGTTGTGGTTGAGCATCCTGGCTTCTTCTTGAGCCAGGACAACAACGCGCCGCGCGCGATCGGTGAACCTCTCGAACATCGCTCTCCCTCACACTCTCCGGCGGGCAGGTTCGAGACCGGATGTCTCGTCCCTGGTCGCCGCGTTTCGCTCCGGCACTACAGACTGATCGCCTCGCCGGTCAGCAGACATCACGCCTACGAATCGACTGAGGTTGCACGACCCCACTTATTACTCTAGAGGGCTCGAAGTCCACCTGCTGCTCCTCCACCCGATTGGCAGGGGATACCGGCTTACCTACATCTCACAACGTCGCAGCTCCGGCAATCGTTTCCCGGTTCCTGTACGCCTGAAGCGAACAGGTACGCAGATCGAGTTCAACGTCGAAATCAGCCGATTACCGGGAGCACTCGATCACACGGGATTTCCCGGGCCGTCGACGGATCGAGAGCCTCGAGCGTCAACACCGCCGTTCTCTGCGACGCCACCACGGCAATGTGGTCCGACCGGTCTTGCTCGCAACCGTCCTGCACCACGATGTTGGACGCATTCGACGCCGCGAGTATTCCGCTGGTGTACGGAACCACAACTTGGTCGTAGCGCGTCACGATGTTGGTGTACTCGACACTATCCGCATAAACACCCGCGTCACGCAGCTCGGACACAAAGCTCGCATTGTCGAAATCCGGACCGCCGACGCCTTTCGGTGGACCGACTTCGGAGCCGTTCCACAGCGGAGCGATCGACACGATCTTCGAGACCTTGCCCTCACCGCCGAGGAACCTGGTGTAGTAGCCACTGACCGTCGTCCCCTGCGAATGTCCGACGAGATCGACTGTCGAGGCACCCGTTGCCGCCAATACGTCGTCGACGAAGTCCGACAACTGCTGCGCACTCTCCGGAAGCGGTGCGAGGCCGCCTGCCGCCGACAACGGCCATGGCAGGTCGGACCGATTCCCGAACGTCAGTGCAAAAACGCAGTAGCCCTCATTCGCGAGAACCGGTGCAAGTACCGCCCAGTTGGTCTGACGGTTTGCCGCAGTTCCGTGAACGAGAACCACTGGATCGGGATGAGCCACCGAAGGTACGCACGAGAAGTTGTTGGTTCCCGGTGCCGAGCCACCGGGGTTGAGCGCTTCCAGCGCAATACCGCCGGCGAAGCCGAACGGGACGGGCAGCGCTGCGCTCGCCGGCGGTGGGGTCGCCGACGCTGTTTCCGGCGCCGCAGCAGCCCCCAGTACTGCTGCCGCAACCGCCGCGCAGGCTACCGCCCGTATGCCCATCGCACGCCTCCACGCTCTGCTCAACCCACGATGGGCCACACCGGATTACACGGTACCGGTCGCGGGTGCAGCGGATCGAGCGCATTGAGAGCAAATGCCGCAGCGCGCAACGATGCTGCAATGGCGAGGTGATCGGAGATGTCTTGCTCACAACCGTCCTGGACGACGATATTGGTGGCGTTCGGCCCAGTCTCGAGACCATTTGTGTACGGAAGAACCAGCTCGTCGTATCGCGTCGCGATATTCGTGTACCGAACACCCGGCGCGTAAACGCCACCGGCACGAAGATTCTCGATGAACTCCGATCCCGCACCCATGTTCAAACAGGCCTTACAGATCGGGAATCCGGCCTGCGCCGCCTCGGATACCCCGAGATCACGCATGGAGCGCCCGATGCTGACCTGCTCATTTCCGAGCGTTCCCTTCCACAGCGGCGCCACAGACACGATGTTGTCCACCTTGTCGGCCCCACCGAGGAACTTCGCGTAATAGCCGTTGATGATCGTGCCCTGCGAATGTCCGATCAGATCCACCGACGATGCGCCCGTAGCCCCCAGAACCTGATCGACGAAGCTAGCCAATTGCGCTGCACTGGAGGGAATTTCCTGCATCCCACCGATCGCCGACAGCGGCCACGGCTGGTCCGGAAAGTTGCCGTAGGTCAGCGCGAAAACGCAATAGCCCTCGTTGGCGAGGAGCGGCGAATAAGTGGCCCAGTTGGTCTGCCTGTTTCCACCCGTGCCGTGCACGAGCACAACGGGATTAGGATGCTGTTCCGTTGGCCTGCAAGAGAAGTCGTTGGACCCGGGAGCCGAACCGCCAGGATTGCCCAGCTCCTGGGGAACGCCGGCCAGAAACGCAGTGGGCACGGGCAACGGCACCTGCGCCGACGCCGTGGACCCGATTCCGATGAGCATCATCGCGGCAAGAACCGCTCCCCCGAACACCCTGATTCTGCGCACGATCGACTCCTCTGACGGCAGATACGAACCGTGCAGACGCTAACAAACTAGAACGCGTTATCAATCAGTTTCCGGAAAACGTGCCCACAATGTGTTGATTCCACCCACCCCTGATCGAGATCACCCGTCGACGTTTCGGGCAGGTACGGTCCAGTCTCGGTGACGAAAGCGAGTTGGCCGCGCTGTCGCTGTTGATGGGCACCCGGAACGAGTACACCTGCCGCGACCCGTGCTCGGCACCGAGATCGGTTCCGGTGATGGCGCTCAACGAGATTCGCGAGATGCCCCGAAGATCAAGCGCTGATGATGTTCCACAATGCCAAGCCGATGAACGTGCGCCTGCCGTCGGTCTGGGATGCTACCGACCTCGCCAAGCGGGTTCGGGCGAATCAGTCGACGTTCGACGAATTCTGCTCGAAGAGTGCCCGTTGAACAGCGAATCGGCGTTGGCTCCGTGGGAGAGTCCGGGCCCTTGGAAGAAGGGACTCCGCTCTGTGGATCTGCGACAGTCCCAATGGAGTGCGCACGTTTCTGCGTCTCACTCCCGTCCGTTGCCGGGGCATTGATCGGTGAGACAGTCCCCGAATAAAGTTGCCTCCGCCCCATATGGGTGGAGGCTGTGAATTTCAGCGGTAAATGGCACAGTCCTGGTAGTTGAAAATGGCATGTTAGCTGAGGCCTGTGCTCCGACGAGGCTTCTTGTGTCTGGTTCGCAGACCCGAATACCGTCCTGGCCTTGGGACAACCGCTACTGCTGGAAACGTGCAGCCAGCCGGCTGCGTCTATTGGCCAGCCAAGCACCCCGAGCGAGCATCAGCACGCCCAGAGCGAGACCCCACCCGATCTCCGAGAGCACCACGCCCACTCCTGCCTGGCCGGTGACATCGGCGCTGGCGTTCACGCTGAATGCAGTCGTGAACCCTGCGGCCGTGCCCGCGGCGGCTGCGAGTCCGCCGGCCATCGCCCAGCGAGAGAGGTGAGCCGCGGCGAGACACACCAGCACCGTCGTTATTCCACAGGCGATCACTTGCCAGGTGGGGAACTGGTTCGGTGACGGTAGGCCGGGGCCGCGGAACTCTCCGTTGTAGTCGGCAGACCAACTCAGCCAACCCATACAGGACAGGAATCCCAGGGGAAACGCGATCAGACTGGTTGCCCACAGCCCCAACCTGCCACTGCCCGTATATGTCTCGGCCGAACTATCACGGCCCGGGGTGTGGTGCAGTCCGGCCTGCTCTGATCGCAAGGCAGACCGGATGATGCCGGCGCCGATCACGGTGGGCACACCCACGAAGATAAATACACTCCAGAGGAACTGTGACCAGGAAAAGTCGAAATCAACATCCATGGCTGGAGTATGCACCTGTACGACACCCGCAGATGGCAGCGCCGTGTCCGCGAACAGTGCGTGGCGGCCGGTCATGGAACGCGGATCGATCGTCGCGAGCACTTTTTTCGCGTGGCTACGGCCTCGACGGAGGGGACCGCGGACAGCGCGGTGGGCTGGCTTGGCTGAGCCGCCGAACAATCCCTCCGGGGACAGAAAAGGGTTCGGCCGCAACACTGTGTGGCCGAACCCTTTTCAGGAAATCTAGCGAGCAGACGGACGAACGATCGGGAAGAGGATCGTCTCGCGAATACCGAGGCCGGTGAGCGCCATCAGCAGGCGGTCGATTCCCATTCCGGTTCCCGTGGTCGGCGGCATGCCTTGCTCCATCGCGGCGAGGAACTCCTCGTCCAGCACCATCGCTTCGTCATCGCCAGCGGATGCGAGACGCGCCTGGTCGACAAAACGCTCACGCTGGATGACCGGGTCGACCAGCTCGGAGTAGCCGGTCGCCAACTCGAATCCGCGGATGTAGAGGTCCCACTTCTCGGTGACACCCTTCTTGCTGCGGTGATCACGGGTCAGGGGCGACGTCTCGACCGGGAAGTCACGGACGAACGTCGGCACGTACAGCTGATCGCCGCACTGGTGCTCCCACAGTTCCTCGACGAGCTTGCCGTGGCCGTAACCCTTGTCCTTGGGAACCTCGAGGCCGACCTTCTCCGCCAGAGCGAGAAGCTCGTCGACCGTCGTATCCGGGGTGACCTCGGTGCCGATGGCCGCCGACAACGACGGGTACATCTCGAGAACCTGCCACTCGCCACTGACGTCGTACTCGGAACCGTCGGCGAGGGTGAGGACCTGAGTGCCGAATGCTTCCTGCGCAACTTCCTGGACGAGCTCACGAATCATCTTCGCGGAATCGTCGTACGTGCCGTAGGCCTCGTACGTCTCGAGCATTGCGAACTCGGGCGAGTGGGTGGAGTCGACGCCTTCGTTGCGGAAGTTTCGGTTGATCTCGAAGACCTTCTCGATACCGCCGACGACGCAACGCTTGAGGAACAGTTCCGGCGCGATACGCAGGTACAGGTCGATGTCGAGAGCGTTCGAGTGCGTGACGAACGGGCGAGCTGCCGCGCCGCCGTGCAGCGTCTGCAGCATCGGCGTCTCGACCTCGAGGAAGCCGCGGCTCTCGAGCGCATTGCGCAGTGCGCGGACGACAGCAACACGCTTGCGGGCGTTGTCGCGGGCTTCGGGGCGAACGATCAGGTCCGCGTAGCGCTGACGCACGCGGGACTCTTCGCTCATCTCCTTGTGCGCGACCGGCAGGGGCCGCAGCGCCTTGGATGCGATCTGCCACGCGTCGGCCATCACGCTGAGCTCGCCGCGACGGGAGCTGATGACCTCACCGTGGATGAAGACGAAGTCGCCGAGGTCGACGTCGGACTTCCAGGCGGCCAGTGCCTCTTCGCCGACGCCGGCGAGGCTGATCATGGCCTGCAGCTGGGTGCCGTCACCTTCTTGCAGAGTCGCGAAGCACAGCTTGCCGGTGTTGCGCATGAAGATGACGCGGCCGACGACGCCGACAATCACGCCGGTAGCGGTGTCAGCTTCGAGTTCCGGGAACTCTGCGCGGATCTGCGCGAGCGTGTGGGTGCGATCGACCGAGACCGGGTACGCCTCCTGCCCCTGCGCGAGGATCCGTTCACGCTTCTCGCGCCGGATACGGAGCTGCTCGGGGGTGTCGTCGACTGGCTGGGCTTCTACATCACTCACGGGGTACAAGACTACTGGGCCGTGTCCACCGCGTTTGTTGCTGGTAGCACCGCGGCCGCCGCGAGCACGATTCCCGACAGCACGTAAAGCCCGACCCTGACGTGATTCCACAGAGTCCAAGCCGCCTCGTACGACGCCCATGCGGCTGCGTCGGTAGCGCTGACCGAGGCAAACGCGTCGTTGCGGGACGTGGTAGATCGCGGTCACCGCGAACGCCGCGAGTACCCCGATGCAGCCGACAACAGCGAGCACCCAGCCGTTCGGTCTGGAAATCGATGCCCAGATTCCGGCGAGGAGTGCAGTCAGCGCTGATCCGATGAGCGGCAGCATCAAGGCGCTCCGTGGCGCTTCGACGTTGATCGCCTGCATCGACGTGATCGCAGTCTGCGCATCCACCGATCGCAGGGCAGGCATCACGAAGGAAGAGAACGCAAACAACGCACCGCCGGCGACGAGCGCGCCGAGCGCCGTCCCGCCGACCAGCAGCTCCAGAATGATCTCGGACTTCTTCACGACCAAACCCCCGTTCGAGCGGTCTCGGCGGCAAAAGTAGTGAAATCGCGTGCGGGACTTTCCAGCAACTCCGGACCTGTCACCTCGAGGATTCGACCGGGGAGGTCGGTTCGAGTCCACACTCCCGCCGCCGTGAGCCTGTGAGCAACGCGCGCACCGGTCTTGCCGGCACCACCGATCACTACCGCCGATTGAATTTCACTTGTTGAAGTCATGAACTCATTCGACCGCGCGACGGCAATACGATCCATAGTCGAAGATCGCAAAAACATACGCCAGCGTCTACCGTCGAATCATGGATGCACTGTCGATGATGCTGGCAGGATCCCGAGCGGAAGGTGCATTTCTGCTGCGCTCGTTGCTCGATCCGCCGTGGTCACTACGTATCGAGGACCATGCACCCGTCACCGTACTGGTTCTGGTTCGCGGCACCGCAGTCGTCGTCTCCGACGCCGGGCAGACCGAGAATCTCGGGGCCGGCGACGTGGCACTTCTGCGAGGTCCTGATCCGTATACAGTCGCTGATCAACCCGGCACCCCGATCCACGTACTCATCGACGAAGCGCAGAACTGCGCCACTGTCGACGGCACACCACTCGAGGACATGTCAGCGCTCGGAGTTCGTACGTGGGGCAACTCGACAAGCGGCAAGACCGTCATGCTCACGGGCACATATCGTTTGGACTCCTACGTCAGCCGCCAGATCCTCGACAGCCTGACACCTGTCGCGGTAGTGCGACACAGCATCGAAACCGTGCCGATGACAACGCTTCTGGAGCAACAGATCGCCTCCGACGGACCAGGGCAGGAGGTGTTGTTGGACAGGCTCCTGGACCTGGTCCTGATCTCAGCGGTCCGGACCTGGTTCGCCGAGAACCCGGATCGATCACCGCGGTGGACCAAAGCCTACGAAGATCCCGTCGTCGGGCATGCCTTGAGGCTCATACACAATCGGCCGGAGCACCCCTGGACGGTCGCGAGTTTGGCCCAGGAAGCCGGCAGTTCGCGAGCAGCCTTTGCTCGCCGGTTCACCAACCTCATGAGTATCGGGCCGGTTGGGTACCTGACCGAGTGGCGACTGTCCGTGGCCGCGGATCTACTCGCGGACCCGGCACGAACGGTGTCGTCGATCGCGCGAGAAGTGGGCTACTCGAGCCCCTTTGCCCTCACGACCGCGTTCACCCGCCATCACGGAGTGAGCCCGAAGATGTACCGCCAGACTCGCTGTGCGCCTTTGTTAACCGCCCGCGGTTAACAAAGGCGCACAGCAGAGCACGTCAGTGAGCGGAAACCGCCGCCAACTCACGGGTGCAATGACGCACTCCGCTGAGAGCACCGAGCAAGCCTGCAGCCTTGATCGCCTTGTATCCGCCAACCAGGTCGGTGGCGTTGCGCAGGCCGAGCTGCTGCAACGACGCAGCGGCCAAGCTGGAGGTGTAGCCCTCCGAGCACACGATCACCCACTCGACGTCGTGGTCTGTCGCGAGTGCGAGGTGCGCGCTACTGGTGGGATCGAGACGCCACTCGAGGACGTTCCGCTCGATCGCGAGGGCGCCGGGAAGGGTTCCCTCGATCGCGCGCTGCGCCTGCGGACGAATGTCGACGAAGATTGCTCCGCGGTGGAAAGCCTCGGTGAGCTGGAAGACATACATGCGATCGATCTGCGAACGGGCGTCGTCAAGCATCTGGTCGATAGTCATTTTTCAGGCTCCCTCGGGCTGGTCGGTCAGCTCGGTACGTGTGCGTCGAAGTGTGTTGTTGTCCGTCACTTCGTAGTAGGACATTGCCGTCAAGGGCGGCGAGTAGGCATGGATGCTCAAAGTTGGTGAATCAGAGCTGATTTCGATCGGAGAGTTGGGCTGCGGCTGCGTCCAGACGACGTCGTGAACCCACCCGAGCTGGAATGCCGCCTGATCGCCGGCGTCGAGTTGACGCTCCACCAATTCTTCGCCGGCCCAACGATATTCGGTGAGCGAACCACTGAGAACAGTTAGTGCACCGAACGAACCTGCGTGGTCGTGCAATTCGGTGTTATGTTCCGGAACCCAACTGATGAGCCAGACGTCGACGTCGTCGTCGGCATACAAGCGGGTGGACCACCGCTCGACCGTCGGGAACGCCTCGGGAATGAGGTGATCGAAACGCCCGTCGAGAACACCGTTGGCACCCTCGTCAGTGAGGCGCAGAAGGTCGGCCGGACGCAAGCGAGTGGGCAGTGACGCCCGGTTCTGGCGCCGTCCAGACGAACCGCGATTAGCAGCATTACCTGCGGAAACACCGCGACTAGATGCAAGCGTAGGGGTCAAAACAGAGAGATCTGCAGAATATGTGGGTAGCACGAGCTAGCTCCAAGGAGATGTGAATTGGTCAAGGCAGCGGTCAGCCTCGACAACACTCCTGAGCACTCATGCAGCGATTCACGTTGACCATTGTGGCACAACTTCCGCGATCGCGAAACCTGCGGAGTAAATCTCCTGCGTCACACAGGCGCGTCACACATACAAGGTCACGCTATCGGCCGACGGCCCGATCCCCGACGCGCCTGATTGCGCTCGAACACCAACCGCAAACCCTCGAGCGTCAGATCCCGTTCGAGGTGCTCGATAGTGGCGGATTCCGGAATGATCAGCGGCGCACTGTCTCCCGTGGCGATAACCGCGACGTCCGAGCCGCCGAACTCCGGCAACTCCTCACGAACGCGTCGTACCAATCCGTCGACAAGGCCGGCAAAGCCGAACACCGCTCCGGACTGCATGCACTCCACGGTGTTCTTTCCGACCACCGAACGCGGACGCACCAACTCCACTTTCCGCAATGCGGCAGACTGCGACGCCAATGCATCGGTCGAGATCTCGAGCCCCGGTGCGATACAGCCGCCGAGGAACTCACCCTTGGCGGATACGACGTCGATACACGTCGACGTTCCGAAATCGACGACGATGCACGGACCCTCGTAAAGATAGTGCGCAGCAAGGCTGTTCACTATCCTGTCGGCGCCCACCTCTTTGGGATTGTCGACCAGGAGCGGCACCCCGGTTCGCACGCCTGGTTCGACCACAACGTGCGGGACATGTCCCCAGTACCGCTCGAGCATCACGCGAATCTCACGCAGCACAGACGGCACGGTCGACAACGCCGCAACGCCGGTGATCTGATCGACGTGCTGCCCCAGCAGCCCGCGGAACGTCAACGCCAACTCGTCAGCCGTCATCCTCGAATCGGTTCGCATCCGCCAGTCCTGCAACAACTTCGAATACTCACCGACCCCGGAGAACAATCCCAGAACGATGTTGGTGTTCCGCACATCGACCGTGAGCAGCACGGTTAGACCAGACTGGATTCGCGCTCGGCGTCCAAGGTCGACAGCATGCGAGGAGTGATCAGACCGGAGCCTTCAGGTGCGTGCGCCGGATCGGAACCAAGTTCCACCTGATTGTTGTCGGCGTCCACGAACACGACGCGCGGAGCGTACTCCTTGATTTCCTGTTCGTTCATCACGCCGTACGCAATGAGGATCACGAGGTCGCCAGGCTTGACCAGATGCGCTGCCGCACCGTTGATTCCGATGACTCCGCTGCCGCGCTCACCCGCAATGACGTAAGTCTCGAGGCGGGCACCGTTGTCGATGTCCACGATGCACACCTGCTCACCTTCGAGCAGATCGGCGGCATCCATCAGATCCTCGTCGACCGTGACCGAACCGACGTAATGCAGATCGGCGTGAGTCACCGTCGCGCGGTGGATCTTCGACTTCATCATCGTGCGAAACATATCCAAGGTCCTTTACTCGAGAGGGTCTCAGTGAGACAGCAGGTCGTCAATGGCGTCGGCGGAAGGGTCGGTGTCACGTTCGAGGAATCCGGTTCCCACCGCGACTCCCACGTTGTCGATCAACCGGGTGGTACCGAGCTTGGCGGCCACCAACAGTCGGCCGTCACCCCGCTCCGGGGCTGGCCCGAGATCAACACCACGAACTTCGAGGTAATCGACCTCGATCTCGGGAACGGCGGCCAGAACGGCGCGCGCAGTGTCGAGGATCGCTTCCGCACCACCGGCGGCAGCATGAGCGCCCGCGATCAATGCCGCCGACAATGCCACAGCCGCGGTCCGCTGGCCCTCGTCGAGGTAACGGTTGCGTGAGGACAATGCGAGTCCGTCGAACTCGCGGACCGTCGGAACACCGATGACCTGCACGTCGAAGTTGAGATCCCACACCATCTGACGGATCAGCGTCAGCTGCTGGTAGTCCTTCTCCCCGAAGTACGCGTGGTTGGGAGCCACGATCTGCAGCAGCTTCGCCACCACCGTCAGCATGCCGGCGAAGTGCGTCGGGCGGGCTCCGCCTTCGAGCTCGCTACCCAACGGACCCGGCATGACGGTCGTGCGCTGACCACGCGGGTACATCGTCTTCGCGCTCGGCGCGAACACCAACTCGACGCCCTCGGCCCGAAGCAGATCGAGGTCTGCGTCGAGCGTGCGCGGGTACGCGTCCAGATCCTCGCCAGCGCCGAACTGCAGTGGATTCACGAAGATCGACACGACGACAACCGCACCGGTGATCTTGGCCTGACGGACCAACTCGATGTGCCCGGCATGCAGAGCACCCATCGTCGGAACCAACGCCACCTGGCGCCCCACTCCGCGCAGGGCCTTCGATACGCGCCGAATCATGTCCGGCTCGTGGTGCACTGTCAGTTCGCCGCGCTTGTATCCGCCCTGCAAATCACTCACGACGGTCACCTCCCGTTTCAGTCAAGATGTCGAACAATTCGGTGGGGGCGCCCACCCGCTGGGCCGATCGCAAGGACATCGCTCGATATCCGGCTGCAAGCTCCGGGTCGAGATCCGTCAGTACTCGTAAATGTGTCTCGACGGCCGCGGCGTCACCGCGAGCCACCGGACCCGTCAATGCCGACGGGCCGCGTCGTAGTGCGTTGTCGAGGGCAGCGGAGAGAAGTGGTTGCAAGACCCGCTCGGCGACTCCCCCGGGATCGCCGTCGATCAACTGCTGACCGAGCAGCTCATCTCCCTGCAACGACGCGCGCAGCGCCTCGACGGCATCCACGACCAGCGTGACGAGGTGATTACTGCCGTGCGCCAATGCAGCGTGGTACAGCGCGCGGTTCTCCTCGCGGACGCGAACCGGTTCGCCGCCGATCTCGAGGACCAGGGATTGAGCGATCGCGTACCCGATGTCATCTGCCGCGGTGATCCCGAAGCACGCCGACGACAACCGTGCGGTGTCCTCGTCATGCCCGGTGAACGTCATCGCCGGATGGATAGCCAAAGGCAGCGCGCCCAGTTCCGTCAACGGAGCCAGGATGGCAATCCCGTTGGCACCGGACGTGTGGGCGACGAGCGTCCCCGGCTTGACTGCCTGTGTAGCCGCCAGGCCCTTGACCAGGTCCGCCAGTTGATCGTCCGGAACAGCCAGGATCAACAGTTCCGAGCGAGCTGCAACATCAGTGGCAGGCAGGATTTCGGAATCGGGCAGTCGCTTGGTTGCCCGCGCAACCGACGCCGCCGAGACAGCAGAGCACGCCCCGACAATGTGTCCAGCGCGCTCGAGTGCGGCACCTACCGCAGTTCCGACCCGCCCTGCCGAGACAATTCCCACTGTCAATCGCGCAGGCACAGGTCCGTTAGTGATCCCGAAGGAAGTCACCGGATTCCTCTCGTTCGTTCCAGTCCCGCTCGGCGGGTACCAGACGTTCTTCGACGAGGATATCCCCCACGCCAGACGCGACGCTATGGACGAGCGAGTGATCTAGGACTCAAACTCTCTCAATCCTCACGTCGCCGACGGCGACCTGAGCCTTCCGCCGGATTCGCGGAACTGAGGTTTGCCATGATCTCGGCCACCGTCAAACCGTTGGAGTGCGCACCGCTGTCAGTACTGTCCGGAACAGCGCGGCGCCGACGCCGCGGTTCTTCCGTGGGTTCGGATGCTGGTTCCGGAGCATTGCTTGCAGGTGCGACCGTCGGCCCCGGAGCACTGCTTGCAGGTGTGACCGTCGGCTCTTCGACCACTTCAGCGATTTCTTCGACGACCGACTCTTCAACCGCAGGCTTCACAACGGCGGGCTTCACAACGGCGGGCTTCACAACCGCAGGCTTCGCGACCGGAGGCGTGACAGCCACAGGCTTCACCGGGGCAACAGCCGGCTCACGGTTATCGCCGCGCGCAGCACCTTGCGTCTGCTGCGAATTGCGTTTCACCGGAGCAACTTTGGCGGACGCATTCTTCGCAGCTGCCTCGCGCCACGCGACTTCCTCGAACACGACGGTGGTTTCAGCGGTGACCGGATCGTCGTTCGGCGACGCCAAGCCACCTACCTGAGGGCTTGGGGAATTGGTGGCATTCTGACCGGCACCGGGTACGTACAGGCCCGATGCTGCCGGTTGATATGCACTGTACGAACCGCCACCGAGTTCTCCGACGCGCGTCGAGTCCGCCTTCAATGCCGGGCGTTCTGGGAGTAGTCCGCCGTCGAAGAGCGCTTCGAGATTGCGTCGTAGCGCCACGAGCTCCTCGCGGAGCGCCGACAGCTCAGCCGAGTCGGCGCCGACTTCACGGCGAATACGACCTTCGACACTCAATTCGTATTCGCGGCGGGCGGAAATCTCACGCTCTAGTTGCAGTTCGTACACGGTCTGCAGGTCCGCAACCTTGGCTTTGTCGAGCGCTGATTCGCGGCGGTACTTCGTCATCGCGATCGCGCCCAGCGTGGCTGCCCAGAGCGCCACCACCAGTCCGACGCGAAGAAGTTGAACACTGTTACTGAAGATCAGAAACAGTGAGGCGATGACGGCGAGAGCAAGAAGACCGGCAACGATCATCTGGCTCGCGCTGCGCTTGCTACGGCGCGCAGACTTCGATCGACCAGAATTCGTCATGGTTGCCAGGGTACTTGCCGAGAGCGCAGGTGCCATGGACCTTACCCATGCGATTCGCCTACCGCAGCGCTCAGTGCGCCGGCTCGTCCGGTGTATCTTCTGGCGTCTTACAACAGTGTTCGAGCCACAACGCGGCCGCTACCAGCGCAATTGCTGCCCCGAGTCCGACCCACGCACCAGGCGTGTCCTCGGCGGCAGCTTTCAAAACGGATCGTTGTGGGATGAGATACACCAGCGCCCCGATCCAGACACCGGTGGTAGCTGAACCGACCAGTACTGACGCTTTGGCGAGCGCGAGCGCCCGTGCCGCCGCAATCGGGTGCAGTTGTCGGTAACCGTCCCCGATCTGACTTCCCTTGATCCGGGACCGAATGACGAACGCGAGGACCACCTCGGCGATGGCGGCCAGATACAACGACGCACCGGCGTACACCGGGATCGGCGGCATCGAACCGTAGAACACACGAATCAGAATCCAGGTGGCAACCGCGGCCACCCCGGTCAAAACCAGTAGTTCGCTGATTTTTGTCGGCTTCATGCCCCGATCCTGTTCGGTCACCGAATCAGAACCGAATCCGTGACGCGCACTCCGTCGCGCTCCGAGCGATCGAGGTTCGCGAGAACCTCCGCAACGGCACGCACCTCTTGATCGACCATCAAAGTTGCACCTGGTTCGACGTCAAGCCAGGGAATGAGTACAAAAGCTCGCAGATGCGCCCGCGGGTGCGGCAGAGTCAGTTCCGGATCCGCACTGATTATTCCTTCGCAATCCACCACGTCGACGTCCAAGCTCCGCGGACCCCACCGCTGATCACGCACCCGATCGGCGTCTTCCTCGAGTTTGCGTGACCGCAGAAGCCAGTCGTAGCTTCCGGCCGTCGAATCGTCGACGAGTAGGACGGCATTGAGAAAATCCTGCTGTTCGACGCCACCCCACGGCGCGGTCGAATACACCGGTGACACAGCCACTACGGCGTCTCCGAGACCGTCTACCGCAGATTGCAAATGGGCCAGGCTATCGCCGATGTTGGAACCGATCGACAGAACGGCCCGAGTCATTGCTGCCTCGTCCGATGAGCAACGACGGCAACGTCCGCGAACACGAGTGGGATCGGCGCCGACGGCTTGTGGACCACAACTTCGACGCTCTGCACCCGCGAATCCGTCATGACGTTGTCGGCGATCTCGGCGGCAACGGTTTCGATGAGATCGCGTGAAGGTCCACCGACAATCGCTGCGGCGGCCTCGGCCAACTCGCCGTAGTGCAGTGTGTGTTCGAGATTGTCCGATGCGGCCGCCGGGGCCAAGTCCATCCAGACCGTGATGTCGATGAAGAAATCCTGACCGTCACGCTTCTCATGGTCGAAAACACCATGATTGCCACGGACTTTCAGTCCTCGCAACTCGATCCGATCGCCCATGTCAGTCCCTTTCCCGTCCACGAGACCACGCTTCCACAACAGCGATGGCGTCGAGTGACGCCTGGGCGTCGTGAACACGAACACCCCACGCGCCCTCACGGGCAGCAAGCGCGGAGACTACCGCCGTCGCTGTTTCCCGACCGGCGGGTGGCCTCGGCGTTCCGTCCGAGCCGCTGAGCAGCGAGCCGAGGAAACGTTTACGCGACGCCCCGACCAAAACGGGGAAACCCAACGCCGTGAACTCGGGCAGCGCCCGCAGCAGTGCCCAGTTGTGGTCGGCGTTCTTGGCGAACCCGAGACCTGGATCGAGGATGATGGCAGAGGTATCGACGCCCGCCTTCAACGCGAGGTCGACCTGAGTCAGGAGTTCGTCACGTACGTCGGCGACAACGTCGTCGTAGTGATCGGCACTGCCGCGGTGCACGTAGTGACTCGCAGAACGCCAGTGCATCAGAACCCACGGAACCCCGGCATCGGCAACCACCGACGCCATGTCTGCATCTGCACGTCCGCCGGATACGTCGTTGACGATGTCGACGCCGGCTTCGATCGCGGCAGCGGCAACCGATGCCCGCATGGTGTCGACGCTGACGCGGATACCCGCGGCCACCAACTCTTCGATGACCGGCGCTACCCGTCCCGCTTCCACTTTCGGATCAACTCGCGAGGCTCCCGGCCGGGTCGATTCGCCACCGACATCGACGATGTCGACGCCAAGAGCCTTCAGTTCCAGTCCGCGAGCAAGCGCCGCATCTCGATCGAGGAACTGGCCACCGTCCGAGAATGAATCAGCGGTGACGTTGAGGACCCCCATCACCAGCGTCCGACCCGGATCCGTCGACACGCTGCTCGCGGAGTTCACGACGCTCACTTACGGAGTATGAGGTCCAGAGCCTCGGAACGCGAGGCCGCGCTGGACTGCAGGAGCCCACGAACAGCCGACGTCGTCGTGTTCGCGCCGGGCTTACGGATACCACGCATCGCCATGCACAGATGCTCTGCCTCGATGACCACGATGGCGCCGCGCGGATCGAGTTTGCGCATCAACGCATCGGCGATCTGGCTGGTCAGCCGTTCTTGGACCTGGGGTCGCTTGGCGTACAGATCGACAACGCGGGCCAACTTGGACAGGCCGGTGACCTTGCCGGATTTACCCGGGATGTAGCCGACATGTGCCACTCCGTGGAACGAAACCAGGTGGTGCTCACAGGTCGAGTACATCGGAATGTCTCGCACGAGCACCAGTTCCTGATGTCCTTCGTCGAACGTGGTGTTGAGCGCCTGATCCGGTTCGGAGTACAGCCCGGCAAAGATCTCCTTGTACGACCGAGCCACCCGTGCCGGTGTGTCGAGCAAACCGGGACGATCCGGATCCTCGCCCACCGCGATCAACAATTCACGAACTGCTGCTTCTGCACGTGCCTGATCGAACGGCCGTCCTGTTTCAACCGATACCAGTTCACTGACCACTTCATTCACCGACAACCGAACGCTCCTCGAGAGTTTGTTTCATACCCCGCCGCATGAGCCTATCGGCGGTTGGTCAGCGAGATCCGTCCGGTCCGTCCCAGCGCATGGTGCTCGGTCCGTCGTCACTCGACGTGGCGTTGGGATCAGACTCCGGCGCCAGCCACCGATCCTGGCCCTCGACGCCCGTGTTTCCACCGGCATTTCCGCGGTTCGGATCGGCAAACGGCCCACCGTCCGGGTACTGCACCGGGTAGCTCGGTTGACCCTGTTGACCCGTGTAGTGCTGGGTCGGGTACTGAGGCTGCCCCTGGTACTGCTGGTCGGGATTCTGCTGCTGGCCCGGATTTTGCTGACTCGGGTTCTGTTGACCCGGATTCTGCTGGCCCGGATTCTGCTGACCGTAGGCCTGCTCACCCGGATGGCTTTGCGGCTGACCGTACTGACCGGGCGCGGGCTGGCTGTACTGACCCGGCGCCGGCTGACCGTACTGGCCCGGAGCAGGCTGTGCCTGGTTGGGAGCGCCCTGGTTTTGAGTGCCCTGGTATCCGCCGGACTGCTGGCCGGGGTAGGCCTGCGTCTGGTTCTCGCGCGGCGGCCAACCCGGAGCCGACCAACCGGCCGGTGCACCGTAGTCGGGAGTACCCGGCGCAGGTGCGGGCTGCTGGGGCGCAGCAGGCTGCTGCGGAGCATTGGGCTGCGCGTAGCCGTTGGAGGTACCGTTGGTTGCCGCAGCGGACTTCACGAGTACGGGTGCCGGAGCCGGCTCCGGCCACGTCTCGCCACGCTCGATCGCCAATTCGCGCGGCGTCTTGACCGGCGGACGATCCGACGGCGTGCGGCCACCGAAATCATTGAAAGCCGTGATGCGCGGACGCTTTTCGACGCCAGCAAGAATCTTCTCCAGATCCTTGCGGGTCAACGTCTCACGCTCGAGCAGTTCGCTGGCAATGAGGTCGAGGGCGTCACGGTACTCGCTGAGAATTGCCCACGCTTCGGTGTGCGCGGCCTCGATGAGGTTGCGCACCTCCTCGTCGATCTCGCGGGCGATCTCGTGCGAGTAGTCGGACTGCACGCCCATCGAGCGGCCGAGGAACGGATCGCCGCCCTCCTGCCCGTAGCGGACTGCACCGAGCTTGGCGCTCATGCCGTATTCGGTGACCATCGCGCGAGCGATCTTGGTCGCCATGTCGATATCCGACGACGCTCCGGTGGTGGGCTCGTGGAAGACCAATTCCTCCGCAGCACGTCCACCCATCGCCATCACGAGACGAGCGATCATCTCGGAGCGTGTCATCAAACCCTTGTCGTCCTCGGGCACGGTCATCGCGTGGCCGCCGGTGCGACCGCGAGCGAGGATGGTGACCTTGTAGACGGGCTCGATGTCGGGCATCGCCCACGCCGCAAGAGTGTGTCCACCCTCGTGGTACGCGGTGATCTTCTTCTCGTGCTCGCTGATGATGCGGCTCTTGCGGCGCGGTCCACCGACAACGCGGTCGACGGATTCTTCCAGAGAGGCTTCCGTGATGACGGTGCCGTTTTCGCGCGCTGTGAGCAGCGCGGCTTCGTTGATGACGTTGGCTAGATCGGCGCCCGACATTCCGACGGTTCGCTTGGCGAGACCCTCGAGGTCTGCATTGGGATCGATCGGCTTGCCCTGCGAATGAACACGCAGGATTGCGCGGCGGCCGGCCAGGTCGGGGGCGCCGACCGGAATCTGACGGTCGAAGCGGCCGGGACGCAGCAGTGCCGGGTCGAGGATGTCGGGGCGGTTGGTTGCGGCGATCAAGATGATGCCGGTGCGGTCACCGAAGCCGTCCATCTCGACGAGCAACTGGTTAAGAGTCTGCTCACGCTCGTCGTGTCCGCCGCCGAGACCTGCGCCGCGCTGACGACCGACGGCGTCGATCTCGTCGACAAAGATGATGCAGGGGCTGTTCTGCTTGGCCTGCTCGAACATGTCACGAACACGCGAAGCACCGACACCGACAAACATCTCGACGAAGTCCGAACCGGAGATCGTGAAGAACGGGACGCCGGCTTCGCCTGCAACAGCGCGAGCGAGCAGCGTCTTACCGGTACCGGGAGGCCCGTACAGCAGAACGCCGCGCGGGATCTTGGCACCGAGAGCCTGGTAGCGCGTCGGATTCTGCAGGAAGTCCTTGATTTCGTACAGCTCTTCGACAGCTTCGTCCGCACCGGCGACATCGGCGAACGTGGTCTTGGGCATGTCCTTGGACAGCTGCTTGGCCTTCGACTTACCGAAGCCCATCACGCCGCCACGACCCCCACCGCCCTGCATGCGGTTCATGACGAAGAAGAAGATGCCGAACAGAATGATCATCGGCAGGACGAACAGCAGAATCGACGTCAACCAACTCTGAGTGGTGACGGTGGTGTTGAACTTCTCGAGCCCGGCACCCTCGATGTCCTGGAAGATCTGCTGGGACGCACTCTCGGGGTACTTCGCCAAGATCTGCGTCTGGCCATCAGTCGCGTCGTTACCTTCCTTGAGCCACAGGCGGACCTGCTGCTCACGGTCGTCGATCTGCGCAGACGTGACGTTTTTGGCGTCTATCTGGGAGATCGCGACCGACGTATCGACGGTCTTGAAGCCACGGGTGTCGTTACCGAAGTAACTGAAGGCGTAGATCACCATCAGCACGACGGCTACGAGTAGCACGTTACGGAACACAGTCTTACGGTTCATACAGGTCGGCCGAAGTGGCCGGTCCTTTCGGGAGTGCGGGTCTGCCGGTCGCCGCCGGCTGTCAACCGGACACCTGCAGGTTACCGTGGTCGGTCCCGTCTGTGCCCGTCAGCAGCCGTCGAGGTTGATCGAAATGATCGTCTGCAACTTCAACGACGACCAGGACCACGAGGTTCCCGAGCAACCACAGTGCATAGTTCCCTGTGAGCGAACACCCACTCCTACGTCAGGCGACGCAGCGAGTTCAGCCCCCGTAGACCTCGGGATCCAGCAATCCGATGTACGGCAGATCGCGGTAACGCTCGGCGTAGTCGAGTCCGTAGCCGACGACAAACTCATTGGGAATGTCGAACCCGACGTCACGAACGTCGACGTCGATCTTCACGGCGTCGGGCTTGCGAAGCAGGGTGACTACCTCGAGTGACGCTGGGTTTCGGGTCTTGAGGTTGCGCATCAGCCAGGAGAGTGTGAGACCGGAGTCGATGATGTCCTCGACGATCAGCACGTGGCGGCCGGCGATGTCCTTGTCGAGGTCCTTGAGAATGCGCACGACGCCCGACGACGAGGTCGAGGATCCGTAGGAGCTGACGGCCATGAACTCCATCTGCGACGGAATCGGGAGCGCGCGGGCAAAGTCCGTCATGAAGAAGACTGCGCCTTTGAGTACACCGATCAGCAGCAGATCCCCCTCGGGAGCTCCCACCGGGTAACGCTTGGCGATTTCCTCGGCCAGTTCCGCCGTTCGCTGACGAATCTGTTCCTCGGTAATCAGTACCGATGCGATGTCACCCTCGTACACGCGTCAAACCCTTCGTCGGTCTTCGAATCCGACGGCCAGCCTGCCACGTCGACGAACCACTACCAACCTCGACTCCGGGGTTCCGCCACCGATTGCAACGCCACCTTGACCCCGCCAATCGGTAATCAGCGCGTCGACTGCACGTAACTGCTTGTCCGTCAACGCTTTTGCCCCGCCCTCGAAAAGCCAGCTCCGGAGAACGCGTCGACGGACCGCGCCGGCCGATTCGGCAAGTGTGTCCACTTCCACTTCCCCGTCGACGACAGCGCGAAGGAGCACGGCGTCGGCAAGCGCGTCGAGAACCTGCCCATCCTCACGCAATTGTGTGGCCGTGCGGGCTAGTGCTTCGGCAACTCCGCCACCAAGAATCTGTTCGAGCAACGGCAAGGCCTCGTGCCGCAGACGAACCCTCGTGAACTCGTTGTTGGTGTTGTGCGGATCGTCCCACGGCGTGATCGACAGGTCTTGGCACGCGGCTCGGGTCACGCCGCGTCGCACACCCAGAAGTGGCCGACCCCACGGATCGTCGAAGGCCTGCATTCCCTGAATGGATCGGCCGCCGGACCCGCGGGCGAGACCGAGGAGAACCGTTTCGGCCTGGTCGTCGAGTGTGTGGCCGAGCAGAACCGGCGCTTCTCCCCTGCTGCTGCCGAGCGCCTCGTAACGCGCATCGCGGGCGGCGGCCTCGAGGCTGCCGTTGCTGTCGACGTCGACAGTGAGCACCCGTGCGGATCGAACTCCCAGCGCCAGTGCCTGGTCAGCGGCGGCACGTGCAATGACGTCCGAGCCCTGCTGCAGGCGGTGGTCGACGATCAGCGCGTCCACCGACTCCGCTTCCGCCACCGCAGCAGCAGTCAGTGCCAGAGAATCGGCACCACCGGACAACGCCACACACACCGGACCGTGCGAGCGGTAGAGACGCAGCCATCGCCTCAGAGCCAACCGCAATTCCAGCAGCGACGCAGTTTCAGGCAGCACCGTCTAGCCGAGCACGCGTGTCACCCACGCGTCGGGATTGTCGATCTCGTCGAGCAACGGCAACGTTTCCGGGCCGGTCCAGATCGTGTTGAACTGCTCCATCCCGACCTTGAGAACCACGGCGTCGACAAACGCTTTGCCTCGAACGTACTGCGCCATCTTGGCGTCCATGCCGAGCAGCATCTTGATAATGCGCTGCACCGGATTGGACTTGCGTTGCCGACGCTTGTCGAAGGCGGCGCGAATCGTGGCGACGGACGGCACCACAGCGGGCCCGACCGCGTCCATCACATGATCGGCGTGACCTTCGAGCAGCGTGCCGAGAACCAGCATGCGATCGAGCGCGTCGCGTTGCGGTTCCGCCTGCGACGCACGCAACAGCCCGATGATTCCGCCGGGGGCGGCGTCACCGTCTGCGGCAGGGTCTTTCCGGGACCGCAGTTCGGCAGTGAGACGCCCCACGACGTCGGTCATCGACTCGTCGACGCTCGCGCTCAACGTTTCGACGGATTCCTTCATGTAATCCGCCAACCACGGCGACGACGAGAACTGCACGCGGTGCGTCACCTCGTGCAGGCAGACCCACAGCCGGAAATCACTCGGGTTGAGCCGAAGCGAACGCTCGACGGACACGATGTTGGGAGTGACCAGAAGCAGTGTGCCGTTTTCGCCGGTGAATGGGTCGTACTGCCCGAGAATCGCGGACGACAGATAGGCGAGCATCGCGCCGGCCTGCAACCCGGCGGGCTTGCCGACCAGAAGATTTCCGTTGCCGTCCGGATCGGCACCGGTGAGATGCGCCATCGACCGCGACGCCGCGGTGATCCAGCCGGCGCGATCGAGAACTTCCGCTGCCGGAACGGGCAGACCGTCGGCCAGACCGGTCACGTCGCGCACCGGCAGTTCGGCGCGTTTCGACGCGTCGGCCAGCTCTGCGGTAGCAGTTTCGGCGGTGTAGCGCGACATGGCCGGACCGCCGCGAGCGAATTTGATGCCGGCTTTGGTCGCGAGACTCCAGTCGACCGCTCCACCCAGAGTTGTCGAGTCGTTCTCTGCTGCCACTATTGGCACCCGCAATTCCTCAATGCTCCGGCGATGGCGTCCAAAGCCGGACGGCTGACTTCCGGTGGTCGATCGTTGGACATGAGCGCAAAGGTGAGCACTCGTCCGTTTTGATCCACTACAAAACCTGACAACGCACTAGCCGTCGACAGAGTTCCCGTCTTGGCGCGCACCCATCCTGCGCCCGTTCGGTTGCCCGACGCATATCGGTCGGACAAGCTGCCGGTTCCACCGGCAACGGGCAGGTAGTCGAGCAGCGGCCGCAGTTTCGGGTCGCCGTCTCCCGCTGCGGCAGTCATCACTCGATCGAGAACCTCGGCCGGGATGAGGTCGTCCACAGACAACCCGCTGGAGTCGAAGAGCGTCACACCGGTGTATTCGAAGCCTGCTGCACGCAAAGTCTTGGCAGTACCGTCCACGGCCCCTACGAACGATGCTTCGCTGCCTGAGGCAATCGCCACCTCACGCCCGATCGTCTCGGCGAGCACGTTGTCGGAATGCTCCATCATCTGGATCAGTCGATCGCTGAGCGGTGCAGACTGCACGCTCGCGATCGACTTTGCGCCGGCGGGCGCCGTTCCTGCCGAGACGTTGGCCACGTCGACACCCAGTGCCTGTGCCAGAACCTTGCCCGCATCCAAAGCGGGAGTTTCCGAACGCGGCGACTCGTCCATGGAGCCGTCGAATCGACCGCCCTCGATCATCACCGATTCGATGGGTGTGATGTATCCCGCAGCGATATCGGCCGGGAACCATCCCTGTGCCATGGTGTCGCCTTTGAACAGACCACTGTCGACGACAACGCTGTCCACCTGCGTTCCCGACGCCTTGATCTGATCGACAAGATCGGCGATATGCGCAGCGTTTGCGTAGTACCCGCTTTCACCCTTGGGAGTTGCGGTCAGAGTCGGGTCACCGCCACCGACCAGCACCAATTGCCCCGGCACTGAACCTTGGACCACTGTCGTCGCCACTCGATGATCGAGCGGCAATGCGAGCAGCGCGGCGGCTGCGGTGAGGACTTTCGTGGTGGATGCCGGCGTCATGGGCGTCGACGGGTCGGCGCTCCACAGAACCTTTCCGGTCAGCGCATCAGCGACGACGCCGGTGAACTTGCCCAGATCAGGGTTCGCGACAGCTGGTCCGACAGCCGCGGCAATACCAGCCTCCGACGGCATCGGTGCGTCCGCCGGAACGGGAACTACCTGCGGCGCCGGCGTCACCGGACTCGGTTGTGGCGATGTCGTGACAATCGCGTTCTGTGTGGGTTCCTCGGAAGTTCCCAGTGCGACGACCAGCACTGCCGCAATCGCGACTACCGCGACCACGCACACCGCAAGGAGGATGCGCACTGTGCGTCGTTTGCGCTCTTCCAACGAGCCGATCTTTTTCTTTCCCTGGCCCGCCAACGCCCCTCCGTCTGTGCTCGCCCTGCTGGGTGGTCAGCCAACCTTATCCTTGACCCGATATCCTTCCGGACGAATCATTACCGACACGACAGCGAGGAATCGGCGTGGAGTTCGACGTCACCATCGAGATCCCCAAGGGTCAACGCAACAAGTACGAGGTCGACCACGTGACCGGCCGCGTCAAGCTGGACCGTTACCTCTACACCGCCTTCGGCTACCCGGCTGACTACGGATACATCGAGAACACCCTCGGCGAGGACGGCGATCCCCTGGACGCCATGGTTCTGCTGCCCGAGTCGGTGTACCCCGGCGTCATCGTCGAAGCTCGCCCCGTTGCCATGTTCAAAATGGTCGACGAGGCCGGCGGCGACGACAAGGTTCTGTGCGTTCCGGCAGGTGATCCTCGTTGGGATCACATCCAGGACCTCAGCGACATTTCGCAGTTCGAGCTGGACGCGATCAAGCACTTCTTCGTCCACTACAAGGACTTGGAGCCGAACAAGCACGTCACCGGTGCCGACTGGGTCGGCCGCGCCGAGGCAGAGGCCGAGATCGAAGCTTCGATCAAGCGTCTCGCTGCCAACGGCGGTCACTGAAAGATCTCCGCACAAAAAATCCCCGCTCGCCTTCCGGCGCGCGGGGATTTTTGTTTGCCTACTCCCCTGTTTGTCTACTCCCCGGTGAAGACCGGCGGACGCTTCTGGAACACCGACGTGATGGCTTCCGTCAGATCCTGCGACGGCAGGAACGCGGCGTTCCACGCAGCGACGTAGCGCAGGCTGTCGTCGACGCTCGCGCTACGCGTGTGATCGAGCACGTCCTTGATGCCGTGAACGACGAGCGGCGGATTGAGCGCAATTTCCCGGGCAGTTGCGCGGGCTGCGGCGAGCACGGCGTCTGCGTCGTCGAACACGTCGTTGACCAGGCCGATCTTCTCGGCGCGCACAGCGTCGATGTCCTTGCCGGTCAACGCGAGTTCGCGCAGGTGCCCGTCGCCGATGATCGCAGGCAGGCGGGCGAGGCTGCCCATGTCCGCAACGATCGCGACCTTGACCTCACGGATGCTGAATTTCGCGTCGGCGCTTGCGTAGCGAATGTCTGCCGCCGTGATGAGGTCTACGCCGCCACCGATGCACCAACCCTGAACAGCGGCAATCACCGGCTTGCGGCAATCCGCGACGGCATTGATGCCGGACTGCATGCGCTTGATCATGTCGTGAAACTTGGTTCGCGGGCCGGCCTGAGCCTTGTCCGCGAGGACGGCGCCGAATTCGCCGCTCATCGCCGGCAGATCAAGTCCGAACGAGAAGTGCTTGCCCGATCCCGCGATAACGACGGCTCGCACATCGGGATCTGCGTCGAGGTCCGCGAAGATCTCGGGGAGTTCACTCCAGAAATCCGGACCCATCGCGTTGCCCTTGCCCGGTCCGATCAACGTGACCTGGGCAATGTGATCTTCGCGCTCGACGGTGAACGCATTCCAGCTCTTCTGTTCGCTCATTACTCAAGAGTAACCTCGAGTTGCGATCAGCCGAAGAGTCCGGCCTCATCCAGTACCAATATCACCAGCGACACCACGATCAGCGCCCACATCGTCTGCATCGCGATCCTCGTGGCGCGCTCACTTGTCGGTGGAAAAACCCGCACCGTCGGATGCTCGGCGATGTACTGATCCAGCGGCACGACTCGCGTGCGCGAACTGCTCGGATTCCTCGTTGCCACAGTGGTAGCCATTACACGATCCTCTCGACTCCGCATTCTCGTCGCAGGTTTCAAAAGTCAAGCCTGCGGCGAAGTTCGACAATTTCAATCTAGACCCGCTTCCCGAAGAATTCAGCTCGAGATTCCTGCGAATCCGCTGAGAACCGGAAAACGCTGAGAACCGGAAAACGGGTACCCGGTTGATCGAGCCTGCGCACGAGGAGCGATCACTATGGCGACAACCGCCGAACCAGATACTCCTCGACGTCGGCTGAGATCGTGGCTGCTCGCGGACATCACCGAGGAACCGGCCGGACACCTGGGTCCACACCGCATCGCCCGGAAGAAGGAACACCGTCATTCCTGGTGGAAAGTCATGTGTCTGACCGGGGTCGATTACTTCTCGACGCTCGGATACCAACCTGGGATCGCCGCCCTCGCAGCCGGTACCTTGGCCCCGTTGGCAACGGTTGTGCTCATCCTTCTCACTCTGTTCGGCGCATTACCCGTGTACCGACGTGTGGCGCGAGAGAGTCCGCACGGTGAAGGTTCGATTGCCATGCTCGAGCGACTGCTCCCGAAGTGGCGCGGAAAGATATTCGTCCTGGTGTTGCTGGGATTTGCCGCGACGGACTTCCTGATCACGATGACGCTCTCGGCAGCGGATGCAACCGCCCACCTCGTCGAAAACCCTTTTGCACCAACATTTCTCTCGGGGCAGACCGTTGTCGTCACACTGGTTCTCCTGGCGCTGTTGTCGGCGGTATTCCTGCGCGGTTTCACCGAGGCCATCGGCATCGCGGTAGGGCTCGTCGCGGTGTACCTGACGCTCAATCTCGTGGTGATCGGCGTGGGCCTGTGGCACATCGTGACGGCACCCGCGTTGGTCACCGACTGGACCCGAGCCATGTCGACGGAGCACGGCAATCCCGCGATGATGATCCTGATCGCTCTGATCGTGTTCCCGAAACTTGCTCTCGGCCTTTCCGGTTTCGAGACCGGCGTTGCCGTGATGCCGCAGATCCAAGGTGGTCCTCACGACACCGAAGCCGAGCCGGAGGGCCGCATCCGCGGCACCAAACGGCTACTGACCACAGCAGCGTTGATCATGAGCGGATTCCTGCTGACATCGAGCCTGGTCACCACAATCCTGATCCCGGAGAACGAGTTTCAGCCCGGCGGCGCTGCAAACGGGCGCGCCTTGGCGTTTCTTGCTCACGACTATCTCGGGCAGATATTCGGCACCGTCTACGACCTGAGCACGATCCTCATCCTGTGGTTTGCCGGCGCTTCCGCGATGGCCGGTCTCCTCAATCTTGTTCCCCGATACCTCCCCCGGTACGGAATGGCCCCGTCGTGGGCTCGCGCCGTGCGCCCACTCGTTCTCGTGTTCAGCGTCATCGCGATCACCGTGACGTTCTATTTCGATGCCAGCGTCGACGCACAAAGTTCGGCGTATGCAACCGGCGTCCTGGTTCTCATCTCCTCCGCAACAGTGGCCGTCGCGCTGTCCGCTCGCAAACGCGGAATCCGAAAGCTGTTCGTAAGCTTCAGTTTTGTTGCCGTGCTCTTTGTCTATACGACCATCGCAAACATCATCGAACGACCGGACGGAGTGAAAGTTGCCTCGTTCTTCATCGCCGCCATCATGGTCGTATCCCTCCTGTCGAGAGTGTCACGGGCGTTCGAACTGCGCGCCACATCCGTCGAATTCGACGATACCGCTGTGCAATTCATCACCGAAGCCACACACCGGGGTTATCTCGCCGTGGTCGCGCACGACGCCGCCCACCTCAGCGAGAAGGAGTACCGGGTCAAGGAACTCCAGCAACGGGTGCAGAGCAACATCCCCCGAGGCGAATCGATCATCTTCATGGAAGTCAACGTCACCGATTCCTCTGATTTCAGCACCGATCTTGTTGTCCACGGCCGACGGCGCGGCAGGCACCGCGTCCTGCGGGTGGACAGTCCGGCAGTTCCCAACACCATTGCAGCCGTACTCCTGAAGGCTCGCGATCTCACGGGCGTGATTCCCGATGTCTACTTCGAATGGTCCGAAGGAAATCCGTTGACCAACCTTCTTCGGTTCCTGTTCATCGGCGAAGGCGAGACCGCTCCGGTGACCCGTGAGGTGCTGCGCCGGGCCGAACCTCGACGCTCCCGTCGGCCCCATGTTCACGTCGGCTGAGCGGATTTCCCACGTGTTAAGAACCTGAAAATTCGGCTGGCAAACCTTTCCATTCGCAGGTAAACGCCGGATCATCGGTGGTGATCGCACATCTAGTTAACCCGTGGCAGGACGCCCCACACTGCCTCAGGAACCGACCGGGAGGGCACATGCTGCTACATCAGTCGATCGGGTTGGAATGCTTCAACGAACTGCCCCGCCCGAAGGCAATCCACGCGCTGTACGAATGCTGCTGCTCGATGACATGGGCGGGATGGGTCAGCGACGGTCGCCCGTTTGCCGGTTACGCGGAGATCCTGGCGCGAGCCGAGGACGCACTACTGAACTTGTCCGACGCCGATGTCGAGAATTCCCTGCATTGCCATCCGCCCGTCGGCGTTCGCGCTCACAGTGTGCCGTCCCACCTCGAACAATGCGCGATCTGGGATTCCGACGAGGCCCTGATGGCAACCATTCGCCGGGCTGGTGAGGAATACGAGCTGATCTTCGGGTTCCGGTACATCTGGTGCTCGCACGGACACGATGCTCAGGATCTACTCGAGAACATCCGCGTCCGTCTGACCAATCCGGTATCCGTGGAACGAAAGATCTGCGTCGACGAGTTGGCAAAGATCACGTGCACCCGGATCGAGCGCATGCTCGGCCCCGAGGACGGCTACCCGGAGTACTGACAGCGTAAAAAGCGGGTGTAGGGCCACTGGCACCACACCCGCTTTTTCTGCTGTTCTACACAGAACTCAGAGATCGAACACTCACAGATCGAACTCAGAGGGAGCGATTCCCACCGCAAAACACATGTCCCGCACTACGCCGCGCTCATGCTGATCGAAGTTGCCGTCGGCGCCGCCGATGATGATGCCGATCTGAATGACCGCGCGAGCCTGATCCTGCTTGGACTTGAGCTTGGAAATTGCCGCAGTCGCCTCGAGCTTTCCGAACTCGAAGTCCGACGTAAGCTTGCTGCAGTACCAATCGAACTGCTGACTCAACTCAGCCGGCGGGAAGACAGCCAGCGACTCGTTGCTCATGATCAACGCCGACGTCTTCTGACGCTCCGACGGGTCGATCGAGCCGTCTGCGGCAGCGATCAACGCGCACATCGCCATACTTGCGTTCTTGAACTCCTTGTTCTGGAACTGGCTCGTCTTGGTCTTGAGCTGGCCGTTCATTTCCTGAGCCTTAGCCTTCAGCTGATCCCAGAATGCCATGAGTCTCCTCGGGTATTGCCGCCACGCACCGCGCGTAGTCGTACCAACCACTTTGCCTGGGAGCCTCGGATTTTGCCATCCACCTAGATTAAAACCTTCCGGTAGGTTCTTATATGCTGGCGGACCTGCAGACAGTCAAGATCGAGGAGCATTTCCGTGACTGGCCCACCCGAACAACCTGTTGCGCCGCCACGCGACCCTGGTCTCTCCAGCCGCGAGATCGAAGTGCTCCGGCACTGGCTCAAATCCGACAGTAAACCCGTCGTGTCTACGGAGCTGCTTATCTCCATCGGAACGATCAACACGCATCTGACACGGATTCGAGGGAAATACGCAGCCGTCGGTCGGCGAGCCCCCACCAAGATGAGCCTGCTTGCTCGCGCGTTGCAGGACGGAATTATTTCGCTCGACGAACTCTGATCGGGTCAGAGTTTGTCGAATGCGGCAAAGAGTTGCGGTTGCGTGGCCGGGTTCAGTGTGTCCGGAGTCAAGACCCAGTGCGATCCCGTCCACGGATCGTGCACGTCGATCTCACCGGCCGCCGGGAGGTGACGGCACCCGTGTGCCAAGGCCACGATGCTCTCCTCGGTCGAACTCGACTCGTCATCTCCGACAAGCAGTATCGACAATCCGATCATCGATCCGTGCTCAGCGAGGAACATGATCGCATCGGCGTCCTGCGCCGAATACCCGTGCGGGAAGTCGCCGAGTATCAGTAGTCGGGGAGTACTCGGGCCGGCGTCGAGTGACATCGCGAATTCCTGGCCGCTGTTTCGTGCCAGCCCCGCCAAATCCACGCCTTGGGCCAACTCCGTCAACCGCGCCGAGATCTCCTGATGTGTGCGAATCAGCGGCCCGGCCAACTGCGCGGACAAACGGTCCGTCAGCAACGTGTACGACCCGGTCAGATCAACGACGTCAAGCAAGGGCATGGGCCCCGCTGCCATGATTCGGAGCGTCAACGCACTGACCACGGCAACCGCAGCTGCCCCGGATGTGCTGTCTACCCAGATCGGACGTGGCAGCGGGAGCGGCATGCAGTAGGGCACGCTCAGCGAACTTCGGTCAGGCGCCGACAACATGCCAAGTCGCACACCGTCACTCGCCGCCAGAGATTCGCTCACCGAACCCGGCGTCCAGACCGGTGATTCCCAGGACGCCATCGCCCGCGGCATCACCGAATCCACGACGGTCAATTCGTGGGCCAATTGCGCGGAATCTCGCGTATGGCTCGCACGGGCCGTCGCCACCAGTTCGTCGTGACGCTTCTGCGCCGCGTCGCGAGCCGCAATTCCGGCAGGCG
This sequence comes from Rhodococcus sp. NPDC056743, assembly GCF_042790355.1. Classification (NCBI taxonomy): domain Bacteria; kingdom Bacillati; phylum Actinomycetota; class Actinomycetes; order Mycobacteriales; family Nocardiaceae; genus Rhodococcus; species Rhodococcus sp. NPDC056743. The sequence continues at coordinate 53,690 of NZ_JBHTZI010000004.1, read as the reverse complement.
AATTGCGGTTGCTCGCGTCAGCTACTGCTACGGACAGTTCTTCGTCCAACCTCGTCATCGCGTATTCGCTACTCGAAATCAACGACGCCGCCGACCTCGACGCGTCTTCGAAGATCATCCACATACGTTCGAGTGCGCGGCCCTCCTCGACGGGCTCCACGGCGTGATCTTCCGGCACGGGAATCGGGTTGGCCGGTGCGTCGTCGACTTCGACTCCGTGAACGCCGATGAGTTCGGCCAGACCACCCGCATACCCCTGTCCGACTGCTCGAACCTTCCACGCGCCGTTTCGCCGGTACAGCTCCCAGCAGATGACTGCGGTTTCCGAACCTGCGGTGGGAATGTCGAATTTTCCGAGTACCGAACCGGATTCATCGCTCAGCTGCGCCGACAACCCCGCGACCCGAAAGGCCCCGGCTGCCGCGGCACTCGGATCGACGCTCACGATGCACAGCACCGCCTCGGCATCGGGGTGCAGGCGATCGAGGTCGACCCGGACGATGTCGCCCGTCAGTTGCACGCCTGCCGTCGACGGCTGGTTGTAGAAGACGAACGCATCGGACGAGAGGGCGCGCAGCCGCGTATCCGTCACCATCGCAGACACGTCGAACGGTGTCTGGCTTGACGCACGGAACATCACGACGGATGTATGCAGCGGCGCATTCTGCCCAGGAACGAACTCCACAGTCACAGGCGAGAACTATGCCACGCCGATGGGGTTCGCTCGCAGATCTGCCACGATCCGATCTGCGACTTCGGTCATTCCGCTGGCGGTGAAATGCAGTCGCTGCGCCGTCGACTCCGAGAACATGCCCTCGAACCACCGCTGCTCGGGCGCCGCGCAGGCGTCGTGCCCACCCGCTACGGCGTCCGTGGCGATGTCGATGACGTGAACCCCGTACCGGCCGGCAATCGCGGCGAATTGTGTGTTGAAACGTGCGTAGTAGTTCATGAACCACGCTGCGTCACCGTCCGAGAACGGAACGTTGGGCCAGCACGCGCGGGCACCGATCATTCCGCCGGCGCCGACCATGTAGATCCGCGCCTGCGGAGCCCGCGCCGTCAGCGCAGCCAGGGTCTTGTCGAGAGAATCAGCAGCCTGATCGATCCCGGACTGCGCCAGGGATTCGGTGAGCGGATCGGTGCGGCATCTGCGATCGACGCCAGGGGCAGGCGAAGCGCACAGCGCGCCCACGATCAGTGTGTTCGAGTCGTTTCCACCGACCGAGAGTGTGATCAAATTCGTGTCCGGGTGTACCGCGTCCAACTGCACCGGCCACTGCGTCGGAATCAGTTGGGGTGTGGAGATGATGTTCTCGCTACGAGCAGCACTGCAGGACACGTCCGCGAACTCCTCGACTGCGAGTTCGCGCGATATCTTGCCCGCGAAGTTCTCGTAGGACCGTGAGCACCCGTCGGGGTACATCGGTTCCAAGCGCGGTCCCGACGCCCGGGAGTCTCCGAGAGCGGTGTACTTGATGCCCTCGTTCTCCCCCGCGTCCACCGGGACCGACGCATGTGCGGCGCCGGCACCCGCCAACGTCAAAACCAGTCCCACCACAGTGGCCGCAATGGAGCCGAACCGCATCCCACGATTAATCATCTACCGAGCCAAGCCCTTTCACACCCCAACCGAATTTCGATAACTACGCCATCAGAAAACGGCCCAGCTGTGGTGCGGCTTCACCAGCGTGCTTTGCCTGGATGCCCTCACCGATCGCCTGCAACTTCCATTCACCGTTCTGGCGGTACACCTTTGCCATCACCATTCCGGTGAACGGCATTCCGCCCTGCATCGTGTACCGAGCCAGTTCGGAGTTGGTGGTGCTGTCGACCAAACGGCAGAACGCATTCTGCACCTGCTCGAACGTGTGCCCGCGGTACGACGTGACCGTGAAGATCACGGCATTGACGTGCGCCGGAACGCGCTGAAGATCCACCGTCATCACTTCGTCGTCGCCGTCACCTTCGCCGGTCAGGTTGTCACCCATGTGACGCACCGACCCGTCCTTCGACGTGAGCTGTCCGTAGTAGCAGACGTCGACCAGATTGCCGTCGGCGTACAGGAGCGCCGACGCGTCGAGGTCGACATTGGCCGTGCGGCTGCCGAACATGCCGCTCTTCTTGATCGGGTCCCAACCAAGCCCCATCTGGATCAGAGTGAGCGCAACGCCGCCTTCCTTGCGGAGCGTGACCTTTTGTCCCTTGGTCAGGCTGACGGGGCGACCCTTCACCAGGCTTACCTCGGCCGGTGCTGCGGGAGGCTGGTTGTACACCGGCGGGGCCGGCGGAGCGTTGTACGACGGCTGCTGCTGCGGGGGCTGGTTGTAGACCGGCTGCTGCTGCGGGGGCTGGTTGTAGACCGGCTGCTGCTGCGGGGGCTGGTTGTACACCGGCTGCTGTTGCGGCGGCGGACTGTAGGCCGGCTGCGGGGGTGCAGCCTGGGCCGCGGGGGCTGGTGCGTCGTCGACGGAAACACCGTGATCCGTCACCAACGCTGCAAATCCGCCGGCGTAGCCCTGCCCGACGGCGCGGATCTTCCACGCGCCCTGGCGGCGGTACACCTCGAGTGCGATGACGATGGACTCGCTGGACAGCCCGTCGATCACGTACTCGTACAGCACGTTTCCGGCGGAATCCGATACCCGAGCCGTGGGCGCCGCAGTACGCCCGAAATTCGAGGAGGTGTCGTCGAGAGTGATCACGGCACGAACCTGCTCGATGTCGGCAGGCACACCGGCCAACGAGACCTTCAGGGACGCGATGCCACCCGGGTTGGGAACCAACTGCACGCCTGGCCCGGTGGGCTGGTTGAAGAAGACGAAGTCCGCGTCGGAGCGCACTTTGCCGTTGCCGGCCACGAGCAGGGCGGAGAGGTCAGCGGCGGCGGCCAACTGCACCGACACAATCACCTCCGGCACATCCAACGGACCGTTCTGACCTTTGGCAAGCGATACAGACAACTACATCTCCTTCATTTCAGAGCGTGCATTACTTAAGAGAGCTGCTCGGACTGTGCGGTGTTCCGACCGTCATCGCAGCAACGTGGGCGGAGAACCAACGCACAATCTCCGCACTCGCCGCGATACCGGATCCTTCTGTCACAGTAACGGTCGGCCGTTGCCAGTTGAGTTCTTCCAGCTCACCGTGCCTGGGCCGGATCGCGAAATCCGCATATTCGAGCATGTCCGCGTCGAGCGCGCCGTCTCCGGCCGACAGGACCGTGGCGCCCGGCGTGAGTTCGCCCGCTTCGACGAGGCGTCGTCGTACTTCCGCGAGGGCCCGGGATTTCGAGACCGCGTTCGGCATCGTGTAGATCTTCCGGCCCTGGCGCGAGACGTTCCACCCACGTGCGGTGCACCAGTCGCTCCAGCCCGCTTCGAAATCGGCCGGAATGGTCGACAAGTCCACTACCAAGTACGGAAACAACTCGTCGGCCACTCGCAGGGAACTGACCCAGCTGACGTCGATGCGGGTTTCGAGTTCACTGTGAACATGCGCCAGCTCCACTCCGGCACTGTGGGTCGATCGGTCGATCTCGGTGCGCCACAGGAGATCGGGCTTTCCGTCCACCAGAATGTTGCCGCCGTTGCTCGTGATCGCATATTTCCACGGAGCGCCGGGTAGGTCGATGCGCTGAAACTGCGCGATGGTTCGGGTGGTCGTGGGAATGACCGGCGTTGTTCGGCTGAGCGCTACGAGTTGATCGATGGTGTCGGTGCTCATGTGGGACAGCGGGCCACCGTTGTAATACTCGACGCACACGTGTTGCTGCGGCGAGGTCAGGTCGGTGCCGCTCGGGTCTCCACCGATCGCGTTTTTCGAATAGATCATCGTGCGATCCAGATCGGTCGCGACCAGCACCGGTGACGCACTCATGTGATGTCCTTGATCAATCCGACGCAGGAGTACGCAAGATCGGGCACTTCCTCGACCGGAACACCGCGAGCTTCGGCCAGCAGACGGATGTGCGCGTGTTCGGGCGCTCCACTCTCGCGAACGAGCACCTTCCACGGCAGTCGGCGCAGCAGCACGCGGGTGGTCTCGCCTACGCCCGGTTTCACGAAGTTCACGGTCGAAATCCCGTATTCCGCCTGCACCTTCTCCACGGATTCCCATCCGGCCCACGTCGGGGTTCGATCCGAAGCCCGCACAGCGGCAAGCGAATCCGCGACGTCGCTCCGAACGCCGTCGAACTCGGCTGAGACAACGTCGAGGAGACGGTTGGACACGTCGACATCGGCCAGATCCGCATAGAACTTCGCACCGTGAAAGTCGCCGGGACCGATGAGAGTGTCGTTGAGTACCGTCCGCGAGACCAGACCGGACACAGTCGAATTGAGGCAGGCCGACGCGATCAGGAAGTCGTCCCGGGTGCCGTAGGTCCGAACGCAATATCCGGGATCGGCAAGAACAGCCAGGTCCGGATTGAATTCGGCGCCGCCGCCGGCTTGGTATTCAGAGAGAGCGGCCTCGAGTTCCCGGGCGATGGCACCCTTGCCCGTCCAGCCGTCGACAAAGACGATGTTCGACGCATCATGATGGCGCGCAAGATAATCGAGCGCGACGGAATCGATGCCCTTACCCCGCACGATCGACACGGCGTAGTGCGGCAAGGTCAATCCGTGGACGTGCTGCGCCCACCGACGCATCAAGATGCCGACCGGAGTGCCCGCGCGGGCCAGCGACACCAAGACTACGTCGGATCCGCGCTCGGCCAGCACCAGGTCCGTCACTGTTCCGACGGCACGCGCCAGTCGGGGCGCACTCTCCGACAACACGGTTTCGAACAGTTCACGATACGCCGCATCGGGTTGGTACTCGATGGGAAGGGATTCGGCATAATGCGCTTCACCCGACTGAATACGCTGCTCCCGCAGCGCAACATCTGCTTCCAGGTCTGCATGCGACAGATCTTTGAGTAGCCACGTCACTTCTTCGGGTGCATACGAACCGAACTCGGGTCCGACCAGAGGCGTCGTCATTTGCCTTCACCTTCTCTCGAATCCCGCAACGTCGACGGGTTTGCGCCGCGCACCGTTGCCACGACAACATCGGTCCCGGCGTTTCTCAATACCTCGACAACACCGCCAGGTGACGTCAGACGATCGGTGTCGGCAGGTTCGTCCACGATCAGCACGACAAGTGCGTCGACGGCCGCCTCCGGCCACTGCGCGTTGTACAGGAAGCGCGGCTCATTCTCGCCCGATTCCGGTGCGACAAAGGTGAATCCACGACGCAGTGGGTAGCCCGCATGATCCATGACGTACGCGGGAGACCGCGTTGTCGTCTGGTACCGCACTTGGCGGCCGCCACGTTCGAGACCGCTCGCAATGCGGAGAGGGAGATACATCAACTCTTCGTGACCGACCACGATCAGTGCACGGCCTGGCGCCACCGTCGAATCGAGAACCGTGACAGCGACTTCGACCGCGCTGTCGAAAGCTGCCGAATCCGCGTCGAGGAATCCGTGCCGGCCGCCGTCCGGCACTTCCGCCGGCCACGGCAGGTCCACAGTGGTAACCGAACCGCGATCGGTACCGACAATATTGAGAGTAGGAGCATCCAGCGCCGTCACTCGTTCCGTCAATCCGAGCGGCAGGACGGTGGAACCCGACGCGAGACTGACGTAGTCGATAGCCACACCCAGTTCTTCTGCGGCAGCCGCACTGGCTGCGCGATGTTCATCGGTCCTCATGTCCACTAACGAGGCCACGACGTATCGCTCGCGCGGACACTGGCCGTGTAGTGCGCGGATCGCGTCGATCGCTGTTGCACCGGTCGATATTTCGTCGTCCACCAACACCAAGGGCAAATTGTTCTCGAACAGTTCCGCCGACGTCGGTTGCATCAGGTGACTGGTCGCATGCGAATGCCCCTCCTCGAACCCGGCCAGGGTGGTAGCCCCCGGCACGTCGCGGCGCGTCGAATGCAGGTAGCAGTGAGCATGTAGGCGGGCAGCGACACAATGACCCAAACCTGTTGCAGTTTCGGCAAATCCGAGTACCACAACATCGACGCCGACACCCAGGCGCTCGCGCACCAGGTCACCCAGATCCTCGGCGGCCCCGATGACGACCGACGGCGGCGTCGGAATGTGCTTACCGAGCACCGTCGACACCAACAGGTGCGCCCGGCGCGGGTTGCGACGCAGTCCGGGAATCACCAACTCCGGCACCGTCCGTCCGACGGCAGAGCCACCGTGAACAAGATCCAATCCGAATTCTTCTGTGGCCCAGGGAACCGATCCCACACTGCTGGTCATCGATCGACCAACGCCGTCAGCAGTTCGACAAAGGTGATCCCTTTATTGGTCACCCCGAAGACGTGCGCGCGCAGCGCAGTCTGCCGAGCCCAGTTACGGTGCGGCTTCATCTCGTTCATCTTGTTCCGGTAGCCGGACGCCTGCACTCCGCCCACCTCGACACCGAGAATGTCGAGAGCGTCGTGGTACTCCTCGTGCGTGACTGCGGACAACGCATTGACCGCGGCAACGTGTGACGGGTGAATAACCGTCTTACCTTGAATGCCGTTAGCCCGGTCCAAAGCGATTTCCCGCAACAGACCGTCCAGGTCGCGGCTCACCAGGTGCTGGCGGAATCGCACCGCATCATGCTCCTCGAACGGCGTCGCGCGCAGCATCGGGCGGAACATGCGCTCGTGGTCCGCGAAGTATTCCCACACCGGTCCGGTGATGACAAACCCCGAACCATCGGCTCGGCCAAGGTAATTGACGATGTCGGCGATGACATCGACAACCACGCGCACGTCGTAGATCGTCAAGTCGCGGTCGCGGCGGATGCCGAACGTGCTGCACATGTCGGTGGCGCCGATACGAACTGCAAGAATGCGATCCCGATGGCGAGTCAGAATCTCCTGGACACTGCGCAATTCATGATCGCGGGTATCGCGGTGTACCAATTCCGGCGATTCGAGCACCGGCATGGCGTACAGGTGCTTTCCGAGCGCAGCGGACGCGTCGGTTACCGCATCGAGGAACGACTCACCGGAGTCGCTCCCGAACTTGGGGATCACAAACCCCGTCAGCGCATCCCGCCCGATCGTCAGCGATCGGGCAATGTCCGCGATGTCGGAGACTTCACGGACCCGGACGAAGAGCAACATGCCGACCGCATCCGTCGCCGCGATCTTGTCGAGCGCGGCCACTGCGTTGGCCCGCGCTGCTTCCACCTCGTCGTCTGCGACTGCGTCCTCGAGATCGAGAACCATCGAACTGACACCCTCGGCAGCACGCTTCTCCACGAGTTCGGCCAACCCTGCCCGCGTGGCGGGAACGTACAGAGTCGCACCCAATGCGATCGCCAGCAGATCTCGCTCGTCGGAATCGCTGAAGGTCCGGGGAACGTGCAGGAACAGTTGTTCCCGCACGTCATCCTCGAGGTGTTGAAAGTGCTGCATGTCTCTTCTCTCTATGACCGATGGCAATTCCACGTTTCATTCCCCCACTTGATTTCGGGTGTAGATTCCGATCCCCCGATCGGCCCCGGCCTGCGTTTTCAGTTCCTGGTCAGCGTCTTCCTGCTTGCGTCCGCATCTTTTCGACGACTTCGGCGATGAACGCCGAAACCGAATCCAACTGCATGACATACGACCAGTAGTCCGGATGAGTTCCCGTCAGTGACGCGGCCGCCCGTTCGATCCGCGCCAATTGCGCATCGAGGACAGACCCCCATTCCGCCACCAAACCGTGATTGACGGCAAACATCTGCGCGTCTTTCAACCGAAAGCGGACCTGACGCTCTTTTTCTGTCGGATCCGCCCGAACTGCCCGAAGTGTTGTCAACCGATCCGTCACAGCATCGACGCAGGCTTCCGCTTCGGCAAGATGAACGCGCGCGTCTGCCATCAATGCCAACGCATGCTCCGGGTTACCCACGTCCAAAGCCTGCATTGCCTCGTTCAAATCGGCAGCGGCGTTATCGATATGTTCACGACTCCGACTGCTGTTGTTGACCAGATCAGCTGAACTCGCAGCATTGAACTCCCGAAGCAAAGCGGAATACGCAGGGTCGAGGCGGTCCACCCGCGTTCGCACCGCCGCCAGCCTTGTCGACACGGCAGACACCGTCGTCTGTGCATGTCGCTGCGTGGACGGTGCCTGCGCCAATGCTTCCGTGAGTGCTGCTGCCGCGGCGGTAACCCGCTCGGCTTCGACCCGGATTTCGTCTGCCCGTTCGCCGCGTTCCGCCCTGGCGAGCGCGGCCACAGCCGCGTCCAGATGCTCCGCCGACGCCACAACCGACGGATACTCGCAATAGCGCCGATCGGTATCACTCAACGCGCGGCGAGCGGCCTCGGCCGCTGTGCGCGCCTGCTGGCCGAGAACCGGAATCGTGGACATCGTCGCGGTGGCTTGCTCGAGGTGCGCGCGATTCCCGTTGTAGAACGCATCAATGCTTTGAGCCGCGGATACCAGCTCGGCCACCGACTTCTCGAAGGCCGCAGTGGCAGTGCGCGCGTCACGATGGAGAGCCTGGTCGTTCCCGTACTGCTCGCTCGTGGACAGATAGTTCGACACCGCCACGTAGCACTTGTCCCGAACCGGTTTCCAGGCCTCGCCCAGGCCACGCTCGGGAAACAGTTCTGTCGATGCTTTGACAGCAGCGGAAGCAATCGTCTGACGCTTGTCCATATCGAGAAACGCCGAGACCATCGCAGTCTGCGCCTCCCGCGCACGACTGATCGACTCCTCCACGCTCACCCCCCGATTGAAGCGCTCCGACCATCTGCCTACCACGATTGAATCCTACGGGGCCGACTGCTTGCGCTTCCGTTTCGATTTCCACTGTTACCGCAGCCACACCCGAAGTGCCGTTAGGGTGGAGGAGGTAAACACATTCCCAAGACGGCCAATCGTCGTCGCGGGTCATGTCTCTTCTCTTGAAAGGACCCCTGAATGGGCGTCAGCTTGACCAAAGGCGGCAATGTCTCTCTCACGAAGGAGGCCCCGAACCTGACCGCAGTGGTCGTCGGCCTGGGCTGGGACGCACGTTCCACCACCGGTGCAGCCTTCGACCTCGACGCCAGCGCAATCGCCGCAGGTGCAGACAAGAAGGTCGTCTCCGACCAGCACTTCATCTTCTTCAACAACCTGCGTTCGCCCGACGGCTCGATCGAGCACAAGGGTGACAACACCGACGGTGAAGGCGAAGGCGACGACGAGCAGATCGACGTCAACCTCGCTGCTGTCCCGGCCAACATCGAGAGCGTCATCTTCCCCGTCTCGATCTACGACGCAGAAGCACGCTCGCAGTCCTTCGGCCAGGTCCGCAACGCGTACATCCGCGTCGTCGACAAGTCCAACGGCAACGAGCTTGCCCGCTACGACCTGTCCGAGGACGCTTCCACCGAGACCGCAATGGTCTTCGGCGAGCTGTACCGCAACGGCGCCGAGTGGAAGTTCCGCGCTATCGGCCAGGGCTACGCCTCGGGCCTCGCGGGCATCGCACGCGACTACGGCGTCAACGTCTAAATAGTCGACCTTCCGTCGAGCTGACCAAAGGGAGAGTTCCGCAGTACGCTGTGGAACTCTCCCCGGCTTCGTTTCGATTGCGGTGAGATAACCGCTGCAGTAACCACTGCGCATTGACCAACTAGAAAGGGCCACGCTCCGTGGTACTGCGAATATTCGGTTTGTCCATCGGCATTTCGATCATCGCGATGATCGTCGCGTTCATCTACGGCGGCCCCGAGGCTCTCTTCCTCGTTGTCATCCTGTCAATTCTGGAAATTTCACTTTCCTTCGACAACGCCGTCATCAATGCCACCGTTCTGCGAAGAATGAGCGATTTCTGGCAGAAGATCTTCCTCACCGTCGGCATCGTCATCGCGGTGTTCGGTATGCGTCTGGTGTTCCCGCTTGTCATCGTGTGGGCGGCGTCGGGCCTCGGTCCGATCGCGGCACTCGACCTCGCGCTGAACCCGCCGGCCGACGACGCCGCGTACTTCCCCAACGGCGATCCGAGCTACGAAACACTGATTACCGACGCCCACCCGACCATCGCGGCATTCGGTGGCATGTTCCTGCTGATGCTGTTCCTCGGCTTCATCTTCGAAGAGCGTGAGATCACCTGGCTGTCCTGGCTCGAGAGGCCGCTTGCGCGTATCGGCAAGCTGGATCAGCTCTCCGTAGTCGTTGCCGGTCTCATCCTGGTCCTGGCAGGTTCGTTCCTTGCCGCAGACGACAAAGTCACGACGGTCATGATCTCCGGTGTACTCGGCATGATCACGTACATCGCCGTCAACGGATTGGGTGAACTCTTCAACCTGCCCGAAGAGGGCGAAGATGAAGAGAGCGCCAAGTCCGGCGGCCCCTCCGAGCTGGTCAAGGCGACTGGTAAGGCCGGGTTCTTCCTGTTCCTGTACCTCGAGGTTCTCGACGCGTCCTTCTCCTTCGACGGCGTAATCGGCGCATTTGCCATCACCTCGGACCCGATCATCATCGCTCTCGGCCTCGGCTTTGTCGGCGCGATGTTCGTCCGCTCCATCACCGTCTTCCTCGTCCGCAAGGGCACGCTGTCCGATTACGTCTACCTCGAGCACGGTGCTCACTGGGCCATCGGCGCTCTGGCAATCATCCTGATGGTGTCCATCGGTGTTCACATCAACGAGATCATCACCGGCCTTGTCGGTGTCGTCTTGATCGGCGCAGCGTTTATCAGCAGCATTATCCGAAACAAGCGGATCGCGAATGAAGATCCGAAACTCGACGAGAACACTCCAGCCACAGTCTGATTATGTTCGTAGAACGCCCGCGGCCGATTCCGGTCGCGGGCGTTTTATTCGTTATGCCCGAATTGAAACTTTCTGCAGTTACAGCCGCAGGGCAATTGTTCAGCCGCGCGCCAGACTTCGCCTGCGGATGAACAATCAGCGCGCGGGAACGAAGACCCGGCGGGTTACGTGCAGTTGCCGCCGCTGAACATCACCGTCTGCGACTGAACGGCGATACTGGCTTACGTGATGAACATTCGCGTCGCAGCACAGGCAGACTTGCCGTTCTTACACGAGAACGACTCACACATCACAGCCGTCGAACTCGCGTCCGTGGTCGAACGCGGCCGGATTCTGATCGCCGAGCACAACGACGCCCCAATCGGATGGCTCCGCTGGGGATTGTTCTGGGACGAGATTCCGTTCATGAACATGCTCACCGTTTTGCCTTCGGACCGCGGCCAGGGCACCGGGCGAGCCTTGGTCGAATATTGGGAAACCGATATGCGCCATGCGGGCTATTCGAGCGTTCTCACCTCCACACTCGCGGACGAATCAGCCCAGAACTTTTATCGCACGATGGGATACGCCGACGCCGGAGTCTTGTTGCTCCCGGGTGAATCCTCCGAAATCTTCCTGCGCCGAGAACTCGAGACGGCGCCCGATCCCCACCTTGCTCGTCAGTAATTATCCGGTGGCCGTGGGCAGTCCCGCCCGCGCGACCGCACCGGCGAAGAGAGCGGTCACTGCGGCGCCCATTGCCTGTTGATCGACTTCTTCCGGGTCGACGGAGTGTTCGAGTACCAATCCGGATATCAAGGCCATCAACGAGATTGCCGTAGTTCGCACGTCGAAGGCATCCTCGACGCCCCATTCACTGGCACGCGCACCGATCAATTCCACCAGTTGACTTCGCAGGTGCCGACGCTCTCGGAGGTATGCCTGGGCAATCTGGGGGTCACGCCCGGCCAGGACTCCGAATTCGAGGACGAGCAGCAACCAGCCAGGGTTGCCCGCCATCCACGACGCGATCGCTTCGCCACTTTTACCGGCAGCATCGGTGGGGCTCATACCCGCGATCTCGGCAAGTACCCGCCCGGCAAGTTCGAGAGACCGTTGCGCAAAAAGTTCGGCAAACAGATCTTGTTTGGATTCGAAGTTGGAGTAGACGGCTCCCTTCGTAAAGCCCGCTCGGCGGGCCACTTCGGTGAGACGTGCAGCACTGAATCCTTGCTCCGCAAATTCTTCCGCTGCAGCGTCGAGCAGTCTTTGCCGCACAACGTCGCGGCCGGGGCGGGGTGCCGGCACGAAGTCCGGTTGACGGGATTCAGTCACGATACCTAGAGTATTCAATACCTCGGGTATTGACAAGCTCTTTACTTTCGACAAGATCAGGACTCATCGTGACCACAACGCATCCGGCACACGCCGCACCCGAAACTCCCACACCTCAGCACGAACACCCCAGCGACAACCTGCTGGCCAAATACGGCGCACCGAAAGTCATGGTGGCGCTGTTCGTCGGCATGATCCTGCTGCAGATGGGCTTCATCCTCAGCTACGTCGCCGCGTTTCATCAGCCGACGCCCCGTGACATCGAAATCGTGGTCATCGCAGATCAAGGCACTCCAGCCGGCATGGATCAGCAGATCGCCGACAAGCTCAACGCCATCGACGGCAGCCCCCTCGACGCCCGTGTAGTCGACAGCACCGCCGTAGCGCGTCGGATGCTTCACGATCGCGAGATCCAGGGAGCGTTTGTCATCAATCCGGCCGGCGCCGACACCCTGATCACCGCCAGCGCGGGCGGCAGTTCCATTGCGACGTCGCTCGAATCGATCTTTGCCCAGGTCGAGGGCAGCCAGAACCGCGAGTTCGTGGTGCGCGACGAGATTCCGGTGGGCGCTCACGACAACCGCGGCCTGTCCGGCTTCTACCTCTCGATCGGCTGGGTTGTCGGCGGCTACCTCTTTGCCGCCGCAATCGGCCTGTTCATCGGTGCACCGAAGACACTTCGTCAGGCAGCGGCGCACACCGGCGTGATCGCGGTGTACTCGGTGATATCCGGAGCACTGGGCGCACTCATCACGTCACACGTTCTCGGAACCTTTGCCGGACACTGGCTCCCGCTCTCCCTGCTGGGCAGTGCTGTCGTGTTCGGTACCGCAATGTTCACGGTCGGACTCCGTGCGGCAATCGGCGTCCTCGCCGTTCCGTTGGCGATCGCAGTGTTTGTTATCCTCGGCAATCCCAGTGCCGGAGGCGCTTTCGGCTCGAATGTGCTCCCATCGTTCTATGCCGCGATCGGTCGGTGGATCACTCCGGGTGCGGGCACCGAGGGTGTTCGAAGCATCGTGTACTTCGGCAACGTCGGAATCGGCCAGCCCGTACTGACGCTTTTCCTGTACGCCGTGGTCGGGGCCGCCATGTTGTTCGGATTTACAATCAGGAAGAACCGAAAGTCAGCCGACACAACGCCCACTCCGGCTGTGACAATCGCCGACTAGACCTACTCTTGAATTCATGACGAGCCTCCTCCACCCCAACGCCTCGCACGTCGCCGAAACCCTGATCGCTCGCGGCCATCACGGCGTCATCGTCACGCAAGCCGACGCGACGCACACTGCCGAGGAAGCAGCGGCAGCCGTCGGGGTGGAGGTGGGCGCAATCACCAAGTCACTCGTCTTCCTACTCGACGACGATCCGGTGTTGTTGCTGGTCTCAGGCGCACATCAGGTCAACCTGCAGGCGACGGGTGAGCGCCTCGAGGGCAAACTGACGCGCGCTCCGCTGGAGATGGTCAAAGCCGCAACCGGCCAACCTATCGGCGGAATTGCGCCGCTCGGGCATCCCACGAATCTGCCGACCTATGTCGATACCGCACTCGAGCAGTACCCGATCCTGTGGGCCGCGGCGGGCCATCCGAACACGGTCTTCCGCACGACGTATCCGGAACTGCTGCGGATAACGGCGGGCCTTGCCATAGAGATGGACTAGATACGGACCAGGTAAGGGCGGACTCGCGCTTATAGTGGGCGAAAGACCATATTTCCCACCGGAGAGTCCCCGTTGTCTGACACGCCGAACGATATTTCCAACTCAACCACACCCGAAGCGGTCGCCACGCCCGAGTTGTCCACCGGCATCTGCGCCGCCGACTACCGCGCAGCACTCGGCCGTCACCCTGCGGGAGTCACTGTTGTCACCCTCGACTCCGGCACCGGACCGGTAGGTTTCACGGCCACCTCGTTCTCCTCGCTCTCACTCGAACCGCCGCTCGTGTCGTTCAACATCGCGGAGACGTCGTCGAGCATCACCGCCTTGAAGGCCGCAAAGTCCTTGGTCATTCATCTGCTCGGTGAGCACCAACAGCATCTCGCGCAGCGCTTTGCACGCAGCGCCGATCAGCGTTTTGCCGATCAATCGCTCTGGGCCGTCCTCGATACCGGCGAACCGGTACTGCACGGCACGCCCAGTTGGATGCGGGTCACCGTCGATCAGTTGATTCCGGTGGGCGACCACACCCTTGTTGTCGGGCTTGTCACCCGAGTCCACGCCGACGAGGACGACGATTCCGCTGCGGCACCGCTGCTGTATCACGAGGGTAAGTACTACCGCCCGACGCCGTTGGGGCAATAGCTACTGTGCGCCTTTATTAACCGCCCGCGGTTAACAAAGGCGCACAGCAAGTTACAGCGCTACGTACTTGGTATCGAGGTACTCGTCGATACCTTCGGTTCCGCCTTCGCGGCCGAAGCCCGATTCCTTGACACCACCGAACGGTGCTGCGGCGTCGGAGATGGCGCCGCGGTTGACGCCGACCATGCCGGTGGCAAGCTTCGCCGAGACACGCATCGCGCGATCGATGTCGCGGGTGTAGAAGTACGCGACAAGGCCGAACTCGGTGTTGTTGGCTGCGGCGACGGCTTCTTCTTCGGTGTCGAAACCGACTACGGCTGCAACAGGTCCGAAGATTTCTTCCTTCAGCAGGCGCGCGTCAGCGGGAACCTGATCGAGGACCGTCGGGGTGAAGAAGAATCCGGGGCCTTCGGGTGCCGATCCACCGGTGCGCACGCGAGCACCCTTGGACACGGCGTCGTCGACGAGTCCGGTAACGGTGGCGAGCTGCTTGGCGTTGATCAGCGGTCCGATGTTGGTGCCCTCGGCGTCGCCGGCGCCCACCTTCAAGGCTGCAACCTTGGCGGTGAACTTGTCGGTGAACTCTTCGCGGACCGAGTTGGCAACGTAAATACGGTTGGCTGCGGTGCAGGCCTCACCGCCGTTGCGCATCTTGGCGAGCATCGCGCCGTCGACAGCTGCATCGATGTCGGCGTCGTCGAAGACGATGAACGGAGCGTTGCCACCGAGTTCCATGGACGTGCGAAGCAGCTTGTCAGCAGCATTGCGCACCAAGAGCTTTCCGACGCCAGTGGAGCCGGTGAAGGTGACCTTGCGCAGTCGCGCGTCTTCCATCAGCGGTCCACTGATGGCTGCGGCGTCGGAGGTCGGGAGGATCGAGAGCACACCGTCAGGCAGACCGGCATCGGCAAATACCTGGCCGAGAAGCTGCATGGTGAGCGGAGTGTCCTCGGCCGGCTTGACGATGATGGTGCAGCCGGCAGCGAGCGCCGGTCCGATCTTGCGGGTGCCCATGGCCAACGGAAAGTTCCACGGCGTGATCGCCAGAACCGGTCCGACGGCTTCCTTGGTGACGAGAATACGACCGTTGCCGGCCGGAGCCTGCGTGAAGCGTCCACCGATGCGGACGGCTTCCTCGCTGAACCAGCGCAGGAATTCGCCGCCGTAGTTGACCTCACCGCGGCTCTCGGCCAACGACTTACCCATTTCCAGGGTCATCATCAGCGCGAAGTCCTCGGCGCGGGCGTGCAACAGCTCGAATGCGCGGCGCAGGATCTCGCCACGAGTACGAGCGGGCGTTGCGGCCCAATCATCTTGTGCCGCAGCAGCGAGATCGAGGGCACGGATACCGTCGGCTGCCGTGGCGTCGGCTACCTGCGCCAACTCTTCGCCGGTTGCCGGGTTGTAGACCGCGAAGGTCTTCTCGGCCGGGGTGAGCTTGCCGCCCAGCCAGAGACCTTGGGGTAGCGAATCGAGAAGTTCCGAGACGTTCGACATGTCAGTTCTCCTGTGCTGCAGTGCGAATAGCAGACTCGAGGACGGTAAGGGCGTCGTCGAGCAGCTCTTCGGAAATGACCAACGGAGGGAGTAGACGAATGACGTTACCGTAGGTGCCGCACGTGAGGATCACAACGCCCGCCGCAAGGCACGCAGCTGCGATTGCCTTCGTGATGTCGGCGTCCGGCTCCTGTCCGCCGGGCTTGACCAGCTCGATGGCGAGCATGGCACCGCGTCCGCGAACATCTCCGATGACGTCGAGTTCCTTTGCCAGCGCGTTCATTCGGCCGACGACGGTGGTCTCGATGGTGCGGGCTCGACCACAGAGGTCCAGCTCATGCATCTGGTCGATGGATGCCAGCGCCGCGGCGCAGGCGACGGGGTTACCGCCGTAGGTGCCACCGAGGCCGCCCGGGTGGACTGCGTCGATCAGGTCGGCCCGGCCGGTGACGGCTGCGAGCGGCATACCGCCGGCAATGCCCTTGGCAAGCGTAACCAGGTCCGGGACGATTCCCTCGTGGTCGCTGGCGAACCAGGCGCCGGTACGAGCAAATCCTGCCTGGACCTCGTCGGCGATGAAGACGACGCCGTTCTCCTTGGCCCAGGCGACGAGCGTCGGCAGGAATCCTTCTGCGGGAACGATGAATCCGCCCTCACCCTGGATGGGTTCGATGAGGATGGCTGCCGTGTTGGACGCGCCGATCTGCTTCTCGATCATCGTGATGGCGCGCTGCGCTGCCTGCTCACCGGTGATCTTCGAACCGTCGACGTTCAGTCCCTCGCGGTACGGGTAGGACATCGGAACGCGGTATACCTCGGGAGCAAAGGGACCGAAGCCGCTCTTGTACGGCATCGACTTCGCCGTCAGTGCCATCGTGAGGTTGGTGCGGCCGTGGTACGCGTGATCGAACACCACAACGGCGTCGCGACCCGTTGCGTGACGAGCGATCTTGACGGCGTTCTCGACGGCTTCGGCGCCGGAGTTGAACAGCACGGAACGCTTCTCGTGGTCACCGGGGGTGAGTTCGGCGAGGCGCTCGGCTACCTCGATGTAGCCCTCGTACGGAGCGACCATGAAACAGGTGTGAGTGAAGTGCGCAACCTGATCCTGAACTGCGGCGACAACGGCGGGGTTGGACGCACCGACGCTGGTCACGGCGATACCGGCACCGAGATCGACGAGCGAGTTGCCGTCGACGTCGACGATCACTCCGCCGTCCGCGTCGGCAACGTAGACCGGAAGGGTGGACGCGACGCCGGCGCCGACAACCTTCTTACGACGCTCTGCGAGCGCAGCCGAGCGCGGGCCCGGGAACTCCGTGACGATGCGACGTTCCTGCGGAAGCCGGTATTCGATTGCACTCATGTGACCACCCTCTCGGTTGTGTATTGCATTCGAGTATGCGACGCGCGAGCACCGTCGAGCAGTGCCGAAATGGATATCTACCTACTCAGGCCTACTCCATATCGGCACGTCCCGCTAGCCTTGAACTCGTGACAGTTCCGATTTCCTGGCTTCTGCGACAGAAACACCTGTCGCTGACACTGCTGACCGACTCGTCATCATCCGCCCAGCCGGTCACGTTTGCGCAGGCCACAGAACTGACGGATCCAACTCCGTGGCTCTCGGGCGGTGAACTGGTCCTCACCACCGGGCTTGCCTTCGTGGGGGCGACCGCCACTGATTTTGCGGATTACGTCGATCGTTTGGCCGCGGCGGAAGTATCGGCATTGGGGTTCGGAACGGGACTTTCTCACAAGGAGGTCCCGGCGGAGCTTCTCGCAGCTGCCCGTAGTCGCGGGCTCCCTCTGCTCGAGGTTCCGTTCACCACCCCGTTCGCGGCAGTCACCCGCGCCGTCATGACTCGGCTGAGTCAGCAGGAGTACGAGTCCGTCTTGCGTGCCGCAGAAGTGCAGACACGTATCACCCGGGTCGCGCTGCGCGGCGGTGTTTCCGCAATCGTGCGCGAACTGGCTACGGCGACAAAGAATTCGGTTGCGTTTGTCGGCGACCGCATCACTGCCGTACATCCGGCGAATCAGAAGTCGCTGATCGCGGAGGTGCGTGCCGTAGCCGCGACCACTCGTGACCCCAATGCTCCGGCATCTATTTCACAGAGCACGCCCGAGCGGACGCTCACGCTCTCCCCGGTCGGGGTGACCGACAGTTGGCACGGCTACCTTGCACTGGCCGGCTCGAAGCCGCTGAGCAACATCGACAGAGTGCTTCTCGGACATGCCGTTTCACTGCTGACCCTCGAACTCGAGAAACCAGTGCGACTGCGGGCGGAGCGGTCCAAACTGAACTCCACGGCATTGGGACTGCTACTCGACGGACGAATCGCCGAAGATGCTGTGCCCTCGTATCTCGACGAAGCCAGCGACACCACCGGATTGGTACGCGTCGTCCACATTCGCGGACCAGCGCTGGGTCCAGTTCTACGTGAACTGGACGGCGCACTGGCACGCGCGGGAAGACCTCTTTTTGCCCAGGCAGAAAACGGCGCGCTCACCGTGCTGCTTCGCGGCAGCGATACCGTCGACACCGCACAGGCCCTTCTGACGCAATTGACTCCGAGCGAATCCAAAGCGGTTCGCGCCGGAATCAGCCCGCCGCACCCGATCCTCGACGCTTCGCGCGCACTCGTGCAAGCACGCGCCGCAGCCAACCTCACAACAGCAACAGCGCGCATTCTCGAATTCGATGCACTGACCGGATCGACGATTCTTGCGTCCGAACCTGCACGGGAAGCACTCGTTGCCATGGCCGCCACCACGATTCCCGTACTGACCGAACACGACGACAAACACGGAACGGCACTCACGATATCGCTTCGCGCTTACCTCGAGGCCAACGGCCAATGGGAATCTGCCGCATCCGAACTCGGCATCCACCGGCACACCCTCCGAGGTCGCATCACCCGCGTCGAAGAACTCTTGCGATGCGACCTCGGTGAGGCCAGGGTCAGAGCTGAACTATTGCTGTCACTGCTCGCGTGGGAGAGCCGCTGACAGAAATGACGTCGCTCCGCGGATCAGCAGTTCGAGTTCGGCGTCGACGGTGCACAGTTTTGCGGTGTCGAACGCTCCACTTCGACGCGCATGCGACAACAGAGACGTAAATCGCTGTACAGAAACAGCATTGACACTCGACCACCGCTGCACCACACCGTCACGATCGTCGTCGAGGGCCCCTGACACAAGATCCGCAAATCGCGTTGTCAGTCGGGCGTGAACAGCAGCGCCGCCCATGACCTCCCAGTGCGAAGCTCCGACGGCAACGTCGACGCCACCGAGCACATCACTCAGATCGAGCTCTGCGACGAGCTCGCGGTAGACGGTAGCGGCCGCCTGGACCGACGTATTCTCCTGCAGTGCAAGGTCGGCCAATGCCAACGCTCCGAACGACACCTCGATGCGTTCACTCGAGGTCAGCCCGGCGGTGAGTTCACGCACCGGCCCCGCCCATCGATCAATGTCTGCCCGTGGGTTCACGGCAAAGCGTCCGGCGGCCCCTGGCCGTCGCAGCACCCAACTCATTTCCGACTCGAGCAACTGTTGCAGGCGATCGAGAGCCTGAAGTTGTTCGGCAGCATCAAGATCGGAGTTCAGAATGTCGCGGCGAAGATCCTCAGTGCCGAGCACTTCGCTGACCACCGCATAGGCCAACGACGCTTCCGGACTACGCACACCCAGGTGTTCTTCCAGCCTGAAAAGTACCCCCGGCCCAACGCGGTTGACCAGTTCATCGACTACCGAGGTGATGATGATGTCACGTCCGAGTCGGTGCGCCTTCACAGCTTCAGGCGCCGCCTGAACTACCGACGGCGGGAAGTACTGCGTCAGCCGGTCCGCAAAGATCTTGTTGTCGGGGGCATCCGAAGCGCCCAGCTCGGCGGTCAGCACATTCTTCGACTGAGCAACCAGCACAGCAAGTTCGGGACGAAGCAGCCCCTGACCTGCCCGCGACCTTGCAGCAAGCGCCTTGGCGTCCGGAAGCGATTCCTCGAGGCGTTTCATCGCGCCGGCGGCAATCAGATTCTCGATCAGTCGCTCGTGCTGGTCGAGAAGTGCCGGCGCTCGATGCTCGGCCAGGCTGATGGCCAGGGTTTGATCTTCACTGGCTTTCAGCACCGACGCGGCGACCTCGTCCTGCGCTGACGCCAGAAGCGCATTTCGTGCGCCGGAATCCAACTCCGCCAGAGCGATCTTGATGTTGACCTCACGGTCCGACGTGGCAACCCCTGCCGCGTTGTCGATGAAGTCTGCGTTGATTCGTCCACCGCCTGCGGCGTATTCGATCCGCGCACGCTGCGTGAAACCGAGGTTGCCGCCCTCCCCCACCACGGCGGCACGCAATTCGTCCGCGCTGACACGAACACCGTCGTTGGACGGATCGGCCGCGTCGACGTTGCTCTCGGCCGACGCCTTCACGTAGGTGCCGACGCCCCCGTTCCATAGCAGCTCTACCGGGGCGCACAGGATCGCCCGGATCAATTCCTGCGGGGTGAGCTTCTCCTCGGTGATTCCGAGTGCGTCACGTGCCTCACGAGGAAGGCTGATGGACTTTGCGCTGCGCGGCCAGACGCCGCCGCCCGGAGACATCACCGTGCGATCGAAGTCGTCCCAGGACGAGCGCGGCACCGTGAAGAGGCGGGCGCGTTCGCGCAGCGTCGCCTCCATGTCGGGGTTCGGGTCGATGAAGATGTGGCGGTGGTCGAACGCGGCAACCAGACGGATCTTGTGCGAGAGCAACATTCCGTTGCCGAACACGTCGCCGGACATGTCGCCGATCCCCGCGACGGTGAAGGGATCGGTGTCGACGTCCACGCCACGTTCGGCAAAATGGCGTCGCACTGCCACCCATGCGCCGCGGGCGGTGATACCCATGGCCTTGTGGTCGTAGCCGGCGCTGCCACCCGACGCAAAAGCGTCGCCGAGCCAGAAACCGCGCTCGATCGCTATACCGTTCGCGACGTCGGAGAACCTAGCGGTTCCCTTGTCCGCTGCCACAACAAGATACGAGTCTTCACCGTCGTAGGCGATCACTTCCGCCGGGTGTACTGCCGAGCCGTCGACGATGTTGTCCACGACGTCGAGCAGTCCGCGAATGAACGTACTGTACGAGTCCTGCACCTGGGCCGGGGTGGGCGTGGATGTTCCGCGCACGACAAAAGCGCCCTTGGCTCCGGTCGGAACGATGGGCGAATTCTTCACGCTCTGGGTTTTCATCAGGCTCAAGGCCTCGGTGCGGAAGTCCTCGAAGCGATCGGACCATCGCAGGCCGCCACGTGCTACCGACGAGCTACGCAGGTGAACGCCCTCGACGTTGGGTGCGCTGACGTAGATCTCACGGAACGGAACGGTTTTCTGCGGCGTCGACAGAAGCTTCGAATCGATCTTGAACGACGCGTACGGCAGCGGATTGCCGGCGTCGTCACTCAGGTACCAGTTGGTGCGCAACGTTGCTTGAAGAAATGAGCGAACTCCGCGAAGTACCCGGTCTTCGTCGAGAGTGTCTGCCCGCTCGACCGACTCGTCGATCGCGGCAACCGCGGCGGCGACCGCCGCACCGCGTTCGAGCACGACGGGGTCGAATCGCGCAGTGAACAGTCCGAGCGCCGCACGAACGAAAACGGGCTTCGCTGCCAGCACGCCCACCACGTAGCCTTCGGACAGCCCGATCCGTGCCTGCGCGAGGAACCGGCACGCCGCGCGGAGCAGCTCTGCGTCGCGCCACGTGATGTCGGCTCGGCCGATCAGGCTGGAAAAGTTGTCCATCCGGGTCCTACCGGCGACAACAGCTTCGAAAGCCGCGGCCATCTTCTCGAGGGCACCGCCGTCGAAGGCACAGGGTTCGAAGGTGAAATGATGCGCCGATCCGAGAACTGTCGGAAGAGGGCGGTGCGTGGACACTCGAAGCCCGAGGGATTCGAAGTTCTCGCACAGATCGGAGAGGGAGGGCTCGCCGGAAGGCCACAGCACCACGCCGGTCAGTTCGTCGCCCTGACGGAAAACCAGTCGTTGCCCCGCTGCTGCCAACTCGGCAACCAGTCCCAACGCTGGATCCGCTGAGTCTGCGAATTCTGACTTGGTTGCCGTTGATGTGCTCGCCATTGAACACCCTCCTGGAAAGTATTGGATCCGAACACTTTCCAGTGTTACGTGCATCACCGCGAAAAGTTCGTGCCCAATCGGAGTGCTAACCCTCCCCCGGCACGACAATCCGGCAGTTGCACATCTCGGGTCAGTCTCCCAGCCGGATCGGCGCCAGATCTGCAAAGACGTCTCCCGGGCCCGGATTCCCGGACGGTGTAGAACCGCCGAGATGGTGGACGACGCCCCAGACGGCGTTGATCGCCGTCTGGATCGCGCCTTCCGCCCAGCCCGCCGTCCAGGAGATGTCGTCGCCCGCGAGGAAGATTCCGCGATGACGCGGTTCGAGGTCACTTTGCACGAAGTGCGAAAACAGCCGTTCCTGGTACCGGTAATGCCCGGGCAGATTCGCCTTGAAAGCACCCATGAAGTCACGTTCGGTTTCCCAGGACAGCGTAACCGGACTGGAGATGACGTGACTCCGGAAATCGACGCCGGGATAGATCTCTTCCAATGAGCGCAACATGATCTCCATGCGCTCGGTAGCGTTCAGTGCCAACAACTTCAACGAATCGTCCGACCACGTGTACGACAGACAGATCACGCCGGGTTTCCCTTCCCCCTGATCAAGGAGGTATGTGCCGCGACTCATGCGGTCGGTCAGTGTCATCGACACCGAATCGCGACCGGTCTCGGGATCCTTGTCCTTCCAGAACGGACGATCGACGAGCACGAACACCTTGGTCGAGCCCATGTAATGCGTTCGTTCGATTGCAGTCCAGTGATCAATCGGGAACAGATCGTCGGCGCAGCGAATGTTGTTGAGAAGCATCCAACTCTGCACGGTGACAACGGCGCTCGCATATGTTCGAATGAAACCTTCGGCATCGACCACCGTGAAACGACGAGGTTCGGTGCGTCGTAGTTCAGTGACACGCGGCCGGGTTCTTCCGCCGTTCAGCGAAGACACCGTTGTGCCGGCCGGCCAGTGCTTCATCCGCGCTGGAGAACGGTTCCACAGTCGCAACGGCAACTGCTGCGACCCACCGACGATCCCACGGTGATCGTCATCGGCTGCTGTGATGACCACACGCAGGATCTCGAGGATCGAATTGGGATAGTCGGTGTCCCAGCCACCGGTACCAAAACCGACCTGGCCGAACACTTCCCGCATGTGAAAAGACTTGAAGTGCTCCGACGCGGCAAGGAATCCGTAGAACGTCTGGTCGTCGTAACGCACCACCAGGTCGTTCCAGATCCGCTTGATCTCGGCGGTATCGCGGTCCCGAATTGCCTGCTGCATCGGAATCAAGTCGGCACTCTCTTCAAGAGTGCGCGCCCACGCCTGTGCGACCTCCGTGAAGATCGGCGGCAAGTCCTCGAGTGTGTGTGCATAGTGGCTCTCGCCCTTGAGATCGATGACGGTGCTCGGCGTGACTTCCGCCAGCGGATTGGGGAACTCCTCGGTCCCCAGTCCCATCTCGCCGAGGTAGTGGAACAACGTTGTCGACGACGGCGGGAAGCGCATCGCACCCATCTCCGCGACCACGCCTGGATACCCGTCGAATTCGACCGACCGCATTCGGCCGCCAATCTGATCTGCCTCGTAGACAACCGGTTTGAGTCCGATCCTGAGCAGCTCGTAGGCGGCAATCATACCGGCCAGCCCGCCGCCGATCACCGCGATTTCGGTACCGAATGCGACATCGGGCACCGAACCCAACCCAGCCGGGTCTGACACGTAATCGTCGTATGCAAAGGGAAAGTCGGGGCCGAACATCGTCAGCGGAGGCAGCGGCCCAGGTTCGGAGGAACTGTCCGGAGCTACGGGAATGGTCATCGACGGCCCTCTCGGCGGGAACGATAAGCGGGGTACAGATCGAGTCGACGATCGTCGAGATGTGTATTGACGGAACGTGATCGAGCCACCTCGGCAGCGGAGACATCGGCAAAGATCAGTTCCTGCTCCGCACCCGCTCGGGCCAGTTCCCGGCCGGTCGGATCGATCGCGCACGACAATCCACAGTAGGTGAGCTCGGACTCCGAACCACAGCGATTGACGTAGGTGACAAACATCTGGCTCTCGTAGGCGCGGGCCGGAACAACTTGCTGTGCAATGTGTTCGAACGGCGCCATCAACCCGGTGGGCACGATCAACCACTGCGTACCGGCATCAGCGTGTGCACGAACAGCTTCGGGAAATTCGACGTCGTAGCAGGTCAACAGACCACACCGGATTCCGTCGAGATCGAATCCGGCCACCAAAGTGTCTCCGGGCGTGAAATTCTCACGATCGAGTGCCCCGAAGAGATGCGTCTTGCGGTAGTTGGCAAGTGAGAATCCATCGCGCCCTATTACCTGGACACTGTTGTAGACATCGCCGTCGGAGAGTTCGGGATAGCCGTAGACGATGGCAATGCCCGCGCTCACTGCCACCGCCGCGACGGCGTCGAAAATCGGTCCGTCCGCCACTTCCGCGCGCGCTCGGAGCAATCCGCCGATGTTGTACCCCGTTGCGGACATCTCCGGCGTCACCAGGATCGATGCACCGGACGCTGCCGCTACGTGTGCTGCCTCCCCGATCGCCTCCAGATTGGACTGCACCGACGCAACGGCGTCTTTCGCTGTGAGCGGGCCCTGAAACAGTCCGACACGGAGGGAATCGACATTCATCGTGCACTCCTCGAGAAGTTCCGTGACGTCAGTATGCGACGGGGACGACTACAAAGGGTGATCTGCGACGTCACATCTGTCAACTAGAGTTTCTCAAAACTCAACATTAGGCGGGTACTCGCGGCCCCTCCGGCAACGCCGGATTCAAAACCCACAAAACCTTTGCCCGCACTGCGCCCTCAGCCGAGAAACTGTGGTTGTGACGCGGAGCAAAGGTGAACGAATCCCCCACCTGCAGGACCACGTCCTCCGCGTCGACGGACTCACTTCCCTGATCAGTTCGCCCACCCTCGAACGACACCCGCAAGCCGCCTTCGAGGACGTGAACGAAGTTCACGTCGACCGGCAGGCTGTAGTACTCCCGCCCGCTTCCACCACCCGGTTCGATCTCGCTCATCAACACCTGGATGCGACGCTCATTCGACGGTGTGAGCAGGAACTCTGCCATCTTCTCGCCGCCGAAGCTGATCTGCGGCCTAGCCTCGGCGCGCACCACCTCACCGGCAGATGCGTTCTCGAACAGCGAGCCGACCGGGATCTCGAGCACCGCGCACACCTTGATCAAGGTCGCCACCGACGCGTTGACATGGTCGCGTTCGAGTTTCGACAGGTACCCCTTGGTGACGCCGCACGATTCGGCCAGATATTCGAGCGTCAACCGCTTCGACTGGCGGGCAGCCTTGAGCCTGGACCCGATCTGCGGTCCAGCCGGCTCCGAACTGTCCTTCGTCTTGACCACGCAGCAACTCCTTCAGCACAGCCCTGTCCCCTATAGGAAACAAGGGTTGACAATTGAGCCTCTTGAAGAAACCATACTTGCCTAGAGAGCTACATCATCGATGTGCCCATTCACGAGCAGGGACCCCGAACATGGCCACCAACAATTCCGCAGCCGACAGCTCCGGGGCACCGATCGGACCGGTCGACGCAACTCGCGTCCCCCGATATGCCGAACCGACCACTTTTGCGCGTCTGCCGCGACTGGACGAGGTGTCGCGCGCCGACGTGACCATCCTGGGAATCCCCTTCGATTCCGGGGTCAGCTACCGGCCCGGCGCGCGCTTCGGGCCTGGCCACATCCGCGCTGCATCGAAGCTGCTGCGTCCGTACAACCCCGCACTGAAGGTGTCCCCCTTCGCCAACCAGCAGGTTGCCGACTTCGGCGACATCGGCGTCAACCCCTTCGACATGCAGGAAGCGCTGACGACGATTCAATCCGCGGTCACCGACCTGCGCGCCGACGGTTCCTCGGTGCTCACACTCGGCGGCGACCACACCATCGCACTGCCGATCCTGCGATCACTCGCCCGCGATCACGGACCGATAGCCGTCCTGCACTTCGATGCCCACCTCGATACCTGGGACACCTACTTCGGCCAACCCTTCACGCACGGAACACCTTTCCGCCGCGCCAGCGAAGAGGGGCTCATCGACATGGAGCGCTCGCAGCACATCGGAATCCGCGGGCCGCTCTACAGTGAGCAGGACCTCGAAGACGACCGTGTGCTCGGCTTCCAGGTGATCCGCAGCGACGACTACGAGGTCGACGGCGTCGCGAGCATCGTCGAGCGCATGCGTAAGCGCCTCGACGGCGGCCCGGTGTACGTCTCCGTCGACATCGACGTACTCGATCCCGCCCACGCTCCGGGCACCGGAACGCCCGAAGCGGGCGGCATGACTTCTCGTGAATTGCTGAACACGCTGCGCGGATTGGTGGGTCTCAACGTGGTCGGCGCCGACATCGTCGAGGTCGCGCCGGCATACGACCACGCCGAGATCACCGGTATCGCAGCGGCTCACGTCGCTTACGAGTTGCTGTCGGTACTCTCGCTCAATCGCTGAAGCAGCACAACGGTATCCGTGGTGTGATGCATCTCGGGGTTCGCGGGAAGATCACGCTCCCGCGACTCCGAGACCAACACCTTCCACCCATCCGTGAACAACGATTCCACATATTCGGGCGTATGCAGCATTGCCCGATGATGTTCCGTGGGCGACTCGTGCGGCGAGTGGCCGACGATCAGCAAATGGCCACCCGGCGCGACCAGTCCGCCGAGTGCTCGGAACAGTTCACCGCGTGCGGGTTCGAGCATGTGGAAGAACTGCGCGGACACCAGATCGAAAGAACGCCCCTGCGGATCCCACTTGGTCAGGTCTGCTTCCAGCCACTCGATGTCAACGCCCGAGCCCTCGACATGGGCCTTTGCGCGACTGAGCGCCACAGACGAAATATCGGTGCCGGTAACTTTCCACCCGCGGCGTGCCAACCACAGAGCGTCGGCGCCCTCGCCGCAACCGACGTCGAGTGCGGTGCCGGGCTCGAGGTCTGAAGCCTCGGCGATCAACTGCGGGTTGGGGTTTCCGCTCCAGCGGGCTGGACGTTCCTCGTACAGTGAGTTCCAGAATTGTGCATCGGCCTTGGCATACGGGTTTTCAGTCGTGTCAGCTTGGTTGTGGTCTGCATGGTTGTGGTCTGCATGGTTGTGATCTGCATGGTCATGGTGTTCGTGGCTCATGTTTCCAGGATGACCACACTTGAAAACTTGCGCAACGTTCATTGCCGAAACAGCAACGCATCCGATTCGGAACTCCTGTATCGTCGCTCCCCCTTCGAGCCGACCGTCCTGATTTTGTTCGACGAGCAGCAACTCGTATGTGTTCCACCGACGTCCGTTCCCGCCGTCATACTCGCCGAAAACCGGGTGTCCGTGCGCTGAACCGATCCACAATCCCAGCTCTCGTGTGATCGGACAAAAATCTGCCGGATTTTCGTGAGGATCGACCGAGATGCCCGTCACGTCCTGCGCCAAGATTTAGCGGTCACACTCGAATGCGCCCTCACGATTCTCTCCGGGCCCCGGCTCCTTCACGGAGGCACAATGAAACACCGCTCCTATCCGACACTTGCAGTGGCCGCGGGGCTCGCGCTCGTGTTGTCGGCCTGCAGCTCTGGAGGCACGTCCTCGGGCTCCGGCGGCGGTGAGCCTCTGACAGACGGGACCTTCCGGTACGCGTTGCAGGGCGATCCGGGTGCACTCAACCCGATCATGTCCGGATCCCAGTCAACCGCGGACGTCTCGAGGCTGGCGTACGACTCCCTGGTCTACCAGGATCCCGAAACCAGTGAACTCAAACCGTGGTTGGCAGAGAAATGGGAAGAGACACCAACCTCCGCGTCTTTCACCATCCGTGAAGGCGTGACCTGTACCGACGGGTCGACCCTGACCGCACAGACCGTCGCCAACAACATCAACTTCGTCGCCGATCCTGCCAACGGTTCACAACAGCGCGGCACCACAGTTCCCGTCGGCGCGTCGGCAACCGCCGATCTCGCCACCCGCACCATCACGGTCACCACTGCGGCACCGACCCCGTTCCTCCTCCTCACCGTCAGTCGCCTCTCGATCATGTGCGACGCCGGGATCGAGGATCCGACCGCCTCGAACAAGAAGTCACTCGGCTCCGGCATGTTCGAAGTCACCGAAGTCTCGGCCAACGACCACTACACGTTCGAGCGTCGTGAGGGCTACCACTGGGGCCCCGACGACACCACCTCCGACACACCGGGCGTCCCCAAGACAGTCATCGCCGTCATGGCACCCAATGTCAGCACCGCCGCAAACCAGCTTCTCTCGGGCGAACTCAGCGCATCTCCGATCGCCGGTCCGGACAAGGATCGCATCGAAGCCGCCAATCTCGCCTCGGTCCAGCGCCCACTTCCGGCCGGTCAGATGTACTTCAATCAGATCGCCAACAATCCGACCAGCGATCCCGCCGTTCGAAAAGCCCTTGTCCAGGCAGTCAATCTCGATGATCTCACTGAAGTGATCACTGGCGGTCAGGGCACCCGTGCAACCAGTCTTGTCTCCGTCGAACCCCGCGCCTGCGTGTACAACTCTGTCGCAGGGATCATTCCGGACTTCGATCTCAGCGCGGCAAAGGCAACACTGGATGCGGCTGGTTGGACCGCCGGCGCTGACGGCAAGCGAAGCAAGGACGGAAACCCGTTGACCCTGCGCCTCTTCTACGCCGCCGGCGAAGATGCTCGCAGCGCAGCAGCCGAACTCGCTCAGTCGGCATGGTCCGATCTCGGCGCAACGGTCGAGGTGACGGGAGCCGACCAGACCAAGGTTGTCGACGTCATGCTCAGCGGTAAGGACAACAACCAGTGGGACATCGCGTGGATCCAGATCAACAACTCGATTCCCAGCGGGTTCGTCCCGTTCTTCTCCGGTCCTGCCCCGGCAGCCGGTAAGAATTTCTCGTCGATCGACAACCCCGCCTACGAAGCAGCCGTGGCCAAGGCCTCCGGTTTGACCGGCGACGCAGCATGCGCGGAATGGGCAGACGCCGAATCACAGATCACCAAAACGGTGTCCGCAGTGCCGTTTGCCGATACGGTCCTGAGCTTCTACTTCAACAAGTCCGGTCTCGCATTCGGTAAGACCTTCATCGGCTCTGCACTGCGCCTCTACCGGTAGGCCGGCCGATCGAACGCTGTGCGCCAACGAGATACGTCAGATCGCTGCGATCCGACGTATCTTGTTGGCGCACCGATCGTCTCGTTGTCGAGTTCGGTGGCCGATTCTTTGATCTTCGCATCCGCCTCGGGCCCACCGGCGACGGCAGCTTTGACCACACAGCGGCCGATGTGGTCCTCGAGCAGGCCCATGGCCACAGCCTGGAGAGCCTTGGTCATCGCCGAGACCGGCGTAAGAATGTCGATGCAGTACTTGTCTTCGTCGACCATACGCTGCTGTCCACGAGCTTGACCTTCGATGCGACGCAGACGCCCCAGGTAGTCGTCCTCGGCAGAGACGTAACCGCGTGAATCGTTCGTGCAGCACGCATCGTCAGTCGGATCACTGCCTGGGGCTCTGCTCGGTGCGCTACGTGGAGCACTGCCGACTTCTGTCGCTTCCGGCATTTGATGTCCTCCTGTTCGTCAAGGCATGACGGCGCAACAATTCTCATTTCCGAGTCGATGTGCGGATACTCTTCGGCTTCCGTTGTCCTGCAGAGCAATCACTGCACACATCGCCACGCACTTCGCTACTGCGCGAACAGATGGGTACATCGCGATCGCCCATGCCCGTTTGACTGTTGGTGACATACTGCCCTCCAGTTCGTAGGTGTCGCCTTTCAGCTATGTCGTTGCCGTGAAATGTATGTCGTTGCCGTGAAACGCATTCGACCTCAGTGCCCGTGGTGCGCGTGGCTCGTGTGTTCGGACTCAGTCGTGGTCGCATTGTCGGCCGTCAGTGTGAATTCCGCCGTATGCACCACTTCGTCATGTTTGAAGTCCAAGAACAATCGGTAATCCTCGGCGCTCGGCATGGTGGCGTAGAAGGTGATTGCCGGTCCAGCCGACGTGACACCGTCACCGGGATGGCCGTCCGGATGCACATGGAGATAGGTGAGGTCGGAGGCACGCAGCGCGACCAGATGCCCGTACGCGGCAAGGTAGGGCTGCAAGTCCGTGACAGGGATTCCGTCACGACTGACCGAGAGCGTGAGCTTCGATGCCTGGCCCGCGTGGGCCGCGCCTTCAATCGAGACGGTGTAGCCGTCGACCGTCGTGGCGGTAGCCGCGGCAGGCAACGGCCGAGGGTCATAGGAGCCGGCGACGCGAACATCCGCACTCAGCGTGATTCCGTCACCGCCGTCCGGGGTGAAGTCAGCGAAGACTCGATAGTCTCCCGGATGGGCAAAATCTACTGATACGTGCCAGTTTCCGGACTCGTCCAATTCGGGATGCACGTGCTGGAACCCGGTCAGGTCCAGACCGACGACGATCAGATGCAGCTGCTTGTCGTGGGTGTCCGCGTACCGAATCAGCGGCGCTCCGGCCGAATCCAGGATTCGGAATTGCAGAGGTACATTGCTGCCGACAGCCGCCGACGTTGCCAATTCCAGTGTGTAGCCGTTCTTGCTGGACATCTTGCCCTCCAAAGCTTAGGTCGGCAGCACTTCCGTTGCCGTCTGTGTGGGTTCTGCACTCCTTGAAGTCGAACCTATTGCAATTTCTACCATACCCCCCTAGGGTATGCAACGAGCGATCCGAGCACCGCGAATTCACTCGAAGGAGATCCGATGCGCACCCACGCCGAGCGCCGGTCGAATGAGTTCCGAGAGAATCACTTCCCCGTGCATTTCATCGTTGCGCTGTACCGATGTCGCAGCTACTCGCTTACGACAACCCTGGCCACACGAACATCACCTATACCCCGTACAGGTAAGGAACTTGAGAATGTCCACACAACCGCAATCCACCCGTAAGTGGTGGGCGTTGGCGTTGATCGCCGCCGCTCAGTTCATGGTCATCATGGACACCTCGATCATCGGTGTCGCTCTCCCCCAGATGCAGAGCGATCTCGGCTTCTCCCAGGAAAGCCTGACCTGGGTCTTCAATGCATACGTCATCGCCTTTGGCGGGCTACTCCTCCTCGGCGGGCGTCTCTCCGACCTGTTCGGCGCCCGCAGAGTGTTCACCGCCGGTTGGCTGATCCTGCTTATCGGTTCCGTTGTCGCCGGTGCCGCCGGTAACGTCGCCGTCGAACTTGCGGGCCGCGCAGTTCAGGGCGCAGGTGCCGCACTCATCGCGCCGTCGGCGCTCACCCTGCTGATGATGCTGTTCGGCAGCACGCAAAAGGAAATGACCAAGGCGCTGTCCATCTACGGCGCTGCCGCCCCAGCGGGCGGTACGGCCGGCGTGTTTCTCGGCGGCGTCATCACCGAATACACCAGCTGGCCTTGGGTCTTCTATCTCAACATCCCCATCGCAGTTATTGCATTGATCGCCATTCCCTTCCTGATGCCGAACGCACCGGCACGTACCGGGTCGATCGACTTCCTCGGCGCACTGGCGGTCACCGCTGGCCTCGCCGTTGGAGTGTTCGGCATCGTCAGGGCACCGGACGTCGGTTGGGGATCCGGGCAGACGTGGCTGGCGCTCGCCGTCTCGGCCGCTTTGTTGGGCGCATTCGTGTTGATCCAGTCCAAGCGCCGGGAGCCACTGGTGCGGCTGGGAATCTTCAAAGCACCCAACCTCGGTGCCGCGAACATCGCTCAGCTCGTCCTCGGAGCCGCCTGGATACCGATGTGGTTCTTCCTGAACCTGTACCTGCAGCAAGTGCTCGGATACAGCGCCTTCCCTGCCGGTGCGGCGCTGCTGCCGATGACGATCTTCGTCATGCTCGGCATGATCGTCGTAGCACCACGGGCCATGGCGCGCTTCGGCGCAAAAGCGATGATCGTAGCCGGATTGCTGGTCCTGGGAATCGGCTTGGGGTGGATGTCGTTGATCCGGCCCACCGGCAACTTCTGGGTCGACGTACTGCCGGCGTCTCTGGTGGCTGCGGCCGGTATGACGCTGGCGTTCATTCCCTCACTGGGTACGGCGATTTCGGCCGCACGCCCAGAGGAAGGCGGCTTGGCCTCCGGCATCGTCAACGTCAGTTACCAAGTCGGCTCCGCTGTCGGTCTCGCGGTGATGACCGCGATCGCAGCGGCGTTCGGCGCCGATCAACTCGGTGACCTGACGGAGTTGACGAACGGGTTCTCCGCAGTATTCCTCGGTGCAGGAGCCATCGCAGTGGTGGGCGCGGCAATCACCGCGGTAGTGA
Source organism: Rhodococcus sp. NPDC056743 (assembly GCF_042790355.1). Lineage (NCBI taxonomy): Bacteria > Bacillati > Actinomycetota > Actinomycetes > Mycobacteriales > Nocardiaceae > Rhodococcus > Rhodococcus sp. NPDC056743. The sequence goes on along the minus strand of NZ_JBHTZI010000004.1, from coordinate 21,426 downwards.
TGCGGTCGTCCAAAGTCGAAGAGCCCGAAACCGTTCAATCCACCGTCAATTCTTGACCTACTCCGGTGGTGGGTTCGGCCGGCGATCACCGGTCGAACCCACCACTGTCGGAACCACTTAGGACTCGTCATGCCTCGCCTTGCATCTCTCACACCGGCCACCGCTGTCGGCACATCCAAAGACCTTCTCGCCGAGCTCGTCAACCGCCACGGACAGGTCGGCGACATGGTTACGGCGATGGCTCATTCGCCCGCCGTACTGGGTGGCTATCTGCAACTCAGCCGGGCAATGAAGCGAGCGAAACTCATCCGCAAGATCACCGAGCGAATCTCGATCGCTGTGCAGGTGCAGCAAGGTTGCGCTGTTTGCCTCGAATCCCACGTCGCCGCCGCGCACGCCAACGGCGTCGAATGGGACGAGATCGAGCGTGCCCGCGCGGGCACATCGGCCGATCCCGCAGTGGCGGCAATGATCGACCTCGGACTTCGCGTCTATCGGGAGCCTGCGTCGATTTCCGACGAACACATCGCGAGCCTGCGAGCGCACGGCTACGGTGATCGCGAGATCGCCGACGTAGTCGGAATCGTCGCCCTCAATGTCCTGACCGGAGCTTTCAATCTTGTTGCAGGAGTGAAACCAGATGAACCGGACCGCTAGGACCGTACCGGAACGGAACAGCCGGCGTCTGTTCCTGATTCGCGACTATCGCCTGCTCTTCAGCGCCCAGATCATCGCCCTGTTCGGCACTGGGTTGGCGACAGTTGCGCTAGGTCTACTCGCCTACGAACTCGCCGGCCCGAGCGCCGGAGCCGTGCTGGCCACCGCGCTGACGATCAAGATGTCCCTGTACGTCGTGATCGCTCCACTCGCGGCGGCATACGTAGACCGGTTGCCGAGACGGGCTTTCCTCGTTGCCCTCGACGCCATTCGCGCAGCGGTCGTGATCGCATTGCCCTTCGTCAGCGAGATCTGGCACATCTACGTGCTGGTAGGTGTTCTCCAAGCTGCGTCGGCAGCGTTCACTCCCACGTTCCAAGCGGTCATCCCTGACATCGTGACCGACGAGGCCGATTTCACCCGCGCGCTGTCGGCATCGCAGGTCGCCTACACGATGGAAAGTCTGCTCAGCCCTGTTCTCGCCGCAGTCGCTCTGTCCCTCATGACATTCAACCTGTTGTTCGTCGCCACTTCCGTGGGCTTTGCCGTCTCGGCACTGCTCGTGCTGGCCACCCGAATCCCCAACGCTCGTCCCAGTACTCACCGCAAGGCGTGGGATCGGATCGCGTCCGGAGTGCGAATCTTCGTGACCACGCCGCGACTGCGCGGCATCATGGCGCTCAACCTCGTGGTGGCAGCATCCGGCTCGATCGTCGTCGTCAACACCGTCAATTACGTCCGAGACGCGCTCGGCGGAAGCCAATCCGACGTCGCCTGGATGCTTGCCGCATCGGGCACCGGCACATTGGTGACCGCACTGCTTCTTCCACGCATTCTCGACAGAACCGCCGAACGCACCGTGATGACAGCAGGTTCCGTCATCTTGGTCTTCAGCGCCGGCGCGGCAGCATCCCTCGCCGTGGCCGGTGTATTCACGTGGACACTCACAGCCGCAGTATGGGCGCTCATCGGCGCCGGGATGGCCATGATCGTCACACCGACCGGAAAGGTGCTTCGGCGCTCCGTCGACCCCGCCGGAATTCCGGAGGTGTTCGCAGCCCAGTTCTCCCTGTCGCACCTCGCCTGGCTTGTCACCTATCCGATCGCCGGATGGGTCGGCACGAGCGCGGGATTTGCGGCCACCTGGAGCATCCTTGCAGCCCTTGCGATTGTGGGAGCCGTTGCAGGATTTGCACTTTGGCCGCGGGAGGAGGGCACCGAAACGCCGGCACCGTCGAGCGTCGTCGCAACGTACGAAACAGCGCAAGGTGAATGCACCTTGGCGGCTGCCCAGTGCTCCTGCGCTCGCATCGTCTGATATCGACGATAGGTCCCGACCTCCTCGAAGGAATCCGTCCTCACCCTGACCCAGTGCGCAACACACACGGCCAGGCCCCGGCGGAGTCCAACTCCGTCGGGGCCGACGCGTTTCACGCATTTTGCAGTTGATTCACCTGCGAACGACAGTTTCGTGACATGCTCCGTTGAGATGGGTGCTGGTTCGATACTCGGGGAAAGGAATGCTGCGATCGCCGCTCCTCGTGCTGACGTCGCCCTTGCCGTCGCCGCTGCTGCCGTACTGGGCATCGGCGTCGGGGTTCTTCTTGCCGACGTCGTAGTCGGATTGGCTGCAGGTGCGGGTGCTGCGGTGGTATTTCGATTTGCACTTCGGATGATCAATACCCGAAGGTGAGCGTTTACCGAACGGCCGACTCCAGGACACGGATCGCCGAGCCCGGAATGATTCCGCCGGACGGAGGGTAGATCGAGGTTGCCCCGTTGAAGAACAGGTGCGAGGGCGTGGTCGATATCGGCAACAAGTCGACGTCGTTGAACAACGCCCGCTCACTTTCCTCCCAGATCTTGCAGGACTCGTCGCCGGGAAGAAGCGAAGCCTGAGTGGACAATTCGATGTACTTCTTGTTGTCGAGGGAAGCGAAATTGACCCCTTCCGGTTTCGGTGGACCAGTGAAGTACTTCGCAAAGATACTTGGTGTGTCACTGCCCAGCGTCAATCCGATGGAGACGTCCCACGACGACAGGTCGGTGGTGCTGAACGTGTTTGCGATGACGAAGCTGTAATCGCCGCCGGTCAGTTTCACCTTCGCACCCAGTCCTTCCCATTGTGTCGCTACATATTCCGCGGCGGCAGAGTTCGTATCACGCGCATTGTTGAAAATCACGTTGAGGGTGAGCGGTCGCCCGTCCTTGGTCAGGACGCCATCGGAACCCGCCTTCCAGCCGGCGTCGGACAGAGTCTTCTTGGCTGCGTCGACGTCGAACTTGGGAATCGTTCCTTCGACACTGTTGTAATCGCACGCAAGGGGTTCCGATACTGCGAGTGCGCGTGCGCGAGTTCCCTTACCGCCGGTGGCGATCTCGGTGTAGTCGTCCAGATCGACTGCTTGTACCAGGGCCTGCCGCACAGCACGGTCCGCCGTGGGTAGGGCCGCGAAATGATTGAAGATGAACTCTCCGGACAACGTGGTGTACGTCTTCGAATCCAGACCCGCCGCCAAGACTCGTTCCTCATCAGCGCCGGCTACCGCTGCCGCGTTGACCCCGCCGGTGAGAACAAGATTCGCGGTTGTACTCGGGTCGGTGACAATCTTGATCGTCACGGTCTTCGGTACTCCGAGAGTGTCGGAAGTGGTCTCTCCGTTCGGACTCCAGGTGTATCCGTCGCGGCGTTCCATCGTGATGTGATCATTGGGAACAACTTCGGTGACCTTGAACAGACCCGTTCCGTTGCTACTCGAACGGATGCTGGCCGGGTCTTCGAGCGTCGCGGCACACGGAAGGCGCATCGAGCCTATCCGCGAGAGCAGAAAGGGTGCCGGTTCGGCGGTGGTGACCGTCAATTCGTCACCATTCGCCGACGCTGAAGTCGACATGGGCACAGTGGATCCGCGCAGCGGTGAAGCGTTTTCAGGGTCCATGACCCAGTTGATGTCGTCGGCCGCCGTCTGGGCGGTGAAGGAAGTACCGTCGACGCAGGTGATGCCCTTCTTGAGCACGAACTTCAGCGTGTTTCCTTCTTCACTCCAGCTTTCAGCCAGGTACGGACGCACAGCGCGTGTTTGCGCATCGACGTCGATCAACGAATCGTACGAGTACGCGTTCACGATCTGAGTCGAGGTGAGATTGGTGATCAGAGGATGCAGATTTCCAGGATCGGCGTTGATGACAGTCGTGAAACTGCCGTCCTTTGCATACTCGCCGACCGAACCTTCCGAACTGGACGCACCACCACACCCGGCCAGGGCGAACACGCCAACGCTGATAACTGCTGTCGCGGAGACAGAACGAGCTTTCATACCAGCCGCCATCTACTAGAAGTTGCCATGGCGACAATGGTGCGGGACTGGCGTGGTCTGGATCTCGTTGAAGTCACCCATACAGTTGGACGTACTCTGTTCGATTGTCACTATCGACCGGGCAATCACAGCGACTAAGTACGACGCTGTCGTTGCCGATGATTCGCGACGTTGATTCGGTTGCCACACAACGCCGGCATGCAGTAGCGGCGTCGCCCTCCCCGGCTTGTATCGACAAACACCCCGTTGCACGTCGGCGACGCGCATGGGCGGAATCGTTCGTACCCCAATGTGCGCAGAGTCCCCAGCAACGAGTAGCCGATCAACAGCGCAAGTTCGCCGGCGAGATTGATTCTGCTGTCCGGTACCGCATTCCATCGATAGTCGGACCGGGCATCAGGCACGAGTCGGACGTGATGCGGGACGGTCTGCAGGAGTCGATGAGTGCGATCAACGAGCTCATCAGAAGTCGGAGCATCGAGAATCGAACGAATCCCCTCTCTGAGTTCCTTGACCTCAGCAAGTTCACCGCTGGTAAGCCGACGTCCGTTGGTGAGCGCATCCGGCGAGAGTCCATGTTCGTCCAGTAGATCGTGAAGCGCCTGAGGGGCAGCCAACGCGTCACCTGCCTCCACCCACACGCGGGGCGAGGTATTGACCAAGTCGGTCGCAAACGACGCACCGGCGACGTAATCGTCTAAAACTACTTGCATCCCTTACCGTCCTGCCCTACCGTAATTGAATAACCTAACTTTACACCTTACGGAGGCGGCGGGATGGAACATTGCGCAGACCACAGGCTGCCCGAGATACTCCGAGACACTCACCACCGATTGCGCCGCGCCGGCACCGTGGCATCGCAGACACCCGTCGTCGCTGCCGATCTCTACTGGTCGATCGGCGCGCTCGCCCAGTGCCTGACCGCGATGGACGAGGTCATTTCACAACTTGGAATCAATGCCCGAAAGCAGTTGCGCGCTGGAAAGTTCGACGTCCAGAGCGGACCGTACGAGGGAGAACCCGACGCGGCGCTACTCACGGCGGTTCTTGCCCTCGCCCGAGCATCGAGCAGTTGCGAACCAGTTCAGATGGCAATCGGCAACGCCCAGATCGCGGTGAGTGATCTCGTAGTGTCAAGGCCCACCAGCGCCTAACGCCCGAGCTTGCGGCCCGCTCCAATAGAGACTGTATGGTTGGTTTCTGGGTAACCAACAGAGCATCGACCAGCAGGAGCCGGGTTATCACTGTGAGTGCAGGAGCATCGACAATCTACGAGGACCGAACGGTCCGGCTCGACGATCAGGGCGTCACGATCCGCCACTACTATTTCCCGTTTGTCAGTAAGTACGTTCCGTACTCGCAGATCCAATCCGTCGACCTCGGAGTCATGTCATGGCTGAGCGGACGCCTACGAATCTGGGGAACAACAGATTTCAGCTCGTGGTACAGCCTGGACCTGCTCCGGCCGTGGAAAGACACAGCCGTCGTTCTCACACTCACCAGCCGCGGCGCGGTGTCGTTCACTCCGCGCGATCCCGGACACGTCGAGAATCTGATCGCAGAGCACCTCGAAGGGCGCACCGGCGCATGATGATCAGCGCCTATCCAGCGTAGGCGTGGCGCACGCAATAACCTTCAGGACGCGAGAGTGCGCTGACGCTGCGGCAACCCGAAGCGACCGAGAACCTCGTCGACTGCGGTGGCCGGAGTCACCAGACCCCGCGACTGTAGCCACGGAATGGTCTCGCCGACAAGATGTTCGAGAGTGCGAGGCAGCGACAACGGGAGCAAGGTCACACCATCTGCGACGTCGGCAGCCCGAATATCGGCGATCAAACTGCCGAGCCCGGACGGCGTACCGACGTAGTGCAGCGAAGCCGGGACTCGCGGGACGCTCAGCGCACTGTCCAACTGCGCCAACTCTTTACGCGCAGCGCGCGCTTCCGGGGCAATCAGGATTTCGAGATCGACCAATACTGCAACGGAGTCGGGATCGCGGCCGTCCTCGGCAATCGCTGCACGGATCTGGGCTCGCTGAGCCTGCGCGTCACGCAGGTCGGCGGCGCGGATTCGAATGACATTGACAGGGAAGGCCGTCAGATCGAGAAGGGTGTCACCTTCGGTGAGATCTACCCAGTAGTCTGCGCCGATGAGTGGCAGGTTTCCGGGAGCCCCTTCGGCGGCGGGATGGTGGCCGAATCCGGTCAGCTCAACAGCTACGTGCAGGGAGTGTGATGCGATAGAAGACATGTGTATCTCCGAAAGTATGGAGGGAGGGGTGAGCGCGAGACGATCGTCAGCTCGTACACATTCCAAACGTCGCAGTTGCCATGCCTGCCATGTTAGTTGCCTATTTCAGTCAGTGCATCCGGATGTGAGCTCAGACGCATTCGGCTGCGCCGGCGTCGCCGGCGGTGCCACCAAGGAAAGTGCGGGTCTCGGGCACGGGATTCCATGCACCGGAGGTCTTCTCGTAGTTCCAATCACGCTGATTGGAAACCAGGATGCTCACGGCGTTGATCAGGCGATCCACGTCGTCAGAACTGCTGCCCAATCCGAGGCTGGCGCGGACGGCACCGCCGGACAGGCCGAGACGAGAGAGCAGCGGGTGCGCGCAGAAGCGTCCGTCGCGGACGCCGATACCGTGTTCTGCGGAGAGGAAGGCGGCAACCTCGCCGGCTTCGTATCCGTCGACGGTGAAGGTGACAATTCCGACGGCGTCAGGAGCATCGGCCCACAAGCGGAGCAGGTTGACGCCCGCGATGGCATCCAGTCCGTCGGTCAGCTGAGCGGTAAGCGCCTTCTCGTGCTCCGCGATCACATCGAAGTCGAGCGCGGTCAGCGCGTCGCAGGCTGCGGCGATTGCAGCAGCACCGAGAACGTTGGGCGAACCGGCCTCGTGACGGGCGGGAGCGCAGGCCCACTCGGTGGACTCGATGGTCACCTCACGGACAGCGCCGCCACCGGCGAGGTACGGCTTGGCCTCGTCGAGCCAGTCACGGCGACCGACGAGGACGCCGGCACCGAAGGGCGCGTACAGCTTGTGACCGGAGAACGCGAGGTAGTCGACTCCACATTCCTGCAGGTCGATACGACGGTGGGGAGCCAACTGAGCAGCGTCGACGAGGATACGTGCACCACAACGGTGCGCAATGTCCGCAAGGCGTGCGATCGGCAGGATCTCGCCGGTCACGTTGGACGCTCCCGTAATGGCGAGGAGCGCGGCGGGCTTGGTGCACAGCTCCGCGATCAGTCGCTCGATGGTTTCTTCGACGGTATCGGCGGCCGTGACGATACGAGCGTCGTTCCAGGGCAACAGGTTTGCGTGGTGCTCGATGTCGAGAACGACGGTGCTACCGGGCACGGACTGAGCGAGGAGGTTGAGCGAGTCAGTGGTGTTGCGGGTGAAGACGACAACCTGATCGTCGGCGCAGTTCACAAAGCGTGCAACCGATTCGCGAGCGTTCTCGTAGGTCAGCGTGGAGATCCGGGAGGCGTATCCGGCACCACGGTGGACGCTGGCGTAGGTGGGAAGAAGTTCCGCAATACGGTCGGTGACCTGGGCCAATGCCGGCGCGCTCGCTGCGTAGTCGAAGTTCGCATAGGAACACTCGCCACCTTGGACGAGGGGAACCTGCAGGTCGGCGCCGGAAACGTTGGCGATGGGAGCGGTGCAGGTATCGGCACTCAGAACAGCAGTCATCGAAGACAATCCTCACGTTCAAGGACTCATTCGTTCGGGTGATGTTCCCGGAAGAGTCCGCGCTTGCCGAATCCGTTTTCGGATACAGCCGGGTCGTCACCCGGAGCACCCCACCGCGGAGGAGGGTTGCCGACCAGCAAGCCGGGGCTGAACACTGGTACTCGTGACCTGCAAACGAGAATGGCAGGACTCCGGCGGCTTGTCAACTCGGAGGGATGAAGAATTTTTCCTGGCCGGCCGACCGTTCGGCACACGAGGTGAAGGGCACGTCTCCTGGTCGAGCTACGCCGACAGTTCTTCGACAATGAACCGAGTGAATTTCGCGTCGAATGTCCCTATGTTGCAACATGACCCGGCTGTCGGCCTGCACGCTGCCGCGTCACTCGCCCTGAATCGACAAGTCCGGCCACGGCGGTCGACGAAGAACCGCCAGTGTTGCGATCACGGCGGCCGCCAATCCGATAACCTCCCCCAACAACGCAATTCTCGACTGATCCGTTGCCGGCACCCATAGCGCCTTGCCGTCCCGAATGGAGAACACTCCAACGGGCACCGCAATCGGGTCGCCGCGCCATCGCCGATGCAGGCGTGAAACCGCGATGATCGTCGTTCCATCGCTGGTCTCGTAGGGTTCGGAGAAGATCTTCGCAACACCGGACTCTGCGCGAAGTTGCTCCACTGCATCCTGAATCTCCATAGTCACCATGGTCGCACCGATACAGCGGAACTGTGCGAATATCGACCCGTTGGCCGAGCCGGAAAAGGGGCGGCGGCGTACATAGTTGCGACCGTCACAGTCACGTTTCGGTATCGACCCCGCCCATCATTGATATTGCGGGAAATTGCGAGTTAAGCATCTGACCGACAAAGAGTTTCGCCGAACTTGACAATCGCTTGACAGTGCTGAATCACATGAGATCGACATCCCCTCTCAGCCCCAAGAGAATTCGTCGTTCCATCTCTGAAATGCAGACCAATGTTGCTACTGTGCAACATTTTACAGCGAAATTCCGGCGACGAGGAAGCAAATGTCATGACAATGCACCATCTTTCGTTGAGTTGAGTTGCCGGAAGCCTGCCGTTAGTTTGGAATGCAAAGCAATAGCCCGGTCTTTACTGCGATGGTGCGAGCGTTTGCCCACCTACGCGACCTGTGGCCGCCGAAGTGGCGATAAGCACGCTGAACTGTGTGAAGGAGCGAGATGACTGCGGTCAAAAGCGCGTGGAGGGGATTGCGGAAACCCGTATTCGTCCCGGCATCGATAGCGATCTTCGGGCTGATCGCCTTTGCCGTGATCTATTCCGGAACTGCGGCCGACGCGTTCCAAAGCCTGAACAACGCCATCACTGATGGCGTCGGCTGGTGGTACATCCTGTCCGCCACCGGATTTGTGGTCTTTGCCCTCTACTGCGCGATCAGCCGGATCGGCAATATCAGACTCGGCCGCGACGACGAACAACCCGAATTCGGCATGATGTCGTGGTTTGCCATGCTTTTCAGTGCCGGCATGGGCATCGGATTGGTGTTTTACGGAGTGGCCGAACCACTTTCACACTACGTGGACCCGCCAGTCGCGGGCCGGGTAGCAGGATCCACCGACGCGGCCGCAAATCAAGCCATGGAACTGACAATGTTCCACTGGGGCCTGCACGCGTGGGCGATCTACGTTGTCGTCGGTCTCGGACTGGCGTACATGACGTACCGCAAGGGTCGCCCCCTGTCGATCCGGTGGCTCCTCGAACCCCTACTCGGACGCGCTCGCATCGAGGGCAAGATCGGGCACGCCATCGACGTCGTCGCGATCGTCGGCACCCTGTTCGGCGTTGCAACATCGCTCGGATTCGGTGTGCAGCAGATCACCGCCGGCCTCGACTACCTCGGCTGGGTGGAGACCGACAATTGGTTGGTCGTCGCCATCATCGTCATCGTGACCGGCATGGCCACGTTCTCGGTGGTCTCCGGTGTCACCAAGGGACTGAAGTGGCTTTCCAACATCAACATGATCCTGGCTGCGGCCCTTGCTCTGTTCGTCCTGGTCCTCGGCCCCACACTGTTCCTTCTCCAGTCCTGGGTGCAGAACCTCGGCGGCTACGTACAGGCCCTTCCGGAACTGATGCTGCGCACCTCTCCGTTCGCCGACGACGGCTGGGCAGGCGCGTGGACGATCTTCTACTGGGGATGGTGGATGAGTTGGGCGCCGTTTGTCGGAATGTTCATCGCCCGCATTTCTCGTGGACGCACCATCCGTGAATTCGTATTCGGTGTTCTGCTCGCGCCCACACTCGTCGGTTCACTGTGGTTCACGATCTTCGGCAACTCCGGCATCCTGCGTCAACGCAACGAGGGCACCATGCTCGACGCGTCCGGCGCCGTCGACACCAACACGTCGTTGTTCACGCTGCTCGACGGGCTTCCGCTCGGAACGATCTCGAGTGTTCTCGCCATCGTGGTCATCGTGTTCTTCTTCGTGACGTCCGCCGACTCGGGTTCGATCGTCATCGACATCCTCGCGACGGGCGGCAATCTGGAGACATCCAAGATCACGCGGGTCTACTGGACGTTCCTGTCCGGCGCTGCCTCGGCTGTTCTGCTGCTGGTGGGTGGCAGCGGATCTCTGACGGCCCTGCAAACCGTGGCGATCGCAACCGCCGTACCGTTCTCGATCATCATGGTGCTGGCCTGCCTGTCCATGCTCAAGGCGTTCCGATACGAGGTCGCCGCAGCTCCGCGGTACTTGCGGATCTCCACCACGAACAGTTCGGCCGACGTGCCACAACCGTCGAGCAAACGATTGCGTGACCTGAACATCTCGTCCAGCTTCGCGGGGCTGGCACCGTCACAATCGGGTATCACCACTGATCCAAGTGATACTCACATGTTCGTCGCGGTCCACGAAGTACCGCAGCACGCGGTCAACATCGATCCCGATACCGGCGTCGTCGACATCTCCGCAGATTCTCGCGCCGTCGACCCTCTGGGCGGAGAGGTCTTCGACACGCCTGAGTTCGCCGATTCGGCCGAAGGGCACCTGCAGAACGCCACGAACTCGGAATAAGCGCAGTGTCGGCATGTTGCATTAGGCAGAACTGTTCACCAACTCGCAAACTTGTCATGAGATAACAACTCGACAGGTCGCACGACTAAAGATCATGAGCAGAACAGGATCAACGGGTTTGCCACTCCAGCCGCAGTCGACGGAATCGTCTATCGGGATTCCGCCAGTATTCCTACGTTCGGGGCAGGCACCTGCGCCGCGCACTCTCATCGACATCGTGCGGGCATCCGCGCAGGCGAACCCCGAAGCACCCGCCATCGACGACGGTGAGACGACGCTGTCGTACGCCGAACTGCTGAGCGAAATCGAACAGGGTGCGCGCTGGCTCGCCGACGCCGGAGTCGGCGCGGGTGATCGCGTCGGCATCCGGATGCCGTCCGGTTCACGGTCGCTGTACGTGGCAATCCTGTCGATCCTCGGGGCCGGCGCTGCTTATGTACCCGTCGACGCCGATGATCCGGAGGAGCGCGCCGAACTGGTTTTCGGTGAAGCCCAAGTCGCCGCGATCATCACTGGCGACGGCGTCGGGCCTGGCACCGCGCCGAAGCGGCTCGAGCACCCACCCGTGCGCGATCCACTGCCCGGAGACGACGCCTGGATCATCTTCACCTCCGGATCCACCGGCACACCCAAGGGCGTCGCCGTCACCCACCTCAACGCCGCAGCGTTCGTCGACGCCGAGGCCCGCATGTTCCTTCAAGACGAGCCGATCGGTCCTGGCGACCGTGTACTCGCGGGACTGTCCGTTGCCTTCGACGCGTCGTGTGAGGAAATGTGGCTGGCGTGGCGTCATAGCGCGTGCCTGGTCCCCGCACCTCGATCACTCGTCCGCAGTGGCATGGACCTCGGCCCTTGGCTGGTCTCTCGCGATGTCAGCATCGTCTCCACCGTTCCCACGTTGGCATCGCTGTGGCCGGCCGAAGCACTCGAAGCCGTCCGTCTGCTGATTTTCGGCGGCGAAGCCTGCCCGCCCGAGCTGGCCGAGCGCTTGGCCGTCGAAGGCCGTGAAGTGTGGAATACGTACGGTCCCACGGAAGCGACAGTGGTTGCCTGCGGCGCGTTGATGGACGGCAAGAGCCCCGTCAGCATCGGACTCCCCCTCGACGGCTGGGACCTTGCCGTCGTCGACGCCCGGAACAACCCCGTCGCAGTCGGGGAGGTGGGCGAACTGGTAATCGGTGGCATCGGTCTCGCCCGCTATCTCGACCCGGCAAAAGACGCTGAGAAGTACGCGTCGATGCCCTCGCTCGGCTGGGAGCGTGCGTACCGCAGTGGGGACCTCGTCCGACTGGAGCTCGAGGGACTCATGTTCCAAGGCCGGGCCGACGATCAGGTCAAGCTCGGTGGCCGACGCATCGAACTCGGCGAGGTCGACAACGCGCTGCAGAACCTTCCCGGCGTCAGTGGCGCCGCGGCCGCGGTCAAGAAAACCGCGGCCGGAAACCAACTGCTCGTGGGATACATCGCGAGTACCGACCCCAACTTCGACCTCAAGGCCGCACACGCCACACTCAGCGAACAATTGCCGGCAGCTCTCGTTCCGCGTCTGGCATTGATGGACGAACTCCCGACGCGCACCTCCGGCAAGGTCGACCGCAACGCTCTTCCGTGGCCTCTGCCCGGAGCCGGCGAAGATGCCGGAGCCGCACTCGGACTGGACGGAACCGCAGCTTGGGTAGCCGGACTGTGGGGGTCGATTCTCGGCGCCCAGATCACCGGCCTCGACGACGATTTCTTCGAAGTGGGCGGCGGATCTCTCTCCGCCGCCCAGCTGGTGACAGCACTACGCGAGCGTTTCCCCGAGGTCACCGTCGCGCAACTCTACGATCATCCGCGGTTGGGATCTCTGGCCGAATACCTCGACGAATTGGCCCCCACCGAAACCGTCGAACCGCGCATCGTCAAGCCCACACCACTGAAAACCCAACTGGCGCAGATCGCGGCAACGGTTCCGATCACCACCCTGGCCGGACTCCAGTGGGTCACGTGGCTGGCAATCGCGAACAACGTCCTCGCCTGGTTCGTCGACGTCAGCTGGGCGCCGACGGTCTCGTGGTGGTGGATTCTGTTGGCATTCCTCGTCTTCATCACACCGGTCGGCCGGATGGCAATCGCCGTGATCGGCACCCGAGCGCTGCTACGAAACCTGCAGCCGGGCACCTACCCGCGCGGCGGCAGCGAACACATGCGGCTGTGGATCGCCCAGCGACTCACCGAAGCCAGTGGCGCAGCCAATCTTTCGGGAGCGCCGTGGATGTTGTACTACGCGCGTGCGCTCGGAGCCGACATCGGCCACGGCGTCGACCTGCACACGTTGCCGCCTGTCACCGGCATGCTCGAACTCGGCGACGGCTGCTCCGTCGAACCCGAAGTCGACCTGTCCGGCCACTGGATCGACGGCGATCTCATCCACATCGGTGAGATCAAGATCGGTGACGGCGCTTCTGTCGGTTCACGTTCCACACTTCTGCCGGGCGCACGTATCGGTCGCGGTGCCGTCGTCGAGCCCGGATCGGCTGTGTTCGGCCGGGTGAAAGCCAATCAGCAGTGGGCCGGTTCGCCAGCAGCCAAGGTCGGCAAGGCGAATCATCCGTGGCCGTCGGAACATCCGAAGCGCGCACCCGGCTGGGTTCCGGTTTACGGAGTCACATCTGTATTCCTCGCCGGTGTCCCGATTTTTGCTCTCATTGCCGGAATATCGTTGATCGGCTGGTGGATTCGTGACACCGACACCCTCGGTAGCGCAATCGCCCAGTCATTGATCGTTCTCCCCTTCGCGACGGTTCTGAGCCTGTTGGTCTTTGCCCTCATCACGCTTGTCGCGGTACGCCTGCTCTCCATCGGATTGACCGAGGGGTACCACCCCGTTCGCAGCCGAATCGGCTGGCAGGTGTGGGCCACTGAGCGTCTGCTCGACTCCGCCCGCACCTTCCTCTTCCCGCTCTACGCGAGTCTGCTGACGCCCGGTTGGTTGCGCCTCCTCGGCGCCAAGATCGGCAAGAATGTCGAAGCATCCACCGTTCTACTTCTCCCCAAGTTCACAACCGTTGCCGACGGCGCTTTCCTCGCCGACGACACCATGGTCGCCAGCTACGGCCTCGGCGGCGGCTGGATGCACATCGAGCACGCCAAGGTCGGCAAGCGTGCTTTCCTCGGCAACTCCGGCATGACCGCCCCCGGTCGACGCGTCCCCAAGAACGGTCTCGTTGCCGTGTTGTCCGCAACACCGTCGAAGGCGAAGTCCGGATCCTCCTGGCTCGGTAGCCCGCCCGTGCGTCTGCGCCGTGCAGTCGGCGACACCGACGCGGCCCGCACCTTCAACCCACCGACACGGCTCAAGATCGCCCGCGGCATCGTGGAGACCTGCCGCTTGATCCCCGTCATGGTCACCTTCGGCATCGGTCTGGGCGTGCTGTTTGCACTCGAAGCCCTCGCAAGCGCCGTCGGATTCTGGTTCGCCGCATTGCTCAGCGGCATCGTCCTGCTGATCGCGGGCGCAGTTGCCGGCGCGATCACCGTCGCAGCCAAGTGGATTGTCGTCGGCAAGATCAAGAAGGTGGAGCATCCGCTCTGGAGTTCCTTCGTCTGGCGCAACGAAGTTGCCGACGCCTTTGTCGAGACAGTCGCGGCGCCCTGGTTCGCGCGAGCCGCAACTGGTACTGCCGTACTGAACATTTTCTTGCGCGGACTCGGCGCCAAAATCGGCAAAGGGGTTTGGTGCGAGTCGTACTGGCTACCCGAAGCAGATCTCGTAACCTTGGGTGACGGGGCAACGGTCGAACGGGGGTGCGTCGTGCAAACTCACCTCTTCCATGATCGGATTATGGCCATGGACACCGTCACCTTGGGAGCAGGAGCAACACTCGGACCACACTGCGTCGCGCTACCTGCAGCCGGAATCGGCGCAGGCGCAACCGTCGGACCTGCATCATTGGTCATGCGAGGTGACACCGTTCCGCCGTCGACCCGGTGGCAGGGCAACCCTATTGCCCCGTGGGCGGCTTCGTGAAGCCGAACAAGATGCTCGACGAGCCGGTCGACCCGTACCTGCCGCAGAACGGCAACCACGGATATCGCGTCTCGCGATACGAATTGGAACTGACCTACAAGGTTTTCAGCAACCGACTGGCCGGCAAAGCCGTCATCACCGCCGTCACCACTGAGAACCGGTCCAAATTCAGCTTCGATCTTGCCCAGAACCTGCAGGTGTCCAAGGTGTCGGTCAACGGCGCCCGCGGCGCCAAGTACTCGCGTCAGAACAACAAGTTGATCATCACGCCCGGCACCAAGATCCCCGCCGGCGGGGCACTCTCGGTCACCGTTCAGTACACCGGTAACCCCGAACCCGTCAAAGGTCTCTGGGGTGAAGTCGGCTGGGAAGAACTCACCGAAGGAATCCTCGTCGCGAGCCAACCCAACGGGGCCGCGTCGTGGTTTCCGTGCGACGACCATCCCAGTTCCAAAGCGTCGTACCGCATTTCGATCACCACCGATTCTCCGTTCTACGCACTCGCCAACGGTGCATTGGTGCGTAAGCAAACCCGCGCCAGTGCAACCACGTGGGTGTACGAGCAGACCGAGCCCATGGCCACCTACCTGGCGACCATTCAGATCGGGCAGTACGAGCATCGGCAGGTCAGCTCGGGTCAGGTGCCGATCTTCGCGGTTCACCCGCCTCGACTGCACAACGAGTTCGACGTCGACTTCTCGCGGCAGCCGCAGATGCTCGACGTCTTCGGAAAACTGTTCGGCCCGTATCCCTTTGCCGACTACACCGCCGTGGTCACCGACGACGAACTCGAGATTCCCATCGAAGCCCAGGGGCTCTCGATTTTCGGCGCCAATCACTGCACCGGCCGACGCGGATCCGAACGCCTTGTCGCACACGAATTGGCGCACCAATGGTTCGGCAACAGCCTCACCATCGGGGCGTGGTGCGACATCTGGCTGCACGAAGGTTTTGCCTGTTACGCGGAATGGATCTGGTCCGAAAACTCCGGCGGACCCTCGTCCAAAACCCTTGCTGCTAACGCCTATCAAGGGCTGATGCGCAAACCTCAGGATCTCGTCCTCTGTAATCCCGGGCCGGCCCTGATGTTCGACGATCGAATCTACAAACGCGGCGCTCTCACCCTGCACACTCTGCGTGGGGTTCTCGGAGACGACAAGTTCTTCGAACTTCTCCGGCAGTGGACCACCAAACATCGCCACAGCACTGTCAGCACCGAACAGTTCACCGATCTGGCATCACGGTTCACCGACATCCCGCTGCGTCCGCTGTGGGATGCGTGGCTCAATCAGAAACCCCTGCCGCGCCGGACGTGAGCCGCGTCAGCTCAAGGCTTTGAGGCTCTCCAACCTTGTCAGGATCGGAGCCCGCCATTCCTCGACATCCTCCGGACCGTTCTCGGCCCACAGCTCGTAGAGTTCGGACGTTTCGGGGTCGCCAATTGTGCGTTCGAGTGTCGCGAGAATCCACTCCCGCTGCTCTGGCGTCAAGGACTCGGTATAGGCGACGGCATCGATGCCTTCGAGTTGCGGTGGGGCCGGTAGGAGTCCGTGCGCCACTGCAACAATTTCCGCCACTGCGATTGCCGCCTGCGAATCGTCCACCTCGACGTATTCTTCGTCGACGTGCCCGGTGAAATCGGTGATGTCGAATTCACCGGCCCGAATCGCCGATAGCAAGTCGCCGGCCGCGTCGTTCTCGAACGGTCCCGAACCCCAAGTCCCCATTGAGCGTTCCTCCTGTTTCGTGGGCCAGGCTCAGCCCGCCTTGACGATATCCGATTCATGCGCCGGGAGGTGTGACCGGGATTTGAACAGTACAAGTACGAGGCAGGCTGCGGCTGCCGCAGCGCCGAACAACAAAGTCACCGTGTAACTCAGCGCCGGAATGCTTTCCGACAGCATCGCCAAGACCGCGGGAACCGCGAACCCGATATAGGTGATCGAGTAGAACACCGCGGTCAGCCCAGCAAGGTCGTCCGGCCCGGCGATGCGCTGAATCTCGAGCAGGCCGGACACCAAGGCCATTCCGTATCCACAGCCGAGGATCGCAGCGGCAACAATCGCAACGGCAACCGTCAGCGTCGACGCCACCAGAGCCGCTGCAGCCATTCCGATTACCAGGAACACAAGCGCTACGACGGCACCTCGCGCACTGTTGTTCGTGTCGATCTTGCGCCCGAGCGACTGGATCGCAAATCCACAGGCCAGGGCAACGACACAGAGGAACGCGGAGAAGGCCACCGGGGCGTTGCCGCTGTGGCCGGTCATCAGCGCGGGAATGACGGCGTACCCGACGCTTGCTGCTCCGAACACCCACGGCGCCAACGGAACAACGACGTACAGGAATCGGCGATGACCGGCGGACGGAATCTTCAAGTCGTCACTCAACCGGCGACGCTCGTTCTTCGGCTGAGCGGCGCGAGTCTCGGGCGCCTGCCACAAGGCAACGCCTGCAAGCACAGTGATCGCGATATGCAGCACGTAAGCCAACGCACTCGGCAGTGGTGCCCATTGCGCCAACACACCCGCGAAGCCCGCGCCCAACGCAAAACCAGCGGTCAAACTCATGGCGGCGCGTCTGGCGCCCGCGCCTTCGTTGGCGTCCGGATCCCAGGGAGCCGAGGATAGTTCCTTCACCCAGGAACCGCCGACGGCCATGCCGATACCCAGTGCGATGCCGCACAGGATACGGCCGACAATCAGAACAGCCGCGGAATCCGCCCCGAAAGCCAGCAGCGTCGAGCCGGCGATCGCGATGAACGGAGCCGGGAGCATGATCGGGCGCCGACCCAGCCGATCGGACAGCGGGCCACCGAGCAAGAGCGCAGGAACGATACCCACCACGTAGGCAAAGAGGAAGAAGTCGACCATCACGGGCGAATAGCCGTGATCGACCCGGTACATCACCAACAGCGGCGTGAATTCGTTGCCGCCCCAGGCAACTGCGAACATACTGGCCGCAACCATGAGCCACACTCGGGCAGAACGGTTGTCCGTGGACTTGTTCGACAACAAGGTTTCGACGCTCATCACAGTTCTCCCCGCAGTCCGAGTCCGTGAACCCGACGCATATGCGCGAGCACCGCGTCGTTGTACGCATCGGCGTCGCCGGCCTCGACCAGGCTGATCAGTTCGGTGTGGTCTTCGAGAATCCTCGACAGTTTTCCCGGGTCGAGCGCGATGGACCGTGCTGTCATCCGGCGCTGCCGATCACGCAGACCCGCGTAGAAAGTGTCGAGCAGAGGATTACCGCCCGCAGCAACGATCGTCTTGTGGAAATCTGCGTCGGCGGCACTGAAGGCCGCGACGTCGCCACGATCTGCAATCTCACGCTGCTCAGCCACACTCGCCGTCAACGCTGCGACCAAACCGCTACGGGACTGAGGCCGGTCAGCCACAACGCGCACGCTCTGCGTCTCCACCAGTTGCCGCGCCGCGACCACATGCTCGGCCTCGCCGTCAGCCACGGGGACGATCAATGCACCCTTCTTCGGGTACAGGCGCATCCAGCCTTCGGCTTCGAGACGAAGAAACGCTTCTCGCACAGGAGTGCGACTGCACTCCATCCGACTGGCGATCTCGCCCTCACTGATGAGCTCACCACCGGGCAACTCGCCGGACAGGATGAGTTCCTTCACCTCGCGGAATACCGACTCCGCCGTAGAATGCAACATAGACACAAGATGTATTTATACTCCTCCGTGCAGGTCAGTAGTACACCGGCCCCGGAATACCGCCGCCGACGGCCACCGCGTCACCCGTGATCGAGACACTGCGCGGCGACGCCAGGAACGTGACGACATCGGCCACCTCGGCCGCGTCGACGATCTTGCGAATCGAATTGGTGGCAATTCCCGCTTCCACCTCGGCGAGCGAACGACCCGTCAGGTTCATCTCGTCTTCGATCCGCGCATCGAGTCGCTCGGTCCGAGTCACGCCGGGATGAACCACCGTCACGTTGATTCCGCTCGGCCCCAACTCGTCGGCCAGGTTCTTCGTCAACGCGGAGACGCTGACGTTGCGTACCGTATGTGCAATCGAGGTGGCCGTACGCGCGCCCAATCCGCTGATGTTGATGATCCGGCCCCACCCCTGCGCCACCATGTGCGGCGCAACTGCCCGGGCCGTACGGAGATAGCCGAGAACCTTGACCTCGACTTCGTCCCGCACGACATCATCGGTTGTCGACCAGAAATCCGTTGGCCTACCAGCACTCCATGGCGTCGCCGCGGAATTGACCAGAATGTCGACGCCGCCAAACGTCTCGACCACCTCGAGCACCGCGGCCTGAACTGCGTCGTCGTCGCGCGTATCGGCGGCCACACCGATTGCTCGAATCCCGAACTCCGACGCCAGATCTCGGGCAGTGCCGGCCACAGTCTGTTCGGTGCGGGCGAGTATCGCGAGATCGACTCCTTCCGCCGCCAAACCTCTGGCGATCGCGAGCCCGATCCCCTTGCTACCGCCCGCAACGATTGCGCGTTTTCCCGAAAGTCGAAGATCCATGCCGCGACACTATCCAAACGACGGAGTCAGCCCCGGACAGGCGGCGCCATCCGCGAGGTGACGGCAATCCGATTCCATGCGTTGATGGTCAAGATGACGCTGATGAGCTGAGCCAGCTCGGCGTCGGCAAAGTGCTCGGACGCTTCGTTGTAGACGGCATCGGGGACAAACCCGTCGGTGAGAACTGTGACGGCCTCCGTCAACGCGAGAGCTGCGCGCTCCTTGTCGGAGTACAGACCTCGGGCTTCCTCCCACGCGTTCAGCAAGTACAGCTTCTGCTCCGTCACGCCGGCTTCGCGCGCATCACGTGTGTGCATGTCCAAGCACCACGCACAGTGATTCAACTGCGACGCACGTGTCAGCACCAACTCGACCAGCGTGGGATCCAACCCCTTACGTGCAGCACTGTCCAGTGCGATCATCGCTTTGTAAACCTCGGGTGCCAGCTGCGCAATGTTGAGTCGTTGTCCTGATGTTGTTGTCATAACTAGAACGATAATCTCGCAATGACCCTCAAACATGGTTCAATTTGTGTGTGAATTCGTGGGCCAATCTCGGTTTCGATCTGCACATAGAACTACCGCAGGGCATCGGCGTCAAAGCAGCACTTCTGCAGGCACTTCGCGACGCGATCGACGGCGGCGTCTTGAAGTCCGGCACCAGACTCCCGCCGTCGCGCACCCTTGCACACGACCTCGGCCTGGCGCGAAACACCGTGGCCGACTGCTACACCGAACTCGCTGCGGCCGGATGGCTCGTCACTCGCCAGGGATCCGGAACCGTGGTCGCTTCGCTCGCCGACTCCCGCAATAACGCGGCGCCCGCACCACCCGCGATGCGCTTCACACACAGCTTGATGCCCGGATCGCCTGACGTATCAGCCTTCCCACGTTCAGCCTGGATTTCATCTGCTCGACGAGCCCTGACCGCAGCACCCAACGACGCGTTTGCCGCCGCCGACCCGCGCGGTCGCGTCGAACTCCGCGATGCCCTTTCCGGATATCTGGGCCGACCAGAGGAGTTCGGGTAGACCCGAACCGAATAGTGATCAGCGCCAGTTCAGGTCACGGAATCTCGCTCCTGGCTCGCACACTAGGAGGAACGTTTGCAGTCGACGCTTACTGCCTTCATCTGCACCGGCAGTTGCTCAGCGACGAAGGAATCCGAACCGTCCCTGTCTCTGTTGACGAATCAGGCACGTGCACAGACGAACTCGCATCCACAGCCGCCGGAGCTACGCTATTGACGCCGGCGCACCAGTTTCCCCTCGGCGGACCCCTCAGTCCCGCACGGCGGGCAACTGCCATCGAATGGGCGTCGAGCACTGGCGGAGTCATACTGGAAGACGACTACGACGGTGAATTCCGTTACGACAGAAAGCCCGTCGGCGCACTACAGGGGATAGCCCCACAACACGTCGCGTACCTCGGAACGGTGAGCAAAACACTCTCGCCGGCCATTCGTATCGGATGGATGGTGTTGCCGGACAGATTGATCGAACCGGTGCTCGCAGTCAAGGGGCCGTACGAGCGTTGGGTCAGCTCAACCGATCAGCTAGCTCTCGCAGACTTCATCGAGTCCGGGCGGTTCGACAGTCACATTCGGAAGATGCGGGTTTCCTACCGACGACGACGCGATCAACTGGTCGCCATCTTGACACAACGAGTACCCGAAGTCCGGGTCGAGGGGATCTCCGCAGGACTTCATGCCGTAATTCGGTTGCCTCGTGGCAGCGAACAAGCCGTGATGGCTGCCGCAGACGCACGCGGTCTCGGCCTTGAAGGGCTGTCCACGTTCCGGCACCCAGACTCGTCCTGCCCCGACTCTGACGGCATTGTTGTCGGATACAGCAAACCCTCACCGTCTCAGTACCCGCGGGCACTGGAAATGCTCTGCGAGACATTGGAATCGGCACTGCAGTAGCGTCCGGTTCGCCGAGTATGCCTCGCCCCGGCATCGCGTGAACGTACCGCCGCCCCTGTCTGTCGGGGTGAGCGATACGTTCACCCCGACCACTGGTGCCGGCGACTACCGATCCCGGGGACAAATCGATTCGGGGATACGAAAAAGCCCCCCAACATTGTTGGGGGGCTTTCTCAAGTTGTGTTCGGCGGTGTCCTACTCTCCCACACCCTGTCGAGTGCAGTACCATCGGCGCTGAAGGGCTTAGCTTCCG